>DIHE01000171.1:164374-268147 GCA_002420005.1 Holophagales bacterium UBA5704 | reverse complement strand
CCCACCACCTGCTGGTCGTCCAGAACCGGATAGCCCCAGAAGCTGTCCGCCTCCGTGCCGAGCGTATACCGCATCCGCCGGCCGGTGCCGGGGAGGACCGCCGCGGCCAGTCGCGCCGCGTCCTTGCGCGCGAAGACCGCTTGCGGCCGGCTGCCGCGCTCCAGGCTCTCGCCCTGGCGCAGAACGGCCCAGCCTTGCGGGTGCGGCTCCAGATGCCAGGGACCCGCGGCATCCGCCTCCGCGCCGGTCAACGGCTCGTCGCGCTGCGAAAGCAGCGCCAGATACTCCGGGGTGAACGCATGGGCCGGCGAAGACGCCGGAGACGAAGAGGGAGACGGGGGGACAGGGGTGCTACCATCACGACGGGTGCGCATAGGACTGTATCTCCTTGCGTGCCTAGGGTCCGGGGGAGACGCCAATCTCGCTCGGACCCGCTTCGAGGTGACCGGGGACGGATACGCTCCGTGCGCCCGGGTGCTGCTGAGAAAGAACGACAGGGGAAGCGTAAAGGGAAGGGCGGGCGCAAGTCAAGCGGGAAAAGAACGCCTGGCAGGGTCCCGTCAAAGTCGTCGGAGCCGGGACTTCCACCCGCCCAAAGACCCTCACCCCCTGGTCTTCTCGGGCTCGGCCTTCCCGGGCTTCGCGTCGACCGCCGGCACGTCGAACACCTTGCCGAAGTGCTCCAGGAAGAACATCTTCTCGCTGCGGAACAGCGGCTCTCCGGCGGGCCGCCAGAGGACGGGGCGCAGGAAGGTGGTCACCTGGAGGGAGACGAGGGCGAAGAGGAAGATCCAGACGACGGTGCCGCCGTGCGCTCCCGCGGCGGCGAGGGCGCGGCCGAGGAAGCGCCAGCCGAGAGCCAGGGCCACGGTCCACAGAATCAGGTGCAGCCAGACCGCGGAGCCCAGGTACCGGCTGCTCACCGAGAACAGCCAGCCGACGGGAAGAAGGGCGAGGAGCAGGAGCGAGAGCGTGGCGGCGAAGCCGGCGACGGCGGCGAGGAAGGCACGGGGGCTCCAGCGCGCGCCGGCCAGACTGGAAAAGACGTAGAGGCTCGGCAGGCAGAGCAACAGAGTGAGCCCGACGATGAGAGGCGCTTTGAAGCCGGCGACCAGGATCTGGGCGCCGCCTTGAAAGAAGCCGGCGGCGGCACCGTAGAGCCCGGCGCCCACCACCGCTCCGGCGAACAAGGGCGCCACCCGCAACGTGCCCGCCCGCGCCCGCTCCAGCAAAGCGAGAGGCTCGCCGAGCAACTCGTTGAACGGGCCGAGAAGGCCATGCGGTGCGCGAGACGGCGGCGCGGAGCTTTCGGGTTCCATCGAAGTCCCTCCGGAGTCGATCCAGGTTCAGTCCAGTGAGAGAAGATGCGGCAGAATGTCGGTGACGAGGAGCTCGTAGACGTTGCCCTGCAGAGCGTCGTGGCGCAGGAAGACGACGGGCTCGAAGACGCTCCCGATGAACGGGCGGAAGATCCAGGCCACCTCGCCGCCCACCAGGGCGAAGGCGGCGACCCACAGCACATAGACGGCGCGGACGGTGCCGCGCGGCGCACCGAGCCGCACCATGGCCCGCCACAGCGCCACCGTACCGGCGAGGCCACAGCCCCCGACCAGGGCCGTGTGCAGCACGTACAGGAGATTGTGCGCGGTGCGCGCGGCCGGGGTCGGGGCCGGCGCACAGAGGGTGAACAGGGCGGCGACCGGTGCGAGCGAGGCGAGCAGGACGCTCCCCACGGCGAGCGCCAGGAAGGTCAGCACGGCCACCTGGCCGAAACGCAGCGCCAAGCCGGACAGCCGCGCCACGGTCCAACTGAACACCACCGTCAGCGCCGAGGTGAGGAGAAGGACGGCGGGAAGCTTCACCGCGGCGTAGGCGGCCAGACGCGGGCCGTGCCAGAAGCCGAGCACGGCACCATACACGGCCGCGCCCGCCGCCATCGCGAGGCACAGCGAGGCCCAATGCCGCCGCAGCCGCCGCCCCGCCAGGGCATCGGCCAGCAGCTCCTCCTGTTCTTGCAACAACCGCGGTAACCGGATCAAGGTCTCTCCTGGGTTGCCTCAGTATACGGATCGGTGCCGTCCGGCGTCGTGATCCTCTCTCTCTTCCTCTAGAATGGAGATCTTCATGATTCCCGAGACGACGCCGGCTGCCGCCCCTCCTCCCCCACCGGGTCCCGTGGGCCACCCCGCCGTGCGTTCCTTCTTCTATCTGGTCGCCTTCGTGCTGGCGCAGGGTCTCACCTTCGGGGCGGTTTTGCTCGCCGTCAAACAGCTGGGCTGGCGGGCTCCGACCTCGGAAGGCCATGTCGCGCTGCTCCTGTTCGCCCTCTCGGCGCCCGCGGTCTATGGCGTGACGCTCCTCTTTCTCCGCGTTCTCGACCGCCGGGATCTGGCGAGCCTGGGAGCCCGCTGGCCGGACGGCGGCGTGCGGCGGGCCTGGCGCCAGGCCTGGACCGCGCCGCTCGCGACGCTCGCGGTGCTCGGGGTGTGGATGGCCGTGGTCGAGGGGCTGCCCCTGTCCGACGTCGAGATCGAAGGGCTTGCGCCGGCCGTGATCACCGTGGGGGGTGCGCTCCAGCTGCTCGTCCTCCTGCCCGCCTTCCTGCTCCAAGGCGGCATTGAAGAGTGGGTGTTCCGCGGCTACGTCTTTCGGGCCCTCAAGGAACGCTGGAGCTGGTGGGCCGCCGCGCTCGTCTCTTCTGCCGCCTTCGGCCTCCTCCACTCCGTCAACCCGAACGTCACGGTGGCGGCGGTGGTCAACACCTGCCTCGCCGGCTTCGTGCTCGCCCTGCTGGTGGAACGCAGCGGCAGCCTGTGGAGCGCCACCCTGGCACACGGCGTCTGGAACTTCGGCGTCGCCTCCCTCGCCTCGCTGCCGGTGAGCGGCGTCAAAGTGGCCCGCCTGCTGGATGTCGGGGTCACCGGCCCTCCGGAGATCACCGGGGCGGCCTTCGGCCCGGAAGGGAGCCTCGTGCTCACCGCCCTCTCCATCCCCCTTGTGCTCCTCCTGTGGCCCCGGCACCCCACGCCGAGCGAAACTGCGGTATCCTCTGAGGAAGACCGGAACGCTGTACCGGACGGGGGAGCTTGATCTTCATTGGATGTTTGTTGGATGCAGCTTTGAGTTGTCGGTGAACGGCCCGCTCGATCGGGCCGGGGGGCCAACGGGAGGTTTCATGTTCGTACCCACGCGCAGCGGCTGGATGGTCGGTCTGTGTCTGATCCTGGCTGCGTTCGCGCCGCCCCTTCGCGCCCAGAACCAGGCTTCGCTGGACGGCTTCAGCGAAGCGGTCCAGATCGACGTGGTCAACGTCGACGTCTCGGTCCTCGGTCCCGACGGACGGCCGGTCCTCGGCCTGGACAAGAAAGACTTCGAGATCCTGGAGGACGGCAAGCGGGTCGACATCACCAACTTCGCGGTGGTCGACCGCGGCACCGCACCGGCCGGAAGCTTCTCTGCCGCACCCGATCCCCAGATGCCTTCGCTGGACGTCACCGTGGGCCTGGCGCCCGAAGACGCCCTTCAGCTGGTGGTCTATGTCGACAATTTCAACCTGCGGCCGGCGCACCGGGCGCGGGTGGTGCGGCAGCTTCGCGACTTTCTCACCCATGAGCTGCGCGCCACCGACCGGGTGATGCTGGTCACCTATGATCTCGGTCTCAAGGTCCGGCTCCCCTTCACCACCGACCGCACAGCCTTGGGCGCGGCGCTCGATGGCGTGGAACGCCTGGTGGCCAACGGCGGCGAGATCGAGCGGGCGCGTCGCGCCGCCCTCGGGGAGATCCTCGACATCCAGGAGAGGTCCCGGAGCACCGACCGGATGGAGGAAAGACTCAACAGCGCGGGGCAGAGAGCCGGGGGAGGTGGCGGTGAAGGGGGAGGCGGTGGCGGCGGAGAAGGAGGAGGCGGGGACGGTGGGGGCAGTCAGGAAGGCGGCATGGAGATCGATCCGCTCTGCCCCATGGACATCGTGCAGCCGGCCCGCTCCTATGCCGAGACCGCCCGCCAGCAGATCCTGGGCAACATCGCCGCGCTCAAGGTCATGGTGAACTCGCTCTCCGGCCTGCCGGGCCGCAAAGCGCTGCTCCACGTCAGCGACGGGATCTCCGTCGTCCCCGGCGAAGAGCTGTTCCAGGCGCTCTTCGAGCTCTGCGGTGGTGGTGGCGCCACCTCCGGCCTGTCGGGCAATCTGACGGGGGGCACCACACCGGCGGACACCGGAGCCACCGGGAGCCTCGGCGCCTACCGCGGCCAGAGCGCCCTGGTGGATGCACAGGCCTACAGCACCGCCAAGGAGTGGAGCTCGCTCGCAGCCCATGCCAATGCGCAACGGGTCACCCTCTATACGCTCCAGGCGAGCGGCCTTGAGGCCGGAGCCGCATCGGCGGCGGATGCCGGGCCGGGCGACCGGATCCTTCAGCTCACGTCGGTCTCCAACATCGAGATGCAGAACCGGCAGAACTCGCTGTCGGTGATGGCCGCCGACACCGGCGGCCGGGCGATCCTCAACGCCAACGACGTGCGCCCCGATCTCGCCCGGATGCGCGACGACCTCGACCGCTACTACTCGCTCGGCTTCACCCCGCGCAAAGCCGGCGACGGCCGCGAGCACCGCCTGGAGGTCCGGGTGAAGGGAAAGGGCCTCACCGTCCGCCATCCCCTGAGCTACCGCGACAAGCCGGCGATGGAGCGGGCGGTCGATCGCACCCTCGCCGCCCTCTTCTTCGGCAGCGAGGACAATCCGCTCGACGTGGCCCTGGAGATCGGCGAGGTCCGGCCGGCCGCACAAGGCGGGTACATGGTCCCTGTGCGGCTGCGCATCCCGCTCCAGAAGCTGTTCTTCCAGCAGACGGAAGAGTCCTACCAGGGCAAGCTCCGGCTCCTCGTGGTCACCCAATCCGGCGCAGGAGACACCTCCAAGGTCCGCCAGGTGCAGGTGCCGCTGACCATTCCCAAGGACCGGGCGCTGGTGGCCTTCGGGCAGACCTATGTGTATGAGCTGGCGCTCACCCTGGGATCCGGCGACCAGCGCGTTGCCATTGCGGTGCTCGACGAAGGGACGGCCCAGACCTCCTTCCTGGCCCGCGCCGTCCACGTAGGCGGCTCCGACGGGGCGGTGCGGGGGCAGTTTTGAAGCCTTCGCCGCCGCTTCGGCGCCCTCTTCTCTTCGTGCTGGCGCTCTGCTTCGGCGCGGCGTCCGTCGGCGCCGCCCCCGCCCAGGTGCCGCCCGAAACCACCTTCGGCGAGGCGGTCGACGTCAACGTGGTCAATGTCGACGTCTACGTCACCGACAAGGCCGGCCGGCCGGTCTCCGGGCTGCGCAAGGACGACTTCGAGCTCCTGGAAGACGGCAAGCGGGTGGAGATCACCAACTTCGAGGCCCAGGCGTCCGTGCCCTCTCCCCCGCCGCCTGCGCCCGCGGTGCCGGCGCCGCCCGGCGCAACGGCCGCTCCTCCACCGCCGGCCGGCGGCGATCCGTTGCACCTGGTGGTCTACGTCGACAACGTCAACGTCCAGCCGGCCCACCGCGCCCGCGCCCTGCAACAGCTCGGCTCCTTCCTCGACCGCGAGACCGGGCCGGGCGACCGGGTGATGGTGGTCACCGACGACATGGGCGGGCTGCACGTGCGGCAGGCGTTCACCGACGACCGGGCCGCTCTCGCCCGCGCGCTCGACGAGGTCACCCGCCTCTCCGCCCAGGGCGGCGAGAACGACCGCTCGCGCCGCACCGCCCTGGATGCGATGTACATGATCCAGGAGGAGGCCCTGGCGCTGGGCAACGTCGACAACAAGTTCGCGGACGAGAACGCGGAGCCTCTGGAGGTCCCCTGCCCGGTGCGGATCGCCGACCCGATCAAGAGTTACGCGGAATCCTCCCGCGTGGCGGTGCTGCGCACCATCGCCTCGCTGAAGCTGTTCGTCAACTCGCTGTCCGGCCTGCCGGGCCGCAAGGTCCTCCTCCACGTCAGCGACGGCGTCTCGGTCACCCCCGGGGAGGAGCTGTTCCAGGTCCTGCAGGAGCTGTGCGGCGGAGGAGGTGCCTCCTCCGGCGCCACCGGCTCGGCCGCCGATCCCGCCTCCCAGACGGTCGACGCCCGGCAGTTCGGCGCCCGCTCCTACCAGGCGAGCCAGGCGATGCTCGACGCCCAGAGCTACAGCACCGCCGACGAATGGACCGAGCTCGCCGCGCACGCCAATGCCAACCGGGTCACCCTCTACACCTTGCAGGCGAGCGGCCTGGAGGCGAACAGTGCGGCCTCGGCCGAGTCCATGGGCGGTGGGCGCGAGCAGGTGCTGCGCACCGGCAGCGTGCTGTTCATCGAGACCAACAACCGGCGCGACTCGCTGAACGTCCTCGCCTCCGACACCGGCGGCCGGGCGATCTTCAACGCCAACGACCTCGTCCCCGAGCTGGAGCGCATCCAGCAGGACCTGGAGAGCTACTACTCCTTGGGCTTCGCACCGCGCCGCGCGGGCGACGGACGCGAGCACCGCATCGAGGTGAAGGTTCGGCGCGACGGCCTGCAGGTCCGCAACCGGCGCAGCTACCGCGACAAGTCACCGCTGGAACGGTCGGCCGACCGCACCCTCGCGGCCTTGTTCTACGGCACCGAGGAGAACCCGCTCGAGGTCCGGCTCGACGTCGGCGAGGTCCGGCCGGCCGAAGGGAAGACGTTCAACGTCCCCCTCCACCTGCGGATTCCCCTCTTCAAGCTGTTCCTCCAAGACAATCTCCAGACCCAGGCCCTGGTGGGCAAGGTCCGCCTGCTGGTCGCCACCCAGGGGGCCGACGGCGGCATCTCGCGCGTGCGCCAGGTGGAGGTTCCGATCCGCATCCCGCGCGACAAGGCGCTGGTCGCCCTGGGCAAGAATTTCCAGTACGACCTCACGCTCACACTCGCGTCCGGAGACCAGCGGGTCGCCGTCGGCATCGTGGATGCCGCGACCGCGCAGGCTTCGTATCTGGCGCGCAACGTGCGGGTCGGGGAGGAGGCGGCGAAGTAGGACCGCGGCCCTACATCTTGAGGACGATCTTGCCGAACGTGCCGCCGCTTTCCAAGGCCTTGTAGCCCTCGGCGGCGCGTTCGAAAGGGAGCACCTTCTCCACCACCGGGCGCAGGCGCCCGTCGGCGAGGCGGGGCAAGGCGAAGGAGGCGAAGCCTTCCACCAGGCGCGTCTTCTCCTCGCGCGAGCGAGGCCGCAGGACCGAGCCGACGATGCGCAGCCGGCGGCTCAGCACGGCGCCCAGGTCCACCTCTTCCTTGCGCCCACCCAGCAGGCCGATGAGCACCAGGCGCCCGCCCTCGCGCAATGAAGCCAGATGGGCGTTGATCGACGGGCCGCCGACCAGATCGAACACCAGGTCGGCACCGCGTCCGCCGGTCGCCGCGCGCACCTGGCGGGCGAGGTCGGGTCCGGCGGTCAAGGTCTCGTCGATGCCGAGAGCGCGGAGCTGTGCGAGCCGGCCCGGATCGCGGCCGACGGCGAGCACGCGCGCGCCCAACTCGCGGGCGAGCTGGGCGGCGAAGCTGCCCATGCCGCCGGTGGCCCCGGTCACCAGCACGGTCTCCCCCGCCTGAAGGCCACCTTCGGCCACCAGATTCGTCCAGGCGGTCAGGCCGGCCTCGGGGACCGCTCCCGCTTCTTCAATCGACAGATTCTCGGGAACCGGCAGGAGCTGCCCGGTGGGGATGGCGGCGAGCGTGCCGTGCCCGCCGCCGCCGAGCAGAGCCATCACCCGGGTTCCGGGAGGCCAGCGCTCCGGCAGCGCGCCGCCGACCACCCGGCCGGCGGCTTCGAGACCGGGAACCGTGCTCTCCCCCGGCGGAGGGGGATACTGCCCGCGGATCTGGAGGAGATCCGCATGATTGATCCCCGCCGCCTCGATGGCGACGAGGACCTCCCCGGGACCCGGCACCGGATCGGGGAGGTCCCCTACGCGCGGTACCGGATTCCGGGGATCGTCAGGGGCGAGGACGGCGCGCACCGGTCAGTTGCCGCCGGCCGTCCGGCCCTTGGCCACCGGTGCGACCGGTTTCGCCTGAAGCTCGAAGACCTCCGGACGCGACACCTTGTTGCGCTCTGCGAGCGTCATGATGCCGCTCTCCAGCCAGGCGTGCTTGCCCTCCAGCACCTTCAGGGCGACCTTGTACTTGCGGACGTCGTCGTTCAGCCAGAGCGAGCGGAAGAGCCCGGCGATCTTGCGCCGCGCGTTGCGGCAGAACAGGTCCGCCAGCTCGGCGGCGTTCTCCGCGTCGGCGCGGCCTTCCTGGCGCATCGCCTGCGCGCGGGTCACCGAGGCGGCCATCGCGAACAGCTCGTTGGCCACGTCGACCAGCCGGAACAGGAACGCCTGCTTGTGCTGCAGCTTCGCCTGGTGGACGATCATGCCGTGGAAGATCTGGCGCGACAGGCGGCGCGTGTTGCGCTCGCAGAAGCGCAGGTGCGTCGCGAGGTCGCCGAATTCCTGATAGCGCGGCCACTGGCCCCAGCCCAGCCAGCGGGTCGGATACCACGAGGCGTAGAACGCGGTCATCGGCGGGATGGCGGCGAGCTTGTCGCTCATGCTCTTCTCCGGGTCGATCATCGCCCCGGCCACCTCCAGGTGCTTGTCCACCGCCTCGCGGGCCATGAACAGGTGCATGATCTCGCTCGATCCCTCGAAGATCTTGTTGATCCGGTAGTCGCGCATCACGCGCTCGACGGCGATCGGCTCCTCACCGCGGGCGGCCAGCGACTTCTCCGTCTCATAGCCGCGCCCGCCGCGGATCTGCATCGTCTCGTCGACGATCTCCCAGGTGCGGGCCGAGTTCCACTCCTTGCAGGCCGCCGCTTCGAGGCGGATGTCGTAACCGCCGCGGTCGACCATCTGGGTTGCCAGGCGGGCGATCGATTCCATGGCGAAGGTGTTCGCGGCCATGTCCGCCAGCTTGTGGGCGATCGCCTCGTGCTTGCCGACCGGCTTGCCCCACTGCACCCGGCTCGCCGCCCACTTGCGGCAGACCTCGAGGCAGGCTTTGGCCGTGCCGACCGAGCCGTTGGGGATCGACAGGCGGCCGTCGTTCAGGGTGGTCAGGGCGATCTTGAGGCCCTTGCCCTCCTCGCCGATCAGGTTCTCGGCGGGGACGCGCACGTTCTTGAAGCTGATCACCGCGTTGGCGAGCGCGCGCAGGCCCATGAAGTGGCAGCGGTGCTCCACCTTGACGCCCGGCCAGGCGGTCTCGACGACGAAGGCGCTGATCTTCTTGCTCTTCGGATTGACCGCCATGACCACGAGGAGCTTCGCGATGGTGCCGTTGGTGCACCAGAGCTTTTCGCCGTTGATCACGTAGTCGCCCTCGGGGGTCTTCTCGACGGTCGTGCCCAGACGCGCCGGGTCCGAGCCGACCTGGGCCTCGGTCAGGGCGAAGGCCGAGATCTCGCCCTTGGCGCAGCGCGGCAGGTACTTCTCCTTGAGCGCCTCGCTGCCGAACACCTTGAGCGGCTGCGGCACGCCGATCGACTGGTGCGCCGACAGGAGCGCCGACAGGTTGCCGTCGATGCTGCCGAACAGCTCCATCACCTTCTGGTACTCGACGTTGGTGAAGCCGAGACCGCCGTACTTCTTGGGGATCTTCATGCCGAAGGCGCCGAGCTTGCGCAAGCCGTCGACCACGTGCTCGGGGTACTCCCCGGTGGCGTCGATCTCGACGGAGTCGACCTCGTTCTGCACGAACTCCTTGAGGGCGTTGTAGAAGGCGGCGAACTCGGGGCGCTCGTCCTCCAACAGGGGGTAGGGGTGGATGAGATCGAGCCGGAAGTTCCCGAGAAACATCTCACGGAGGAAGCTCGGCTGCCTCCATTCGGTCTCGCGGGAGGCCTCCGCCACTTTCCGCGATTCCAGCTCGCTGCTGTTGTGGTGATCCTTGGCCATCGTCGTCCCCTTTATCTCGGCCGGCTCTCCAACGGACGGCGTCCGCCGCCCGGGCCTATGCCGCACTGCGACATTATAGCACGATCGATCGTTTTCTTGGCAAGGGCCTTACAACTTGTCCCCGGGGTCTGGCGGCACGTCCGGCACCTTGGCGAGGACGGCGAGAAACTTCTCGCGGCTGCCCCGCCGTGCCCTCTCTTCGAGGTACTTCTCCGTCATCAACGCCGAGAGCTTTTCAGCGACAGCCCATGCAGCTGACCTGGGCCGAGAAGTTGGAGGCAAAGTACCGCAAGATCGGCGGACCCTTCCCGCCCTGCAACGGATCGCGGAACGGGTCCTGGTGGCGGGCTCGCTCCGCGATCTCGGGTTGGCCTGACGGCAGCTCAAAACACCGCGGCGGTGAGCTTCACGTCCGCCCGCGCCCAGGCTTTCGCGAGCTGCGCGTTCACTTCACTCGTCTCCTTTTTCTGGGCGGTGAGCGCCTGCTCGAGCCCGAACAGGGCCCAGCCGTTCGCCGGATTGCGCTCCAGGTCGGCGCGGAAGACGGCCTCGGCGTCCGCGGCGCGGCCGGCGGTGAGGAGGGCGGCTCCCAGGTGATGTCGCACGGGGTAGAACCAGTCGGAGGGCTCGTCATAGCTCAGACGGTCCTCCCCCTGCACGGCATCCTCGAAAGCTGCCAGAGCGGCCTCGATCTTCCCCTGTTTCCTGGCGACCTCCCCCTCCAGCAATCGGGTGGCGAGACCGAGGATGTCGCGGGCGGTGTTGTAACCGGCCGGCAGGTCCGGCGGCACCTCGGCGGCGATCTGCGTGAGGATCTGCAGCTCGGCCGCGGCGGCGTCGGGCTTTCCCGTGCCGCAGAGCGCCATCCCCCGGCCGAAGTGCCAGAGCCCGTTGAGCACCTTCCAGTCGGAGCGCGGCGGCGCATCGTCCAGCAGGTCGTCCCAGCGCCCGAAGCGGACCTTTGCCAGGACCGGGAAGGACAGGTAGAAGTCCATCCCCGGCATCATGTCGAGCATCTCCGGTGACTGCTCCACCACCCGGGCCGAGGCTTCCGCCGCTTCGACCGCCTCGCGGCCTCGCCCTTCCATCGCCGCCGAATAGGCCAGGAAGGCATGGTTGTGGGAGTAGTACATCGGCGCGTAGTAGCCGGAAGGCTTCGCCTGTGCCACGTACGCGGCATCGGCCGCGGCCCCGCGGCGGTTCGCCTCGGAGGCATCGGCGTAGCGGCCGACACGCTGGTAGACGTGGGCCGGCATGTGCTCCAGATGCCCCGCCGCGGGCATCATGCCCTGCAGACGGTCGGCGGCGGCCGTCGCCCGCCCGGGAGCCTTGGACGCCTCGACGGCGTGGACGTAGTAGTGGTTCGCTCCCGGATGGTCCGGATGCTCGGCGAGCACCTTTTCGAGCCGGGCGACGATCTCTTCGGTGCCGGGCGCGGGCTGCCCGTCGTTCGCCCAGAGCTTCCAGGGATTCAGGTCCATCATCGACTCCGCGGTCAGGGTCTGGACGTCCGCGTCGCCGGGAAAGCGGCCGGCCGCCTCGCGCATGGCCGCTGCGAACGCTTCGCTGAACGGCTGTTGCGCCGGCGGATCGAGCGGCTCCGGCCCCTTGTACCTCTTCTGGAGCGCGTCGATCAAAGCCTGCTCGGCCGGGCTCGCCTTGGCGCGCAAAGCGGCCGCCTTCTGCGCCGCCTCCCAGGCGGCCGCCGCGCGGTCGGGAAGGAGGACCATGTTGTAGTTCGGGCCCAATGCGAAGGAGATTCCCCAGAAGCAGAGGGCGCACTGCGGATCGAGCTCGGCCGCCCGGGCGAACGAGCGTGCCGCTTCGTCGTGGTTGAACGCATAGAGCAGGCGCAGCCCTTGGTCGAAGAAGGCCTGCGCCTCCGGCGACGACGTCGTAACCTCGCGGTGATACGAGCCGAGCCCTTCGAGCCGGAGGGCTCCCTTGGCAAGCTCCGCGAGAGTCATGGAGCGCATGCTGCCGTGGCCGTCTTCCTGCGCGAGCCCGCAGGCCGGAGCGAGGACCGCGAGAACCAGGCAGAGGGAACCCCGAAGAAATGCCTTCCTTGTTTTCATTACACACCTTTCTGTGGAAGTGGGTCAGGCCGACGCCACCCGCTGCGCCGCATCCCGCCCTGAGAGGTACGCGCCGTGGACGGTGCCCGGATAGGCGGCGCTGGTGTGCTCGCCGGCAAAGAACAGGCGGCCGGCGACCGGCGCGGTGAAGGCATTGCTGTCGTCGCTGTCGGAATCCACCGCCCAGTAGGTGTAGGAGCCGCGGGTGTAGGGGGAACGCACCCACTCCGAAGCCACCGCCTTCGTCGGTGCAGGGATCGAGCTGCCGTACATCTTACGCAAGGCCGGCATCACGGCGGCGGTCGCCTGCTGCGGGGTCAGAGCGTCGAGCTGGCGGGCGTAGTCGCCCGCGGTGTTGACGGTGAGGATCGGCTTGCCGCTGTAGACCGTGGAATTCACCAGCTCGAAGTGCTTGCCGTCGGCCGGCGAGCAATAGCCGACGAATTCGGTCGCCGGATGCCAGAAGACGCGCGGGAACAACAGCGCCAGCCGGTGCGCCGCGCCAAAGCCCAGGCTCTGGATGGCGGATCGCAGGCCGGCCGGCAGACCGGGGGTCCAGGTGATGGCGTTGCTCTTCAGCACGCCCAGCGGGAGGGCGACGACACAGCGCGAGGCGGTGAAGGTCCCCTTGTTCGTGGTGACGCGCACCGCGGACCCGCGCGCGTCGACCGCGCGGACCACGGTGCCCAGGCGGACGTCCAGCCCCTGGGACAGACCGCGGATGATCTGCGCATAGCCGCCCGGGAAGAGCTGGTCGATGCCCGGATACTCCTCGTCCTCGTCGAGCGACCAGGTGGAGAGCTGGGAGAGCTTGAGGGTGAATTCCAGCTCGACGTCGGTGAAGTACAGGTAGGACAGGATCCGCCGGTCGCGCGCCGAGAGGCCGGCGCCGGCGCCGATGTCGGCCAGGGTCGCGGCGAGCGACTGGTCTTCGTCGAGCTCGTCTTCCCCATAGGCTGCAGCCTGTTCGAGGATGCCCTCTTCGACGCCTTCGAGGCGCGTCACGTCGGCGGTGGCGAAGAGGCGCCCGTCGCTGTCGTGCACGCGGAAGGAATCGTAGTGGGTGGCGCGGCGGCCGGCGCCGTAGCGGTCGGCGAGGGCGCTCACCGGATTGCCCTGGATGCCGTGGATCCAGGTCGCCCCGAGGTCGATGGGGGTCCCGAGATCCGTGCTGCTGTGGATGCGCCCGCCGGTGCGGTTGCGCGCTTCGAGGACGATCACCTGCCCCGGCGCACGGTAGCCGAAGTCGTCGACCAGCCGGCGCGCCGCGGCGAGCCCCGCCATCCCGGCGCCGAGGACGAGCACCGTGTCCTGGCTCGCCGCCGTGGCGGGCCGGACACCCATCCAGGCGCCCGCCAAGGCACCGGATAGAGCTCCGGCGCCGAGCTTCACGAAGTCCCGGCGGGTCAGGCCGGGGACGGATGGACGGGCGGCGCGAGGTGGACGGGGCATCGGCGATCCTCCACGGTCAGGGACGGGGCGTGCCGAGCAGGTGGTGCTCCAGCCAGGAGATCTCGGCGCGCATCTTGGTGCGTTTGTGGGAGGGGCGCTGGAAGACGTGCCCTTCGCCCGGGAAGAGGAGGAGCTCGGTGGGGACGCCGCGCCGGGTGAGGCCACGGTAGAGCTCCTCGGCCTGCCGCGGGGCGTCGCCGTCGCGCTCCCCGGCGAGGATCAGCGTCGGCGTCTCGACCTGGTCGAGGCCGCTCATCGGGGATTCCTTCCACCAGAGGGAAAAGTCGGTCCACGGCGAGCTGCCCGGATAGAAGGACTCGGTCCACAGCGCTCCGCGTTTCGAGGTGAACGTGGCGATGTCGTTCCAGACCCCCGAGCCGGTCGCGACGGCGCGGAACATCCGGGTGCGGCCGATCAGGCATTTCGACAGCCCTCCCCCGCCGCTGTAGCCCATGAGGCCCAAGCGCCCGCGATCGGCCTGGCCGCGGGCGACGAGGCTCTCCACGCCGCGGATCACGTCCTCGGAGGGACGCGAGCAGTGGTGCCCCTCGATCCCCTGGGTGAAGGCGTCGCCGCGGCCGGCGCTGCCGCGGTAGTTGGGATTCAGCACGAGGAAGCCCCGCGCGGCGAGAAGGGCCGGATAGGAGAGGAACGAGCCGGCGAGCGAGACGGCTTCCGTGCGCGCCACGCTGAACGGTCCGCCGTGCAGGTCGACGATCAGCGGCAGGCCCTTCTCCCCCTTGCGGCCCGGCGGCCAGAAGAGGGCGCCTTCGACGGTCCCCCCGGCGCCGTCGTCCCAGGTGAAGGTCTCGATCTCCGGCAGGGGGGCGCGGGTCAGCGCCTCGTTGAGCCGCGTCACCGGCCGGATGCCGGTCAGGTCGCCACGGGCGAGGTAGATCTCCG
Source organism: Holophagales bacterium UBA5704 (assembly GCA_002420005.1). Taxonomy (GTDB): domain Bacteria; phylum Acidobacteriota; class Thermoanaerobaculia; order Multivoradales; family UBA5704; genus UBA5704. The sequence continues at coordinate 253,804 of DIHE01000171.1, read as the reverse complement.
GGTAGTGCGTGGCATCCGCGGCGACGAAGGCGACGGTTTTCCCGTCGCGCGAGGCCGACAGGTTGAAGATCCAGCCGCGGTGGTCGAGCAGCGTCACCGGGTCCGCGCCGGCCTGCACCCGCAGGATGCGCATGCGGGTCGAGAGGTTGTCGGTGAGGAGCACTGCGCCGCCGGGGAGGGGCACGAGTTGCTTGACGTAGCCGGGCAGCTCCGGGTGAAGACGGACCAGCCGCTCCGGCTCCCCCAGGCGGTAGAGGCGCCCTTCGGTGTTGTGCTGTACGCCGTCCCGCCTCTCCCCCGGTCCCGCCACGAACAGCTCCCGCCCCGACCACGCCAGGCTCTCCTCCCAGATGTCGTTGGAAAAGCGGCGCAAGGCGCCACCCGGCGCGCCGAGCGGGAGCAGCACCAGCTCCGCGCCGGCCGTGGTCTGCTCCTCCGCGCTCCCGGAAGCCGCCATCCAGGCCCCATCGGGAGAGACGGCGAGGGTCTCCGGCTGATCGAACGGTGCCTCCCCCAGGCGGTCCACCGTCATCCCGTCGAGCGCGACGCGGAAGAACGAGGGCTTCGAGGAGGGTGCGGGAAACCGGCGGACGTCCCCATAGAGCTCCAGGCGTCGCCGGCGGTCGCCGGGCGTCTCCTCGGGAGGCAAGGTGGCCACGGCGACGAAGCCCGAGCCGTCCGGCAGCCAGTCGTAGAGGTCGATGCCGTCCGCGAACCGTTCCGCCCGGGTCACCGCGCGCGGCACCGCCCCCGCGGCCGGCTCCAGCACGACGAGCTGCGCCGCCTCGCCGGGGTTCGCGGCGGCGAGGAGCGACAAGAGGCGGCCGTCCGGCGACCAGCGCAGCGCACCATAGGTCCCCGCGTCCGCCAGGACGACGGGCGCGGAGGCACCGGTCACCCAGACGGCGAACGCCTCGCGGTCGTGCGCGAAGTCGTTGCGGCGGGTGATGAACGCCACCCGGCCGCCGTCGGGTGCAATCTGTGCCTCAAGAATCTCGATCTCGCCGAGCGCGGTGTCGAGATCGGCCGGATCGGCCGACGCCGTGGCGCCCTGGGTCAGGAGGAACGCGAGCGCTGCGAGGGCGGACAGACGAACGAGCGACCCCGGCATGGCGAGGGGCCTCAGTCGTCGTGCTCCCCCGCCCGGCTGCTGCGGGTGGACGGCATGCTTTCCGGGGCGAGAACGGGCGGCAAGGGGGTCAGGTCCTGTTCCCGGGAGGCGAAGATCGGCGCCACAGGGGTTCCGCCGACCGGGGCCTCGGCCGTCCGGCCGAAGCTGACGATCTGCTGCCAGCAGCGGTCGAGCTTGTCGCCGAAGATGACCACGAGGTCGCCGGGCCGCGCGGTCTCCAGGGCGCGCTGCACGGCGTCCTCCTCCGCGAAGATCTGATCTGCGATGCGATCCGCCGGGAAGCCGGCGGCCTGGAGGCCCTGGCGCAGCAGCGCTCCCACCTCGCCGGGCCGTCGGCCCCGCAAGTTGTCGTCCTCACGCACCAGAAGGAGGTCGAAGCCTCGCGCAGCGGCCCTGGCGAGGTCGAGGATGTCCTCGTCGCGCCGGTCCCCCGGGGCGGAGATGACGCCGATCCGCCGGCCGTGCACCGTCAGGTCGCGCACCATCTGCGCCATCGACGCCATGCCGTGGGCGTTGTGCGCGTAGTCGAGCAGCACGCGGAACGGATGCTCGTTGTAGAAGTTCATCCGGCCCGGGGTCTGGTAGAAGTCGGTGGTGAAGGTGCGCAGCCCCTGGCGGACGTTCTCCAGGCTGATCCCCAGGGCGAGCGCGATGGCGGCGGCGAACATGGCGTTCTGCACGTTGTGCAAGGCGTGCCCTTCCACCGTCGCCGGGATCTGCCGCGCCCAGAGGACGGGGATGTGCTCCTCGCCGTCATAGAGCACGATCATCCGGCCGTTCAGACCCTCCTCCAGCACCACCGCCTTGCCCTGCTCGCGGATGTGCCGGCGCACCCGTTCGTTCTCGCGGTTCATCGTCACCCAGAACGGCTTGCCGGGGCTGTGCTCGGCCATCCGCGCCGCCCGCTCGTCGTCGGCGTTGAGCACGACGTACTCCTGCGCCACCTCGGCGATCACCTGCTTGATCTCCGCCAGCTCGTCGAGGTCGTTGACACCGCCCATGCCGAGGTGGTCGGAGGCGATGTTGAGCACCGCGCCCACCTTGCACTTGCGCCAGCCCAGGCCGGAGCGCACGATGCCGCCGCGCGCCGTCTCCAGCACCGCCGCGTCCACGTTCGGATCGCGCAGCACGAGATGGCTCGCCCAGGGGCCGGTCATGTCGCCCTTCACGGTCAGCTCGCCGTCGATGTAGACGCCGTCGCTGGTGGTCATCCCGACGTGAAAGCCGGAGAGCTTGAGGATGTGGCCGACCATGCGTGTGGTCGTGGTCTTGCCGTTCGTGCCGGTGATCGCGGCGATCGGGATGCGGTACGGCGTGCCCTTGGGGAACAGCATGTCGATCACCGGCCCCGCCACGTCGCGCGGCTTGCCTTCGGTGGGGGCGACGTGCATGCGGAAGCCGGGCGCGGCGTTGATCTCGACGATCGAGCCGCCCACATCCTGATAGCTGCGGGCGATGTCCGGCGAGATGTAGTCGACGCCGCCGACGTCCAGGCCGACCGCCTTGACCGCGCGCTCGGCCATGATCCGGTTGTCGTAGTGGATCGCGTCCGTCTTGTCGATCGCCGTGCCGCCGGTCGACAGGTTGCCGGTGGAGCGCAGGTAGAACGTCTCCCCCGCCGGCAGGACCGAGGCGACGGTGAGCCCGGCCTGCTCCAGCAGGCGCTCCGCCTGGTGGTCGATCTCCAGCCGGGTCAGCACCTTCTCGTGGCCGACGCCGCGCCGCGGATCGCTGTTGACGATCTCGACCAGCTCGCCGACGGTGTGGACGCCGTCGCCCACGACGTGGCCCGGGACCCGTTCGGCCACCGCCACCACCTTGCCGTTGACCACCAGGATGCGGTAGTCGTTGCCGGTCTGGAAGGTCTCCACGATGACGCTCGACGAGCGCTCATAGGCCTTGTCATAGGCCACGCGCACCTGCTCGGGATCGGTGAGGTTGATCGAGACACCGCGGCCGTGGTTGCCGTCGAGCGGCTTGACGACGACCGGATAGCCGAGGCGCTCCGCCGCCGTGACGGCCTCCTCGGCGTCGTCGACGATGCGCTGGCGCGGCACCGGCAGGCCGAGGTCTTCGAGGATCTGGTTGGTCAGCCGCTTGTCCGAGGCGATCTCGACCGCGATGTGCTTCGTCTCGCTGGTCACCGTGGCCTGGATGCGCCGCTGGTACTTGCCGTGCCCGAGCTGGACGAGGGAGCGGTCGTTCAGGCGGATCCAGGGGATGTCGCGCTGCTCGGCGGCGTTGACCAGGGAGGCGGTGGACGGCCCGAAGGCGCGGCGCTGGGCGCGGCGGATGAAGCGTTCGAGCTCCTGCGGGAAGTCGAACGGCGAAGGATCGTGCGCCGCGCGATCCGGCGGCAGGAGGTGGCGGATCAGATCGAGCGCCAGCTCCCCCGCGCGCAGGCCGACCGACTCCTCCTCGTAGCTGTAGATCACGTTGTACTGGCCGGTGGGCAGGTCGTAGCTGCGCGTCTTGCCGTAGGAGACCGGGGTGCCGGCGAGGCACTGCAGCTCGATCGCCACGTGCTCCAGAACATGGCCGAGCCAGGTCCCCTCGTCCTCGGTCATCCGGCGGATGAAGCCGCCGGGCTCGTCATAGGAGCAGGTGTGCTCGGCGAGCGAGGGAACCCGTTCGAGGAGCCGGTCGACAAAACCGGGCAGGCGGCCGGTGGGATAGGCCTCCAGCTCGCCGAGATCGACGCGCAGACGGATGACCTTACGCAGGGAGTACAGGTTGGGGCCGCGATAGACCCGGGTGTCGATGATCTTCATGTCCAGCTCTCCACGGTCTCGGGCTCGCGTTCGGGGGCCATACTCGCCGCCGCGCCGCGCACCTCGCGCGCCACCGGGGGCAGGCCGAGGCGCCGGCTCAGGTCATAGCGGCAGCCGGAGGTCAGGAAGTCCAGCTTGATGCCGAGCATGGCGATCGGCTGCGTCTGATCGACGCCGTCGGCGTCCGAGTAGCGCAGGCCGGCGGCGTCGACCACCGTCACCGCGCCCGAGCCGAGCACGTGCAGGACGTCGCCGTCGATCACCGCCGCGGTGTCCTCGTCGATCCCGAGGCCGAGCGGCTCCGGGTTGTACGACAGCGCGGTGAGCAGCCGGCCGAGGCGGTCGCGGCGGCGGAAGTGCTGGTCGATGACCACGTTCGGCGCGAAGCCGAGCCCCTTGGCCATCTGCACCAGGCGGCGGCGCGGGGTGGCTCCCCCGTCGCCCATCGAGATCATGTGCTCGGAGATCGCGGCGGCGCCGGCGCTGGTGCCGGCGACCACCATCCCCGCCCGGTGGCGGCGCTGGATCGCCTCGGCCAGGCGGGTGCCGCCGAGGGCGGAGGTGATGCGCAGCTGGCTGCCGCCGGTCATGAAGAGGCCGGTGGCATATTCGAGCAGGTCCAGGGTCTCCTCGTCGGCGGCGAGGGCGTCCTCGCGGGTGCGGACGCGCAGGACGTCCACCGCGTCGGCTTCGAGCTGATAGAAGAGGTCGGCATAGCGTTCCCCGGTCTCCGGCAGCTCCGAGGCGGTCGCCAGAATCACCAGATGGGCGTCGGGTCCCCCGCACGCCTCGACGAAATGCCGCAGGATCACCCGCTCGCGGATCTTGTCCTCGGCTCCGCCGATGGCCATCACCAGACCTGCCCGGCTCGCCGCCGGCCCCGGAATGCTCTCCATGCCGTTCCCTCCACGTTTCGTTTCGACCGCCGAATGGCGCGCAGATCCTACCACGACGCTCCGGCGGCGCCGTTCGTACACTCCTCCGGAGATCTGTCAACCACGGGAGGCTCGGAGATGACCAGGAAATCCCAGCGTTTCGCCCGGCTCGCGCTCGCGTTCAGCCTGGGTCTGGCGACCCACGCCGCCGCGGAGCCGCCCGCCGGGCTGGTGGTCCTCGCGGTGCCGGCGCAGGACGGATCGGAGGCACCAGCGGCTTCCGGGGACCTCGTCCCCCGGCTTCAGGTCGGCGATGAGCTGCTCGCCTGGCGCCGCGCCGGAGCCCCCGGCGGCCCGCTCTCGTCCCCCGAGCAGCTCGCCGAGGTGGAAGCCGAGCAGGCGCCTCTCGGCCCGGTCGCCCTGGTCGGCCGGCGCCGCGGAGTCCCGATGGTCTGGGCCATGCCGCAGCGTCCATGGCGGCTGCGGGCCCGGCCCTCCTCCCTCGCAGGGGATGCCTGGCGCCTCTTCCGCCAGGCGACGACCGCCTTTTCGAAAGATCCCGACGGCGCCGCCCGCACCTGGCTCGCCGCCGTCGCGGTGGAAGATCGGGCGGGCGCCGACGCCCGGGCCCTCTGGCTCCTCGGGGAGCTCGGCCGGGCCTGGGCCGAGGCCGCCCGCTGGCCCGAGGCGGATGCCACCTTCGAGGACGCCCTGCGCCGGTCCTCCGGCGCCGCCAAAGCGGCGCTGTGGCGCGCCTGGGGCGAGACCTTCCTCTGGCGGCACAACTGGGAGCGCGCCGAGCATTGCTACCGCGAGGCGATGGCCGAGACCCGGCCCGGGAGCCTGCAGGAGGCGCGCGACCTGGCGCAGCTCGCCGCGATCGCCGCCAACCGGGGGGACCTGGCCGCCATGGAGGACTTCTTCCGCCAATCCCTCTCCCTGCGGTCCCGCCTCGCGCCCCAGAGCGTCTACCTGATCCAGCTGGTCCGGGAGGAGGCGGCGGAGCTGGGCAGCCGCCGGGGGAGCGGCGGCGATCCGGCGGAGCTGGACCGGTACTTGAAGCAGCTCCGGGCCATCCGCGACCGTCTCCTCCGCGAGGCCGCGGCGCTCGCGCCTCCCCGCCCTCTCCCCGGCAGCCCGGCGAGCCCCGCCCCGCCGGATCGGCCGGAGGTGCGGATCGCGGTTCTCCGGCGGCTCCTCAGCCTCAGCGAGAACGAGCACCCCGGAACCCTCGAATCCGCCGACCGCTGGCGGGAGCTCGGCCGGGTCGGCTTCGAGGTGGGCTTCCCCGGGGACGCCGAGCCCGCGCTCCTCCACGCCCTCGACACCTACGAGCGGCTCGCCCCCGGCACCTTCCGGGAAGCCGGGACCCTGTACGACCTGGCCATCCTCCATCGCGCCGCCGAGCGCACCGGCCCGGCGGGCTCCTTCTTCTGCCGCGCCGCGGCCTCCCTGGCCCGCTTCGGACGCCTGCCGGAGAGTGAAGGGGAAGCCGAGATTCTCGGCGCCACGCCCGGCGAGATCGCCCGGGACTGCATGGCTGTTCTCCTGGCGGACGGACGGGCCGAGGAGGCGTTCCTGGTCCTGGAGCGCCACCGGGTGCGTTCCACCGTCCCGCCTCTCCCGGCACAGCTCGCGCGCCGCCTCCAGTCGGTCGAATCCTCCCGGGCGGACCTCCTCGACCACCTCGCCGGGTTGAGCACCTCGCGGGACCGGGACGAGATCGACCGGCTCGTCGGCGAGCTCGCCGGTCTCGATGCGCGGCGCGACGAGCTGGCCGGCCCGCTCTCCCTCGAAGCCCTGCGGGCTGCGCTCGCCCCGGGATCGCTCCTCCTCACCTGGTCCGTGGACGAAGGCGCCGAACGCCTCTTCCTTCTCCACCCCGCCGGAGCCCCCGGGGCCGGCTTCCAGAGCTTCCCGGTCTCCCCTTCCCTGCGCGACAACCTCGCGGTCTTCTCGCGAGCCGGCCTGTACCAGAGACTCCTCGGTCCCGCGGAGGCGGCCCTCGCGACCGCCGAGCACCTCGTGCTCGTGCCCTGCCACGAGCTGCGGACGGTTCCCTTCGCCGACCTGCTCCGCGGCGAGACCCGGCTCGGCGAGCAGAAGAGGATCGAGACCGCCGTGTCGGCGAACGCCTGGGCTCGGCGGTAACCAGCCCGGACCTTCTGCCGTCCGGCGAAGGCAGCGTCCTCCAGACCGGCTGGACGACGGACCTGAAGGCGTCTGCTATTCTGTCTACGCGATGCACTCGCCGCGCCTCTCCCGGGCCGTGGCCCTCGCCGCCCCGCTGCTCCTCGCGCAGGCGCAGGCTCCCGCCCCCGCCCCCGCCCCCGCCGTCTCCGTGGTGGACGACCTCGCCGCGTTCGGCTTCCCCCCCACGACGGGTGCGGCGCCGGGCTACGTCGCCGACCGCGCCTGCGCCCTGTGCCATGTGGACATCGCCAAATCCTTCGCCCTCAAAGGGATGGGACGGGCTTTCCAGAAGCCTCGGCCGGCGGTGGAGATCGAGGACCTCGCGGCCCGTCCGTTCGTGCACAACCCGTCCGGGCAGCTCTTCCAGATGACGCGGCGCGAGGGCCGCCTGCTCTTCCAGCGCTGGCAGAGTGGACCGGACGGACGGCCGATCAACGTCTTCGAGACCCCGGTGGACTGGATTCTCGGCTCGGGAGACCACGCGCGGACCTACCTTTATCAGACGCCCGGCGGCGAGCTCTATCAGCTTCCGCTCGCCTGGTACACCCAGGAAGGGCGCTGGGGCATGGCGCCGGGGTTCGACCGGCCGGACCACGAAGGCGTGCTGCGGCGGGTGCGGCGCGAGTGCATCTTCTGCCACAACGCCTATCCGGACCTCCCGGCGGGCGGTGACGCCTACGGTGCGCCGCAGGTCTTCCCGGCGGAGATGCCGGAAGGGATCGGCTGCCAGCGCTGCCATGGACCGGGCGCCGAGCACGTAGGCCTGGCGCTGGGCGGCATCGGCCTGCGCGAGGAGATCCGGGCGAGCATCTTCAACTCCGGCCGCCTTCCTCCGGCGCGGCGCGACGAGGTCTGCCAGGGGTGCCATCTGCAGCCTTCGGTGGCGATTCCGGGGTTGCGCCGTTTCGGCCGCGGCGACTTCTCCCACCGGCCCGCCGAGCCGCTCGCCGACTACCTGGTCCAGGTGGACGTGCGCGAGGAGGGCAAGGACCCGGCCGATCGCTTCGAGATCAACCACCACCCCTACCGCCTGCAGCAGAGCCGCTGCTTTCTGGAGAGCGGCGGCAAGCTCTCCTGCCTCACCTGCCACGATCCGCACAAGCGGATCCCGGAGCGGACGAAGGCCGGCTTCTTCCGCGGCGTCTGCGAGAGCTGCCACGGCCGCGAGGCGTGCACCCGGCCGGAGCACGCGGCCGGTGCCGGCCCTGGAGACTGCGTGTCCTGCCACATGCCGAAGCGGCGCACCGAGGACGTGGTGCACGTGGTGATGACCGATCACAAGATCACCCGGACGCCGGGCGGCCCCGCGCTGCTCGCCCCGCGCGCCGAGGAGGACCCGGTGCTGGTCGACCTGATCGTTCTCCCCGGCGGCCCGGCGGGAGCCCTCGCTCAGATCTACCGGGCGGCCGCGGTCCTGCGCGCAGGCGTCGAAGGCGAGGCCCTCCCCTATCTCGAAGACAAGCTCCCCGAGGTGCGGCCGGCCGAGATCGAGCCCTGGCTCGACCTGGCACAGGCACAGATCCGGAGCGGCCGTGCCGCCGCCGCGGAGCGCACCCTCACCACCATCCTGGAGAGCCACCCGGACCATCCGCAGGCCTTGGAATGGCTGGCCCTCGCCGAGGCCGCCCAGGGGCGGATCGACGCGGCGATCTCCCGTCTCGAAAAGCTCACCGCGGCGTTCCCGGGCCGCATCGAAGCCACGTACAACCTGGGCCGCCTGCTCGCCGCGCAGGGACGGAGCGGCGCAGCCGTCCACCACCTGGGCAAGGCCCTCGCGGCGCGCCCGAACCTCGCGGCCGGCTGGCATCAGCTGGGCGAGATCTACGCGGTGGGGGGCAAGGTGGACGAGGCTCTCGGCTGCTGGCGCCGCGCGCTGGAGATCGATCCCACCGCCACCAAGACCTACCTGGCGCTCGGCCAGGCACTCCTCGCCCGGGGAGAACGGGCCGAGGCCCTGCGCTGGCTGCGCCACGGGGCCAAGGCCGCCGCGCGCCCGGCGGCCTTGGCGGCGGCCCTGGCGGCGGCGGATTCCCGCTAGCTCATCGCACACACCACACCGGCTCGGCTTACAATGCCGCCAAAGATGTGCACAGTCCGGAGGCCGGCTGGCGGGACGTCTCGGCGAGGCGTCTGTCGATCCGGCAAGGAGACAGGTGATGACGGCAAACGTGTCAACCTCACAGGCGGCGGAATACCGCCGGTTTCAGACCGAGCTGGCCGACGAGATCTCTCCCGAGGAGGCGCTGGCCGCCGAGGAGGCGTTCCGCCGCGGGCGGCTGGCGCTCTGGGCCGTGGCCGGCGGCTGGCTGCTGCTGGTCCTGGTCGCCGCCTGGCTGCAGGGCTCGTGGCTGGAGGCGGTCCTGGCGGACCTCGCGGGAGGGGCGGTCGTGGTGGCCGGCCTGGTCCTGGGAGCGCGGTACCGGACGCCGTACGCGGGCCGCCTGCTGCTCACCCTGTCGACGGTCCAGGTGTTCGTCGGCAAGCTCAGCCTGTCCCTCTACGCTCATCAGAGCATCAACGCCCTGATGGTGCTGTTCCTGATGGCCCTGTTCTGGTGGCTGGGCGGGCTCCTCGACCACAGCGCCTCGGCCGAGGGGCGGCTGCGCCGGCCGCGGTGGGGCGTGGCCCGCCTGTGGATCTTCGCCCTGGTGTATAGCAGCGTCGCCTTTGTGATCTGGACCGTCGACGGCTTGCCGGCAGGAGCGCCGTTCCCCTTTGCCGCCCTGGTGGCCGCAGGGCTCGCCGCCCTCTGGCCCTGGTGGCCCGGCCCCCGGGTCGAGCGCGATCGGCCCGAGCTGGTTCCCGATGCCGAGCTCCTCCTCAAGGCCGCCACGAAGCGCTGGCTGGCCCAGCTCGCCGGCCGGACCCTCGCCCTGCTCTTCGCCGTGTTCCCTCTCTTCCTGGTCCTCTGCCACCTCGGCCTTCAGGAGCACGGGATGCAGCCTCCGCCGGACGCGGTGTCCAGCCGGACGGCCGGCTCGGACAGGACGACGGTCTTCTGGTACTGGCCGCGCGCCCTGCCGGGCCTGGAAGGGAAGGCCGTGGGCCGGTACCTGACCACCGCAGACCTGGGGAACACCGAGCTGTTCGTGGTGCCCGTGGAAGAACCAACGGTCGCCGCCGCCCTCGCGAAGACCACCCAGAACGACAAGGACGCCGCGGCCTTCGCCGAGCTGCGGGGGGCCTTGGAGCCTTTCCGCCTCGACGCAGCCGAGGACCTGGTGGTGCAGTTGCCTCTGATCGAGTCCGGGATCGCCCTGCGCCAGCTCGTCCAGGGACGGGCACGGCCTCGCCTGGGGCATCCGGAGGGAGAGGAGATCCACTTCGCCCTCGAAAACGCCCTCGTCCCGTTGACAGCCGGCCAGATCGAGCGCCTGGAGCAACAGCTTCCCTTCACCCAGGCCTTGCTCGTCGCCTGCGGCTTCTTCAGCTTCATCCTCCTCTGGCGCCGCGGTGGCGATTCGCCGGCCGCCCGCTGGCTGGCACTCTGCCTGGCCGGCACGGCGCTGGTGGCGGCCGAGCCCTACATCGGCCTGTACCTGCCGGCGATGATGCAAAGCCTCTGGGTGGAGGCGTTGCAGAGTCCGGCCCGGGGTCTCCTCCTGGGAGCCCTCAGCCTCCTGGAGGGGTTGGCGCACACCATGGCCACCGCCTGCGGCCTGCTCTTTGCCGGGGTCCTGGTTCTCTTCTGCTGGCCGCCGGCGCCGGAGAGCCGCCGGCGCGGGCTCGCGATCCTCGGCCGGATCGGCCTGGTTCTGCTCGCCCTCACGGTGCCTGCCGGGGTCGGGCTCCTGCTGGGCGGCTTTCTCACCACTTTCGGAGTCGTGTCGAGCGGCATCGGCGGCGTGGGGACGCCCGGATTCCTGCTCTGTGCCGTCGCGGCCGTCGTCGGCGGAGCCTGGCTGCGCCGCCGGACGCCCGGCCGTTCCGAGGTCCCCGAGCTGGGGCTCCTCGCCGGTCTGGCCTTCTTCTGCTTTCAGGTGACGTTCTGGATCGCCTTGCTGCCCCTGTTCGACGAGACCTTGCCGGCCTGGAGCGGGTGGGTGGGGCTCGGCTGCGTCATCCTCTTCGCCCTGCTCGCCATCCTCCTCATCGTGCGCCGGGATTTCCTCCATCTCGCCGCCGGCCGCGACTTGGGGCAGGTCCTGCTCATTGCGGTGCTGCCGGTGGTCTTCGAGCAGTCCGAGGGATTGTCCAGCTATCTGATGGCCGACACCTTGTTCGCCTCGGAGGCGGGCAAATCCGTCCTCGGCCTGCTGATCGTCCTCGCGCTCTTCGCCCCGGTGCAGAAGCTCCTGGAGCGGTATGCGGCCTACCTGGCGGTGCCGGGCCTGCGCAAGATCCAGAAGGCGGTGGAGGGCTCGCTCGAATGGCTGGTGGGGATCGGCGACGCCGCCTCGGTGCGCGAGGCCGCCGCCCGCTTCTTCGCCGACCTGGAGGTCGCCGGAGCCCTGCTCTACCGGCGGGCCGCCGACGGCCGGCTGGAGCGGCTGCTCGGGCCGGAGGAAGCGCCCGCCGTGCTGGTGCCGAGCGAGAGGTTGCGCAGCCATCTGGCGGGCCAGGACGGCGCGGTGATCGACCTCGCCGGGGTGTACCTGAACCTCCGGCACTTCTTCCTCCAGCACGAGCTCGCCCGGCTGGAGAAGGCCACAGGCGGCCGCTATCTGCTGCCGATCTGCCTGGGCAACAGCCTGCGCGGCCTCGCCATCCTGCCGGACGATCCGGCCAGCCGCCGGGTCTGCCGCGACCTGACCGGCGCCGAGGTCGGCAAGCTCGGGCTGGTGGTGACCGAAGCAGGGCGGGTGGGGCCGGCGGCGGCAGAAACTCGCTAGAATCCGGCCATGGTGCACAGGATCTTGCCACGAACCCCCGGTTGTCTTCTCCTGGCTTTCATCGCCACCGCCTGCGGCGCGGACGCCGCTCCTTCTCCGGCTCCCGCTCCGGCTGCGTCCGCCCAGGAGGTGCGTCAGCTCTTCGCCTACGATGCGCAGGCGCCTCTCGATATCCAGGTCGTCTCCACCGAGAAGATGGAGGGGTACACCCTCCAGCAGCTCACCTATGCCAGCCCCCTCGGCGGCCGGGTTCCGGCGCTGCTGCTCCTTCCCGAGGGTGAAGGACCGTTCCCGGGCGTGCTCGTGATGCACGGCGCTCCGGGGACGGCGCGGACGTACCTTCCGGAGGCCGAGGCACTGGCCCGGCGGGGTGCCGTCGCGCTCGCGATCAGCGCTCCGTTCTCGCGGGGGGAGCGGCTGGACGATCCGCGCGAGCTCCTCCACCTCGACGAGCGCGACCGGGCCGATCAGATCCAGCTCATCGTCGATCTGCGGCGCGGCGTGGATCTTCTGCTCGCCCGGCCGGACGTGGCCAAGGACCGGCTCGCCTACGTGGGCCGCAGCTATGGCGGAGCCCAGGGCGGGCTCCTCGCCGGGATCGAGACGCGGATCAAGGCCTATGCCCTGGTGGTGGGCGACGGCGGCCTGGTGTCCCACTTCACCGGCCCAGACGATACCGAGGGACCGCTGCAATCCCTGCCGCCCGGGCAGGCGCAACGCTGGCGCGAGCTGATGGAACCGATCGAGCCGATCCGCTGGGTGGGTCACGCCGCTCCCGCCCATCTCCTTTTCCAGAACGGCCGGCAGGACAACCTGGTCCCGGAAGCCGACGGCCGCGCCTACCAGGCCGCCGGCAGCGAGCCGAAGACGGTGCTCTGGTATGACGCCGGGCACCAGCTCAACGAGCAGGCGGATCGCGACCGCCATCTCTGGCTCGCCCAGGTGATCGGCCTGCGCACGACCGGCGCGGAGTGAGGGCGTTCCGCGTCGGCGCCGACCGGTGTGTCAAGACCGCAACCTCGAGCCCCCCGAGCCGTATCAAGGGGGCCTATGCGACTCGTCCCGTGGCTTCTCGCCCTTCACCTCTCCTGCTCGCTCCTGGCCTCGGCCACACCTGCACCGCCCGCGACGGACTCACGGATCGTGGCCGCCGACCAGCAGCTTCGCGCCTTCCTGGAGAAACGCCGCATCCCCGGTCTTTCCGTGGCGGTGGGCCTGGACGGCCGGGTGGTCTACCATCAGGCGTTCGGTGTCGCCGATCTGGAGACCAAGACGCCGGTGACCGCCGACTCCGTCTTCCCGCTGGGCAGCACCTCGAAGGCCGTGACCGGGCTGCTTCTGGGCCAGCTGGTCGAGACCGGGAAGATCGACCTCGACGCCCCGATCCAGACCTACGTGCCCTCCTTTCCTCCCAAGAGCCACCCGATCACCGCCCGCCAGCTTGCCGGCCACCTGGCCGGCGTACGGAACTACAACCGGGCGGCCGGAGAGTACGAGAACCGCCGGAGCTTCCCGACCGTGGAGGCGGCGGTGGGCGTCTTCAAGGACGACCCACTCGAATTTGAGCCCGGCACCCGGCATGCCTATTCGGTCTACGGCTTCGTGTTGCTGTCCGCAGCGCTCGAAGGTGCCTCGGGCCAGAGTTATCTGGATCTGCTCGACAGCCGGCTCGCAAAACCCCTCGGCCTCTCCTCGACCGGCCCCTGCCGCGCCACCACGCCGGGCCTGGTTTCCTCCTACACCGCCGGATTCCTCGGCGTGCCGATGCCGGCGCCGCCGACCGACTTGAGCAACAAATGGGCGGCGGGAGGACTGGCCTCCACGCCCCTCGACATGGTGCGCCTGGGCAATGCCGTGCTCGCCGGCACGGTGGTGCGGCCCGAGACCTTCACACTGCTCACCACGCCGCAGCGGCTCAAGGACGGCTCGGACAGCGGCGCCGGGTACGGCATGGGCTGGCGACGCGGCGTGAGAAAGCTGGGAGCGGGCGGGCGTGAGGTGCAGGCGGTCCATCACGGCGGCACCGCCAACGGCGCCATGTCGTTTTTCGTGCTCTTCCCCGAAGAGCGCCTGGTGGTCTCACTCCAGAGCAACCTGCTCTTCGAGCCCTTCACGGACTTCGCCGACCAAGCCTACGCCTTGGCCGAGATCTTCGTGGGTCAACCCAGATAAGTAGACCTCGGATGCCTGACCCGCGCCACCAGCCCCTCCCCCACCACCTCCGCCAGCACCTCCACCCCCGGCGCCACCAGCAGACTGTCATGGTTCCCGGGCAGGACCCGGGTGCGGCGCGCCCGGGCGCGCCAGGTGAGGGCGGGGGCCGGGCGCTCGGCGGCTTCGAGGAGATCGAGCGGGCCGTCGTAGGCTCCGGGCTCCCAGGCGAGGGCGGGGAGGTCCGCCGGATCGGTGGGATCGATCAGCGTGCAGCCCGCCACGTCGTCCCCCTCCTCCCGGAGCCGGCGGGCCAGCTCGAAGGCGACGAGACCTCCGAAGGACCAGCCGGCCAGATGAACGGGGCGGGTGCCGACCGGGTGCACGCGACGGATCTGCTCCAGGTGATGGGCGACCAGGGCGTCCACGGTGGTGGGCGGCTGTTCCCCCGGGTCGATGCCGGGAGCTTGCAGGCCGAAGACCGGGAAGCCGGGCGGCAGGCGGCGGACCAGCTCGAGGTAGACGAAGACCGTTCCTCCCCCGGGATGGACGAGGAAGAGCGGCGCACCGTCGCCTCCGGCCCGCAGGACGACGAGCGTGGGGACGGTGATCTCGCCTTCGGCCTGCAAGAGGCGGGCGAGATCCTCCACCGTGGGCGCGGCGAACAGCGCAGCGACCGGCAGGGTCACCCCCAGGGCCTCACGGACGCGGCCCGCCAACCGGACGGCGGTGAGCGAGTGGCCTCCCCGATCGAAGAAGCTGTCGTGCACGCCGACCGCCCCACCTCCGAGCACCTCACGGAACAGATCGGCCAAGCGCTGCTCGACGGCGTCGCGCGGCGCGACGAACGGAGCCTCACCGGTCTCGGCAGCCGCGGGCTCCGGCAGGGCCGCGCGGTCGATCTTGCCGCGGGCGTTGAGGGGAAAGGCGGCGAGAGGCACGAAGGCCGCAGGGATCAGGCCTTCCGGCAGGCGCTCGCGCAGGTGCTCGCGCAGCGCGGCCGGGGACGGCAGGACGGCTCCCGGCGCCGGCACCAGCCAGGCGATCAGCCGCTTCTCTCCCTCTCCGCCCCTGTGCGCGGCCACCAGGGCGCCGCCGACCGCCGGGTGCGCGGTCAGGGCGGCCTCGATCTCTCCTGGCTCGACGCGGACGCCGCGGATCTTCATCTGCCCGTCGGCACGGCCGAGCAGATCGATGCGCCCGTCCGGCCGCCAGCGCGCCAGATCGCCGGTGTGGTAAAGCCGCGCGCCGGGTGCGGAGGCGAAGGGATCGGGCCGGAAGCGCTCGGCCGTCAGATCGGGCCGTTCAAGATAGCCGCGGCCGGTCTGCGGCCCGCCGAGGCAGATCTCCCCGATCGCGCCCACGGGGACGGCCCGGCCGGCGGCATCGAGCAGCAGCACCCGGGCACCCGGGAACGGACGGCCGAGGTCCGGCCCCTCCCCGGCTCCCGACCGGTCGATGGGGCGGCCGAGGAGCTCCACGGTGCATTCGGTGGGACCGTAGACGTTCCAGCAGAGGGTCCTGGGGAGCGCAGCCAGCCGGCGCCACAGGGGCGCAGAGATCGGCTCGCCTCCCACCCAGAGCTGGCGGGGCAACCGCCCGGAGGCCTCCCCGGCGGCGAGCACGAGGTCGAGCTGGGCGGGCGTGACGTCGAGCGCATCCAGATCCGCCGACGCCAGGAAGCCGGCGAGCGCCTCCGGATCGCGCCGCGCGTCCTCGGGGACGATCCAGAGGCAGTGCCCGTGGAGGAGGGCGACCACGGCTTGCTGGGAGGCGTCGAAGACGAGCGGTGCGTTCAAGCCGATCCGCAGCGGCGGTGCCGCCAAGCCGACGGTCTCGGCGAAGGCGATGTGGAAGGCCGCCAGGGAGCCATGGGAGATCATCACGCCTTTCGGCGCGCCGGTCGATCCCGAGGTGTGGAGCACGTAGGCGAGCTGGGCCGGCAGAATCGTCCGGAGAGGCCTCTCGTCGCCCTCCCCATCCAGGCCCTCCAGATCCCCCGCGGCCAACTCGGCGACCGGCGCGACGGCGGTGCGCAGGGTGGCGAGGCGCTCCGGGGGTGCGTCCGGGGCGACGGGGACCGCGGCGCCGCCGGCCTTCCAGAGGCCGATCAGGGCCGCCAGAAGATCGGGGGTGCGTGCGAGGCCGAGGAGCACCCGCGACTCCCTTTCCACCCCGAGCCGGCGGAGCCGCCGGGCGATGCGGTTCGCCCGCCGGTCCAGCTCGCGGAAGGTCAGCGTCCGGCCGGCGGCGACCACCGCGAGGGCGTCCGGTGTGCGATCGACCTGCGCCTCCCAGAGGACAGGGAACGTCTCCCGGGCCTCCCCGAGCTCCGGCCCTCCGCTCCACTCGGAGAGCACCTGGTGCCGTTCCGCCTCCGCCAGCAGGGGAAGGCTCGACAGCGGACGGTCGGGCTCCGCCGCGAGCCCTTGCAGGAGGGTCTCCCAGTGGCCGGCCAGCCGGCGCATCGTCGCGGCGTGAAACAGGGCCGTGCGGTAACGCAGCGAGCCGCCGGCGCCGTCCGCGGTCTCCAGCAGGGCCGCGGCCAGATCGAGCTGCGCCGTGCCCGGGTCGACGTCCACCGGCTCGACCGCCAGCTCCGGGAGGCGCGGCACGGCGCGCGGTGCGTTGTGGAGGGCGAACGAGGCTTGGAACAGAGGTGACCAGCCGGGCTCGCGGTGGGGATCGAACGCCTCCGCCAGCCGTTCGAACGGGAGGTCCTGGTGCGCGAAGGCGCCGAACGCGGCCTCGCGCACCCGGCCGAGCAGCTCCCGGCCGGTGGGGTCTCCCGCGAGATCGGTGCAGACCACCGCGGTGTGGACGAAGAAACCGATCAGCCCCTCCAGCTCCAGGAGAGGACGGCCGGCGACGGGGGTTCCGACGCTCACGGTCTCCTGCCCCGCCCACCGGCTGAGGACCACCTGGAAGCCGGCGAGGAACGCCATGTAGAGCGTCGCCTCTTCCTCCCGGGCGAGGCGGCGCAGGGCCTCCACCAGCGGTGCGCCGAGGTGCAACGGCACGTCCGCTCCGGCCGTGGTCTCCCAGGGCGGACGCGGGCGGTCGGTGGGCAGGGCGAGCCGGCGCGGCGCCCCGGCCAGCCGCTCCTTCCACCAGCGCAGGTGCTCCTCCACCACCTCCTCCGTGAGCTGCTCGCACTGCCAGACCGCCCAATCCACCCCCTGCACCCGCGGCTCGGCGAGCGGGGACGGCACGCCCCGCACGGCGGCGTCGTAGAGGGCCTCCAGCTCGCGCAGGAAGATCGCGGTGGACCAGCCGTCGCTCACCAGGTGGTGGATCACCACGGCGAAGACGTGCTCCTCGGCGCCCCGGCGGAGCAGCAGGAAGCGCAGCGGCGGCTCGCGGCTCGGATCGAACGGGCGCAAGGCCCAGCTCCGGAGGGCCTCGCGGGCGGCGTTCTCGCCGCGGTCTTCGAGAGCGGACAGGTCCGCCACCGGCAAGGCCACGGGGGCGGCCGGGAGAATCTCCTGCACCGGCTCCCCGCCGTGCGCCGGGAAGCGGGTGCGCAGGGTCTCGTGGCGCCGCACGATCTCGCCGAGGGCGCCGTGGAGGGCTGCGGTGTGCAGCCGGCCTCGCAGGCTGAGGGCCGCCGGGAGGTGGTAGGCGGTCGATTCCGGGGCGATCTGATGGACCAGCCACAGGCGCCGCTGGGAGAGGGAGAGCGGCAGCGGGCCGTCCCGCGGCACCCGGCGGATCGGCGGCCGGTGCGAGGCCTCCTGCTCCCGGCCGCGCAGCAGGGCGGCGAGCCGGGACGGCGTCGGGGCGGCGAACAGGTCCGGCACGGCGAGCGGGAGCCCGAAGCGGTCGCGGATGCGGGTGGTCAGCCGGAAGGCCGACAGCGAGTGCCCGCCCAGCGCGAAGAAGTCGGCGCCCGGGTCCACCCGCCCGGCGCCGAGAACCTCGCGGAACAGATCGCACAGCGCGCGCTCCACCGCATCGGCCGGAGACGGAGCCGCCTCCTCCTGCGCGGCGGGCTCCGGCAGGGAGCGGCGGTCGAGCTTGCCGCTCGGCAGGCGCGGCAGGCGGTCCAGGACCACGAAGGCGGCGGGCAGCAGGGCCTCCGGCAGACGCCGGGCCAGGGCGGCGCGCAGCGCGCGCAGGTCGAGCTCCGGCGCGGCGGCGATCCAGGCGACGAGATGGCGGTCCCCCGGTGCCCCCTCGCGCGCGCCGACCACCGCCTCGCACACCCCCGGAAGCGCCAGGAGATGCGCCTCGATCTCGCCGGGCTCGATGCGCTGCCCGCGGATCTTGACCTGGCCGTCGGCCCGCCCGAGCAGCTCGACCGCGCCGGACGGCCGGCGGCGCGCCAGATCGCCGGTGTGGTACAGCCTTGCGCCGGGCGTTTCGGCCAGGGAATCGGGACGGAAGCGCTCCGCGGTCAGGTCGGGGCGGTCCCGGTACCCGCGGCCGACCTGCGCGCCGCCGAGACAGACCTCGCCGGTCACCCCGACGGGCACCGGCCGGCCGGCGGCGTCGAGCAGGTGGAGGGCGGTGCCGGGGAGCGGCCCGCCGAGATCCGGCGCCTCGTCCGCGCCGGCGTCGGTGATCCGGCGCGCGGTCGCGTTGACCGTGGCCTCGGTCGGCCCATAGACGTTCCAGCAGCAGGTCCCGGGAAGATGGGCCAGCCGGCGCCAGAGAGGCGGCGGGATGGCCTCGCCTCCCACCCACAGCTCGCGCGGCGGATGCCCCGAGGCCGTGCAGGCGGCCAGCACGAGGTCGAGATGCGAAGGCGTGGTGTCGAGGACGTCCAGGTCCGCCACCGTGAGGAAGGAAGCGAGCGGCTCCGGATCGCGGCGCGCCTCCTCGGGGACGATCCAGACGCAATGCCCCTGCAGGAGGGTCACCACCGCCTGGAGGGAGGCGTCGAAGACGAGCGGCGCGTTCATCCCGACGCGCAGCGGCCGGCCTCCGGTCCTCCCGATCGCCTCCAGAAAGGCCCGGTGGAAGGCGGCCAGCGCGCGGTGCGGGATCATCACACCCTTCGGGGTGCCGGTCGAGCCCGAGGTGGAGAGGACGTAGGCGAGCTGCTCGGGCAGGATCGCGACCTTCGGCCTCTCCGCGGTCTCCTCCTCCAAGCCGTCGAACGCCGGGCCTTCCGCGGACAGCTCGGCGACCGCGGAGGCCGCGGCGCGCAGCGCGGCGAGGCGCTCCGGCGGAGCGTCCGGCGCGAGCGGCACGGCGACGCCTCCGGCCTTCCAGACGCCCAGGAGCGCCGCGAGCAGATCGGGCGTGCGTTCGAGGCGCAGGAGCACCCGCTCCTCGGCCCGCGCTCCGAGCCGGAGGAGCCGCGCGGCGATGCGGTTCGCACGGCGGTCGAGCTCCCGGTAGGTGAGCGACCGGCCCGCGGCGACCACCGCGGGAGCCTCCGGCGTGCGGTCCACCTGCGCTTCGAACAAGGCCGGGAAGGTCTCGGTCGCCGCCCCCGCCGGCACTGCGGCCGGGCGGCTCCATTCCGTCACCACCTGATGCCGCTCCGGCTCCGAGAGCAGAGGGAGGCTGGAGAGCGGGCGGTCGGGCTCCGCGGCCAAGCCCTGCAGCAGGACCTCCCAGTGCCCGGCCAGCCGGCCGACCGTGGGGGCGAAGAACAGCGCGGTGCGGTAGCGCAGCGAGCCGGCGGCGCCGTCGCCGGTCTCCCGCAGCGAGGCGGCGAGGTCGTACTGGGTGGTACCGGGATCGGCGTCGAGCAGCTCGACCTCCAGGCCGCGGAGCTGCGGCACCTCGTGCGGCGCATTCTGCAGGGCGCAGGAGACCTGGAACAGCGGCGACCGGCCGGGCTCGCGGTGCGCGTCGAAGTCCGCGACCAGGCGCTCGAAGGGGAGGTCCTGGTGGGCGAAGGCGCCGAACGCCGCGTCGCGCACCCGGGCGAGCAGCTCGCGGCCGGTGGGGTCGCCCGCGAGATCCGTGCAGAGCACCACGGTGTGCACGTAGAAGCCGATCAGCCCCTCCAGCTCCAGGCGGTTGCGGCGCGCCACGGGCGTGCCCACGCTGACGATCTCCTGCCCGGCCCAACGGGCGAGGACGGCCTGGAGGGCCGCCACCAGGGCGATGAACAGCGTCGCCTCCTCGCCGAGGGCGAGGCGCCGCAGCCGCGCCACCAGGGGAGCGTCGAAGCGCACCGGCACGCCGGCCCCCGCCGCCGTCTCGCGCGGCGGGCGCGGCCGGTCGGTCGGCAGGTCGAGCCGGCGCGGCGCCCCCGCGAGGCGCGCGCTCCACCAGCGCAGGTGCTCCTCGGCCACCGAGCCGGCCAACGCCTCGCGCTGCCAGACCGCGTGGTCCACCCCCTGCACCGGCGGCTCGGCGAGGGGCGAGGGCGCGCCGCGCAAGGCCGCGTCGTAGAGGGCCGCCAGCTCGCGCAGGAAGACCGCCGTGGACCAGCCGTCGCTCACCAGGTGATGCACCACCAGGGCGAGCACGTGCTCCTCGGGGCCGAGGCGCAGCAGCAGGAGGCGCACCGGCGGCCGGCGCACCAGGTCGAACGGCCGCCCGGCCAGCGCCCGGACGGCGGCGCGCGCGGCCTCCTCCCCCCGGTCTCCCAGGCCGCTCACGTCCGCCACCGCGAGCACCGTGGGGCCGGGCGGCAGGATCTCCTGCACCGGCTCGCCCCCGCGCTCCGGGAAGCGGGTGCGCAAGGCCTCCTGGCGCCGCACGATCTCGCGGAGGGCACCGTGCAGGGCGGTCGGATCCAGCCGGCCGCGCAGGTGGAGGGCGGCGGGGAGGTGGTAGGCGGTCGAGCCCGGGTCGAGCTGGTGGAGCAGCCACAGGCGGTGCTGGGCGAGCGACAACGGCAGCGGGCGGTCGCGCGGCACCCGGCGGATCGGCGGCAGGCCGGAGGTCTCGCGCTCCCGCCCGCGCAGCAGCGCGGCGAGCCCGGCCGGCGTCGGCGCCGCGAACAGGTCGCGCACCGCGAAGCGCAGGCCGAAGCGGTCCTGGATGCGGGTGGCCAGCCGGAAGGCGGACATCGAGTGCCCTCCCAGCGCGAAGAAGTCCGCCGCCGGGTCCACCCGGCCGGCCGCGAGGACCTCGCGGAACAGGTCGCACAGCCCCTGCTCCACCGCATCGACCGGCGCCGCGGCCTGCGGTTCCTCACCGCCCGCGGCCGGGTCGGGCAGCGCGGCACGGTCGATCTTGCCGCGCGGCGTCAGCGGGAAGCGCTCCAGGCGGACGAACCGCGCGGGCACCATCACCTCCGGCAGGCGCTCGCCGAGCGCGGCGCGCAGCGCGGCGTCGGAGGGGATCGACTCCGGCGCCTCCCCCTCGCGCGGCACGAGCCAGGCGATCAGGCGCCGGTCCCCCGCCGCGTCCTCCCGCGCCGCCACCAGCGCACCACCGACTCCGGGGATCGTCGTGAGCGCCCGCTCCACCTCGGAAGGCTCGATGCGGATGCCGCGGATCTTGATCTGGTGGTCGAGCCGCCCGAGGATCTCCAGGGTGCCGTCCGGCCGCAGGCGGGCCAGGTCGCCGGTGCGGTACATCCGGGCACCGCGGCCCCAGGGGTCGGGCAGGAACCGCTCCGCGGTCAACGCCGGCCGGCCGGCATAGCCGCGCGCCAGGCCGATCCCGGCGAGGCACAGCTCGCCCGCCCGGCCGATCGGCAGCGGCGCGAGGTCCGCATCCACCACGCGCAACCCGGTGTTGTCCGCGGCCCGCCCCACGGGCAACCGGCCTCCGGCGGCGATCTCCGCACGGGTGACGCGGTGGCAGGTGACGGTGTCCGACGCCTCGGACGGGCCGTACATGTGGAGGATCTCGGCGCGGCAGGCCCCGCTGTCGAGCCACGGCTGCAAGGCCTCCCAGCGCGGCGCTTCCCCCCCCAGGATGAGGGTGCAGAGCGACGCCAGGCCCTCCCACCCGGCCGCCGCGGCGCGTTCGAGCACCGGCAGCATCTGGCTCGGCGTGGTGTTGAGGAAGGTGATCCGCTCGCGGCGGATCGTCTCCAGCCACTCCGCGGCGTCGTACGGCCCGGGGGGCGCCAGCACCGTCCGCCCTCCGGCGAGCAGGGGGACCAGAATGTTCTTGAAGGCGGCGTCGAAGCTGAACGAGAAGCCGAGGAGCGCGCGGGTGGCCGCGTCGATCGGGCAGACGTCGCGGAACCAGAGACAGAGGTTGAGCAGGCCGCGCGCGCTGAGCAGCGTCGCCTTCGGCCGGCCGGTGGACCCCGAGGTGTAAAGGACGGCCAGCGCGCGGTCGCCGTCCGCCGGCTCCGGCAGGGGCGCGCCGTCCTCCCCGGCGATCGCCTCCCAG
This sequence comes from Holophagales bacterium UBA5704, assembly GCA_002420005.1. Lineage (GTDB taxonomy): Bacteria > Acidobacteriota > Thermoanaerobaculia > Multivoradales > UBA5704 > UBA5704. The sequence continues at coordinate 231,591 of DIHE01000171.1, read as the reverse complement.
CCCGCCCCGAGCCGCACGGCCGGACGTTCCCCGGGCAGCTCCAGCGCCGGAGGGTCCTGGGTGACGAGGATCGAGGCGCCGCCGTCTTCGAGCAGGAACGCCTGGCGCTCCCGCGGATTGCGCGGATCGACCGGCAGGTAGGCGGCACCGGACTTGAGGATCCCCAGGAGCCCCACGGCCATCGCGAGCGACCGCTCCACGCAGAGCGCCACCACCGTCTCCTCACCCGCTCCGAGGGCGCGCAGGCGCCGGGCCAGCTGGTTCGCGCGCAGCTCCAGCTCCCCGTAGGAGATCGACTCTCCGGCGCAGACCACGGCGGTGGCCGTGGGGGTGGCGAGCGCCTGGCGGCGGAACAGGCCGGCCAGGGAGACCGGCGGCAGGGCCTTCTGCGGCCCGGCCCACTCGGTGAGGAGCTGGTGCCGCTCCGCCGCCGTGAGCAGGGGCAGCGCGGAGAGCGGGCGCGCGGGGTCGTCGACCGCCGCGTTGAGGAGCACCCGCAGGTGCCCGGCCATGCGCGCGACGGCGTCCGCCGGCAGGAGGCCACGGCGGAAATCCAGGTCGCCGGTGAGCCTTCCTTCCTCCTCGGACAGGGAGAGGGTGAGGTCGAAGCGGGCCGTGCCGTTGCGCACCGGCAGCCGCTGCATCTCCAGACCCGGCAGGGCCGCCGCGGCGGGCGGCAGGTTTTGCAGCGCGAGGACGGCGGAGACGAACGGTGTGCGGCCGAGCCGCCGCTCGGGGTGCAGCTCCTCCACCAGCTTTTCGAACGGCAGCTCCTGGTGCGCCAGGGCCTCGACCACCGTCTCCTCGGTGCGCGCAAGGAGGGCGCCGAACGGCGGATCGCCGCCCAGATCGACGCGCAGCACCAAGGTGTTGACGAAAAACCCGATCAGGCCTTCCACCTCGGGGACCAGGCGGTGGGCCACCGGGGCACCGACGGCGAGGTCGCGCGCTCCGGTCCAGCGGGCGAGGAGGGCCTGGAAGGCGGCGAGCAGGGCGACGAAGAGCGAGACCCCGGCGGCGCGGGCGCAGGCCTGGAGGCGCGCGGTCTCGTCCGTGGAGAGCCCGAACGGCACGGTGCCCCCCTGCGAGCCCACGGCGTCGACCGCCGCTTCCGGCGCCCAGCGCAGCTCGGGCAGCCCGTCGAGCCGCCGCCGCCAATGCTCCACCTCGCGCGCCAGCCGCTCCCCGCTCAACCGCTCGCGCTGCCAGGCGGCGAAGTCGGCATATGAGCAGGGGAGCGGCGGCAGAGGCGAGGCCCGGCCGGCGGCGAACGCCGCATAAAGGAGGGTCAGCTCGCGCAGCAAGACGGCGATCGACCAGCCGTCCGCCGCGATGTGGTGCACGGTCAGCAGCAGGACCCGGTCGTCCGCCGCGGCCTGCACCAGGGTGGTGCGCAGCAGCGGACCCCGGGCCAGGTCGAAGCGGTGCCGCGCCTCCTCCCCGGCGCGGCGGAGCAGCTCGGCCTCGCGGCGGGCGGCGGGCAGGGCGGTGAGATCGATCCGCGGCAGGTCGCCCTCGCCGGCCGGCGCGAGGAGCTGCTCCACCGCGCCGTCGACGGCCACGAAACGGGAACGCAACGGCTCGTGGCGGGCGGCGATCGCGACGAGGGCACGCTCCAGCGCGGCGGGATCGAGCGCGCCGCGCAGGCGCACGGCCCCGTGGATGTTGTAGGCCGGGTCGCCGGGGTTGAGCTGGTCGAGGAGCCAGAGGCGTTGCTGCGCGAACGAGAGGGGATGGGTGGCCGGATCGGCCCGCCGCGGCAGGGTGGTGCCGCGCGCCGCCTCGCCGCGGCGGCGGCGCAAGAGCAGCTCGAGAGCGGCGCGCTGGGCCGGGGAGAGGGAGGCGAGCGGATCGGGACCGGCGCTCACCCCTCCTCCTCCCGCAGCAGGGCCTCCAGCTCTTCGGGAGAGAGCCCGCGCACCCGGGCGAGCAGGTCCTCGGCCTCGGCCACGCCCTCGCGCGCCATCTCTTCGCGGGTGATGGCGAGCGCCACGCCTTCGACCGTCGGCTCGTCGAAGAAGGCGCGCAGGCCGAGCTCGACGCCGAGATCGCGGCGCAGACGCGCCACGATCTGGGTGGCGAGCAGCGAATGGCCGCCGAGATCGAAGAAGTCCTCCTCGATCCCCACGCTCTCCAGGCCGAGCACCTCGGCCCACACCGCGGCCACCTGCCTCTCCAGCGCAGTGCGCGGCGGCACCGCCGGCGTGTGGCGACCCGGGCCGGGTGCGGGCAGGGCACGGCGGTCCACCTTGCCGTTGGGATCGAGCGGCAGCTTGTCGAGCAGCACGAAGGCGCCGGGCACCATGAACGCCGGCAGGTGCTCGCGGCACCAGGCGCCGAGCGCGCCCTCCACGAGCCCGGCCCTCTCCTCCGGCGCGGCCGGCACGACCCAGGCCACCAGCCGCTTGTTCCCCCGCCCGTCGTCCTGCGGCAGCACCGCCGCCGCGGCCACCGCGGGGCTCTGTTCGAGCACCGCCTCGATCTCCGCCGGCTCCACCCGGAAGCCGCGGATCTTGACCTGGCGGTCGATGCGCCCGAGGAAATCGACGGTACCGTCCGGCAGCCAGCGCGCCAGATCTCCGGTGCGATAGAGGCGCTCGCCGGGGAGCAGGGCGAACGGATGCGGCACGAAGCGCCGCGCCGTCACTCCCGGCTGCCGCCAATAGCCGCGCGCCAGGCCGGCGCCCCCGAGATACAGCTCGCCCGGCACCCCGGGCGGCACGGGTTCCAGCTGTCCGTCGAGCACCCAGACCGAGGTGCGCGCAATCGGCCGCCCCAAGGTCAGGGCCGGGCGTTCCGCATCCGCCGGCCGCACCGGGTGGCAGGTGGCGAAGGTGGTGCACTCGGTCGGTCCATAGCAGTGGATCAGGCGGCAGCCGGGCAACCGCTCCAGGGCGCTGCGCACGCGCGCCACCGAGATCACGTCGCCTCCGGTGAGAAGCTGGTGCAGGCCGGAGAGCCCCTCGGGCGCCTCGTCGATCAGCTGGTGGAACAGGCCGGTGGTCAGGAAGAGCGTGGTCGCCTGGCTGCGGTGGAGCGCCTCCGCCAGCTCGTGGAGGGCCACCGGCCCCGCCGGGAAGACGGCCAGCCGGCCGCCGTTGAGCAGCGTCCCCCAGATCTCGAACGTCGAGGCGTCGAACGGCACCGGTGCGAGCTGCAGGAGGGTCTCCTCCGGACCCAGCCGGACATACTGCGGATCGACCACCACCCGGGCCACGCCGCGGTGGGTGGCCGCGACGCCTTTCGGCCGGCCGGTGGAGCCCGAGGTGTAGACGAGGTAGGCGAGGTGGTCCGGCCCGGCCGTGTCCGGCAGCATCGGCGGGGGGCCGGCGGGCAGGTCGCCGACCGGCACCACCCGCGGCCCGGCGCCGGCGAGAGCACCCGCCGCCAGGGGTGCCGCGAGATCCCCGCGGGTGACGACGAAGCGGGCCGCGCTGTCCTCCAGCATCCAGACCAGGCGTTCCCGGGGATAGGCGAGGTCGAGCGGCACGTACCCGGCGCCGGCGCGCAGGATGCCCAGAAGGGCCACCACCATCTCGGCGGAACGCTCCAGGAGGACCGCGACCGGCTCACCCGGGTGGACCCCCGCGTCGGCGAGCCGCCGCGCCAGCCAGGCGGAACGGCGGTCGAGCTCTCCATACGAGAGCTCCAGCCCGGCCCCCGGCTCGGCCACCGCCACCGCGTCCGGCGCGCGTGCCGCCTGGCGGGCGAAGACGGCCGGGAGCGAGCGGGCGGTGCGCAGGGCCTCTCCCCCGGCCGGTCCCCGGCTCCACTGCTCCAGGATCTGCCGGCGCTCCGCGGCACCGACCAGCGGCAGCAGCGAAACCGGACGCTCCGGATCCTCCGCCAGGCCGTCGACCAGGCTCGCGAATGAGGCGAGCAGGCGCCGGATCGTGGCGGCGTCGAACAGCTCGGCACTGTGCTCCAGGGCCCCGGCCAGGCCGCCGCCGGTCTCGTGGAGGAGAAGGGTCAGATCGAAGCGGGCGGTGCCGGTGTCGAGCTGCTCGATCTCCAGGTCGAGACCGGGGAGGAACGCCTCCGCACCCGGTGTGTTCTGGAGCGCCAGGGCCGCCTGGAACAGCGGATGGCGGCCGGTGTCGCGGGAGGGCTCCAGCGCCGCCACCAGACGCTCGAACGGAACGTCCTGGTGATCGTGGGCGGACAGCGTGGCGCGCCGGGTGCGGGCGAGGAGCTCGAGGAACGTCGGATCACCCGTCAAGTCGCCGCGCAGGGGCAGCAGATTGACGAACAGGCCGATCAGGCGCTCCACCTCGGGAGGCCGCTGGGCCACGGCGGTGCCGACCACCACGTCCTCGACGCCGGCCAGACGTCCGAGCAGGAGCTCGAAGGCGGCGAGGAGAACCATGAAAAGGGTCGCATCGGCGCGACGGGCGAGCCGGTGGAGCCGCGCGGTCAACGCGGGGTCCAGAGCGGCGGGCTCGACCGCGCCGCGGTGGATCGACCACAGAGGACGCGGCCGGTCGGCCGGCAGCTCCAGGGCTGTCGGAGCCCCCGCCAGGTGCTCCTGCCACCAGGCGAGAGCCGGCGCCAGCGCCTCGCCTTCGACCAGCCGGCGCTGCCAGACCGCGAAATCGCCATATTGCACCGGCAGCGGCGGCAGCGGTGCGGGCAGGCCGTCCTGGAAGGCGACGTACAAGGCGCGCAGCTCCCCGATGAGCACGCCGATCGACCAGCCGTCCGCCACGATGTGGTGCAGGTTGAGCACGAGAGCATGATCGTCGGCTCCCCGCTCGAGCAGCAGGGCGCGCAAGAGCGGCCCGGCTTCGAGATCGAAGCCGTGGCGCGCCTCCTCCACCGCCGGCACCCGCCAGTCCCCCGGCACCGCCAGGGTGCGGAAAGGCACCTCGACGTCCGCATGGACGATCTGCACCGGCCGCCCCGCCACCGCGGCGAAGGTGGTGCGCAGAATCTCGTGGCGCCCGGCGATCGCCTGCAAGGCCGCACGCAAGGCCGCCACGTCGAGCGCACCGCGCAGGTGCACCACCGCCGGGATGTTGTACGCCGGGCTCTGCGGGATCCACTGGTCGATGAACCACAGGCGCTCCTGGGCGAAGGAGAGAGGGAGGGGCTCGCCGCGCGGCGCCGCCTCCACCGGCTGAGCCGCCGATACGCCGTCGAAGCGGGTGCGGCGCGCCGCGGCGAGGGCCTCGCCGAGGCGCGCCACGGTCGGCGCGGCGAACAGGGTGCGCAGCGGCAGGTCGATCCCGAACACGAGGCGGACGCGGGCGAGCAGCCGCGCCGCCAACAGGGAGTGGCCGCCGCGCTCGAAAAAGTCGTCGTGGATGCCGATCTCCGGAAGCTCCAGGACCTCGCACCACAGGCAGGCGAGCACCTCCTCGGCTTGCGAGCGCGGCTGGGTCAGCTCGCGCGGCGCCGCCGCCTCGGGCGCCGGCAGAGCACTGTGATGCACCTTGCCGTTGGGGAGCCGCGGCATCGCCCCCAGGACGACGAAGCTCGCCGGCACCAGGGGGGCGGGCAGGAGCGCCTCCAGGTGGCGGCGCAGCTCCGAGGCGACCGGCGCGGCTCCGCTGCGCGGCACCACCCAGGCCACCAGCCGGACGCCCGCGGGGTCCGTCCCCACCACGCATTCGGCCACCCCGGGGTGGGCGGCGAGCGCCTCCTCCACCTCGCCCGGCTCGATGCGCAGGCCGCGGATCTTGAGCTGGCGGTCGATCCGCCCGAGCAGCTCCAGGCTGCCGTCGGCGCGGAAACGGGCCAGATCGCCGGTGCGGAACAGGCGCGCTCCCGGCTCCCCGTGGCCCGAGACGGCCGCGAAGGGATCCGGGACGAAGCGCGCGGCGGTCAGCTCCGGCCGCCGCCAGTACCCGGCCGCGACGCCGCAGCCGCCGATCACCAGCTCCCCCACGGCGCCCGGGGCCGTCGGCTGGAGCCCGGGACCGAGCACGTGCAAGGAGGCGCCGCGCACCGGCCGCCCGATCCCCACCGAAAGCCGGTCCCCCACCACCAGGCGCGCGGCGCTCGCATTGGCCGTCGCCTCGGTCGGACCATACAGGTTCCACACCTCCAGCGCGGGCAGCACACGGTGCGTGCGTTCGAGCAGCTCGCGGTCGAATCCCTCTCCGCCCAGCAACAGGCGGGCGAGAGTGCCGGTCTGCGCCGCGGCGGGGGTCGCCCCGGCCTCCAACAGGTCGAGCACCGACCGCCAGAGCGAGGGGACGCAGTTGAGCGCCAGGCGGCCCCCGGCACGCCCGCCCCGGCGCAGCTGGGCGAGCAGGCGCTCCGGCCGGCGCGCCGATTCCTCGCTCAGCACCCGCACCGGCCGCCCGGCGAGCAGAGGAGAGAAGAGCTGCTTGAGCGAGGCGTCAAAGTTGAGCGAGGTGAGGAAAAGGATGCCGTCCAGCCCGGCCAGCGGCTCCTCCAGGGTCCACGCCAGGTAGTTGAGCAACGCCCGGTGGGTGACCGGCGTGCCTTTCGGCTTTCCGGTCGAGCCCGAGGTGTAAAGCACGTAGGCCCACGCGTCCATCGGCACCGGATCGCCGGGAGGGCGCACCGGCTCGCTGCCCGCCGGCGGCACCGGCAGGGGCAGGACGTCCGACAGGATGATCGAAACCCCCGAATCCTCCACCCCGAAGGCCAGGTACTCCTCCGGATAGGACGGATCGAGCGGCAGGTACGCGGCGCCGGCCGCCAGGGTTCCGAGGACGGCGACCACCAGATCGGGCGAACGGTCGAACGAAATCCCGACGACCGCTCCCGGGCCGGCCCCCTGCTCGCGCAAAACGGCGGCCAGGTGGAAAACGCGGTGGCGCAGCTCCCACCACGTCAGGGTCGGATACCCGTCGAACAGCACCGCCGAAGCGTCCGGGCGTTCGAGGCAACGCCGCAGGATGAGCTCGTGCACCGGCAGGTCTTCCTCCACCTCCGGCCGCCCCACACCCCATTCCGCCAGCACCTGGTGGCGCTGCGCCGGTGCCAGCAGAGGCAGCTCGGAGAGCCGCAGCGACGGATCGGCGAGGCCGCCGGCGAGGAGCGACTCGAAATGCTCCAGAAAACGCGCCGCGGTCGCCGCGTCGAACAGGTCGCTGCGGTAGCGCAGCACGGCGCGCAGACCGGCCTCCGCCGCCTCCAGGGTGAGGGACAGGTCGAGCTTGGCCGCTCCCGGGTCGAGCTCGCGCAAGGCGACCGCCGCGCCCCCCAGCTCCAGGGTCGCCTCGCGCTCGGTCTGCGAGGTCAGCAGCGCCTGGAAGAGCGGCGTGCGTCCGGCGCTGCGCGCCCCCGGCAGGCGCTCGACCAGCCGCTCGAACGGCAGGTCCTGATTGGCCCAGATGGCGAGCGAGGTGGCGCGGATGCGCACCAGCAGCTCGGCGAAGGTGGGATCGTCCGCCATCCGGCCGCGCAGGACCAGGGTGTTGATCAGACAGCCGATGAGCGGCTCGAGCTCGCGCCGGCTGCGCTCCGAGACGGGGGTGCCGATGAGCACGTCGCCCTGCCCGGAGAGGCGGCCCAGCAGCGTCTGGAAGACCGCCGCGAAGCTCATGAACCGGGTCCCGGCGAGCGACCGCCGCCGGGCATCGAGCGCCGCGGCCAGCGCGGGAGCGAAGCTCACCGCCCGCAGGCCGCCGCGCGAGGTCGAAGCCGCCGAGCGCGGCCGGTCCGTGGGCAGGGCGAGCGCCGTGGGAGCTCCGGCCAGCTCCTCCTCCCACCAGGCGAGCCGCGCCTCCAGCACGTCGCCGGTCAACCAGCCGCGCTGCCAGCGGGCGTAGTCGGCATACTGCACGCCGAGCGGCGGCAGCGCACCCGGACGCCGGTACAAGGTCGCCAGCTCGCGAAAGAACAGGTCGATCGAGGCGCCGTCCGCCGCGATGTGGTGCACCGCGGCCAGCAGGTCGTGCTCGCCGTCGCCGAGGCGGATGAGCAGGGCGTTGAGCAGCGGCCCGGCGGCGAGGTCGAACGGCGCCGCCGCGGCTTCGGCGGCGAGCCGCGAGGCGGCGGCCTCGCGCCGCTCCGGCGGCAGGCCGGACAGGTCGATGCAGGGCAGCGGAAACGGCAGCTGGAACGGCGGATCCACCAGCGCGACCGGAGCGCCGTCCTCCTCCGGATAGCGGGTGCGCAGCAGCTCGTGGCGCCGCACGATCTCGCCGAGCGCCTGCTCCAGTGCGCCGATGCGCAGCGGCCCGCGCACCCGCACCGCGCCCGCCACGTTGTAGGCCGGAGTCTCCGGCTCCAGGCGGTGCAACAGCCAGAAACGCTCCTGGGCGAAGGAGAGGACGACCTTCTCCTGCGAAGCGCGCTGGTCCGCGCGGGGGATCGGCGGCGCCGTCCGGCCGCGCGCCGTGTTGCGCAGCCGCTCGGCGAGCGCCACCGGCGTCGGCGCCTCGAACAGGTCGCGCAGCGGCAGGTCGACCCGGAACAGCTCCCCGACCCGGGCGAGGACGCGGGTGGCGAGCAGGGAATGGCCACCGAGGGCGAAGAAATCATCGTGGGCACCCACCCGGTCGCGCAGGAGCACCTCGGCGAACACGGCCGCCAGCGAGTCCTCCACCGAGTTGCGCGGCGGCACCCATGCGGCCGGTGCCTCCTCGGGGAGCGGGAGGGCGGCCAGAGCCCGCCGGTCCAGCTTGCCGCGCGCCGTTCGCGGAAGGGCGGCGAGCGGCGCAAAGACCGCGGGGATCATCGGACCCGGCAACCGCGACGTCAGATGGTCGCGCAAGGCCGCCGGATCGGGCTCTCTCCCTTCCCCCACCAGCCAGGCCACCAGCCGGCGATCGCCGCCCGCATCCTCGCGGATCTCGGCGGCGGCCTCGCGCACCGACGGATCTGCGGCCAGGGCCGCCTCCACCTCGCCCAGCTCGATGCGGAAGCCGCGCAGCTTGACCTGCTGGTCGATCCGGCCGAGGATCTCCAGCGCCCCGTCCACCCGCCGCCGCCCGAGGTCCCCGGTGCGATAGAGGCGCCCCCCCGGCTCCGGGCTCCACGGGTCGGGCACGAAGCGTTCCGCCGTCTGTCCCGGCCTCCCCGCATAGCCGCGGGCGAGCCCGGCGCCCGCCAGACAGATCTCGCCGACGGCTCCCAGAAGCTGCGGGTTGCCGCCCCGGTCGAGGAGGTGCACCCGGGTTCCGTCGACCGGCCGGCCGATCGCCGGCTCGCGGCTCTCGCCGCGGGTGACCTCGCTCCAGGTCGAGTAGGTGGTGGCCTCCGTGGGGCCATAGAGGTTGAGCAACCGGCAATGCGGCATCGCGCGGTGCACCGCGGCGGCCAGGCTCCCCGGCAGCCGTTCGCCGGCCAGGCAGACCACCCGGATCGAGGCGGGCACGGCGCCCAGCCGCAGCAGCTCCGCCATCGCCGAGGGAACCGTGTTGAGCAGGGTGGCGCAGGGCATCTCGCCGACCTGCAAGGCATCGGGCACCAGCAGCACCGTCCCGCCGCGCGCCAGGGGAAGGAACAGCTCGAAAACGGAGAGATCGAAGCCGATCGAGGTGGAGGCCACCACCCCGGCCAGCTCCTGCGCGCTGAAATGCCGGCCCGCCCAGTCGAGCAACGCCAGGGCGCCCGCATGCTCCAGGGCCACCCCCTTGGGCACCCCGGTCGAGCCGGAGGTGTAGAGCACATAGGCGAGCCGGCGCGGATCGGGAGCGGGCAAACCGCCGGGGAGCGCCGCGGGCTCCGCGTCCGCCGCATCGAGCGGAAGGACCTCCACGCCGTCCGCCCACCCGGCGGCGTGCGCCCGGTCGGTGAGCAGCAGGCCGGCCCCGGCATCGCGCAGCGTCCAGGCCAGGCGCTCCGCCGGCTGTGCCGGATCGAGCGGCACATACGCCGCACCGGCGCGCAAGATGGCGAGCAGGCCCACCACCAGGTCCGGTGTGCGCGCGGCGCACAGACCCACCCGCGGCTCGGCTCCCGCCCCGCGGGCCCGCAGCCGGCGGGCGAGCCGGTGCGCCAGGTGCTCCGCCCGCTCCATCAGCTCGCGGTAGGTGAGATGCCGGCCCGCCGCCACCAGCGCGGTGGCGTCGGGCGTGCGCACCGCCTGCGCCACCACCCGCGCATCCAGCGAGCCGGTCGCGGGCAGGAGTGCCTGCGGATCATTCCATTCGACGAACAGCGCCTGCCGCTCGGCTTCGCGCAACAGAGGGAGCTCGTCGACCGGCGCCAGCGGGCGTTCGAGCGCCGCCTCCAGAAGTGCCGTCAGGTGCGCGAGCAGGCGGCCGGCGGTGGCCGCATCGAAGCGGTCGGCGTCGAGCTCCAGCCGGAAGCGCAGCTCCCCCGCCACCACGGCGGCGGTCAATGCGATGTCGAGCTGGGCGCCACGGCGTTCGAGCGGCAAGGCCGCAAGCTCCAGCCCCCCCAACCGGACCTTCGACGTCCCTCCCTCGCCGAGAGCGAGAAGAGCGAGCGGCTCCTCCTCGGGGAGGCGCGTCCGGTAGAGCACTGCGAGCGCCTGGAAGAGCGGCATGCGGCCCGCCTCGCGCACCGGATGCAGCTCCTCGGCCAGCCAGGCGAAAGGCCAGTCGCGATGCGCCAGAGCCGCCTCGGCCTCGGCGCGCGCGTGGTCGAGCAGGGCACCGAACGAGGCGGCCTCCCCCGGCCGCCCACGCAGCACGACCGGGTTGACGAAGTAGCCCACGGTGCGCGACCAGCGCGCCGGCCCCCGCCCCGCGGCCGGCACGCCGACCCAGATGTCCTCGTCCCCGGTGATCCGGTGCAGAAGGAGCTGCAAGCCGGCGAGGGCGACGCTGAACAAGGTGGCGCGATGGTGGCGCGCCAGCGCCTGGAGCCGTGCGGTCGGCGCCACGCCGAGCCGGCCGGACCCCCCGACCCCCGCTCCGCTCGGCACCGCCGGCCGCGGCCGGTCGGCCGGCAGGTCGAGGACCGGGACCGGGCCGGCCAGGTGCCGGGTCCAGAAGTCCCGCAGCTCCTCGCCGCGCGCACCGGAGAGCTCGAGCGCCTGGCGCTCCACCCACTGCTCATAGCGCCCCGGCGGCGGCAGAAGATCCGCCGCCGGCCCGCCCGTCTCCTCGTCGTAGAGCGCGCCGAGCTCGCGCAGGATCACGGTGAGCGACCAGAAATCGGCCACCAGGTGGTGGAAGACGAACAGCGCCGCCCCCGCTCCCCCCGCTGGATGCGTCCGGAAGATCCGCACCCGCAGGAGCGGCCCCCGCTCCGGATCGAACGGCCGCAGCGCCTCGCGTTCGCAGCGCAGGCGCAGCGCTTCGCCCTCCAGGCCGGCGATCTCCTCCTCGCCGATCTCGGGCTCCAGCCAGCCATGCACACGGCGCGACGGCTCTCCCTGCTCCGCCGGATAGGTCGTCCGCAAGGCGGGATGGCGCTCGACCAGCCGCAGCACCGTGCGGGTCAACGCAGCGCCATCGAGCGCCTCGATGCGCACCGCCCCGGCGAGGTTGTAGGCGCCGCTCTCCGGCACCAGGCGCTGCAGGAACCAGAGGGAGCGCTCCCCGGGGGAGAGCAGGGCACCGCTGGTGCGGGCGGTCTGGAGCTCCGCCGGAGCACACCCGGCGGGCCGTCGTCCCGGTTGCATGCCCTATTCCAGACGGAGGGCCTGGAACGGCACGACCCGGGCCGCACGGCGGGCCGGGAGGTAGCTCGCCGCCACCGCCACCCCCAGGAGAAGCAGGGACATGCCGACCAGAACCGGCTTGTCGAGAGCGCTCACGCCAAAGAGCCAGGACTCGAGCACCGGCGTCACCAGGGCCGCCAGAAGAAGCCCCAGGGCGACCCCGACCAGCGCCAGGCGGGCCCCCTGCCCGACCACCAGCCGCACGATGTCGCGCAGTTGTGCACCGAGTGCCATGCGGACGCCGATCTCCTGCGTCCGGTTGGCCACCGAATAGGACACCACTCCGTAGACCCCCACCGCGGCGAGAGACAAGGCGAAGAAGGCAAACAGGCTCATCAACACCGCGAACGAACGGTTCTGCTGCGCCTGGGAGGCCAGGCGCTCGGCGAGCGGCGTGGCGTCGTAGGCCGGCAGGCCGGGAGCCAGCTTCTTCAGCCGCGCCAGCACCTGCTGCGTGAGAGCCGCCGGATCGCCCTGGCTGCGCACCAGCAGGTTCAACGCCGCCGGGCGCCGCGGGACCACCTGCAGGACGGGAAAGTACACGTCGCGCGGCGGCCGCTCGTCGTCGGCCAGCAAGCCGTCGTGCCGCACGTCGCGCACCACGCCCTTTATGGTGGCCCAGCGGTTCTGGTTGGTCGGGATGCGCCGGCCGAGGAGGATCTTCTTGCCGAGCGGGCTCTGGCCGGGCCAGAGCTCGTCCGCCATCGTCTCGTTCACCACCGCAACCGCTTCTCCGGTCGCCTGGTCGGACGGCAGGATCGGGCGCCCGCGCAGCACCGGGATGCCCAGGGTCGAGAAGTAACCCGGGCTGACGAAGTGCAAGGCCCCGACGACCGGTTCCTCCGACGCCGGCCGGTCCTCCAGCGTGAAATAGGATCCGAGCCATTCGTCGCTCGGCATCTTCGGACCTTCCAGGGCGACCGCCTCCACCCCGGGGATCGCTCCGATCTGCTCCTCGAGCTGGGGGACCAGGTTCCAGACCGCGGAATTCTCGGCGTAGTCGGCCACCTTGCTGTTCAGCCGCACCGTCAGAATGTGGTCCACCTGAAAGCCGAGATCGGTGGAGGTCAGGCTCTGCAGCCCCTTCACCATCAACCCGGCGCAGACCAGAAGCACCAGGGCCAGCGCCACCTCGCCGATGATCAGCCCGTTTTGCAGGCGGAAGTGTGCATCGCCCTGGTGCACCCGCCGCCCGGTGTCGCTGAAGATCTCGTACAGCCGCAGCCGGGTCGACAAGACCAGCGCCGGCACCAGGCCGAAGAGGAGACCCGCGCCGAGCGAGACCACCAGGATCACCGACACCACGACCAGGTCGACGTCGACGTTGACGAAGCTGCGCAGCTGGATGCCGCTCGCCTTCACCAGCAGGCCGGTGCTCGCGCGCGCCACCAGCAGGCCGGCGGCACACCCCGCGAGCGACAACAGCACGCTCTCGGCGAGGATCTGCCGCACCAGGCCGCGCCGCCCCGCCCCCAGCGCCATGCGCAACGACAGATCGCGCCGCCGCGCCACGAAGCGGGCGAGCAGCAGGTTCGCCAGGTTGATGCAGACGATGAGCAGCAGAAACCCGCCGCCGGTCAGCAGGATCAACAGCTTGCGCCGCAGCTCGCCGAGCCAGGCGTCGTCGAGCCGGTTGGCGCGGGCGCTCACCTCCCGGCTCGATTCCGGGAGGTCCGCCGCAATCTGCTTCATCACCGCCTCCAGGTCGTCGCGCCCCTGGTCCACCGTCATCCCCTTCTTCAACCGGCCGACGGCGTAGAGCCAGCGCAGGTTTCCGACATAGTCCGCGCCCAGCGTCTCCGCGGTGGACAGAGGCAGCCAGATCTGCGCTTCGTCGGTCAAACCCCGGAAGCCGGGCGGCAGGACCCCCACCACCGTGTAGTCCAGGCCGTCGAGCGTGATCACCCGCCCGGCGACGCCGCGGTCGGCGCCATACCGCCGGTGCCAGAGCTCGTCGGAAAGAAGGACCACCCGCTGCGGCGCCGGGACCCGGTCCTCCTCGGCGAGAAACGTCCGGCCGAGGGCCGGCTTGACCGCCAGGAGAGGAAAATAGGCCGCGGTGACGATCTCCGCCTTGACCATCTCCATCCCCTCGTCGGTCCGCAAGGCGAAATCCCGGCCTTCCGTGCGTGCCGCGAACGACTCGAAGGCGTGCAGCCGGGAGCGCAGCTCGAAAACCTCCTGGTAGATGAACGACCAGCGCTCCGTCTGCTTCTTCAGGTTGACCGCCTCCACCAGGACCAGCCGGTCGGGGTCCTCGAACGGCAATTGCCGCAGCAGGACGGCATTGACCACGCTGAAGATCGAGCTGAGCGCTCCGATCCCCAACGCCATGGTCAACACCGCCATCAGGGTAAACCCCGGGCTCTTCGCCAGCGTCCGCACGCTGAACCGAACGTCCTGCCAGAGACTCGACATCCAGACGACCTCCACAACCCCGCGATCCGGGCTCGCCGGCGACTTCCGGAGAGGGCTCCTCCTATTCCAGTGCCACGGTGAGGCGGCGTTAGCTTAATCCAAGTCCTCGACAGAAGAAAACAGGAGGTCTGAGATAGACACGTGCGCATGTGCTCCTCCCCTATGGGCCGGACGCGGGGGTGATCCAGCTCACAGCCGGCGTGCGGATCGGTTCGCAGACAACGGGGATCCAAGGGGTGCAGACTCCGGGGGAATGTCCGCAAACCAGCATGGGTTGTAGGGGCAACGACCCTGGAGGACCCGGAGCATGAAGATCATCCGACGCTTGGCTGGCGCCCTCGCCGCGCTGTTGTCATCTCTCCCCGCGGCGGCCCTGGCCGCCGAGCCCGCGACCCGCCTCGACGCCGCGGTGGCGGAAAGCCGGGTCTTCGAGGCCCCCGGAACCGGCATCCAGGCCGAGGTGGTCACCTTCGGCGCCGCGCTCGCCCCCGCGCTCCTCCAGGTGGCCCCGGGGGAGACCGTGCGGATCGGCGGCTGGCCGGTGGCCCCCGGCCGCCGCGCGGACGTGGCGGTGACCCGTTTCGAGATCTACGCGCCCGAGGCCCGCATCTGGAAGGTCGAAGGAGACCGCACGACCGAGGTGCCGCGCTCGCGCATGGCCTTCTTCCGCGGCGAGGCCGAGGACGATCCGGAGACCCGCATCTTCGTCGGCGTCGATCCGGACAGCGCGGACGGCGCCGCCTTCCAGGGCCTCGCCGTCTCGCCGCAGGGCTCGTTCGAGATCCGTCCCTTCCCGCAGGCGGCCCGCGGACGCGGCCACCTGGTCACCGTGCCGGAGTACTTCCTCCAGGCCGAGGGCGCGAACGGCAAGACCGAGCCCCTCTCCTGGACCTGCGGCCAAGACGAGCTGCCGCAGCCCCTGGAAGACCTTCCGGTGCAGACTCTGAAGACACCCGCCGAGGGCTGGCCGCCGCTGGCTGCCGCCCTCCCTTCCCTTCATACCGTCACCATCGCCGTCGATACCGACAACGAGTTGATGGGCCAGAAGTTCTCCGACAACACGACGACAGCCACAAACTACGTGGCGGCCCTGATCGCGGCGATGAACGTGATCTACGAGCGGGACCTGAACATCCGGCTCCTTCAAGGAAACACCAACCTGCGGGTCTCGACGACCCCGGACCCCTACTCCCAAAACCCGGACCCGACGTTCGGCTCCGCCACGACCGCCCAGCTGAATGAGGTCTCCAACTACTGGTTCATCAACTACGGAGGGATCACCCGCGGCCTCGCCATGATGCTCTCCGGCAAGAGCCCGAACCCGAACAGCAGCTCGGGGATCGCTTCGGTCAACGCCCTGTGCAACACCTCCTCCGGCTACAGCTTCTCGCAGGTCTTCAAGTTCGTGGGGTCGACCGGTGCCACCGACGCCTTCGTCGTCGGCCACGAGCTCGGCCATAACTTCGGCTCGCGGCACACCCACAATCCCGCCGGCTACAATCCGCCGATCGACACCTGTGCCTCGACCTCCAATACCGGCCTGTTCAACTGCGTCGCCACGTGCGGTGCCGCACAGTGCACGGTGCTGCAAGCCGATGGTGCCCTGGCCTGCAACGTCTGCCCCGCCCCCACCACCATCAACGGAGTGCCCAACGTCGAGGGCACGTTGATGAGCTACTGCCACCTCATCCAGCCGTTCGGGTCGTGCCATGCGTCCAACGTCTTCCATCCGCGCACGGTCGACCTGATCACCAGCTTGACCACCCCGAAGATCGGCATCTGCGTCTTCTCGGCGGTCACCCCGCCCACCCTGTCGCTGGTCTCCCCGAACCACGGCCTCGCCTCTGGCGGCACCGCGGTGACCCTGACCGGCACCAACTTCCAGAGCGGCGCGACCGTCACCTTCGGCGGCACCCCGGCCGCGTCGGTCACCTTCAACAATGCGACCTCGCTCTCCGTGGTCACCCCGGCCCGCGCCGCGGGAACGGTCAACGTGGTGATCACCAACCCGGACACCGGAACCGTGACCGGGACGAACGCCTACACCTTCGACCCCCTGCCCACCCTCTCCGCCCTCACCCCGAACCGCGGGACGATTGCGGGCGGGACGAGCGTCGCGATCACCGGCGCCAACTTCCAGAACGGCGCGACGGTCAATTTCGGGGGCACCAATGTCGCGGTGACCTTCAACAACTCCACCCAGCTCACCGTCACCTCGCCGGCCCACGCCACCGGCACGGTCGGCGTGACGGTCACCAATCCGGACGGAGGAGCCGTCACACGGACGAGCGCCTACTTCTATACCCCGCCCCCTGCAGTGACCGACTTCTACACGCTGACCCCGTGCCGGGTGTTCGACACGCGCAACCCCAACGGCCCCAGCGGCGGCCCGATCTTCGCGGCGAACGCCGAGCGCAATTTCACCGTCGCCGGGAGCTGCGGCGTGCCCGCCAACGCGGTGGCGATCATGACCAATGTCACCATCATCAACCCCACGGTGAGCGGCTATCTGAGCGTCGATCCGGGCAACGCCTTCTTCCTCGGCACCGCCACCATGACCTTCCAGACCGGCGAGATCCTCGCCAACAACGCCACGCTGATGCTGGCGACCGACGGCACCGGCACCGTCAAGGTCTTGAACGGCTCGGGCGGCACCGTCCACGTGGCGCTCGACGTCACCGGATACTACGCACCGTAAAAGGAGCGACACACCATGCAGACCGCACGCCGCGGCACCGGAGCCTTGGTCGTCTTTCTGATGCTGCTCCCCGCGGCGGCGGTCTCCGCCGACGGCCGGGGCGCACGCGCCGAGGTCGTCACCTTCGGCGCAGCCCTCGCGCCGGCTCTCATGCGGGTGGCGGCGGGAGCGTCCGTCGAGATCGCCGACTGGCCGGTGGCTCCCGGCGAGCGCGAGGACCTGCTGGTCACCCGCTTCGACGTCTACGCCCCCGAGGCCCGCCTCTGGAAGGTTGAAGGGGATCTCCAGACCGAGGTTCCCCGCTCACGTCTGGCCTTCTTCCGCGGCGCGGTCCTCGGCGATCCCGAGACCCGCATCTTCCTCGGCGTGGACCCGGACACCGGCACCTTCCAGGGGCTCGCCCTCTCCCCCGCCGGCTCGTTCGTGCTCCGCCCGTACCCCCGGGCGGCGCAGGGCCGCGGCCACCTGGTCACCGTGCCGGAGGACTCCGAGGCCGCAGAGGGCACCGCCGCCCCTCCCCTCTCCTGGACCTGCGGCGCCTCGGACGCCGAGCCGCTCCTCGCCGACCAGCCGGAGGAGCCGCGCACCCGGCCGCTGTTCGAGGCCGTCATCGGCTCGCTCCACACCGTGACGGTCGCGGTGGACACCGACAACGAGCTGTTGCTCCTCAAGTTCTCGAACAACACCACCAGTGCGACCAACTACCTGGCGGCCCTGTTCGCGGCGCTCAACGTCATCTATGAACGGGACCTGAACATCCGCCTTCTCCAGGGGACGACCTTCCTGCGCGTCTCGACGACCGCGGACCCCTACACGGTGACGGGAAGCCCGGCGGACATGAACCATCTCAACGAATTTGCCAATTATTGGAGCGCCAACTACGGCGCCGTCACCCGCGGCCTCGCGATGATGCTCTCCGGCAAGACGGCCACGGTGACGAACAGCTCGGGGATCGCCCGGCGCAACGGCCTTTGCAGCACCACCCAGGGCTACAGCTTCACCCAGGTCTTTCTCGCCTCGTTCGCCACCGCGGCGGACGACGCCGCCGTCGTCGGCCACGAGCTGGGCCACAACTTCGGCTCGCCGCACACCCACGATCCCAACGGCTACATTCCTCCGATCGACACCTGTGCCGCGACCCTCAACTCCGCGTTGTTCAACTGTGTCACGCAATGCGGCGCGCAGTGCGAGGTCCTGGCCATCGACGGCGCGTTGGCCTGCAACTCCTGCCCGGCAGCCACCACGATCAACGGCGTCGCCAACGTCCGCGGTACGTTGATGAGCTACTGCCACGTCCTCACCGGTTGCGCCAAATCAAAAGTCTTCCATCCCCGCACCGTCGATCTGATCACCGGCATTCTGACGCCGAAAATCGGTGTTTGCGTCTTCCCGGCGATCCCTCCGCCCTCCGTCTCGGGTCTCTCCCCGAACACCGGGACGACGGCCGGAGGCACCTCGGTGGCGATCAACGGCGCCAACTTCCAGAACGGTGCCACGGTCTCCCTCGGCGGCACCAGCCTGGCGGTGACGTTCAACAGCTCCTCGCGCCTCACGGTGACCGCGCCGGCTCACACCACCGGCCCGGTCGGCGTGGTGGTGACCAATCCGGACGGCGGCAACGTCACCAAGGCGAACGCCTACTTCTATACCCCGCCCCCTGCGGTGACCGACTTCTACACGCTGACCCCGTGCCGGGTGTTCGACACGCGCAACGCCAACGGCCCCACCGGCGGCCCGATCTTCGCGGCGAACGCCGAGCGCAATTTCACCGTCATCGGGAGCTGCGGCGTGCCCGCCAACGCGGTGGCGATCATGACCAACGTCACCATCATCAACCCCACGGTGAGCGGCTATCTGAGCGTCGATCCTGGCAACGCCTTCTTCCTGGGCGCCGCCACCATGACCTTCCAGACCGGCGAGATCCTCGCCAACAACGCCACGCTGATGCTGTCCACCGACGGCGCCGGCACCGTCAAGGTCTTGAACGGCTCGGGCGGCACGGTTCACGTGGCGCTTGACGTCACCGGGTATTACGCACCGTAAAGGGAGATACAGCCCCCGGGGTGACCCTCCGGGGGCACAGCTGATATGGTGGACGCCGGGACCCCCCGATGAAGGCGCCACACCTCTGGGGGCTGGGCCTGGCTCTCTTCCTGGCCACGGTGCCGGCTGCGGCGATCGAGCACCGCCTCGGTCTGGGGATGCACGTCTGGCGGCCGTTGGCCCAGATCCGGGACGAACCCCTCGGGGGCGCCACGAACGACCTTGCGGCGCTCGTCTCCTACCAGCTCGTCCTCTACCGGCCCCTCAAGCTGCAAGCCGACCTGGAGTTCTTCCCCAACGGCTTCGGCGGCTCCGGCGAGGAGGCCTGGTCGCCGCAGGGCCTGATCGTGGTGGGCGACCGCTTGTACGCCGCGGTCGGAGCCGGCGTGTTCTACTCCACCAACCTCGCGGGCAACTTCTCCAGCGCCGTCTACATCGCCCGCCTCGGCGCCGACCTCCCCGTGAGCCCCCGCCTGCACCTCGACCTCTCCGCCGACCAGCGCGCCTCGGACCTCGACGGCCTCACCCGAACCGACGGAAAAACTGTCACCTTCGCCGTCACCGTGCGGGTGGCGCTGCGCCGGTCATGAAGGCTCGGATCTTCATTCGAACCAGCCGCTCACGTCGACGACCACATGAACCACACCGGCGCCCGCCAGGAAGGGTGTCACGGCGAGGGTCCCGGTGCCGTCGTAGGCCAGGGAGACGATCGCGCTGTTGGACCTCACCTGCCCGGCGGAAAAAATGAGAGGGCTGGTCTCCAGGTCGGCGGCATCGCCCGCCTGCACAGCCAGATAACCGCCCGCCGCAGGTTGAACGACGGTGATGTTGGCCGCGATCGCCCGCGCCGTCGCCGGGATACCGCAGACCCCGTGGGCGAGGAACGCCCGTTTGACACCCGAAGCCAGCGCCGGCCCCTGGCCGAGGCGGGTGTCCACGAGCCGGCAGGGAGGCAGAGTGTAGAAGTCGCGGCCGGGGGATGGGTTGACATGGAGAAAGGCGTCCTCGGCCTCGTTCAGGTCATCCGCCACGAGGTTGGAGGCCCCACTGGAGAAGCCAACGCTGGATCCGTCGGCGCTCAGCCGGGGTCCCGAGCAGGCGCCGCCGAGGACTTCGGAGGAGGGCAGATGTGAGACGAGAGACGTGGTGCCGGTGATCCGGTCATGGAGGAAGCAGCCGGTGGAACCCGGGGTCCGGGCGAAGGCGACGAACCGGCCGTCTGCACTGATCACCGGCTGGTAGCCGTTGTGGAAGACGGTCTCCGTGGCGGCCGACCCGTTCACCAGGGTCACGGCTCCGGAGAAGCGGTCAAAGAGAAAGACGGCCCGGTTCCCGGTCTGGCCCACCACCAGATCGGTCGCCTCGCTGTAGAAGGTGATCCAGCGCCCGTCCGCGCTGATGACGGACGCGACGGGCGACAAGGAGTCCAGGCTCGACGCGGCGTTTCCCGTCGTCGTGGGCGCCGCAGGTGTGTGGCTGACCAACGTGGTCGTTCCGGCGGCCCGGTCCCAGAGGAAGACGTCGGAGGCTGCATTCGTATCCACCTGCCCCGGAACGACGTTCGTGGCGCCGCTGGCGAACACGATCAGGCGGCCGTCGGCGCTGATCGCCAGGGGGTTGCCGCCCGAGGCGCTCACCCGCGTCGTGATCCCGGCAACCCGGTCGTACACAAAAATGCTGCCGGCACCCGTCTGGCCCGCCGCCAGGTCTGACGCGCTGCTCTCGAAGGCGATGTAGCGCCCATCGCCGCTGATCGCCGGCGCGGTGGAGGGCCCGTTCCCCGTCTGCGTGGAAGAAAAGCCGGCATGGCTCACCAAGGTGTTCGCGCCGGTCGCCCGGTCGAAAAGAAAGACGTCCCCTCCGGCGTTGGCCTCCACCTGACCGGCGATCAGGTCGTCGGCTTTGCTGGCGAAGGCGACCCAGCGGCCGTCACCGCTGACCGAGTGGTGCCCGCCCCCCAAGATCCCACCCAAAACCCCGCTCGAAGGGGAGGTGGCGGCGTGGCTGATCAAGGTGGCTCTCCGGTTCCTCCGATCGTACAGAAAGAGCTGCACGCCTCCCCCCACCGGATCGGGCAACAGGTTGGTCGCGCGGCTCGTGAACACGACGACACTGCCGTCGGTGCTCAGAATGGGGTCGTCGGAACGGCCGTTCCCGGTCGTCGAGGTGCCGCTGCTCGCGTGGCTCACCAAGGTGATGTCCCCGGAAACACGGTCGTGAAGGAAAACGTCGATCTCGTTGTTGTCGTCCTGCGACGCCCCCGGCAGGTTGGCGGCCACACTGGGAACACGGCGTATCGGCCGTCGTTGCTCATCACCGTCCCGTTGTTTTCTGCAAGGTTGCCGCCAGCCGACGCCGAGATCACGCCGCCGCGCACCGTGACCAGCCGATTCACTCCGGTCGCCCGTTCGTACAGGAAGACATCTTCCTTCGCGTTGAGGTCGTTGATGCCGGCGACCAGACTGGTGCAGAGGCTCGCCACCGCAACCCAGCTTCCATCGGCACTGATCCGCAGATTCTCCCAGGCGCTTCCGCAACAGGGCGCAGCGGCCGCGGTCGTGGCGGAGTCGGGGGAGCGGGTCACCAGAGAGACCGTACCCGTCGCCCGCGACCAGAGAAAGGCATCCTGGGTGAAAAAGGGATCGACCTGGCCGGCCACCAGATTGGTGGCAAAGCTCAGGAAGCCGATGAAGGAGCCATCCGCGCTCATGGCGAGGAATGGCGGCATGTTGCCGTTGCCAGGCTCATCGCCCAGCCGGTTGACCCGCGTGTTGATGCCGGTGAGGCGGTCATAGGTATAGATCTCCCCAAAGATGCTCCCCCCACCCGGGGCCAGATCGGTCGCATAGCTGAAAAAGGCAAGGTGGCGACCATCGGCGCTCAATAGGGGGTATGTCGATCCTTGGTTCCCGGCCGTGGTGGCCGCAGCGGCAGAGTGGCTGGCCAGGGTGTTGGCCCCGGTGGCGCGATCGTAGAGAAAAACGTCCCTGGTGGCGCTGCCGCCCTCGGTCTGCCCGGCCATCAGATTGGTGGCGAGGCTGGCGAACGCAACCCAGCGGCCGTCGGTGCTCACCTGCAGGGGGAGATCTGGATAAAAGGAGGTGTCGATGGAAGAGGCATTGCCGGCAGTGACCGGCGCTCCGGCGGCGTGGCTCACCAGGAGGTTGATGCCGGTACTGGAGTCGTAGAGGAAGACGTCCGCCGTTCCACTCGCATCGACCTGTCCGGCCACCAGGTTGGTGGCGACGCTCCCGTAGACCACCCAGCGCCCGTCGGCGCTGAGATTGGAGAGGAAGGCGGAGCGCGCCGTGGACGTGGCGCTGCCACTGACGTGCGAAACCAGAATGTTGGTGCCGGTGGCGCGGTCGTACAGGAAGGCGTCGACCGACCGGAAATCGTCGGCCTGGCTCGCCACGAGGTCCCTGGCCTCGCTCAGGAAGACAATCCGGCTGCCATCGGCGCTGATCGCAGGCCGCTCCGTCCAGCATTCGTTCGCCGCCGTCGTGGGCAGGCCTTCTTGATGGCTCACCAGGGTGGTCACGCCGGTGTCCCGGTCCCAGAGGAAGACATCGTGGAAGTCGCTGTAGCCTTGGAGCTCCTCTTCCACCTGCCCGGCGACAAGGTCGGGCGCCGAGCTCCGATACGCGACCCAGCGGCCGTCACTGCTGATCGATGCATCCAACGACTCGCCGGCGCCGGCCCTCGTGAGGTCGCCCGCCACATGGCTGACCAGGACGGTGGTTCCGGTGATCCGGTCCTGGAAGAAGACGTCCTTCTTCTGGTTGGTGTCGGTCAACCCGGCGAGGAGGTTGTCTGCGGCGGTCTGGAAGACCACGTAGCGGCCGTCGGCGCTCAACGCTTCGACCCCGCTCCGCCCTCCCGGGGTGTGGGAGGCGCGGGCAGGATCGGCCCGGGAGAGAAGAGTCACAGGGCTGGCCACCAGAGGGGCGGAGGCAAGAAGAAGACATAGAAGAGTTGCGGCGGCACTGCGGCGCATGGGGCCTCCTTCGCGCTCAGTATTCCGGCATTATACTCCTTCCAGAGAAAGACGCGCGGATGGCGAGCGTGCGGGGCGTGCGGGTGAGCTACAGGTGTTGCTCATGATGCCCCACCCGCCGGTGCCGGCGGCGCGATGAAGCTCTCCCGGTCGATTCCATAGAGCAATCTCTCCCAACCGCAATGGTCGATGCGGTCGATCAGCCGCTCCCCGAGGCGCTCGACGAGCCGCCGCGAGGCCTCATTCTCCGGATGGACGAGACTGATCACCCGCTCCTTGCCGAGCACCTCGAAGGCGTAGACCAGTGCCGCCCGCGCCGCTTCGCCGGCCAGGCCCAGCCCCCACCACCGCCGCGCCAGCTTGCCGGCCAGCTCGAAGCCCGGCCAACCCTCCGGCTCGCTGAACCCCACCACCCCCACGAACGACCCGGTCTCCTTGAGCTCCAACGCCCACATGCCGGTGCCCGCGAGCTGCCAGTGACCCTGCAGAAACGCCAGATGCCGCCACGCCCGCCCGCGATCCCACACCTCCAGGCCGGCGCCCAGATACCGCACGACCTCCGGGTCCTGGTTCAGTGCTACGTATTCGTCGAGATCCGCCCTGCGCAAAGGCCGCAAAAATAAACGTTCGGTCTCCAACGTTGGTATTTCGAGCTGCTCCATTCTCGCTTTCCTTTCCGCCATGCTCCTGGCTCGCCACGGCACACGCTTGTCCTCCGGCCGGAGAAAGGCAGACACTCCGACCCGAGGGACATGATTTCCACGGGCAATTCCGCCCGCGCGGTCCTCCGTCCCCCGAAAGGGAAAAGCCATGATTCGCTTGGCTCTGCTCGTGCTTTATCTCATCGCATCGTTCTCCGCCGCCTCCCAAAGCGACGCCGGAAGTGGCTGGGACCCTCACGGCCTCACCACACCCGCGCCCGCAACCACTGACCGCGGAAGTAGCTGGGACCCTCTCGGCTAAATCCACTCTCAATGGCGGGGCCGCTCGGGTTGCGGCTCCGCTCTTTCCGGCTATACTACGAGGGACCTGCATTTCACGAATCTCTTCTTACCGCCCAGATCGCGCCCCACCACGGAACTGTCAAATGTTCGAAAAGATCCATGCCACGCTCGCCGACCTGCGCAATTTGTTCGCCGGCAGAGCAACTTCCGCCGAGGAAGAGCGGGCCGCCGCGCACCTGCTCGATTGCCGCTCTTGCCGGTTGCTGGCCGTCCGCGCCATCGCCGCCCAGGAAGCCCTCGGAGGCATCAGAGTTTCAGGCTCACTGAGGACCCTCGCCGACTTCCTCTCTAACGAAAAGATCCGGTTGGCAGAAGGGCTGGAGGCACAAGCGGCCTGGGCCGCCATCCGACCGTTGAGCCCGAAGGCCCGGCGGGACAAAGTCCGGCTCGCACGCAACCTCCATACACTACCCTTCCTCAAAACGCTTTTGGAGGCCGGCACCACCGCGGGCACGGCCACGGAAAGCGAAGAGATCCTCCAACTTGCCTTACTGGTTGCGGGCCAGCTCCCGGCAACTGACCATCCCAGCGAGATCAAGAATGACTACTGCGCCGAGTGTTGCGCAGAGATTGCGAATGCTCGGCGCCGGCAGGCAAATTGGCTCACCGCCCGCGACTCCCTCAAGAAGGGCGACCAGCACAGCAAGCATGGATTGAGGAACGGCGTCGCCGAGGCTAGGTTACTCTGCGTCGGCGGTGCGATCGAGTTTGATCTTGGCAACCCGGAAGAAGCCGCCAAAATCCTGCGCCGCGCCGCCGCTCTCTTCGAAGCCAATGGGGAGATATTCCTGCAAAGCAGGACTCTCGCACAGCTCGCCTACACCTTGGTTGAAGTTGCCCCAGCTGAAAGCTTGCAGCTGGTCGAGGGAGCCCTGGAACTGATTCCGGCAGAACACCCTCGCCTTGCGCTGTTCGCAGAAGGCATCCGGATTGACTGCCTTTTAGAGATCGGCGCCCCAGGCGAAGCCATGATGAGATTTGAGGCTCAGGAAGGCCTTTTTGCGGAATTCCGTGAGCCGTTCATCCAGCTCCGGAGATGGTTCACCGCGGCCCGCATCATGGATCGCCTTCAGTTTCCGCGGCAGGCGGAACGCCTGTTTCATGACGTGATCGCCGGGGACCTCGAACATGGCATGATGAAGGACTTCTTCCTCGACCTCGTCGATCTGCTTAGCTTCTACCTGCGCCGCGGCCAGAAGCAGGACGCGATCGAGGTCTGCCGGCGCGCCCTGCAGGAGCTCAGGCCCCAGGACGACGACGGCGGTGGCGAGGCCTCCCGCGAGCAGATGCGCGAGGTCTGGCGCGACCTGGAGGAGGCCATCAAGAAGGGGCAGGTGGATCTCGGCGTGCCGGCGGTGCTCCGGAGCTACATCAAGGCCCACTGGAGGACCCCGGCGCCCGAGCCGCCTTCTTTCACCGCCGGGGAGGAGTGAAGAGGCCGGGCCTTCGGCCCATTCTTCTTGAATGCCGGCGAGACGCCAGCGCTCCCAGGGGGCGGCGGCGGGCCGCCGGGGCGAGATCGGCCGGCCGCGGGCGGCGGAAGGTGGAGGGCGCGCTCCTTGGCCTGCCATGCGGCGTGTGACCGCTCCACACGGCGTGGCTCTGTTCCGCGCGGCTTGTAGCCACGACCCGGGCGTGGATTGGGATGGGGCCGCCGCCCGCGGGTTTGTGGCACAACCGGCCGGAACGAGGGGGCTCGCCGGCCGGTTGTGCCAGATCTACGGGGAAATCGGTCGCCTACTTGTCGTTGTGCAGCTCGATGAACTCGTAGATGAAGTTGCCGGTGCCGGTGGCGTCCGAGAACTCGTTGATCACCACGCCCTTGGCGCAGCCGGCGGCGGCGCCGGTGCCCGGGGTGCCGGTCGTGGAGGCCGCGACCGTCCAGCTCGACGCCAGGTTGGCGGCCAGGCAGGGATCGTTGCGCCGGATGGAGCTGCCGCCGCTCGATCCCATGGCGATCGTGCGGCCGTCGATCTTGGTGCCGGCGGCGTTGTAGAGGTCATAGGTCTCACTGCCGTTGATCACCGGCATGGTGTCCGCGGCGTTCAGATAGACCACGTTCGCCGGCAGCGGCGAGCCGGCCCGCCAGAAGGTCTCGAAGGCGGCCTTGCCGGCGTTGCGGCCGATCACCAGATAGCCGTTCGCCGGGATCGTCGTTCCGGCCGGGATGGTGTAGTTGAACGTCGAATTGAGCTGCGTGATCTTCCAGCCGCCGACGTTGGTGGCGCTGCAGGCCGCATTGTTCACCGTGACATTGACCGGCGTCGCGGTGCCCACGTTGGCGCCGCAGGAGGCATCGGTCGCCCGGGCCTCGATCGTATGCGCGCCGGAGGTGGCCGTGGAGCTCGACCACGCCAGCTCGTAGCGGCTGGTGGTGCTGTTCCAGGTGGCATTCGTCCAGGCGCCGCCGTCGATGCGCACCTGCGCCGAGGCGATACCGGAGGCGTCCGTCGCGTTCACCTGGATCGTCGTATTGGCACAGGCGATCGTCGCACCCGCCGCCGGAGCGGTGATGCTCACCGCGGGTACCGTGGCGTCGGAACAACCACCCGGGCCGTAGGTGATCCACATCGGTGCCGACCACAGATCGTTGCCGTCCGCCTGCACGGCATGGACATAGTAGTAATAGGTCCCCGAGGTGAGGTTCTCGGTGAAACTGAGCGTCGACTGGTTGCTCGCCGTGCGATAGGCGGACGCCGGGACGCCGCCGCCGATCTGGCCGCGCCAGACCTCGATCGTCGAGACCCCTTCGGCGCCCGGATCGTAGACCGCCACCCGCAGGCTCGCCGAGCCGGCGGCGCTCCAGATGTCGCCCATCACCTTCGTGCCGTCGGCGGTGGCGAAGACGAGCTGGGCGTTCGAGTCTTCCGAGGCGAAGAAGTGGCGCGCCTTGTGGGCCTGGAGGAGCGCCAGCTTGGTGAGCGGCGTTGCGCCGCCGTTCGGCAGCAGATAGACCGTCCGGTTCGGCAGACCGGCGCCGTAGTTGTTGCAGTGGGCGTCATGATCGGCCACCGGGCCGAGGTGGAAGCCGAGGTTCAGCGTCTCGCGCCAGCGCGCCGAGTAGTCGGTGGTCGCCACGTTCGCTTCCGCACAGGTCGCCGCGGTGTTGAATGCGAGGCCGCTGCGCACCGCGATGCCCTGCATCGCCGCGTCGGCATCCGCATTGAAAGCGTAATTGTCGAACTCCCCGGTCGACGGATGGCAGAAGATGCCCAGCGCTCCGGCCGCCGAAGGGTTCTCCACCGACCGCTTGTACATCGTCAGATACCCGAAGCGCTTGGGGGTGAAGACGTCGAAGTAGCAGTTGCTGCCCGCGGTGCACTCGGCATTCGGGCCATTGCACGTCGTGCAGGTCTCCCAGCCGAACAGCTTGGGGGTTTCGAGCAGCGTCACGTGGCCCTGGTCGGCGTTCGTGGAGACACCCCACTCCATGCCATAGACGCCCACGAACACCCCGTTGACCGTGGCCGCGTTCGCCGCCGCGAGGCCGTCGGCGTAGCGCTGACGGACCTTGGTCTCGGTGACCGGCGGATTGTTGGTGCTCATCGCGTCGTTGATCAGGTGGTTGTGCTCGTTGATCACCCAATAGTCGAGGCCGGCGGAATTGCGCGCATAGTCATAGACCGCCGCCGGATCGAAGGTGCCGCTGCCGTAGGCGTTGCCCGAGGAGCACCCGGTCGTCGGCTGGCCGCCGTCGGACCAGTTGGAGTGGCTGTGGGTCGAGCCGTAGTAATAGTTGTAGCCGAACGTCGTCTCGATCGGCGTGTTCTGCTGCACCTCGCAGGCGCTCGCCGCGAGGCTCTGGCGGATGCGGGCCGCCGTGGGCTCGTCCAGCTCGTAGTTGACGATCACCGTCTCGGTCGAAGCATAGGCCTCTCCCGCCGGGGAGATGACGCCTTCCAGGTCCTCATACCGCGAGGGCGCGACGATCGAGCGATTCGCGTCGGAGAAGAAGCGGCCGCGGAACGTGTAGGTATAGCGCCCGCCCGGAACCCGCTTGCCCCGGTCGTCGCGGCCGTTCCACACGAAGTCGGCCACCGACTGGCCCGCCTCGTCGATGCGCACCCGGCCCCGGCCGGTGCGCACCAGGGCGCCGGCCTCGTTGCGGATCTCCAGCAACCAGAACGCCTGGCCGAAATCACGGAAGGCGGCGGCCCGCTGGTTGGAAAGAACAGTGAACAGGCGCACCGTGCCCAACTCGCCGGCATGCGCCGGTGAGAACTGATAGGCCTCGGAACCCAAATAGGCGATGAACTTCGAATCGCACTCATCAAAAGCGTCGGGCGCCGCCGGCTTCGCGGCAAAGGCCGGGAGAGCCGCAAGCAGCAGACAGGGCAGAAGCAGACCTTTTTTCAGCACGTGAGAATCCTCCTCACAGGATGGGAAGGGACCTCGCACCGGCATGGTGTCGGTCCTCTAAGAGGGAAGGTGCCCGCCGAGCCGAAAAGCGAGCTGCCAACCGGCGGGGAGGTGATCGTCCTCAGGGTGGCAGACTTGGACCTTTCCTACTCCAGCCGCACCAGCCGGCCTTGCCAGGCCGGCTGCCAGCGGAAACGCATCTCGAGCGCATGGTCGCCCGGTTCGAGCGCCGCGGCGGAGACGACCGCCACGCCGATCCAGGTGGCCTCGTCGCGCCGGCCGCAGATCCAGCGCTCGATGGGATGCGGGAGACCGTCGATGAGCAGCTGGGGGAGCGGCTCGCGGCGGAGGAACCAGAGCGGGATGCCGAAACGGTTGGTGGCGGCCAGGGTGTCCTCCGGCCCTCCGAACTGCAACCAGCGCGGCGCCCAGGCGGCGGTGGCGGGGCCGCCGGGCGGACGGAGCGACAGGCGGTGGCCTCCCCGCTCCACAAACGGCACCGGCAGCACCGCGGCGAACCACCCCCGGTCGGCCACCACCCAGTCCCGCAGTGCCGCGACGCGGACGTCGTCGATGTAGAGATCCGGCAGCCGGGCAAGGCGGGGGAACATCCGTTCGAAGGGGCCCGTGGACCGCCCCACGACGACCAGGTTGCCGCCCACCAGCGCGCCGTCTCCGGGCAGGTCGAGCTCGAAGCTGTGCGAGCCCGCGGCGGCCGGCGGGGTGTCGCGCAGCGAGAGGAACGTGTTGCGCTTGACGCGGCCGTTCTGGACGCACGTGGCACAGGTCTGCGGCACCCGGCCGGCCGCCATGTCGCGGCGCAGCGCCGCATAGCCGGGGCCGTTCCAGATCTCCTCGATCCCCTGCTTGCTCAGGTCGCCGAGGACGATGTCGTTGAAGCAGCACGGCCGCACCTCGCCGGAGGCGTTGATGTTCAGGTTCGACCACGGCTCGGAGCAGGGGAACGGCAAGGTGAGAGCCGCCGAGGGCTCCGCAGAGAGCACCGCCACCGGCTCGCCGGCCGCCTTCGGCGCATTCAGAGCCTGCTCGTCGAGGCGGGTCATCCATTGCAGGCCGCGCGCGGCCGCCCGCTCCGCCGCGGCGGCGAACAGCTCGCGCACCCGCGCCTCGCCGAGCCCGGCCAGGCTCTCCTGGTGGCAGAACTCTTCGATCGCCGGGTGGGGATAGGGGTAGAGACCTTCGAGGAAGATCCCGTCCCCACCCGCGTCGGCACAGAGGTCGACCAGCTGCGCCAGCTCGTGGACATTGGAAGCGCTCGCCACCACGTTCAGCCAGACCTCCGGATGGCCGTAGATCTGCCGCGCCCGGCCCAGCGCACAGAGACCTCGGACGACGTCGTCGAACTTGCCCCGCACGCGGATCCGTTCGTAGGTCTCCCGGGTTCCCCCGTCGATCGAGACCGAGACATGGGAGAGGCCGGCCCGCGCCAGCTCCTCCGCCTTCTCGTCATCCAGCAAGGTGGCATTGGTGGTCACCCAGACCTCGACCCCGGCCTCGGCGAGACGGCGGGTGAACGTGGGCAGGCCGGCGTGCAGAGTCGGCTCTCCGAGGCCGATCAGGTACACGCGCTGCAGCGTGGGGAAAAACGGTGCGAGGCGGTCGAACAGGTCCGGCGCGAAGAGCCCCGGCCGGCCGGAGCCCGGGTCATAGCGCGGATCGACGGTGATCGGGCACATCTGGCAGCGCAGGTTGCAGCGGGCGGCGACCTCGACGTACGCCTCCAGCGGACCCGCCGTCAAGGCCACCTCTCCCGCACCGAACTCGCGGTCGAGCCGCAGGATGTTCGACCACCGCACAGGGTCTGGAGAGGGCACGCTCACGTGAGCCTTGTACGCCAGAGCGGGGACCGCTGTCTAGTCGTCGAGCGCCGCCGCGATGTCCTCCAGCGCCATCTCCACCCGGTCCCGGTGGGTGCGGAAGGACAGGATGCACATCCGCAAAGTGAAGCGTCCGTGCAGGCGGGTGCCGGTCAGGAAGACCCGCTTCCTGGCGTTGATCCGCTTCAGGAAGTCGGTGTTCAGCCGGTTCAGCTCCGCCGTGGACAACCCGGGACGGTTGCGGCGGAAGGCGAACAGCGACAGCTCCGGCGGGGCGACCATCTCGATGCCCGGCAGGCGGTGCACCGCCTCCGCAGCCTCCCGGGCCAGATCCAGCTTTTCCTGCAGGGCGTCGCGGAACGGGGCGATGCCCAGGAGCTTGATCGGCAGCCAGAGGCGCAGACCGCGATACGGACGGGTCAGCTCGGGGCTCATCTCCGCGAAATCCGGCAGCAGAGGATCCTCGCGGACCGGCGGCAGGTAGTCGGCGACCGCGCTGTGGGTACGGCGCAACGCGGCGCCGTCGCGCACCAGGAGCGCCCCGGTGCCATAGGGCAGGAACAGGCTCTTGTGCGGATCGAGCACCAGCGAATCGGCGAGCTCCATGCCGCTGAGCGTCCGCCGGCCCTCCTCGGTGAGCCGGAAGAAACCACCGTAGGCACCGTCGACGTGGAACCAGAGACCTTCCCGCCGCGCCAGCGCGGCGAGCTCGGGGAGGGGATCGACGGCTCCGGTGTTGGTGGTGCCGGCATTGCCCCCGACGAAGAACGGCGTGAAACCCCGGCGCCGGTCCTCGGAGATCTGCGCCGTGAGCGCGTCCAGGCGCAGACGGAAGTGCCGGTCGGACGGCACCAGTCGTACGTTCGCCGCCGGGAATCCGGCCACCACGGCGCTCTTCGCCAACGCATGGTGGGTCTGGTCGGACACGTAGAGGGTGCCGCGCAGGAAATTCTCCGGCAGCCGCTCGCGCCGCGCGGTGACCACGGCGATCAGGGTGGACAGCGACCCTCCGCTGGTCAGCAAGCCCCGCGTCTCCGGGGGAAAGCCGGCGATGTCGCGCAGCCAGTCGAGCACGTTCGCCTCCAGCCGCACCAGGGCCGGCGCACCCACAGAGATACCGGTGTAGCGGTTGACCGCATCGGAAATGAGATCGGCCACCGCGGCATGGAACAGCCCGCCGCCCGGGATGTAGCCGAGATAGCCCGGTCCTGCGGCGTTGAGCGAGGCCGGAATGGCGCGCCGGAACAACAGGTCGAGGAGCTGGTGGAAGGGTGTCCCCTGCTCCGGGAGGGGCTCCCCCAGGGTGCGGGCGAGCCGCACCGCTCCGCCGACGCGCGAAGCGGGCTGGGTGGGCAGCGATTCGATGTGACCGATGATGCGCTCCAGCGCCTCCTCGACGAGGCGGCGCATTTCGGCGGCGGAAGGCTCCAGAGAAACCATGGCGGGGAAGGATACGACGGCTTCAGGGGTTCCAGAACTTCCAGCAGGCCGCGATCTCCCGGTCGAGATTCTCTCGGAGAGAGGTCAGCTTCTGCGTCGCCACGTGTCCCAGGGTCACGTCGTGGACCACGATGAACCGCCCGAGCTTCGCGCGGCCCGCCTTGGCATCGGCGCACTCGTGCCGCGAGGCGGCCCGGAGCACGGACTCTGCCAGCTCGCAGACCTCGCGCTGGCTCCGGGTCGGCGCGAGGCAGAGCTCGTTCAGGGCCTCCTGCGCCGAGGCGTATCCGGCGAACGCTCCCGGGGGCCGCAGGACCCGTTCCATCGCCGTGGCCGGCGGAGGTTCCTCCGGTTTCTGGAACCAGGAGAGGCCGAGCCACAAAGCCAGAAGCAGGGCGGCTCCACCCCCCAGCAGCAGGAGCCAGCGCGGGCCGGCGACGGTCTCCTCCGGTTCCGGCAGGTCTTCGTGCTCCTCCGGATGGTCCCCGGCCGGGAAGACGAGCGGCCGGCTCGCATGGTCCGCCACCAGCACGTCGTGCGCCTCCTGCAAGCGCCGCAGGCCGTCGGGGTCCTCCGCCGGATTCCAGGTCCTCGACTTGCGCATCCAGGCACGGCGGATCTCCTCCAGACTGCTGCCCGGAGCGAGGTCGAGATATTGCAGAGCTTCGTCGACGGTCATGGCCCCACTTCCTTCAAAGGAACAGCAGCGCCACCCCCGAGACCGCCACCAGCGCGCCGGCCAGGCCGCCCCACCCCACCCGCTCGCCGCGCAGCAGGACGACCAGCGGCAGGATCAGCACCGGCGTCAACGCCATGATGCTCGCCGCGACGCCCGCCACCGTGGCCCGGATCGCGATGAGCGACAGAGTGACCGCGACGAACGGCCCGAAGAAGGCGCCCAGCGCGGCGAAGCCCAGCGCCTTGCGGTCGGCCACGCCGCGCCGGACGTTGGGCCACCAGCCGAGAGCGAAGAAGAGGAGGGAATAGCCGGCGATCCCGGCCAGCACCCGCACCTGTGTGGCCGCCATCGCCGGGTAGGTGCCCATGCCGATCTTGCTCAGGATCAACCCACCTGCCTGCCCGAGCGCGCCGCCGAACCCGAGCAGGAGGCCGCCGGGGGTGACGTGGGTCGGACCCTTCGCCACGCCGTCCGCCGGCCGGGCCCGCTCCAGGACGGCCCAGGCGATGCCGCCGACGGTCAGCGTCATGCCGAGCAGGTCGCGCGGCGTGAGCGTCTCGCCGAGGGCCAGCCAGCCGATCACCGCGGTGATCGGCGGCACCAGCGACATCATCAGGGTCGAGAGCCGGGGACCGAGGACGAGATAGGACCGATAGAGGCACAGGTCGCCGAACGTGAAGCCGACCAGGCCGGAGAGGGAGAGCCAGATCCAGGCGTGGCGCGTGGCGTCGTCCGGCCAGGGATGGCCACGCCACAGCCAGCCGCCGAGAGACAGGAAACCGAAGGCGAAGACCAGACGGACGAGATTGACGGTCAGCGAGCCGATGCGGCGCGCCGCACCCTCGATCGCCAGCGCGGTGCAGGCCCAGAGGGCGGCGGCGGCGAGCGCCGCCAGCTGGCCGAGGGTTTCCGGTGCCACGCGCGGGGTCTCAGGGACGCGCCAGGACGAAGCCCGCCGCCGCCTCGACCGCCTCCCGCAGGTTCTGCGCTTCCGTCCGCCCGGAGGCGGCCCGCGGCTTGAACGAGTGGTCCCCGTCTTCCAGCCAGACGAGACGGATCGCCGGAGAGAGCCGATAGGCCGCCACGTCCTCCGGGGTGCCGAAGGCGTCGCGGGTCCCCTGCACGATGAGGGTCGGCGTCTTCAGATCCTCCAGATGCGCCGTGCGCGTCTTCGCCGGCTGTCCCGGCGGGTGGAAGGGATAGCCGAAGCAGACCAGGCCACGCGCGCCGACCTCGTCGGCGATGCGGCTGGCCATCCGGCCTCCCATGGACTTGCCGGCAAGGACGAGCCCTCCCCCACCGCCCAGCTCGGCCACCGCCGCGCGCCAGGTGTCGAGCAGGACCGACTCGCGATCCGGCGGACGCCGCCGCGCCTCGGTGCGCCGCGCCCGCATGTAGGGAAACTCGAACCGTGCCACCCGCAGGCCCGCCGCACCCAACCCCTTCGCCAGGGCTTCCAGAGGAGGTGAATCCATGGGAGCTCCCGCGCCATGCGCCAGGACGAGAACCGGACCCGTCTCCGGGCCATCGAACCGCCAGTCGATCATGGGGGACACTCTATCCGATTCCGCCCCCGCGTGGGCGCCTTTCATGAAGTGAGAGCGTAGGGATGACAGTGCTACACTTCGACCTGTATCCGGGTCCGCTTCTTCGCTCCGGGCACCTTCCTTTCTTTTTCTTGTCACGCCGGGTCGCCGTGAAGCACTTCTGTTGTCCAGGCCGCCTCGTCTTCGTGGAGGAAGGGTATGGTGCGCAGTTTCCGCTCGCTGGTCATCTGGTTTCTGGCCATCTGGAATGGCCTGGACCTCAAACAGCTCGGGGCCGCGACCTCGACCAAGCGGCCTCTCTGGCCCGGCTCGCCGTCGAGATCGCCGAGAGGGTCCAGGGGCCGGACGGCTGGTGCCGCCGCGTCCTCGGCTACGCCATGGCCCACCCGCCGAACGTCCTGCGGGCCGCGGGCGAGCTGAAGGATGCCCGAGCCGGGATCGAGCCGGCGAAACAGCTCTGGGAGGCCGGGTGGGACCCCGACCACGTGCTCGACCCCGGAGGTCCAGGCCTTGGCGCGGGAGCTGGTCGAGACCTTCGAGGCCAAAGAGGTCCACCCGGAGGCCTTGGCCGCCCTGCGGCTCTTCCACGAGGCGGCCCAACGCGAAGAAGCGACCCCCGACTTGGCCCTCCGCATCGGGGGCTACCTGCTGCAGGCGCGGCATGCCCCGGGCCTCCGGTTCACCGCCCTATCAGACCCCGTGGCAGCCGCTGGGGTCCATGATGCAGCCAGCGTTGATCACGGGCTGCGGGTCACCGCTGTCACACCTCCCGTTGGGATCCATGATGCAGCCCGCCGGGGCGACCGCGGAGGCCAGGAGAAAAGCGATGATGGCGGTGAGGAAGAGAAGAGTGCGCATGGGATGATCTCCGGCGTGGCGCCGGCCGCGGGCCTCCATGGTCCACGTGGGCCGCGCCTGCCGGCTATCCTCCGCCAGAACAGCGGGAAAAATCCGCCCGCCGTGGCGGTGGTCCGGCGGCTGAATCTCGGCCAGCGCCTCTCCCGGCTCTTCCGGGCTATTTCCGGCTTGTCGCAGATCGAGTTCGGCGCCAAGACCGGCATCTTTTTCAGCCTGCTCGACCGCTATGAGCAGGGCAAGGTCAACCCGTCGGCCGAGCATCTGCGCCTCCAGGGGGAGGGAGCGGACCTCACCGTCGCGGCGGGCGAGGAGATTCTGCACTTCGCCGACGTCCTGCGCCGGCCGCAGCAGCGGCCGGGACTCGGCCGGGCGGTCTTTCTTCAGGCGGCCGGTGCCCTTGCTACCCGGGTGGCCGAGCGCCTCCTCCGGCTGCCCCCCGGAAGCGCAGCCCCCAAACCCGAGGATCGCGACGGCGCCGCGGAGCTTTGGGCGCGCCTAGCGCCCCTTCCGGAGGACCAGCAGGTGGCCGTGGTGCGAGTCGGCCGGGAGTACCAGCACTGGGTGCTGGCAGAAAAGTGCTGCGCGGAATCAGAAGTCCTGGCGTCCCAGCAGCTCGCCCAGGCGGCTTCACTGGCCCGCTTGGCGCGGGAAATCGCCGAGAGAGTCCCCGGGCCGGAGTGCTGGCGCGTCTACGTGGAGGGCTACGCCGCGGCCCACCTGCCGAACGTCCACCGAGTAGAAGGCGAGCTCGTGATCGCGCGGGAGGGCCTGGAGGAGGCGAAGCAACTTCATCGGGCCGGCGCTGACCCAGGCCACCTGCTCGACCCAGGAAGGCTCCTCGACCTGGAGGCCTCCCTGTGCCGGGACGAACGCCAGCCCGAGAGGGCTGTGGCCCTGCTGGATGAAGCGTTTCCCGTCAGCCACAACCCGGGCCGGGTGCTCCTCAAGAAAGGCGGCATCCTGGTGGTGATGGGCAACTACCGTCGTGCCCTCAAAACCTTCCTGGCGGCGGAACCGCTGGTGGAGCGCGAGGGGGACCCCCGCTTGAAGTACATGCTGCTCTTCAACACCGCCGTGGTGTACACCCACCTCGGCCGATTCGCCGCGGCCGGCCCGCTGGTGCGGCGGGTGAGCGAGCTGGTCGGGTCCGACGAGGCCGAGGCCTGCCGGGTCCTCTGGCTGCGCGGGCGCATCGCCGCCGGCCTGGGGCGGCCCACGGAGGCGCAGAGGCTGCTCGGCGAGGCGCGCCGCGGCTTCGCCGAACGCGACATGTGGTACGACGTGGCCCTGGCCGACCTGGAGATCGCCCCGTTCCTGCTGGCGGAAGGCAGCACCGACGAGGTCAAGGCGATGGCCACCGAGCTGGTCGAAGCCTTCCGGAAGCGCGGCGTCCGTCCCGAGGCCGAAAAAGCCCTGCAGCTCTTCAAGGACGCGGCGGACAAGGAAGAAGCCACCGCCGAGCTGGCCGGGAAGGTGCTGCGCTACCTGTTTCGCGCGGAGCACCAGCCTGAGCTGGCGTTTGCGGCATGAAAACGGCGCGGGCCCGGTTGGGGCGAGATCGGCGGGCTGGCTCCGCCCGAGGTCTGAGGGCCTCAGACGTCGAGCGGGGTGGCCCGGATCGCGGGCGGAGGGACCCGGATGGCGGGCGGAGGGACCCGGACATCGGGCGGAGGAGCCCGGATGGCGGGCTGAGGGACCTCCGCCCGCGGGCGGAGCGACTCAGACGTCGGGCGGAGGGGGCCGGATCGCGGGCGGGGGTACCCCGGCTCCCGGGCGGAGCGGTCCAGACCGCGGGCGGAGCCTCTCCGCCCGCGGGCGGAGGGACCCCGGCTCTCGAGCGGAGAGACTCGGATCGAGAACGAGGAGACTCGGATCGAGAGCGGGGAGACTCGGACCTGG
The DNA here is from genome assembly GCA_002420005.1 of Holophagales bacterium UBA5704. Taxonomy (GTDB): domain Bacteria; phylum Acidobacteriota; class Thermoanaerobaculia; order Multivoradales; family UBA5704; genus UBA5704. The sequence continues at coordinate 195,257 of DIHE01000171.1, read as the reverse complement.
AGCGCCGAGGCGTGTCCCGAGGGCGGGGCAGCCCGGGCCGAGAGCGGCTTGCCCCCTCCCGAGAGCCGGGAGGCCCCTCCCGAGAGCGGCGAGGCTCGCACCGAGAGCCGGGAGGCTTGGACCCAGGGCGGAGAGGCTCGGATCGAGAGCCGGGAGGCTCGGACCTGGAGCCGGGAGCCTCGTCCCGAGGGCGGGGTGGACCAGACCGCGGGCGCCCCGGCATTGGACGGTGCCGAGCCCAGGCGATAGACTATCTGGCGGCCCACACCAGCCCGATTTGACAGCTCCCCCCCGTCCGGCTACCCTCGCGGCAAACGTTCCAGAACGAGCGAGGCCCTGTGATCCCCACGCCCCAGCAACTTGAGGACATTGCCAGCCGGCAGGAAGGAAGCCTGCAGGAGATCCCCTTCTCGCCACTTCTCTGTGCCCTCTCCTTCCAGAAGAAGACCACCGTGCTGGAGATCCGGCGCCGGCAGGTGTGGAAGAAGATCGTCCTCGAAGAGGGGCTGCCGGTCGACTGCCGGTCCAACCTCGTCCACGAGACGCTCGGGCGCTACATGGTGCTCGAAGGCAAGCTCACCGAGGACGACTTCAACGCCAGCCTGGGCCGCTCGGCCTCGCGCGGTGTGCCGCTGGGCGAGGTCCTGCTCGAAAGCGGGCTGGTCAACGCGGTCGAGCTGTTCCGCATCCTGCAGCAGAACCTCGCCAAGAAGCTCCTCGACATGTTCACCTGGCGGGAAGGGGAATTCCGCATCGTCGAGGACGAGCTGCGCAATGAGATGTCGCTCAAGGTCAAGGTGCCCCAGCTCATCCTCACCGGAGTGACCAAGCTGGCGCCGCAAGAGGAGGTCGACATGGCGGTCGCCGCGCTGGTGGGCAAGAAGCTGGCCCTTCATCCGGCTCCGTTCTTTCCGCTGGAAGACATCCGGCTGAGCCCGCGGCAGGCGCAGCTCGCGGAGGCGATCAAGCCCGGCCGCCGCATGGGGGAGCTGGCCGAATCGACCGGATTGCCGGTCGACGAGATCACCCGGCTGCTCTATGCCCTCTCCATCCTCGGCGTCGTCGCTCCCGCGGACAGCATTCCCAAAGACGCGGCCCCGCCTGCGCTCAAAACCACCACCGGCAGCTTCCCTGTGGCCGCCGGCGCCCCGGCGGCCACCGTGGCACCGCCGGCACCGGAGCCGTCGGCCCCGGTGCTCCCTGCGCCCGCCGCCCCCCCACCTCCGGCCGCTCCGGCGGTCTCCACAGCCGACGTCGAGCGGCGGCGCAACGAGATCATGCAGGCCTACCTGACCTACCGCCGGCAGGATGCCTTCGACCTCCTCGGCCTCCCGGAGACGGCGACGGTCCCTGCGATCGAAGAGAAATTCCTCGTCCTGGCACGCCGGTTCGCACCTTGGACGCTCGACCATCCCGATCTCAAGGCGCTGGAAGACCGGGCCCGCGAGCTCTTTCTCGCCGGGTCGCGCGCCTTCGCCGAGCTGTGCGACACCGAGCAGCGCAACACGCTCCTCTTCCGCCGCCGCACCCTGCGCGAGGAGAAGGCGCGCAAGCCCGCCGGCTTCGGCGGCATCAAGACCGACCTGCTCGACTCCGAAGCCCAGTTCAAGAAGGGCCGCGCTCTCATGGAGCAAGGCAAACACAAGGAGGCCGTCGTCCTCCTCGAGTTCGCCTCGGACTGCGACCCCCAGAACGGCCTGTATGCGGCCGAGCTCGCCTACTGCCGCTTCCTCGTCTCCACGGCGCACGCCAACCAGGCGATCAAGGAGCTGCAGGAGACCCTGCGGCGCGACCCCGGCTGCGGCCTCGCCGCCTTCTACGCCGGCGAGATCAGCCGCGAGACCGGTTTCTTCGACGACGCCGAAGGCTACTTCCGCCGCGCCATCAAGCTGATGAGCCCCGACCGGCGGCCGATCGACGCGCTCAAGAACCTGTCGGCGCGGAAGCGGTAGCCCCCCGCCGGTTCCCCTCTCCCGCTTCGCGGGGGAGGGGTCAGGGGAGGGGGAGCGGCAGGAACCCTTCGATCACCGTCCCCCGGCCGGTCGCGAGCGCCCGCTCACGGACGAGCTGACCGACCGCGAGGTCGAGGATGCCGAGGCCGAACGGGCTGAAGATGCTGAGCCGGCTCTCGTCGCGCTTGGCCGGGGCGGTACCGGCCAGCAGCTCGGCCAGGGTGCAGCGGATGAAGTCCCGGTGCCCCACCCGCTGCTCGGCCAGGTGCAGCGAGGTCTGCGCCCGCACGGCGTGGTCCACGTCGTCGACCACGTTGTCGTGGGCCAGCACCACGTCCGCCGTGAGATCGCGCAGCGAGGTATGGAGGATCGTCGCCCCCGGCTGACAGGCCGACAGGTCGGTGACGTGCGGCTTGACCGCGGTGGTGGCGTAGGCGATCAGCGGGCACTCGCGCAGGACGTCCAGCGGATCACCGGCCACCGCGACCTCCACCTCTCGGAACCCGGCGAGCATCTCCCGCAGGCTCACCGCCGAGGCCTGCGCCCGCTCGGTGTTCAGGTCGTAGAGGACGAAGCGGGACAGGTCCGGCAACGCGCGCACGAGGAACCGGGCGGTCTCGAAATTGATCACGCCGGTGCCGATGAGTCCGGCCGCAGCGGTCTCCCGGCCCCGGCGCAGCTCGCGGGCCGCGAGGGCGGCGCTCGCCGCCGTCCGGCGGGCACTGATCAGCGAGCTCTCAAGAATCGCCTCGGGCAGTCCGGTCGAGGCGCTGTTCAAAATCAGCACCGCGGACGCGCGGGCGAAACCCTTCTGGAGATTGCCGGGAAACGATGCGATCCACTTCATGCCGGCCACGCCGAAACCGTCGCCCAGATAAGCGGGCAGAGAGATGATGCGGTTCAGGTCATCGTTCGGAAAACGCAGAAAGTTCGAATGCGGCAGCGAGCTCTCGCCCCGGCCGTGCGCGAGATAGGCCCGCCCCACCACGTCCAGGACCTCGTCCTCGCGGCCCTGCAGAAGATCCTCCACGTCACCACCACGGAGGATCAGGATGTCACTGGGTTTCATGCACAAAGCTCCCTTTCTCCGGCCACAGATCGGAGACTTCGCCGAAGTGCTCGCGAACCCAGGCATCAGAGTACACGGTGTCGAGATAACGCTCTCCCCGATCCGGCAGGATCACGGCGCACCGCGCTCCTGCGGGGATGCGGTCGCGCAGCTTGCCCACGGCGGCGATCAGGCCACCCGAGGAGGCTCCGGCGAGAATCCCCTCCCGGCGGACCAGCCGCCGGCAGGCGAGGATGCATTCCAGATCGCTGACCAGGACATGGTCGTCGATGTAACGAAGGTCGCAGAGCGGCGGCCGCAGTCCCGCCCCCATGCCCGGCAGATACCGCGGGCCCTGCTGGTCCGAAAAGATGAGACTGCCGACGGAGTCGACGGCGATCACCCGGGTGGCCATCCCGTTGTCGCGCACGTACTCGCCACAACCGCGCACGGTTCCGCACGTGCTCGTGGCGCAAAAGATGAAATCAAGGCGATGGTCGAGCTGCTCGACCAGCTCGCGCATCGTATGGCGCAGATGCGCACCGGCGTTGTGCTCGTTGGCGTACTGGTTCGGCCAGAAGGCATCCCCCAGCTCCGCCACCAGCTCGCGGACGCGCCGCAACCGGGCCGGCAGAAGCTCACCGGTCTCCGGGTCCGGCGCCGTGATGCAATCGATCTCCGCTCCATAGACCCGCAACAGCTCCAGATTCTGCCGCGAAGCCTTGACGTCGACGACGCAGATGAAACGCAAACCGTAATAGGCGCAGGCCTGTGCCAGGCCGATCCCCATGTTGCCGGAGCTCGACTCGATGATGGTGACGCCAGGGCGCACCACGCCCCGGCCGATCGCCTCTTCGAGAATCTCGAGCGCCGGCCGGTCTTTGATGCTGCCTCCGGGATTCAGCGACTCCAGCTTCGCAAAAAGCTGAAAAGGCAGATCGGGATAGATCTTGCGTAACAGAACCGCCGGCGTCCGGCCGACGGCAGAGAGCACACCTCGGGTGAACGGGTCACGAAGAGCCATACAACCCTAAAGGTATCCCACGAGGTCTCAAACGGGACAAACTTCTCGCAACGTTCTTGAGATGGAGATGCTCCGGCCCGCTGTGCTAGCATCGGCGGACCATCGGACGGCGCCTCGGCCTGCAGTGGCCTGGACGGTTGCGTCCCGAACCGGTCGACACGAAGACAGAAGGAGGGGACGGTGAAACTCGGAGATGTTCTGAAGAAGGAAAGGGAGCGGAAAAAACTCTCGTTCGACGAGACCGCTTCCCGCTTGGGTATATCGCAGGAGAAGTACGGCGAGATGGAAGGGGGGACCTCCCCGGCGGAAAAATGGGGACCGCTCCTTGCCAAGATCGCCATCAAGCTCGAAACCCCGACCTCGCGTCTGCTGGCCGACAGCGGCAAGTCGGCCGACACCAAGGCCGGCCAGGCGGGCACGCTGATCACCAAGCACCGCGAGCGGCGCGCGAAGACGCCGGACCAGATGGCGGAGGCCTTGGAGATTTCCAAGGAAGAGTATGCGGAGATCGAGGGCGGAACGTCCGGCATCGAGGAGTACGGACCGCTCCTGCTCCACTTCGCCGAGATCATCGAGCAGCCGGTGTTCAATCTCTTCTACCCTTGCGGCCTGCCGCTGGAGAAGCTCGACGACTATCCGTAGAATGCCTCCTCCGGAGGCGTTCCCCCCCGCTCCCGTCGTCGGGAGCCCGAAGGTTTTCGCGACGGCCTGCTTCGGCAGGCCGTTTGCTTAGGAGCCGCATCTTGAGGAGCCTGGCATGATCATTTCGAGCCGACACCGGCCCCCCCTCGCGACCGCTCTCGCCGTCCTTCTTTCTCTCACCGCCGAAGGCCTGGCCGCCGCTCCCGCTCCTGCGAAGACCGAGCGGTCTGCGGCCGGAACGCCAGCCGGCAGCCGGATCGACCCCCAGCTGTGGAAGGCATGGCGCTGGCGCGAGGTGGGTCCCTATCGCGGCGGCCGCTCCGCCGCGGTGGCCGGCCTGCCGGGAGATCGCAAGACCTACTACTTCGGTGCCACCGGCGGTGGCGTGTGGAAGACGGGGGATGCCGGCCTGACCTGGAAGAACGTGTCGGACGGCTTCTTCGGCGGATCGATCGGCGCCGTCGCGGTCTCCGCCTGGGACCCGAACGTCGTCTATGCGGGAGGCGGCGAGGTCACCGTGCGCGGCAATGTCTCCCAGGGTGACGGCGTCTGGAAATCGACCGACGCCGGGCGGACCTGGAAACACATGGGGCTCGGCGACGCGCGCCACATCCCCCGTCTCGTCATCCACCCGAAGAATCCGGACCTGGTCTATGCAGCCGTGCTCGGCCATCTGTTCGGTCCCAACGAGATGCGCGGCGTCTACCGGTCCAAGGACGGCGGCACGACCTGGGAGCGCGTCCACTTTGTCAGCCCCGAGGCCGGAGCCGTCGACCTGACGATGGATCCGACCAATCCGCGGGTGCTCTACGCCTCCATCTGGCGCGTGCGCCGCACTCCGTGGAGCCTGGAGAGCGGCGGCCCCGGCTCCGGCCTGTGGAAGAGCACCGACGGCGGCGACACCTGGAACGAGCTGACCCACCATCCCGGTCTCCCCAAGGGGACCCTGGGCATCATCGGGATCACCGTGTCGCGCTCGAACCCGGACAACCTTTACGCGATCGTCGAGGCGGCCGACGGCGGCGTCTTCCGCTCGCGCGACGCCGGGGCGACCTGGACCCGGACGAACGAGGACCGCTCGCTGCGCCAGCGCGCCTGGTACTACTCGCGGATCTATGCGGACCCGGCGGACGAGGAAGCCGTGTGGGTCTTGAACGTCCAGCTCCTGCGCTCGAAAGACGGCGGCAAGAGCTTCTCCCGGGTGCAGGTGCCGCATGCCGACAATCACGACCTGTGGATCGATCCCGCCGATCCCCTGCGGATGATCGAGGCCAACGACGGAGGTGCGAACGTCACCTCGGACGGCGGCGCCACCTGGACTCCCCAGAACAACCAGCCGACGGCGCAGATCTACCGCGTCTCCACCGACAATCACATCCCCTACCGCCTGCTCGGCGCACAACAGGACAGCTCGGCGCTGCGCATCGCCAGCCGCTCCCCCACCAACGCCGGGATCGGTTTCAACGACTGGGAGGGGACCGCAGGCGGCGAGAGCGGCCACGTGGTGGCCGATCCGGACGATCCCGAGGTCGTCTTCGGTGGGTCGTACGGCGGGCTCCTCCAGCGCCGCGACCATCGCACCCAGGAGCTGCGCGACGTCAATCCCTGGCCCGATGACCCGATGGGCTGGGGCGCCGGCGATCTCGAGGTCCGCTTCCAGTGGAACTTCCCCCTCCTGTTCTCACCGCACGATGGAGACACCCTCTACGCGGCCGGTCAGCGCCTGTTCCGCTCGACCGACGAAGGGCAGAGCTGGACGGCCATCTCCCCCGACCTGACGCGCAACGACAAGAGCAAACAGGGACCCTCCGGCGGGCCGATCACCAAGGACAACACCAGCGTCGAGTACTACTGCACGATCTTCGCGGTCGCCGAGTCCCCGCTGGAGAAGGGCGTGCTCTGGACCGGCTCGGACGACGGGCTCCTCCACGTCAGCCGCGACGGCGGGGCAACCTGGAAGAACGTCACTCCGCCGGGCCTTCCGGAGTGGTCCCTGATCAACAGCCTCGAAGCGAGCCCGTTCGAGAAGGGCGGCCTCTATGTGGCGGCGACCCGCTACAAGCTGGACGACCTGCGGCCCTATCTCTTCAAGACCACCGACTACGGCGCCACCTGGACGCGCATCGATCGCGGCATCGATCCGGCGAGCTTCACCCGTGTCATCCGCGCCGATCCTCTGCGCCCCGGTCTGCTGTTCGCCGGCACGGAGAACGGCGTCTGGGTCTCCTGGAACGACGGAGGGTTCTGGGAGCCGCTGCAGTTGAATCTGCCGCGGGTGCCGATCACCGATCTGGCGGTCAAGCAAGGCGACCTGATCGCGGCCACCCAGGGACGGGGTTTCTGGATCCTCGACGGGATCGGCCTGCTGCACCAGCTCCCGGAAAGCGACCTGCACGACGTCCGCCTGTTCGCTCCGGCCGAAGCGATCCGCTTCCGCTCCGACAACGACGGCGACGGCGACGGGGGAGCACCGGCGGGACAAGGAGAGAATCCCCCCGGCGGCGCGGCGCTCTACTACTGGCTGCCCGCCGCGGAGCCCGGCTTGACGGCCCGCCTGGAGATCCTCGGCCGGGACGGCGCCGTGCTGCGGACCTTCACGGGAGAGGTGGAGGCCGCGGGGAAGAAGGACGACAAGGACGGCAAGGACGAGAAGAAGGAGGACGGTCCCGAGGAGCCGAAGCTCGCCGTGGCCCAGGGGCTCAACCGCTTCGTCTGGGATCTGCGCCATGCACAGGCCTCCTCGTTCCCGGGCATGATCCTGTGGAGCGGCAAGCCGTCCCAGCCGCGCGTCCTCCCCGGGGACTATCAGGCCCGCCTCACCGTCGGCGCGAAGGTGCTCACCGTGCCGGTGCGCGTCCTGGCCGATCCCCGGGTCCAGGCGACGGCGCAAGACCTGGAGGCTCAGGAGCGTTTTCTGCTCGAGGTCCGCGACCGGCTCACCGCCGCGCACGACGCCATCCGCCGCATCCGGGAGGTGCGCTCGCAGCTCGACGGGATCCGGGGACGTCTCAAAGCGATCGAGGGCCAGGTGGGCAAGCAGGAGCTGCTCGACGCGGCGCAAGAGCTCGACCGGCAGATGACCGCGGTCGAAGAAGCCCTCTACCAGACCAAGAACAAGAGCCCGCAAGATCCGCTCAACCATCCCATCCGGCTCACCGACAAGCTCAATGCCCTCGGCGTCTCGGCGGCCACAGGCGATGCACGGCCGACCGACCAGCAGATGGCCGTCCAGGCCCGGCTGTCGGCGGCGATCGATGCCGAGCTGGCCCGCCTCGCGGCGATCTGGGAAACCACCCTGCCGGCTTGGAACGAGCTGGCGCAGAAGAGCGGCCTCGCCGCCGTCACCTCACCGGCACCTCGTCTAAAATGAAAACCATGACCGTACTCACCGAACCCGGCACCACCTATCAGCTCGGACCCTGGGACCTGACCGGGCTCCTTTCCGATCCGGGGGAGGCCACCGAGAAGCTCGCCGCCATCGAAACCGCCGTCGCCGCCTTCGAGCGGCGCCGGGAGAGCCTGCGGCCCGACATGGAGCCGGCCGAGCTCCTGGCCACCCTGCGCCACTACGAGCAGATCCTCGAGCAGACCCGGTTGATCTCCGGGTATGCCTCGCTCTGGTTCTACTCCGACACCCGCCACCAGAAGGCGATCACCTTCCGCTCCCAGGTGCAGCAGGCCACCACGGCGGCCTACAACCGCATCCTCTTCTTCACCCTGTGGTGGCGCAGCCTGACCGACGAAGAAGCCGCGCCTCTGCTGCCCCGGGGGGCCGCCGATCACGACCAGCGCTTCTACCTGGAAGACCTGCGCCGTTACCGCCGGTATACCCTGGACGAGAAGTCCGAGCAGCTCATCAACGTCAAAGACGACAACGGCATCGGAGCCGTCCTCACCCTCTACTCCATGCTCACCAACCGCCTGGAGTTCGTCCTCGAGGTCGATGGCGCGGATCTGCGGCTCACCCGCGACGAGCTGATGAGCTATGCCATGTCCCCGCGCGCCGAGCTGCGCATCGCCGCCTATCGCGAGCTCTACCGGGTCTATGGAGAGGAAGCGACGATTCTCGGCCAGATCTACGTCAACCGGGTCCGCGACTGGCACGACGAGAGCGTGGTCCTGCGTGGCTATCCCTCCCCCATCGCGGTGCGCAACCTCGACAACGACATCCCCGACACCGCGGTGGAGGTCCTGCTCGACACCATCCGCGACAACGTGCCGCTCTTCCAGCGTTACTTCCGCTTGAAAGCCGGCTGGCTCGGCCTGCCCAAGCTGCGCCGCTATGACCTCTATGCCCCTCTCGCCACCTCGGATCGGGAGATCCCGTTCCCCGACGCGGCGCAGTCGGTCCTGGAGACCTTCCGCTCCTTCCATCCCCGGTTCGCCACCCTGGCCGAGCGGGTCTTCGCCGAGGGGCGGCTCGACAGCGAGACCCGCAAGGGCAAGCGCAGCGGCGCCTTCTGCTCGACGGTGCTCCCCCGTCTCACCCCGTGGGTGCTGGTCAACTACGCCGGCCGGGTGCGCGACGTGGCGACGCTCGCCCACGAGCTCGGCCATGCCCTCCACAGCATGCTTGCGCAGGAGCATTCGATCCTCACCCACCACTCCTCTCTGCCGCTCGCCGAGACCGCCTCGGTGTTCGCCGAGATGCTGATGACCGACCGCCTGCTGCGCGACGAGAAGAATCCGGTCACCCGGCGCGAGATCCTCGCCACCGCGGTCGACGACGTCTACGCGACCGTGCTGCGCCAGGCCTGCTTCGTCCGCTTCGAGCGCGTCGCCCACGAAGCCGTCCTCGCCGGCGCCTCCACCGAGGATCTCTGCGACCTGTACATGGAGAACCTCGAGGAGCAGTTCGGCGACAGCCTGGAGGTGTCGGAGGAGTTCCGCTATGAGTGGCTGAGCATCCCCCATCTGTTCCGGACACCGTTCTACTGCTATGCCTACAGCTTCGGGCAGCTCCTCGTTCTCGCCCTCTACCGGCGCTACCAGGAGGAGGGAGAACGCTTCATCCCCGGATATGTCGAGCTGCTCGCCTCCGGAGGCTCGGAGCACCCACAGGACATCCTGGGCCGCATGGGGATCGACATCACCGACCCTGCGTTCTGGCAGGGGGGCTTCGACCTCGTCCGCGGGTACATCGACGAGCTCGAGGCCATCAAGGGGTAAAGCCGGGCCGGAGGCCGGGCCATGCGCCACGTCATCGTCACCCGCTTCTCGGTCCCCCGGCTGGACGCGGCCACGGCCTCCCGCCATGCCGACCGGGCCTGGCTGGACAGCCGGCTGGCCCTGTTCCGCACCTGGTTCGTGCCGAGCGTCGGCCGGCTCGGCGTGCCGGCCGTCCTTCTCTGTTCGCGCCCGAGCGCCGGCTACGTCGGCGAGCAGGTGCGCGACCTTCCCTGGGTCTCGATCGTGGTCCAGGACGACTGGTATGGCGGCTGGCGTGGCACGCCGGACCAGACCGTGACCCGGCTCGATTCAGACGACGCGGTGCACGAGGGCTGGTTCGCCGCGCTCGACCAGGTTCCCGGCGACCCCGACGTCTGCTGCACGACGGATTTTCTGCGGATGGATGCGCAGAGCGGCCGGGTCTACTCCTACCGCCGGCTGGAGACCTCGCCCCTCGCCGCCTTCCGGCGCGGCCAGAACCCCTACGCCCATGACCACAAACACCTCGAAGCCCACCACCGGGTGCACCTCCTCAAAGGGCAGTACCTGCTGCAGATCGCCCACGGCGCCAACCTGAGCAACCACCTCCCCGCCTGGTGGCGGCTCGACCGCCGCGTCCCGCGCACCCGCCTCGCCGCCTTCGGCGTCGCCGGCTCAGCTCCCTGACCCGCCGATCGGCACTCCGACCCTCTCCTGAAGCGCCGCTTCGAAACGCGCCGGCTCGTCGACCGTGAACGCGATCCGCTCCACCCGGCGGCGGAGGCCGTACGGGCCTTCGGCGGTGACCGGATGGGCCAGATGCAGCAGGTACCGCGGCGCTCCCAGGACGACGGCGCGCAGCAACCCCTTCTGTTTGGGAAGAACCGACCCGCCGCGCAGCATCTCGAGGCTCGCCACCTCGCCGAACGGCACCTCGACCCGCCACGTCAGCCCGGTACGGATCAGCAGGCGGTCGGCTTCCACCCGGATCGGCCGCAGGCGCACAGCCTGGTAGAGACCGGCGAGCCAGAAGGCACCGTAGACCGAGAGCGCCGTGAGCACCCAGGCGGCCACCGGGCTCCACCGCTGGAGCAGAAGGTGAAGCCCGACCGTCTCCGCCACCGTGACCATGAGGAGAGCCGCGATCATCGCGCCATACGCCGAGCGCCGGTGGTAGGTGAACGTCTCCGGTCCTGCGACCGGCTTCGCCCGCCAACCGGCCACCGCATGGTGGCCGAGCGCGATCTCGAACGCGAGCACGTTCGCGGCGAGCCGGGAGCCCAGCACCTCGTGCGCCGCGTCCCGCATCCGTTCGAACAGCGTCCCCGGGTCCGCCGGCCCCGCGGATCGCATCCGCCGCGCCATCTGCCGCGCCTTCACCACCACCAGACCGATCGCCACCAGCTCCAGGGGAGCCGCGAGCCATTCCATGACATGGAGCGCCTGCTGCCGATCCGCCGGCAGGAAACGTCCCGCCACCACCAGGCTGAACAGGAACGCCGGAACCAGGATCACCGGCGGCCACCCCCGCCCGCGCACCAGCAGGAAGTAGACGAGAGCCGGCACGACCACCGTGAGATCGAGGGTGATGCCGAGCGCCAGAAGATCCGGATACGCCGACCGCCCGAGGGCGGACACGGCCACCCATTCCGTCACATAGACGGTGAGGACGGCGAGGAGGAAGGCCGCCGGATAGAGGGTGCGGCGCGAGACGGCGAAGGTGCTCATGATGGAGGTAGTCTAAATCATCCCGTATAATGACATTCCAGCATTCGACGGAGCTTCCGGAAGAGGCTCCCGCAGGAGGATGACTTTGATGCGACGACGTTGGGTGATCGGTCTTCTCGCGCTTCTGGCACCTCTCGGCTCGGCCGTTGCCGGAGACCTCTACGTCCCCCTCGCCGCCAACACCGCGCTCGGTGCCTTCACCTACCGCACGCTGTTGATTCTCACCAACACCGGCACCACCTCGGCCGATCTCACGGTGACCTTCCATCCCGGCGGGTCCGACGGTGCGGTGCCCCCCCCTGCGACCCCCTACAGCCTGCCGCCGGGAGCGACACTACGGCTGTACAACGACGTCCCCGCCGGAGCCCGCGGCATGTTCGCGCTGTCCGGCGATCCGTCGGTGGTGGTCTCGGCCCGCATCGAAGCCCTGGGGGCGAATGGCGGCGTCCTCGCGAGCACCCAGGTTCCGGTTCTCTCGGCCACCAACGCCAGCGCCGCAGGCCGCAGCGCGCGCCTGCTCGGCCTGGAACAGGCGGCCGCCGGGGCGGTGAGCGATTTCGGCCTGATCAATCTCTCCACCAACCCCGCGCAGTGCACCGTCGACGCCTTCCGCTCCAACGGAGGCCGGATCGGCTCGACGATCCACCTCTCTCTCTTGCCGCGCTCCAATCGCGATTTCGCCGCCGCTCTCGCCATCCTCGGGCAGACCGCGATCAAGGACGCCCGCTTCGACGTCAGCTGCGACCAGCTCTTCGCCACCTATGCCCTGGTCTACCGCTCCGGAGGCCCCGAGACGGTGATCCTCGATCCGGCGGCTTCTCTGGAGACCGAGCTGGTGCCGGTGAACGACGGCGGCGTCCTTTTCACCAAGCCCGGCCTGTTCGCCAACGGCGACGAGGCCACGGCCTTCGACCTGCCCCTCCAGAACGGCGTACGCTACGGCAAGGCGCGCATCGAATTCGACCTGCTCATCGACCGCTGGCGCCTGCCCCACCCGGACAATCCCAACTTCAAGAACGTGATGAGCCTGCGGCGCCCCGCCAACCTCCGTCTGGAGCGCGTGCTCTACTGCGGCCTCATCCTCAAGGGATCGGTGGACTACCGCACCATTCTCGACATGGGCCTGCCCTTCCCGGGAGCCCCGGACGGCACGACGATCAAGAGCGGCAAAGGGCCGTGGAAGGAGCGCTCCACCTATCACCTGGTGCTCGACTACGACACCGTCGCCAAGCGCGTCCTGTTCGAGGTCTACCAGAATGGAACGCGCATCCAGAAGCTGGAAGGACCGGTGAATGCCACCGACCTCTCCAACCTCCCGGGCAAGAACGTCCGGGTGGATTTCAGCTCGCCCGGCGTCGGCGACGGGGCCTATTTCCCCACCTACGGCTGGAAGTACTCCAACCTCGTCGTGAAGCTCACCCCTCTCGGCCGAGGGCGATCATGAGCCGGGCCTTTTCACGGAGACTCCTGCCGATGCACCGCTCTCTCCTCGCCTTGCCCGTCCTGGCGGCCCTCGGTGCGGCACCGCTCGCCGCCGGGGAGCTCCTCGTCCCGCTCACCGCCGGCACCGCCGCCGACGGCACCACCTACGGAACCCGCCTGTGGGTCACCAACTCGGGAGGCGTCGTCCGGCGACTGACCTGGACCTTCATCGCCGCCGGCACCGACGGCACCCGGGCCGAGCCGGCGGGCTCTCTCCCGGTCAACCCCGGGACCACCGTGCTCACCCGCAACCTGATCCCCGCCGGCAAGAACGGTCTGCTCCTGGTGAGCGGCGCACCGCAGCTCCATCTCACGCCGCGGCTGGAGGCGACCGGCCGCACCGGAGGCCTGCGGGCCGCGGCGGCCGGCCCCCTGGTCGGTGGAGCCGACCTCGCCCCCGCCGGGACCACCCTCCATCTGCACGGGCTCAGCCAGAAGACCGGGGGATTGATCACCGATCTCTACCTGGTCAATGCCGCCCGCAGCCCGGCGAGCTGCACCGTCACCGCCTTGCGCGACACCGGCACGCGGCTCGGCAGCCCACAACCCATCACCCTGCATCCCCTCTCGCTGCGGGTGATGGAGAAAGCCCTTACGGGCTTCGGCGGCACCAACCTCGACGAGGCCCGCTTCACCATCTCCTGCGACCAGCCGTTCTACGCCTTCGCCCGGGTGGCCAAACCCGGCGGCGCCGAGCTGAACGTGGTCACCCCGGCGCCGGCCCTCGGCTCCGCCGTGGACGCCGCGGCGCGCCTCTTCTGAGGCGCGCCACCGGCGAGCTGCAGGTGAAGGATGCAATCCAGAGAATCGAGGCCCTCGGATGAAACCCAACAAGCCACGAACCGGCGCCCCGGCGCGCATCGAGTACCTGAAGGTGCAGAACTTCCGGGCACTGCGGGAGATCGAGCTCAAGGATCTGACGCCTTTGACGGTGCTGCTCGGACCAAACGGCAGCGGCAAATCCACGGTGTTCGACGTGTTCGCTTTCCTCGCCGAGTGCTTCGAGCTGGGTCTGCGCCGGGCATGGGACAAGCGCGGGCGTGCCAAGGAGCTGAAGACGCGAGGCGGCGAGGGGCCGGTGGTGATCGAGATCAAGTATCGCGAGCCCGGCTATCCGCTGATCACCTACCATCTGGCGGTCGACGAACAGCGCGGTGCCCCCGTGGTGGTCGAGGAGTGGCTGCGCTGGAAGCGGGGCAGCCACGGGCAACCCTTCCGTTTCCTCGACTACCGCGAGGGACAAGGTCGCGCCGTGAGTGGTGAGCTGCCCGACGAGCAGGCCAAGCGGGTGGAAGTTCCGCTCAAAGCGGCCGACCTCCTGGCCGTCAATGCCCTCGGCCAGTTCGCCGAGCATCCGCGGGTGGCGGCGCTGCGCGACTTCATCACCGGCTGGTATGTCTCCTACCTCTCGGCCGACGGCGGACGCGGCCAGCCCGAGGCGGGTCCACAAGAGCGGCTCACCAAGAGCGGCGACAACGTGGCCAACGTCATCCAGTTCCTGGCCGAGCAGCATGGGGACCGGCTGGAAAGGATCTTCGAGGTCCTGCGGCGGCGCGTGCCACGCATCGAGCGCGTACTGGCCGAGGTCATGCCGGATGGCCGATTGCTCCTGCAGATCAAGGACGCACCGTTCAGCCATCCGGTGCTCGCCCGTTTTGCCTCGGATGGGACGCTGAAGATGCTGGCCTACCTTGTGTTGCTGAACGATCCGGCACCGCCGCCGTTCATCGGCATTGAGGAGCCGGAAAACTTCCTGCACCCGCGCCTGCTCCCGGAGCTCGCCGAGGAATGCCGGGCGGCCGGGGAGCGGACGCAACTGCTGGTGACCACCCATTCGCCCTTCTTTCTCAATGCACTCCGGCCGGAAGAAGTGCGCGTGCTGTGGCGTGACGAGCAGGGCTACACACAGACGCGGCGCGCAGCGGACCTGCCGGGTGTGCCCGCGTTTATCGAGCATGGCGCGCTGCTCGGCCATCTCTGGATGGAAGGACAGCTCGGCGTCGGCGACCCGCTGGTCAACCAGGGTGCGCCCACACGCCCCTTCGGGGGACGCAGATCATGGTCGTCGATCGAGACGATGACGACTGCGAGGGTCTGAAGAAGCCGCGAGGACATGGCGGAGCGAGCGGGGCTGATGACACGGTCACGGGCCGGGAGTCGGCCGTGGCAACTGGTCAACCGCATCGCGATCGAGGAGCTGGAGGCTTGGTATTTCGGGGACTGGACGGCCGTGTGCAGCGCTTATCCGAAGGTGGCACCGGGCGTGCCACAGCAAGCGGGCTATCGCGATGCCGACGCCATCCGTGGCGGCACGCGGGAGGCTCTTGAACGTGCCCTGCAGCAACCTCGCCATCGAGCTGCTCTGGCAAAGTGGAAAATCGCTCGGGCCGAAGCGGGCGGGCCCCAGCCCGAGCTGAAAGAAATCCTTACAACTTCAAAGTCAGGTGAGTTGCCACCACCCTACTCCTGGTGAGGTCTGGGAACAAGAGGCCCGCGCCTATCGCTGCGATCGGCTTTCTCTATCGATGGCCGGGGGCGGCTCCTTCGAATTCGAAACCCGGGAGAGGGACGCAGTGCTACGATAGCCATCCATGCGATCCGATGGTCCGATGGACAGGCTCGACGCCCTCTCGCTCCGGGACCTGCGGGCGGTGGTCGTTCTGGCGGATCGCCTCCACTTCGGCCGGGCGGCGGAGGATCTGTCGATCGCCCAGCCCTCCCTGTCGGCGGCGGTCAAGAAGGTCGAGGACGCTCTGGGGGAGCGGCTGTTCGATCGCACCTCGCGCCACGTGTCCTTGACCCCGGCCGGCCAGCGGGTGCTGCAGAGGATTCGGTCGGTGCTGGAAGAGGTGGCCGAGATCGCCAGTTCCAGATCGCGCGAAGGGCTGTTGACGGGTCGCTTCCGGCTGGGCTTCGTGCCGACGATCGGGCCGTATTACGCACCGCGCTTTCTCGCCCTGCTCCGCCGGCGCTACCCCAAACTGGAGCTGGTGCTCACCGAGGCGCTCACCGAAACCCTGCTTCAGATGCTGCGCCACCGCACACTGGACGCGGCCATCATCTGCCTGCCGACCGGAGAACGGGGCTTGACCGAGACGCCGCTGTTGCGGGAACGCTTCCTTCTGGCCGCGCCCACCCAGCACCCGCTGGCCTCCGCCACCGAGGTGACCCTGGGCCAGCTCGATCCCCGTGAGATGCTGCTGATGGACCGCGGCCATTGCCTGCGCGAGCAGACTTTGGAGACGTGCGGAGTCACGCCGGACTCGGTGATGAGCGCGGCCCAGGCGGCCAGCGTCGAGACCTTGCGGCATCTGGTCGCCGCGGGGAATGGCTGTGCCCTGATCCCCGAGATGGCGGTCCTGCCCGGCTTCGACTGTGCCGGCCTCGTGCGCTATCTGCCGTTCCGCGAGCCCTCGCCGGGGCGCACGATCGGTTTTGTCTTCCACGAGCGTTGCCCGCGGATCGACGATGCCGCCGAGCTGGCGAGCTTTCTCACCGAGCTGCACCAGGAGTGAGAGTGGCCGCCATGGATTCCACCCCTTTCCGCGATCTTCTCCTCCACCCGGCCGTCCAGGCCCTGGTTGCCGCAGCCGGAAAGGTGGAGACCCATCTGGTCGGGGGTGTGCTGCGGGACAACGCCCTGGGGCTGCCGCTCAAAGACATCGACGCCGTGGTGGCCTCCCGGGGAAAGGAGATCGCCGAGCGCCTCGCCGAGACCCTGCCGGCCCGCCTGGTCCTGCTCGGCGGCAAGGAATTCGCCGCCTACCGGCTGGTCGCCCAGGACCTGGACGTGGACCTCTGGGACCGCGCCGGGACGACGCTCCACGAGGATCTGGCGCGGCGCGATTTCACGGTCAACTCGTTCGCCCTGGAGCCGCACACCGGAACGCTGACCGATCCGTTCGACGGGCTGGGCGACCTCGCGCGCCGGCTCCTGCGGGCGACGACGGCCGAGAGCTTTTCCGGCGATCCGCTTCGGGTATTGCGCCTGCCCCGGCTTCTCCTGCGCCTCCCCGGCTTCTCCGCCGACCCGGCGACGGTCGAGCTGGCGCGCCAGTCGGTCCCCCACCTGACCCGGGTGGCCGCCGAGCGGGTGCGCGACGAGCTCACCTTCCTCCTGGAGCCGGAGGACGCCGGCCGCGGCGTCGCCTTGCTCGTCGCGCTCGGCGTCTACCCCGGACTGTGGCTCGATCAACCCGGCGCCCCCCTGCCCGCCGGGTGTGTCCTCGCCGAGGTGGAAGCCCTGCGCGGCCGCCTTCACGACTTGCAGCAGGTGGACGCCGAGGCCGCAGCAGCAGCCGACGGGCGGATCGCCCGGCACGCGATCCTCTTGCGCAACCTCCCTCTCTCCCCCACTCACGGGACGCTCCGCGACGTTCTCGCGCGCGTCCGCGATGCGGGCTATCTGACCCGCCAGACCACCGAGGACGTGGCTCTCGTGCTCGCGCTGGACGATCTGCCGGTGGACGAGGTGGACCTGCGCCGGTTCCTCCACCGTGCCAAGCACCAGTGGTCCACGGCGATCTGTGCCCTGGGAGCCCGGTGGACGGCCGGCGAAGGTCTCACCCGTTGGCAGGCGGTCCTGCCCCGTCTCGCGGACCTCGCCCGGCGGGAGGGCGAGGCGTTGTTCGATCCGCCCCGGTTGATCACCGGGGCGGACGTCCAGGACTTGCTCGGAATTCCTCCCGGCCGGGAGGTGGGAAGACTTCTCGATGCGGTGCGCTCCGCCCAGGTCGACGGGCACGTACGGACGCGCGAAGAGGCGGAGGCGGTGGTGCGGTACCGCTCTACCGGCTGAACATCCCCGTCTTGCGATCCGGATCGCCGCCCACGCTGCCGCCACCCCCGGCGCCCCCCATCAAGCGCTGGTTCAGCTCCTTGATGCGCTCCATGAGCTTGTCGATCTTCTCCTGGGCTTCCTGGCGCAGCCGGCCATAGTCACCCCGGATCTTCTCGCGCTCGGCGGCGACTTCCTGGATGCGCCGGTTCAGCTCGTCCGCCTGCAGATCCCGCTCGCGGATGGCGCCGTGCAGCCCGTCGATCTCCAGCTCCTTTTCGGCCAGCAGCTCCTTGGTCTTCGCTTCCTGCTCCTCGTACAGCTTCTTGAACTGCTGCAGCTCGAGGATCTCCGAAAAATCCGACGTGGCCATTTCGCCTCCTTGCTCCTCGATCTTGGGGAACATGCGGCGGAGCTTCAGCGAGAGATCCTCGGGATCGGCCGATTGCCGCATCGCCTCCGCATAGGTGATCGTGCCGTGCACCAGCAGCGACATCAGCGACTGGTTCATCGACTGCATCCGGTAGTAGCCCACCGAGGACTCGATCTCCTCGTGGATCTGGCTGATCTCGCCCTTCTCGATCATCTTCGAGACCTTGGGCGAGCCGCGCATGATCTCCAGCGCCGCCACCAGACCCTTGCCGTCCGCCCGTTCGACGAGCTTCATCGACACCACACCCTTGAGGATCTGGGCGAGCTGCGCCCGCACCTGCCCCTGCTGGTCGGGCGGGAAGGTGTCGAGGATGCGGTCGATGGTCTGCGGTGCGTTGTTGGTGTGGAGGGTCGAGAACACGAGGTGCCCGGTCTCCGCGGCGGAGATCACCGTCGCCACCGTTTCCGGATCGCGCATCTCGCCGACCATGATGACGTCCGGATCCTGGCGCATGGCGTTGCGCAGCGCCTCCGAGAAGGCGCCGGTGTCGGTGCCCACCTCGCGCTGGGAGATGGAGGCCATGTCGTCGCTGAACAGGAACTCCATCGGGTCCTCAATGGTGATCACGTGGACCGGACGGTTCTTGGCGATGTGGCGGATCACCGCGGCGAGCGTCGTCGACTTGCCGCTGCCGGTCGGACCGGTGACGAGGACGAGCCCCATCGGCATGGAGCAGAACTCGAGCAGCACCTTGGGCAGGTCCAGGTCTTCCAAGCTCTTGATCTGGTAGGGGATACGCCGGAAGCAGGCGGCGATGTTGCCGCGTTGCATGTAGATGTTGCAGCGGAACCGCGCGAGGCCGCGGACGCCGTAGCCCAGGTCGACGGACATCTTCTCTTCGAGCTTGGCTTTCTGCCTCGGGTTGAGGATGCTCAGCAGCATCTCGCTGAGCACGTCCATGGTCAGCGTCTCTGCTTCCAACGGGAGCAGACGCCCGCTGATCCGCAGCAGGGGAGGGCGGGTCGGCTTCAGATGAAGATCCGAAGCCCCCTTGTCGGTCATCAGCTTCAGGAGACGGTCGAGTTCCATGGCGGTTGAGAAATCGCCCCTGATCTTACCCGGGGGAAGGGCTGCGGGTCAAACCGGTTCCCTCGGAGTCCACGGGGGGCCTGCCGCTCGGCGGGCCGCAAGCTACAATCCGCCCGGGAACGTGAGGAAGCTCCATGAACTTGAGACCATCCGCTCTCCTCCTGCTCACCGTGGCGCTCGCCGCTTGCGGGCCTCCGGCACCACCGCGCCGGCTCGCCGTGGTCCATGACCTGGTGGCCGAGCTGCCGCTGGCGGACGTCCATCGCGAAACCGGCCTCATCGATTTCGGCACACCCGGGGCCCGGAGGCATCTGCGCGAGGGGTGGTCCTGGAACGAAGGCGGCGGACGCTTCGGCCCGACGATCGTGCGCGGCAAAGGGGAACGCTCGGTGGTGGACTTCTGGCTCGCCGCGCCGCGTCCGCTGCGCGCCGAGATCCGTTGCTCGGCGGTGGCTTCCGAGGCCTCTCCGCAGGCTCTCTCCGTCCTTCTCAACGGGAAGGCCCTGGGCTCCCTCTCCGTGTCCGCAGGAGGGTCCGCCTTCACGATCGATCTGCCGGAGAACGCCCAGGTGGCGGGGACCAACGCCCTCACGTTCCTCCAGAGCGGCGGGATCGCGTGGGACCTGCTGCGCCTGGTTCCCGGCCCGGAGGAGGCCGCGGAGCCACCGCGGGCCGAACGGCGCCACGGCTCCTCGGCACCGGCGCTTCTTCTACCCCCCGGAACCGAGGCCGGCTGGGCCTACGCCTTCGCCGAAGGTGGCACCGTCTCCCTGCAAGGAGTGAAGAGCGCCGGCCCGGGCGGTGGCACACTGCAGGTGATCGCCCAGGAGGAGGGTGCTGCGGAGGTGATTCTCGCCACCCTCCCGGCCGGCTCGGGTCCGCGCACTCTGGACCTCCCCGGCCGCGGCGCCCGGCTCGTCCGGCTCGCACTGCGCTCCCTGCCGGCGGAGGGTCCCGGCCTTCTGCTCCTCGCACCCGCCGTGCGCGGCGTCGAGGGCGCCCTGGCCGCGGAGGGCCCCGCCGCCCCGCCGCCGACGGCCGGCCGGCCGAACGTCATCGTCTACCTGGTGGACACCTTGCGCGCCGACCGGGTCGGCCCGTACCGCTCCGGGCGCTCGATCACACCGCACCTGGACGCCTTCGCCCGCGAGGCGACCGTCTTCCTCCACACGGTCGCCCAGGCGCCCTGGACGAAGCCCTCGGTCACCTCGATCTTCACCGGCCTGGGACCGCTCTTGCACGGTGTGCGCCGCGTGGAGGACAAGCTCCCTCCGGAGGCGGTGACCGCCGCCGAGCACTTCCAGGCCGGAGGCTTCTCCACCGCCGCGTTCAGCACGAACTTCCACGTCCGCGTGCAAAGCGGGCTCGCCCAGGGCTTCGGCCACTTCGATTTCCAGCCGGACGAGGCCGCCTCGAACCAGGTGGGCTCCCGGGTGTTGCACTGGCTCGACCGCCGGCCGCCGGGGCCGTTCTTTCTCTACGTCCACACCATCGATCCGCATGCCCCCTACACGCCGCCCGCCGACTTGCGCAAGCGCTTCGCACCCGACGCGCGCGAGCTGGCGGGCTATGACGTCGATCTCCGGCAGATCTACAAGTTGCGGGGCGACGAACGCAGGAAGCGCATCGCCGAGCTCCTCCCTCTCTATGATGCCGAGGTCGCCTTCGCCGACCAGAGCTTCGGTGCGTTTCTCGACGCGCTGCGCGCCCGCGGCCTCTACGAGGGCTCACTGATCGTCTTCGTCGCCGACCATGGCGAGGAGCTGGGCGAGCATGGCGAGCTCGGCCACGCCAACGACTTGTTCCAGGAGGAGCTGCGCATCCCGCTGCTGGTCAAATGGCCGGGACAACGCGAGGGAAGGGAGATCCGGGCGCTGGCGCAGCAGATCGACCTGCTCCCCACCGTTCTCGCGGCGGCCGGACTGCCGGTTCCGTCCGGCCTTGCAGGGGTGGACCTGGCGCGGATCGCCGCCGCGGGGGCCGATCCGCGCGCCTTGTGGGACCGCACCGCCATCTCCCACCTGAGCTACCGCGGACGCGAAGGGTTGAGCGCCGTCCACGCCGGCTGGAAGCTGGTCCAGCCGCAGACCCGTGAGCTCGCCGCCGGCCCTCTGCTCTTCCAGCTCGGCGAGGACCCGGCGGAGAGCGTGAACCGGCTCGGCGACGCCCCGGTGCGCGCCGCCTGGCTGCGCTCGCTCCTGCGCCGCGAGGAGGAGCGCGGACGGAGCGGCCTCAAAGCACAGACGGACGTGATGGACGCGGAAACGAGGAAGGCCCTGGAGGCACTGGGGTATCTGTAGGAGGGTCCCCCCTCCCGTTCAAGCAGGAGGGGGGAAGTGGGTGGGGCTGGGCTCTATGCGCTGATCAGCTCCTCGAGACTGCCATCCTTCCGGCGTTCGAGGTAGAGCTCCCGGTCCTCATCCAGCTTGCGGCGGGCGGCATCGAAGGCGTCACGGATGGCGAGGTTCAGCTCCGGGGCCGCCTTCTGGTTGATCACGTACTCGTGCCCCGGCACCGTGAGATCGATCCGTACCTCGAACGAGCCTCCGTTGCGGTGGCGGGTCCCCGGCCCCAGAACGGTCACGTGACAGCCGATGACCCGGCCGTTGAACCGCTCCAGCTTCGTCGCCTTCTCCCGGATGACCGCCTCGATGGACTCCGTCATTTCGATGCCCTGCGCAGCAATGGTGAGCGGAAGCTTCATGAGCAACCTCCTTGGATGATGGTGGCACCAGGCAGCGAGTCCCAGCCTTCCAGGGAAAGGCATCCGCCCATCCGCCGGTCTGTTGAAGACCGCCGGCCACCCTGGGGAGCATCGCTGTGTGACCACCATGGCTCTGGCCTGATTATGGCGCAGATCGCGCTCCGCGTCACCCCTCTTCTTCACCAGAGGAGATGGGTGGAGTGCCCGGCACCGAGCAGGGCGACGCCGCCACAGGCCGCCGCCAGGCAGAGGAGGTTCCACCGCGGATGCACCCCGAGGAGCGCACCGGCGCCGAACAAGCTCGCGGCGAGGACCGGCACGAACATCAGCGGCGAAGCCCCCAGGTGGGCGATCCACCAGGCGTTGAACGGATTGGCGCAGGCATCGTTCGGCACCAGCAGCAGCAGGTCGAGCCCGAAGAGCCCGGTCAGCGCCCCTTCCCGGCGGCCTCCCTGATAGAGGACCGCCAAGCCCGCCGCGGCGGCGAAGCCCACGCCGGTCAGGATCAGGTTGAAGCGCAGAACCGGATCGAGCCCGAGGAAGTCTTCTGCGGTGAGCGTGCGAAACGGGTAGAGCTGATGGACGGACGAGGTGGCCACGAACGACGCGACCACGAGGAGCCAGACGACGCCCCCGAGCGCTCCGGACGCGGGCCGGGCGTACCGGCGCGCCCGCCAGATGCCCCGGGTCACCGCCGCCAGGAACAGCACCAAGCCCCCCAGCCCGGTGACGAACAGCGGCACGAACCAGGAAGGGAACACCGCCCGCTGCGGCCACAGGTCCACCGCGGCCTTGACCGCCAACACCGCCGCCGCGGCGAAGACCACCAGGGCCAGACCGGCCACCCGGCGCAGCGGAACCTCGTCGTTCGCAGCCATGCGGCGAACGATATCACTCTCCCCCGCTCAGCCTTTGCGGGCCACCGCGATGAGACCGAGCCCGCGGCCGGGGACCAAGGGATCGAGCCGCCGCAGGAGCGGCACCATGATGTTGAAGAGCTTGAGCTGCATCCGGCTGAAGTAGCGCCGTTTGAGGATCTTGCCGTTCAGCCACCAGCCGGGGATGGCGAAATGGTTGAAGTCCCGGAAGGCTTCGAGGGTGAAGCCGGTCGCCTTCAGCTCCTCGGCCAGCATCTCCCGGCTGTACCGGCACCGGTGGCCGAGGACCTCGTCGAGCGAGGAGTAGAGATGCTGCCCCTGCGGCACGTAGACGACGAGCCGCCCGCCGGGTTCGAGGGCATCCCACATGTTGCGCAGCGAGGCCAGAGGGTCGCGCACGTGCTCCAGCACGTTCAGGCAGACGACGGTGTCGAACCGCCCTTGCCACGGCGCGAAGCAGGCCGCGTCTTCCAGGTCGATGCGGTCGACCTGGAGGTAGGGCTTGCCGAGGGCGAAGTTGCGCAGATAGTCGAGATAGTGCGGGTTGATGTCGCTCGCCAGGTACAGGTCGCGCGGCAGGAGCCAGCCGGTGATGTTGCCGATGCCGGCGCCGATCTCCAGGACGCGGGCGCCGACGTGGGGCGCCACGGTCTCGGCCATCCAGCGGTTGAAGCGCTGCGCCCGTTCGAGGCTGTGCAGGATGTGCGAGCCGTACTCGTCCTCGGCATAGAGGTCGTCGAGCAGCCAGTACCGGGTCATCGCGCGCAGCGCCTTGAAACCGTCCCGCCAGCCGATCTTCTTGCCTTCGCGGTAGGTGCGCCCGAGGTAGCTGATCGGCACCTCGAAGACCCGGCACTCGCGCTTGGCGATCTTCGCCGTGATCTCGGGCTCGATGGCGAAGTCGTTGGAGCGGATGGGGATCGACTTCAAGAGCGGAGCCCTGAACATCTTGTAGCAGGTCTCCATGTCGGTCAGGCTCAAGTCGGTGAACCAGTTGCTCAAGCCGGTGAGCAGCCGGTTGCCGAGCGAGTGGCGGTGGTTGAGCACCCGCCGCCGCTCGCTGGGCAGGAAGCGCGAGCCATAGACGACGTCGGCGCCATCCTCCAGGAACGGCCGGACGAGGCGCGCATAGTCCCGCGGGTCGTACTCCAGGTCGGCGTCCTGGAAGACGATGAGGTCGCCGGTGGTCGCCGCGATGCCGGTACGCAGGGCGGCGCCCTTGCCCCCGTTCTTCTCGTGCTCGAAGTAGCGGATGGAATCCGGATGGGCCGCGGCGAGCTCGCGCAGGATGTCGCGGGTACCGTCTTTCGAGCCGTCGTCCACGAGGACCACCTCGAGCTCCCGGATGCCTGCAACGCGCACCGCCAGGACACGCCGGACGAGCTCGCGCACGAGGAAACGCTCGTTGTAGACAGGGATGACAACGCTCAGCTTGAGCTCTTTGGTCTCTTCAGTGCTCAACGGTTCCGGTTCTCCTGCGGCAGGCCCGCGCGAAAGCGCCGGAAGAATATCATGGGCCGCGACGGTGCGTTGCGCCCGAAGCACGTAGTAAGATGCACCCGCTTTGACGGAAACTCCGCGGATCGCCTGCACCATTGTCTCGAACAACTACCTGGCCTATGCCCGGGTGTTCACCCGGTCCTTCCTGGAGCACAACCCGGGCGGCCGGGTCTACGTCCTGATCGTCGACCGGCCGGATCCGGCCCTCGACTACGCCGCAGAGCCGTTTACCGCGGTCCTGGCGGAAAGCCTGGGCATCCCCGGCTTTCCCCACTATGCGTTCCGCTACTCGATCCTCGAGCTCAACACCGCGGTCAAGCCCTGGTTCCTGCTGTACCTCCACCGCCTCGGCGGCTGGGACCGGCTGTGCTATTTCGATCCGGACATCCTGATCACCGGGGATCTGTCCGAGATCTACACGGCCCTGGGGACCGGCGACTGTGTGCTGACCCCGCACGTCACGGAGCCGATCGAAGACGGCTTCATCCCCTCCGAGCGGGACTTCCTGCTCTCGGGGATCTACAACCTGGGTTTCCTCGGCATCGCGTTCAACGAGCGCACCCTGCCCTTCCTGGACTGGTGGCACCGCCGCCTCTACCGCGAGTGCCTGCACGCCGTCGAACGCGGCCTGTTCGTCGACCAGCGGTGGATGGACTTCGCCCCTTCCTTCCTGGCCCGCGCGGTGATCCACCGCGATCCGGGATGCAACGTGGCCTATTGGAACCTGATGCACCGCGAGCTCTCGCAGCGCGAGGGTGCCTGGTGGGTGGACGGCACGCCGCTGCGCTTCTTCCATTTCAGTGGATTCATGCTGCGCCGGCAGGAGCTGATCTCCCGCTACCAGAACCGCTATACGCTGAGCCGCCGTCCGGACATCCAGCCGCTCTTCCGCACCTACGGCGAGCTCCTCGACGCCGCCGGCCACGAAGAGCTCGAACGGCTCCCCTATGGCTTCGGCCGCTTCTCCGACGGCACCTCCGTGCCGGGCATGGCGCGCCGGCTCCTCCAGCTCCTTGATCCGGACGGCAAACGCTGGCCCGATCCCTTCGACACCTCCCGGCCGGACAGCTTCCTGACCTGGCTGCAGAGCCCGGACAATCCGCGCAGCGCCCTGCCGCTGCCGCGGATCGCCTTCTCCCTCTGGGAGCAGCGCCAGGACCTGCAGCGGGCCTTCCCGGCCCCCGACCGGCGCGACCGGATCGGCTTCGCCGAGTGGTTCGTCTCGCATTCGGTCGAGCATCAGCTCGACGAGCTGTTCACCCGTCCGGTCGCGGTCGCGCTGCACCAGCTGCACGGCCGCGAATGGCCGGAGATCGAGGAGACCTACAGCCGGACCTGGCGGGAGATCTCCCGTGGGACGTCTCTGGAGGCCGGCCGCTTCTCGGCCGACGAGATCGCGTTTCTCGGTGCCGAGTGCGGACCGGACCTGGACAGCCGGCCGCGCATCCCGCGCCTCGCGCTCATTCTTCTGCGCCAGCGGGCGGACCTCAAGAGCACCTTCCCCGACCTGTTCGGAGCCGACCGGACGGACTTTGCGATCTGGTACGTCACCTCCGGCCGCGCCGAATACCGGTTGCCGGCCGCCTTCGTCCGGCCGGTCTTGCGCACCCTGCCTTTGCGCAAGCGGGTATGGGCGGTGCTCTGGTGGTGGCGGCACCGGTGGCGTCGGCGGACGCAGCGCACGGCGACCCTCCAGACCCTCTCCTTGCCCGAGACGGCCCACTGCGAAGCACCCCTCGACGCCCCGCCGTCTCCGGCCGGCGCCGCGGGCCTCAACGTCGTGGGCTGGGCCTCCGCTCCCACCGGTGTCGGCGAAGCCTGCCGGGGCACTCTGCGCGCCTTGCACGCCGCGGAGCTCCCGGCCGTGCTCTGGAACCTCGGTGCGGAAGCAGCCGACGATCCGCTGCGCGGCGGTTCCCAGGGCATGCCCTTCGACACCATCCTGTTCCACGTCAACGCAGACATGATCCCGGTGGTCTCCCACCAGCTGCCCCACGCGCTGCTCGTCTCCCGCCACCGGATCGGCTATTGGTTCTGGGAGCTCTCCCACTTCCCCCTCACCCTCGCCAACGCCTTCGGCCATCTCGACGAGGTCTGGGCACCGACCCGCTTCTGCTTCGACGCCTTCCGGGCGATCGCGCCGATCCCGGTGTACCACGTGCCCCCGTGCGTTCCCCGGCCGGAGGCGGAGCCCGCCGACCGCAAGGCCTTCGGGGTGCCGGAAGGAAGCTTCCTCTTCTATAGCGCGTTCGACGCCTTGAGCATCCCGGAGCGCAAGAACCCGGACGGTCTGCTGCGCGCCTTCGCGATGGCGGTTCGCAACAGCCGGCGCCCGCTCCATCTTCTGCTCAAGGTCAACCATCTGGACCCGGACAGCGCCCTCGCCCACCAGCTCGCGCGCCGCACCGCCGGCCTGCCGGTGACTCTGCTGACCGGGACGCTGAGCCGCGCCGAGGTGGATGGCCTGACCGCGGCGTGCGACGCCTACGTCTCGCTCCACCGCTCGGAAGGGCTCGGCCTGCCGCTCATCGAGGCGATGTACCTGGAGCGTCCGGTGATCGCCACCGGCTACGGCGGCGTCACCGACTTCCTGGACGAGTCGACCGGCTGGGTGGTGCGCCACTCCCTGGTCACCCTGGAGGAGGCGCGCGGCCCTTACCCGGCCGGAGCCGTGTGGGCCGATCCCGACCCCGGGCACGCCGCCGAGCTGATGGTCCAGCTGGCCACCGCTTCGGCGCAGGACCGCGCCACCCGCATCGACGCCGCTCTCAAGAAGGTCTCTTCGCTCTATGCACCCGTGGCGGCGGGAGCCCGGCTGGCGCAGGAGCTCGAACGGATCGGACACCTCCGCTCCTCCGCATCGCTCAACGCCGCCACCGCATAGCCCCCCCCTCTCGGTCCCCAGAAAAAGCAAAAGCCCGCCGATGGCACCGGCGGGCTCAAGCCTGCAACCGAGGTCGCGGGAGGGTCAGGGGATGCAGGCGCCGCCGCCGTCGACCTTGCAGAAGTAGCCGGTGGTGTCGAGCACGAAGTGGCTGGAACCCGAAGCCAGGAAGACGTAGGCGGTGAGATCCGGAGTGGTCGTCGCCAAACCGACGATCGCACCGTTACCGAGGGCGGGCTCACCGGCCTTGAACGTCAGGTTCGCCGCCAGCGGACGGGCGACGTTCGACGGATGGAGCGTGACATAGCCATCCGTCGGAGCGCCCACGATGGTGGCATTCAACACGACCGCCTTGGCATTGACCGGGATGCCGCAAGCACCCTGCACCGTGTAGTTTCGAGACGTCTGGGCGGCGATGGGATTCGACGGGCGCGAGTCCGCCAGACGGCACGGCGTGATCGGGAAGAAGCGGAACGGGCCGTCGGCGAAGACGGGAGCGGCCGCCAAGGCGAGGGCCGCGCAGAGAGCGAAACGAACGGTTCTGGACATCGAGAGGAGCCCTCCTTTGTCTGGGTGCGCGTGAAACGCGGTATCGATGCGTGAGTATAACACGAAAGCCCGGCTGTCAACCGGGTTCAGGGAAAGTCCCTAATAATGGGTAGCGGCGGACCTTCTTGACGTGGAGCTTGTAACGGAACAGGACCCCCAGCACGGCGAAGCCGTAGCGCACACTGCGCCAGAAGCCGATCTGCGACGCCTCGGGGAAGTAACGGGTGCGGATCGGGATCTCGCGGATCCGGAGGCCATGGAAGACCCCCTGGGCGATGATCTCGGTGTCGAAGACGAAGTCGTCCGAGTTCCCCTCCAGGTCCACCGTCTCGAGATAGCGGCGGCTGTAGGCGCGCAGCCCCGAGTGGTACTCGGAGAGGAAGCAGTAGAAGATGGCGTTGGCCACGCCGGTGAGGAACAGGTTGGCGAGGTACTTCCACTTCGGCATCCCGCCTTCGAGCGGCCGGCCGCCCAGCATGCGGCTGCCGAACACGGCGTCGCACTCTCCCCGCTCCAGCGGTCCCACCAGCTCGGGGACGTAGGCCGGGTCGTACTGGTGGTCGGGATGCACCATCACGACGATGTCCGCCCCGCGCGCCAGCGCCTCCCGGTAGCAGGTCTTCTGGTTGCCGCCATAGCCCCGGTTGCGGGGATGGACGAGCACGTGGAGCCCGAGCGACTGCGCCAGCTCGACCGTCCTGTCGCGGCTCGCGTCATCGACCAGGATCACGTCGTCCACCCAGTCCATCGGGAGGTCGTTCCAGGTCCGCTCCAACGTCTTCTCGGCGTTGTACGCCGGCATCACGACACAGACCTTCTTCGTACGGGGCTCGGGCGTCGCCATCCCAACTAGCTTATCATCGGTTGGCCGTCATGAAGCTCCTCATCCAGATCCCCTGTTACAACGAGCAGGCCACCCTGCCGCAGACCCTCGCCGACCTGCCGCGCCGGATCGACGGTTTCGATCAAGTGGAAATCCTGGTGGTCGACGACGGCAGCACCGACGGCACCGCCGAGGTGGCGCGGCGCTGCGGGGTGGACCACATCGTCCGCCATACGCGCAATCAGGGCCTCGCGCGGTCGTTCCGCACCGGGCTCGAAGCCTGCCTGGAGCTGGGGGCGGACGTCATCGTCAACACCGACGCCGACAACCAGTATGCCGGCGGGGCCATCCCGGACCTGGTGCGGCCGATCCTCGACGGCCGGGCCGACGTGGTGGTCGGCGACCGTGGCGCCGGCCGGCTGCCCCACTTCTCTCCCGGCAAGCGCTGGCTGCAACGCCTCGGCAGCCGGGTGGTGCGCCGCCTCTCCGGCGTGCAGGTGCCGGATGCGGTGAGCGGCTTCCGTGCCCTCTCGCGCGCCGCGGCGCTCCGGATCAACGTGGTCTCGTCGTTCAGCTACACCATCGAGACCCTGATCCAGGCCGGCTATGAACGCATGGAGGTCGCCTCGGTGCCGGTGGCGGTGAATCCACAGACCCGGCCGTCGCGGCTCTTCCGCAGCCTGCCCTACTTCGTGCTCCAGTCGCTCGCCACGATGATCCGCACCTACACCATGTACAAGCCGCTGCGCGTCTTCTCGGCGCTCGGCCTGTCCCTGGTGCTGCTCGGTGCGCTGCCGGTGCTCCGCTTCCTCTACTACTACCTGCAAGGCGAGGGGGGCGGCAAGATCCAGTCGCTGGTCCTCGGCGGTGTGCTGCTGACCTTCGGCTTCATGTCGATTCTGGTGGGCGTGATCGCCGACCTGATCTCGGTCAATCGCCGCCTGCTGGAGATGCTGCTCCACAAGGTGCGCCGGCTCGATCCGCCCGATCCGTCATGAGGGTGGTCTTCTGGGGGACGTTCGACCTCGGCAAGCCGCGCAATCGCATCCTCCTCCGCGGCCTGCGGGAAGCCGGCGCCGAGGTGCTGGTGTGTCACACGCCGGTCTGGTCCGGCGTCGAGGACAAGAGCCGTCTCTCCCCCCTCCACCGGCTCGGCTTCCTCCTGCGCTGGCTCGCCGCCTATCCCGGGCTCGTCCTGCGCTATCTGCGCCTCCCCCGCCACGACGCCGTCCTCGTCGGCTATCTCGGCCTGCTCGACGTCCTCGTGCTCCGGCCCTTCGCCCGCCTGCGCCGGGTGCCGATGGTCTGGGACGCCTTCCTTTCCTTGTATGACACCGTGGTGGCCGACCGCGCCCTGCTCGCCCCCCGCCATCCGCTCGCCCGCCTCCTCCACGCCCTGGAAGGGAGCGCGGCCCGCGCCGCGGATCGGGTTCTGCTGGATACGCAGGCCCACGCCGCCGCCTTCGCCGAAGAATTCCACCTGCCGGCCGCGAAGATGGGGTCCGTGCTCGTGGGGGCGGAGCCGGAGGCGTTTCCGGTGGCAGAGGGGAAAGAACCCTCACCCCCTCGGTCCCCCTCTCCCACACGCACTCACACCCACCCGGGAGAGGGGGAAGGCGCGCCGGTGCGCGTCCTCTTCTACGGGCAGCTCATTCCCCTGCACGGAGTGGAGACGATCCTCCGCGCAGCCCGGCTGGCGAAAGACGAGCCGTTCGAGTGGGTGTTGATCGGCCAGGGGCAGGACGAGGCCCGGGTGCGGCGGATGCTCGCCGAGGAGCCTCTGCCGCGGCTGCGCTGGATCCCGTGGGTGCCGTACGAGGAGCTGGCGGGCTGGATCGGCCGCTCGGACGTCTGCCTCGGCATCTTCGGCACGAGCGGCAAGGCTTCGCGGGTGATCCCCAACAAGGTGTTCCAAGTGCTCTCCGTGGGCAAGCCGCTGGTGACCCGCGACAGTCCGGCGATCCGCGAGCTGCTCGCCCCCGGTCCCGGGGTCGCGCTCATCCCCCCGGCCGATCCGGAGGCGCTGCTCGACGCGCTGCGCCGCTTCCGCACGGAACGGGCCGGCCTCGCGGGGCGGGTCCTGCATGCGGAGGCGCGGGAGCGGATGCAGCCGGTGGCGATCGGGAGGGAGCTGCTCGGCCTCCCCCCCCGGCCCCCTCTCCCGCCGCTCTCCCCCCTCCCGGGAGAGGGGGCGCCACCACCCAAAACAGAAGATGGGATTCCGGGAGGGGGTTCCCCCTCTCCCGGACGGGGGGAGAGCGGCGGGAGAGGGGGTCGGGGGG
>DIHE01000171.1:0-164111 GCA_002420005.1 Holophagales bacterium UBA5704 | reverse complement strand
GAGGTCCCTCTTCGGCCGCGCCGCCCCCGCCCTCGGCTGGGTGCCCGCGCCGCGCTATGCCCTGCGCCGGGCGCGCCTCCTCGCCCTGGCCGAAGGGCTGGGGGGAGGCCGGCTCCTGGAGATCGGTCCCGGAGCCGGCGCGCTGCTCGCCGATCTGGCGGAGCTGGGATTCACCTGCGCCGCTCTGGAGACGTCGGACGAGGCCTTCCGGCTCGCCTCCACCCTGAACCCGGACGTGCCGATCGCCCGCGAGCCTTCGGACACCTGGCGCGGAGCGTTCGACGCGCTCGTCGCCTGCGAGGTGCTGGAGCACATCGAGGACGACCGGGCGGCGCTCGCCGGTTGGCGGGAATGGCTGCGCCCCGGCGGCCACCTCCTCCTCTCCGTGCCCGCCCATGCCCACCGCTGGAGCGCCACGGACGTCTGGGCGGGCCACTACCGGCGCTATGAAAAGGACGGGCTCCGCCAGCTCTTCGAAGCCTGCGGCTTCACCGTGATGGACCTCGAATGCTACGGCTTTCCGCTCAGCAACCTGGTGGAACCTCTGCGCGCCTGGTCGCACGCCCGCGCACTCGCCCGCCGGAGCGCGGCGGCCGGGCTTGCGGAGGCCACGGCGCAGAGCGGCGTCTCGCGCGGCCTGGAAGCCCGCCTCTGGCCGCTCCAGGCCAGCGCACCGGGCCGGCTTCTCTTTCGCCTCGCCTTCCGCCTGCAGACCTGGTTCCGCCACCGCGACCTGGGGACCGGCTATCTCGTCCTCGCCCGCCGCACCCCGCCCGCCGCATGAAGCTCTCCGAACGCCTCCCGCGAATCCTCGGGCTGCTGGCCTTCGCGGCGAGCCTCGCCTATCTCGGCTGGATGGCGGCGCGCCACGCGGCCTCGTTTCCGGCGGTCACCATGAGCCCGCCGGCGGCCGGTGCCCTCGCCGCGGCGCTCGGGTTGTATCTGCTGATGGTGCTGGCCGGAGGCACCGCCTGGTACCTCCTTCTGCGTGCTCCGGAAGCTCCGGTGCGCCTGCGCACCGTGCTCACCGTCTGGGGTCTCGCCCAGGTGGGCAAATATCTTCCGGGCAACGTCGGCCAATACCTCGGCCGCGCCGCGCTGGCGAAGCGCCACGGCATCCCTCTCCACCGCAGCGCGCTCACCTTCGTCTTCGAGACCACCGGCCTGATCGTCACCGCCGCCGCCGGCGCCCTCCTGACCGCCGGCACCGGACAGACCCTCACCGCGCCGTGGAAGATCGCCCTCCTCGCCCTCGCCGCCGTCCTGGCCCCGTTCGGCCTCGTCCACGCCGTCGAGCGCTGGTTTCCCGGGAGGCTCCGCCGCCACACCGGCCTCGACCGTCTCCCGCGTCCCGGCGTCGCGACCCTGGGCGGCACGATGCTCCTCTACGCCCTGAGCTTCGCCTGCTGGGGCCTCGCCTTCGAGCTGCTCGCCCGCCACCTCTTCGCCGCGCCCCCCGACACCCCCTGGGGCCGCGCCGTCCCCGCCTTCGCCCTCGCCTGGGTCGCCGGCTTCCTCACCCCCGGAGCCCCCGCCGGCCTGGGCATCCGCGAAGCCCTCCTCGTCGCCGGCACCGCCCCCCTCTACGGCCCCGGAACCGCCCTCTCCGCCGCGCTCGCCCTGCGGCTGGTCACCGTGCTGGGGGATGGCGTCGCGTTCGTGGTGGCGTGGGGGGGTGAGCCCCCGTCGCGATCCCTGTAGGGGCAACCCTTGTGGTTGCCCTGACCCTCATCAGGGCAGCTCCGCAACGAGCTGGAGGACGTAGGCCCGGAAGGAGCGGCTGAGGTGCAGAGTACTGTTCTCCAAGAGATTCTCAACGCATCCCTCGAGGAGGTTCCGCGTCAACCTGCCGTCGCGGTACGCCCGGATCAGCACGCCGATGGAACCCACCACCGTGGCCCCCTCGCGTTCGAGAAGCCTGCGCAGGGTAAGGTCATCGGTCAAGACGAGCCCCTGGAAGGAGCCCAGTTGTGCCACGGCGAAGACCTGCGCATCGGCGGGTTGGATCTGAGCAAAGCCGGGGGCGCGAAGGATGTCTCTCCACACAGGCTCGGCGACGGGGATGACAGAGAGCTCGAGCCCTGCCGTCAGCAGCTCGGCAGGTTGAATCCCGTAGAAGCGCAGCTCGGAGAGAACCAGATCCGGGACCGACAAAGGGGAGAACGCTGCGAGAAGGGGGAGCTTGCCGATCTCGCGAAGGTGGAGAACAGGACCCGTGTCCGAGACGGGCTCAGGCACCCCGAAGGCCCCACTCCACATCGCGCCTCAGCGCATCGCGTTGAAACTCGACCTCGGCGAGCACCTCGGGGCCCACTTCGAGCAGGAATCTCTCGCGGGGAATCCTGCCGAACAAGAATCCTTCCGTGAGTGCCTCCCGGTAGAGAGCCTCAACCCCGGCACGCAGAGCCGCAGCCAGAACGGTGGCTTCATCTTCGCCACGTTCCGCGACCAGGAAGTCCAGGTGGGCGGCCAACTTTCGGTCTCTCACGTCGCCCAGTTTACCACCGGCGCCCCGGAACAAGGCCTGCCACCCATCCACCACCCCGCCCGGTATAGAATTCCAGCGAACCCATGGCTGGCAACGACCACTGGACCCTCCACCTCGAAGACCTCGGCATGCAGGGTGCCGGCGAGGAGCTCGCCCGGCTGATCCTCACCTGCCAGCCCCCCTATGCCATCTGCGTCCAAGGCAAATGGGGCTCGGGCAAGACCAGCCTGATGCGGTACGCCATGGCCCGGCTGGGAGGAGAGCCTCTGGGGACGACGCTCAAGACGTCCTCGAAGACCATCCGCGAGCTGCCGGGCTGGCTGGAAGGGCGCTGGCTGGTTCTCTCCGCGAAGGCGGATTCGTTCAACCAGCAGACTCTCGCCGGGCAATGCCTCAATGCCGACGACCTCGGCACCATGCCGGACCCTCGCATCGTCCCGATCTGGTTCAACCCCTGGCAGCACAAGGAAACCGACATGCCCTTGGTGGCCTTGCTGCAGGAGCTGCGGACTCAGTTCTCGTACCTGGAACAGTTCGGGCGCTTCGCCGGCAAGCTGGTCCGCACCGGTGTCCACGCCGGCCTGTCGATTCTCGGGGACCTCGTCGATACCTTCTCCCTCTTGCAAGGCCTCGGGACGAGCGTCGGCCAGATTCCGAACCGTCTTCTGAATGCCGTCGAAGGTCAGCGGCGGCGTGATTTTGACGAGGTCCATGACGCCCAGCGGCTCAACCTGATGTTCGAGCTGGCGGTCAAAAGTCTCCTCGCCCCTTCCGTCGAAGAGGAGGAGCAAGCTCCCTTCAGCAAGGACAACGTCACCCAAGTCGCCCTGCGCCGCCTCGTCATCTTCATCGACGACCTCGACCGCTGCTCCGAGCAGCAGACCGTCAAGCTCCTCGAAGCCATCAAGCTCTACCTCCAGACCCGCTACTGCGTCTTCGTCGTCGGCATGGACGGCGCCGCCGCCCGGCGGGCGGTGGCGAACGTGCTCTCCCACAAGGGCGAAGAGGCGCACGAGTATCTGGAGAAGCTGTTCCAGGCGACGCTGCATGTGC
Organism: Holophagales bacterium UBA5704; assembly: GCA_002420005.1. Classification (GTDB taxonomy): domain Bacteria; phylum Acidobacteriota; class Thermoanaerobaculia; order Multivoradales; family UBA5704; genus UBA5704. The sequence goes on along the minus strand of DIHE01000171.1, from coordinate 160,570 downwards.
CGGTGCCTCGGAACCACAGCGCGTTCGTCACGACGCTCCTCGAACACGCCGGCTTCCACTCCAAGGAAATCGACATCCCGGCGACCGCCGAGACCATCGGCCGGCTCATCGAGCCCAACCCGCGCAAGCTCAAGAACTTCGTGAGCACCCTGGCGGTGAACTGGAACGTCGCCCGCGGCACCACCGAGGACTTCGTCCTCTTCCTCCTGATCACCTACCTCCAGACGAACCACCCCGCCGCGTTCCGGCTGCTCTCCTATGATCCGGAGAACATCGATCTGCTCAACAAGGCATTGAATGAAGATCGCCCCCTCCCCCCTGACGCTTCGCCGGTCCTCCTCTTCTTCCGGCAGACGTTCCGGCACGCCTTCGAGTTCGCATTCCTGCCCGGGGAAGAGCCCTCCCGCGAAGGCGGCGACACCATCGTGTCGGAGCTGATCCAGCGGCTCGACCGGCACAAGGGGGACCGCGCCTTTCTCGAGCTGTGGGCGACCTACCGAAACATGCCCGGTGCCGAGCTGGTGCAGCGCATCACACAGATCGTCCAACGGGCTTGCTCCGAAGCCCCAGGGAGCTGAGCCGTGGCCTTCTCTCCCACCGGCCTGATGTTGCAGAGCCGCGGACTCTACCGCGCCTGGCTCACCAAGTACTTCTCAACGGTCTCGCTGGCCGGGCTCACTTCGGACGACGAGCCGATCCTCCTTCGGAAGATCTACGTCCCCCTGGTGCTGACCAAAGAGAAGATTGAGGAGCACGAGCCCGAAAAGCGGCTCCACCGCGGCGGCGCCCTGCTCCCGGAGCTGCTGCGCTCGGCAGAACCGGGCCGCGTTTTCCTGATTTCCGGGGAAGCGGGGAGCGGCAAGACCACGCTCGTCTCCGCCGTCGTGGACAGCTTCGCCGGAGAGATCGGTGACGACCTCAACCGTCACTTCCGCGGATACGTCCCCTTTCCGATCCGGCTGCGGGAAGCCCCCCTGGATCAGCTGACGTCCTTGACGGGTCTGGTCGATTGGTGGATCGAGCGCGCGAAGGAGGAGGCGCCGGACGTTGAGCCCGAGTCGCTCCGGGCCTTCCTGGATGCCGGGCAGGGCGTCTTCTTGCTCGACGGTCTCGACGAGGTCGGCACCCTCGAACGGCGCAAGCGGGTCACCGCTTGGCTACGGGAACACCAGTGGTCGTTTAAGAACCTCGTCCTCGTCACCGCTCGCCCCTCCGGCTTCGAAGGTTTGAGAGAGGCCGATCTCCCGGCGGCCCGGACCCTCCTCTACGTCGCCCCTTTCTCTCACGAGCAGATCCGCACCTACCTCACCCGCTGGTTCGAGCTGCGTCCCTTGCGCAGCGACCAGCGCCAGAGCACCGTGGCAAGCCTAGTCGCCCGCCTCACCAGCTCCGAACAAGCTGGGCGCCTCCTCCCCCTGGCCCGGCGCCCCGCCTACCTCGCCAGCCTCGCCTTCGTCCACGGAACGCGCGGTGAGCTCCCCTATACGCGCGCCGCCCTCTATGAGCAGCTCGTCGAGGCCTACATCGAGATGCTCGACCGTCACACGGGCGTTCTCAACCGCGCCGAGCAAGCGGGCGAGCTGCCCATCTGGGACCGGCAGGAGAAGATCGAAGTTCTCTCCGCCGTTGCCTCCCGTGCTCATGTGGGTGCCACTAACGAGGAAAAGCTGGCTGGCGAGCGGGCCGCCGACCGCCGGTTTCTGTGGAACCGCGAGCAGTTGGAAGACGCGGTCCGCATGGCAGTCGAGGCCAGCGCCGAGCGCTTTCGCACAATCCGGCCTGAGCACTTTTCCCAGCTAGCGAGCTATTTCGTGGCGAGAACCGGCCTGCTGGTGGAGGCACGCGAGAACCAATACCAGTTCGGGCATCTCAGCTTTCAGGAGTATCTGACCGCCCTGTTCATCCTGAATCGGGCCACCGCCGGGAGCGACAAGGCCGCGGGTCTCGAACGCATCCTCTTTCCGCGGCTGGGGGTTCCCGGGTGGCTGGAGGTCGGCGTGCTCGTTTTGGCCATCGACGCGAACCGCAGCGGCGGAAAAGGGCACGGGCCAGTCCTCGCGCGGCTCGATTTGAACGAGGCGGCACATCTCGCGTTCCTCGCTCAAATTCTAAGCGGAGAGGAGATCCGCTTCACTGCGGACGAGCGCCGCGCCTGGGTCCTGGTCTGGCTCGCCTTCTGGGCAATCCGCCGCGACGACGCCAACTTGGACTCCGTGCTGCTCTTCCCGGCAAACCACCCAGTCCTCAACCAGGCCTGGCAGGCTGTCTATACAGCTCTCGAAGAAGGAGAATCGTCTCTAGCGGCGCTCAGGGACTTGGTGCTGCCAGCTCTCACTGCTCTCGAACGGCCGTCGGCGACAAGAGACATCCTTGATCCGCTCGGCCCCACGGAGACCAACGGTCCAGCAGCGAGAACATCTTGGTCCCGTTTCCACACGGTGGAAGACATCGATTCCGTGGCCGCTCGGTTACTAGTCACCCCACTTCTCGGTGACTTCCTTTCCCGGGGGGAAGAGGAGTCAGCGCTGGCCGCCCTTCCGCGCCGGGTCAAGCTCTTTCACCGCCCGGAGCCCGGCCAGTTGCAGCCGACGAAGATTCATTTCAGCCTTGACACTTGGTCTTTCGCGGGCGACCTCCTGCTCCGGAGCCTGGCAGAACAGACTCCTCTGCTTTGGTGGCTTCAGGATGAGTACTTCGCCCTGCGGATGAGTTCGTACTTCTCTCGCGCCAACCCACAGGTAAAGGATTTACGCTGGAGAAGCGAGCGGCGAAATCAGATCGTCTGGATTGAACAAGGATGGGCGGTGAGCTTTTTGGTCAGCCACAAGCAACGCCAAGAACGCAATCTGACTTGGGCCTGGACGTGGGACCGGGATCGAGATTGGAATCTGGCTCGGGCTCGGGCTCGGGATCTGGCTCGGACTCGGGCTCGTGATCGAGCTCGGGATAGGGCTCGGGATAGGGCTCGGGATAGGGCTCGATCTAGCGAGCGGGATTGGGATCCGGGTCTGGGCCAGGATCGGGCTCGTGCTCTGGCTCTGGCTCTCAATCTAGATCGGGATCGGGATATAGATCTGGACCTATCTCGGGCTCGGGATTTGGATCGCGACCTGGGTCGAGATCAGGCCCGAGATCTCGAGCGGCTCATTCTGGCTCTGGATCGAAGAAAAAACAGTTTCTATCGAGACCGCTCTATTCAGCTCCAAGCCCTCGCCCTGTTCCAAGCAGCCATTCGAAGTGTGTCCCTCGGCTGGCTGCAGAAAGCCCCCCGTCAGCTTTCGCGTTCTGAGATGCTCGCGGCTCTCGAGACCTTCCGCACGCCGGAGGCAGTCACTGCTTCCTTGCAGGGGGCTCCGTTCGCGGACCAGGCCCGGGAGGAGTGGGTGGAGGTTCTCGCTTCGCCCTTTTCTCCGATCCCCTCCATGGAGGAGGCCCTGAGCTGCGAGTGGGAGAATCTGCCCACCGATGCGGAGGGGATTGCGGAGCTCTTCGAAGCGACGCTGGTGCTATTGGAACGGACAGCTCTGAGGCGCTAGCTTAGTTAGCTAAGTTAGACCGGGCCTTCGGCCCATTTGTCTTGAATGCCGGCGAGACGCCAGCGCTCCCAGGGGGCGCAGGCGGAGCGGTGGGGGGCTACTCCACCCGCACAAACCGCGCCTCAGACCGCCCCTTCCCCACCCGGACCTGCTCCACCTGCTCCAGCCGGCCTTGACGGGAGAGGCGAGGCGCCCGTATACTGTGACCGAAAAGGTACCCACTTACCGACAAGTGCCCCCGGGCACTTCCGGCCTTCGGGTCGGATAGGCGAGTGGGTCGTTTTTTAGTAGTACTCCGCTTTCCCTCTCCGAAACACATCAAGCTCCGCCCTTAAGGCGCTCCTGATCTTCTGATAGGGCCGCAGCTCTCGATCCTTCCACTTCTTTGCAACAGCCCAGCAACAATAGTCCGCCACCTGGAGCAACGGATGCGATGCTGCACTGTGGATGAGAAGCCTGTAAGGGATGCCCCTGTCGAGGGTATTGACGAGGTACATCTTGATGGCTTTCTCAAAGACGGCCTTTTTCCGCTTCGTCCCAATCCGGGCCGCCCAGACATTGATCCGGTCGATGCCATCCATGGCACGATGCCGGAAGACCAGCCGCAACAAGACCCGCAAAAGTTTGGCATAGAAGACGGCGTCCTCGCGAAGCCTTGGGTGGACCTTGTTCTTTTGGGCGATGACGCTGTCAATCCTGAAGCAGCCATGGTTGCAGTGCCGCTCCAGGAAGTCGTACATCTGGTTTCTGGTGCTCTGTTCGTCCTCGGTCGCGTGGAGCTCCTCGCACCCGATGGCATGTTTCAACTCGAAGAACTCGGAAAACACGGTCTCGCAGCCGATGGTCGTCACGGCAGTCAGGATGAAGTACCGTGATCCATTGGGCGTGAAGTCAAAAGTGCCCGACTCGTCGATGAAGACATCAAGCGTGGCCACGGTCGGCACCGCCGCGATGGAGGGTTGCCGGAACGAACAAAACGCAATCGCGATCCGTCACCAGGACCGCCTCCCCCTCGGCAAGGCGACTGGCCATTTCTCCCAACCTCGCAGCACGCATGTCAACAAAATATCGCCCCCGGCCAATCCCTGTCAAGCCGAAGCTCCCGCCTACCCGCGGCACCAGGCAGCCCGTAGCGCGGCTCGCGGGAAGCGGAGTATCCTCCTGGTGTGTCGAAACCTCAAGGCTATGTCGGGATAACGATACCGCGCTTCGGTGAACAGCCATGAACCAGGAAGCCAGGATCTCCGTCGACGAGGGTGAAGAAGAGATCGCCGCCATCCGGGAAGTACGGCACCGGCTCTCGGAGCGTTTTGGTCACAACCCCTATCGTCTGGTGGCCTACCTGATGGAGCTGCAAAAGGAGCACCCTGAGAAGCTGGTGCTCGCCCCCGAAGCCGCCGGTCGCCCGGCGATGAATCGCCGGGCTCTCAACGGCGCCCCGTGAACGGGGCTTGAAGCCGTCTTCAGACGGCGCTGCTGATAGCCCGGGCATTGATGCCCGGCGTAGGGTGTAGCTCGCCACGCAGTTGCCGTTACTCCACCCGCACGAACCGCGCCTCATACCGCCCCTTCCCTACCCGGACCTGCTCCAGCCGGCCTTGGCGGGTGAGGCGGCGCAGGACGTCGGAGATCTGGCGCTGGATGACCGGGGTGCGGAGCTTGGGGCCGTGGCGGCGGTTCACCTCGTCCAGGCGGCGGGTGAGGGCCGCCAGCTCCTGGCCGTGAAAGGCACGCTTCTCCCGATGGAACGCCTCGCGCTCGGCGTGCTCACCGCACATCCACCTGGCACCTGCCGGCCGTAGGAGCGCCCCGCCGGGTCACCGCCCGGTCAGCGGTTCTTCCATGCCCACCGAGAACATCGCGTCGAGATCGAACCGCGAGAAGACCCGGAAGGCGATCAGGGTCTCCGACCGTTGGATGCCCTGGATCTGCAGCATCCGGTTGGTGACCGCCTCGGCGATCTGGTCGTTGTCTTTGACGCGCACGATGGCGACCAGGTCGTAGTGCCCGGCCACCGAATAGACCTCGGTGATCCCCGGCAGCTCGACCAGCTTCGCTGCCACCTCGTTGACCTTGTCCTTCTCCACCATCAGCAGAATGACGGCACTGACCATCGATCGAACCCTCCTGGAACGAGCAACCTGCCGCAACTCTACATCAGTGGGATAACCTTTGCCGCCATGACCGGCGCGTTTCTCTCTCCCGACGTCCTTCCCGAGCCCCTGTTCCGCAAGACCCTCGACCTCCTCGTCGAGATGACAGCCCTCTCGTCGCAGAGCAACGATCCCGACGGTCTGCGCCGCATGGCGCAGCGTCTGGGGGCCGAGCTTGCCATCCGCGGTCTGTCTTCCGAGATCCGGGACGAGGTCGGCGAGGAAGGCGTGAAGCTGCCGGTCCTCCTCGGGCGCGGCAGGGACCTTTCCGGCGGTCCTCTCCTCCTGATCGGCCACATCGACACCGTCCTGCCCGCCGCGACCCCGGAGCTCCGCGACGACCGGCTGGTCGCCACCGGCGCCATCGACATGAAAGGCGGCCTGGTCGCCTTCCTGGGCGCCCTCGACCTGCTCCGCCATTGGGGCCTCCAGCCGCCGCCGGACCTCCTGCTCGCCGTGGTGCCGGATGAAGAGGTCGGAGGGCTCCTCTCGCGAGCGGTGGTGCGGCGATGGAGCGCCAAAGCGCGCGCGCTCTGGGTCCTGGAGCCCGGCGAGCCGGCGGAGGGGGGCGGCGAGACCATGGTCTCCGGCCGCCGCGGCATGTTCCAGTGGCGCCTCGACGTGCGCGGGCGCGCCGCCCATTCCGGCCTCCACTACTGGCACGGCCGCTCGGCGCTGACCGCCGCCGCCGGTTGGTGCGTCGAAGCCGAGGCCCATTCGGCCCGCGACGGCGGCCCGACGGTGAACGTCGGCCGCCTGGTGGCAGGAGACACCACCTTCGTCGAGGACCTGGCTGCAAGGCACGCCCTTCTGGGCACCGAGCAGCAGCTCAACGTCGTCCCCGACCGCGCCTGCGCGGAGGGAGAGGCCCGCTTCCTGCGCGCCGCCGAAGGCGAACGGATGGCCGAGGTCCTCCAGACCCTGGCGCGCAACATCGCAGCGGACACCGGGACCGAGATCACCTTTCACCTCGGCGCCACCATTCCGCCGGTCGATCCGGACGGCCCCCAAGCCGCCTGGTGCGACCGCGCGGTCGCCCTCGCCGCCTCCCGCGGCTGGCACCTCGCCGTCGAGCGCGAGCGCGGCGGCATCTCCTTCCCCAACTTCCTCGCCAAGCCGGGAACCCTCCCCGTCCTCGACGGCCTCGGCCCGGTCGGTGGCGGCATGCACACCCGGGACGAGCACGTGGACCTGACGTCCTTCCGGCGGCGGATCGTGCTGCTGGCGGATCTGCTGGCGGCGGCCTCCAACCTTCCGCCCCCTTTCCCTGTATAATTTCAGTATCGTGCCAAGGGAAGCGGAGCCTGACGAAGAAGAGGTGCGGGGCGGTTCGACCCATCTGGGACACTACCGGCTCGGGGAGAGGATCGGCTCCGGCGGGATGGGCGTCGTCTATCGCGCCTGGGACGAGCTGCTCGAACGCTGGGTCGCGATCAAGATCATCCCGCCCGACAAACGAGAGGACCGGGTGCGCCGCGAGCGGCTGCGCCGGGAGGCACGGGCGAGCGCACGGCTCACCCATCCGGCCATCGTCAGGATCTTCGACCTGCTGGTGACCGAGGAGGCCGATGCCATCGTCATGGAGCTGGTGGAAGGCACCTCGCTCGCCCGCGTGCTGCGCGATGGGCCGCTCGACCTGCCGCGCGTCTTCTCGCTCGGCCGCGCCATCGCCGAAGCCCTCGACGAGGCGCACAGCCACGGCATCGTGCACCGCGACCTGAAGACCGAGAACGTCGTTCTCACTCTGTCCGAGTACCCCAAGATCCTCGACTTCGGCCTCGCCAAGGAGATCGATGCCCTGGATTCGTCGCTGACCCTGGAAGGCCGCGTGCTCGGCACCTGCCGCTCGATGGCGCCCGAGCAGGCCGAAGGCCGGGAGGTCGACCACCGCGCCGATCTCTTCGCCTTCGGCACGCTGCTCTACGAGATCCTCACCGCCCACTCTCCGTTCCTCGACCACAGCGCCGCGGCGACGCTCCACCGGGTCTGCACGCTGCGCCAGGCACCGGCACGGACGATCAACCGGTGGATTCCGGCCGAGCTCTCCGACCTGGTCGACCACCTGCTCGAAAAGGACCCGGAGCTGCGGCCCCGCCATGCCCGCGACGTCGCCTCCCGGCTGGGGCGGATCGCCGCCGAAGCCCAGATCTCGTTCAGCCAGGACGACACCGGATGGGAAAGCGCCGGGGCCGACACTCTGGCGGAGCCGCTGCGCGTTCCGGTGCCCCAGGCGACTCCGGCGCCTCCTCCCCCGCGGGCGACTGCGGAGCGGCGCCAGGTCACCGTGCTGCTCGGGGCGCCGATCCGGCCCGATGGCGGGCCGCTCGATCCGGAAGAGATTCTCAGCGGCATGCAGAGCCTGCAGACGACGATGACCCGGATCGTCGAGCGGTTCGGCGGCCACCTCGGCCCGGCGCGCGACTTCGGCTGGCCGGCCTGGTTCGGCTATCCACGCGCCCATGAGGACGACGCCTGCCGCGCCGTCCGCGCCGCCCGCGCCGTCGTCGAGCAGGCACGCCTCCTCTGCCCGGTCTCCGGCTGCGTCATCGCCGAGATGCGCATCGGGCTCCATACCGGTTCGATGATCCTCGGCCGCACCGGCAATGAGCCCGTCGCCCTGGGGGATGCGCCGAACGTCGCGGCGGGCGTGCAGGCGTTCGCGCCGCCGGGCGGGGTGCTGGTCAGCCAGGCCACCTGGCATCTGGTCGAGAGCTTCTTCGAGGCGGAGGAGCTGCCGGCTCTCCTTCCTCTCGGGCCACGTCCGACGCCCCTCTTCCGCATCCTCGCGGATCGCGGCGCGCACAGCCGTTTCGCCGCGGGCGGCGCGCTCACGCCTCTGGTGGCGCGCGAGCAGGAGCTGGGCCTTCTCCTCGAACAATGGGAGCACACCCGCGACGGGCGCGGCCGGGTGGTGCTCCTCTCCGGCGAAGCGGGGATCGGCAAGTCGCGGCTGATCTGGGAGCTCCGCCGGCGGATCGCCGATGCCTCCGGCGGGTGGCTCGAAGGGCACGCTCTGCCCGACCAGCACGACAATGCCCTGCATCCGGTCCTGCCGGTCGTCCGCCAGCTCGGCGACCTGCCGGGACGCACCGAGGCGGTGGACCCGAGCCCTCTCGCCGCGCACCGCAAGACGCTCGAATCCATCGTCGCCCTGGTCCTCACGGCGGCCGAAAAGCAGCCTCTCGCCTTGGTCGTCGAGGACCTGCACTGGGCCGATCCGTCCACGCTCGAGCTGCTGGACCTGTTGATCCGGCACCTGGCCGGCGTGCCCCTCCTCCTGCTCCTCACCACCCGGCCGGAGCTGCAGCACCGGTGGGAAGCCGGCGCGAAGCTGACGCAGCTCACCCTCGCGCCGCTGAGCTCCTCCCAGGCCCACCAGCTGGTCGAGCGGCTCACCGCCGGACATCCGCTCGACGCACCGCGGATCGAGCAGATCGTGGCGCGCACCGACGGCCTGCCGCTGTTCGTCGAGGAGCTGACCCGTGTGGTGGTCGATGCCGGGCTGAGCGATGCCGCGCCGCTCCCCTCCTCGCTGGAAGGCTGGCTCCTCGCGCGCCTCGACCGGTTGGACGGCGTCCGCGAGCTCGCCCTGGTCGCCGCGGCGATCGGCCGCGAGGTCTCCTGGGAGCTGCTGCGCGAGGTCGCGGAGTGGAACGAGGAGGAGCTGCGCCACGGCCTCGACCGGCTCGTCGAAGCCGAGATCCTCCAGCGCCGCGGCCTGCCGCCCCGCACCCGCTACCGCTTTCGGCACTCCCTGCTCCAGGATGCGGCCTATGCCTCGCTGCTCCGCTCCGACCGCCGCCATCTCCACGCGCGGATCGCACAGATCCTGGAGAGCCGCTTCACCGATCTCGCCGAGGGACGTCCGGAGCGGGTCGCCCATCACTTCACCGAGGCCGGGCTCGCCGAGCACGCCGCGATCTGGTGGCTGCGGGCCGGCGAGCACGCCCTGCGCACCTCCGCCTGCCGCGAGGCCCTCGGTCCCCTCCAGAAAGCTCTCGCCGCTCTGCACAGCCTGCCGGACAGCCGCGAGCGCGACCAGCGCGAGGTCGCGGTGCAGGTGGCCCGGGGCACCGCCGCCGCCGCGCTGCAGAGCTACGCCTTGCCGGCCGTGCGGGAGGCGTTCGCCCGCGCCTGGGAGCTCTGCCGGCGCTCCGGCCCGGCGTCGTCCACGTTCACGATCCTCCAGGGACTGTATCTGCACGCGCTGATCGGCGGAGACCTGGCGGCGGCGCGCGAGACGACGATCCAGCTCCTCGCCATCGCCCGCGAGGAGAAGGCTCCCGCTCTTCTGGTGACCGCTCACCAGGCGACCGGTTTCGTCCGGCTGCTCCGCGGAAACCTGTCCTCCACCCGATTGCATCTGGAGCGATCGCTCGCCTTCGGTGCGCCGACGCTTTCCCCGGCCGACCTGCTCGAGCCGGGCGTCGGTTTCCCGGCGCTCAATGCGCTCGCCAACCTCTCCTGGGCGCACCAGCTCCTCGGCGAGCACGACCAGGCCGCGGCGCGCGCCGCCGAGGTCGCCGAGCTGGCCGGGACCCTCACCGTCCCCCCGATCAGCCGCTGCTTCCTCCAGTACTCGCTGGCCGAGCTGGCGGCGTTGCGCCGCGATCCGGCCGGAGTGGAGGCGCAGGCGGGCCTCCTGGTGCCCTTGGCGGTCGAGCAGGGGTTTCAGATGTTCGAATCGATGGGCCGCTTCCTCCTCGCCTGGGCACACCATGAGCATGGGGACGGCACGGACGCCATCGAAGTGATGCGCCGGTCCTTGACCACCCGCCGGGAGCTTCTGGCGCACATCGGCCTGCCCCACCACCACGCCCTTCTGGCCGGTGCCTACCTGCGGGCGGATCGCATCGTCGAGGGGCTCGCCACCCTGAAGGAGGCCCTGGCACTCCAGGGAGACCAGAAGCTCGTCGAGCCCGAGCTCCACCGCCTCCAGGGAGAGCTTCTGCACCGCCATGGCGTCCCCGGTGCCGAGGCCGAGACCCACCTCACGAAGGCCCTGGACGTCGCCCGCCACCAAGGCGCCCGCGCCCTCGCCCTGCGCGCCGCGGTCAGCCTCGCCCGCCTGCGCCTGCGCCAAGGCCGCGCCCACGACGGCTACGCCGTGCTGGCACCGGTCTACGCCGGCTTCACCGAGGGCTTCGACACACCGGACCTGCGCGAAGCGAAGGCGGTGCTGGAGGAAACGGCGGCGGCCTCCTCTACCTCCCGGTGATCGCCGCCACCTCCAGCTTCAAGCGCCGGTCTTGAATCCGCTCCGCCAGCTCCTCCAGGAGAGCGCGGGCATCCGGCTTTTCCGCGGCGTTGACCATGATGCGCGCCATGGCATAGAGCTGCGAATCGCTCAGCGCCGTATCCCGCACCCAGTCGAGCATCCAGCCGGCCTCAAGGTGCGCCACTGCACCGTCCGAGAAGGCGCTCACCGCCGCATCGATCACTTTCCCGGGAGGAACATCGAGCCGGTTGTTCGCGATCAGCCGGATGACTCCCTTTCTCGCCTCCTGAGCATCGACTCGCGCCAAGCTTTGGACCATGGCGGCGAAAAGCGGGTAGTCCGAGACCGAAGAGGCCGCCTCCTCGACGTCCGCCAGGAAATCGCCGGCGTCAACTTTGAGGATGACGGCGGTGAGATTCTCCTGGAGCCGGGGATCGCCGGCCGCTCTCTCGTGCTCACGCAGCAGCCCTCGGTAGGCCTCGGAGTCCTTCACCACCCGGGCCAGTAGCTCGCGGAGGCCGTACAGCTCCTCGCCCGATGCGCGTGCCTCCAGCGCCTGTTCCAACACCGCGACCTGCTCCTCCGGGCTCCGCGCGTCGATCACTTCCGAGCACCTCGGGCATCCAGCCTCGGACGGCTGGCCGGCGTCCGAAAGCTGCGCCGGTGAGCTCTTCAAAGAGGTGAGGATCGCGCCACGGATGGCGTTCCACACGCGCGGATCGTTGTCCATGTTCCGGTGATGGTTGTTCTTGTCGTTCTTCGGATCGTCAGGTCCGGCCGGGTTGGTGATCTTGGTGTTGGTGACCGTCGTCACGTCCGAATCATCCGCCTTCAGCTGGTCCTCACCGCGCACGATGGCCCCGCTCTGCTTCTGATGAAAGCCCTTGGCCAACCGCGTATTGGCAGGAATCGAAGCGTCGTCTCCGATCTCCACACTGTCGATGTGGCCGCTCACCTCGACGGGAATGCTGAGAAGTTCCAGCTTTTCCAGAACGTTCTGAGCGTCTCCGCCCCCGGCGCTGAAGCCGGTGAGGTACACACGGTCCCCCGGCTGATAGTTGTTTACAATGAAATTCTTCGGAACCTCGGAGTTGCCCGGGCTGTTGACCGAGGAGGCTCCGGCGACACTGGTCATGAAGAAACCCAGAGCGACGACCCCTCCCACCCTGGAGGCGCCGATCTTCTTCAGATGCTCTTCATTCCTCGGCAGGCAGGTGGTTGTGGCACAGAAGCTCACGCTGGTCTTGACGTAGTCGGCGATCGCTTGATCTTTCCAGACGCTGACGACCGTATCCGGATCGTCGTTGATGTTACCGATCTTGGAAGCCCCGAGGATACCGGCGAAGATCGCCCGATAGGGAGCCCGCAGCCGGACGTTGTCGATGGCGAAGCCGGCCGGCTCTTGGCTGAATGCCTCGATTCTCCACTTACTGATTCCGATGTCGTTGAACTGAAACGTCCGGATCCCGGTCTGGGCGTTGGAGGTACGACGGATCAATCGACCTTGGATGTCGTACACGCTCACTCGAACGCTCTGGGCTGCATCGAAGAAGCCCGCGTCGAAACTGAAGTGGTTGACCGATGCGGGCTGATGGGCCTCTCCCGTCTTGACGAAGCTGCCCTCAATGGCACCGAAGAACCGCGGAGATCCGGAAAGTACCGGACTGGTGGGATTCGCGGTATCGGTTGTGATGAAGGGAGCATCTCCCCCGAAGACAATACCCTTGCTCGCGTACTGATCGTCGATCGGGGTATCTCGGGCATGCTCGCTGAAGGTGATCAGTTGCTCACCGGCCCTCGGAGGGGAAAGGTCGAAAGCCGACTCACGCGGCGACGGCTCCTCCAGGGAGGTCCCCGCGGGCGGTTCGGCGCCTTGAGCGCCCCGCGGCGCAAGCAACCAAGCCAAAGCACAAAGCCAGATTCCCATGGTCCTGTTCATTTCGCTTCTCCCCCTGTGCCCGGGAAAACGGCGGAGATACCGTTCGCCGTGGGCAAGCACTCCACGAAATAGACCCCCGGGCGACTGGAAATGTTGAGACCCGCCTCCCGCCGATCCGCTTTGACCGTTTCTTGACCTTTCCCGGACCCCTTTGACCACCCCGGCGATCGATCCTGGGGGCACCGGGCAGACACCGCCGTGCCGGCCTGCCCGCCCTTGAAAGGAGATCACCCCCATGTCTCGAACCTCTCGCAAGTCTCGCTTCGTCCGCCACCTGGCCGCCGCCCTGCTTCTCGCCCTCCCCGGCGCCGCGCTGCGCGCCGAGCCTCACATCGACCCCGCCCTCGCTCCCCTGTTGCAGAACCCGGCGGCGCCGATCCCGGCGGCCGTCTCCCGGCCCGGCCTGACGCGCCGCGGCGACCGGCGCATCCAGGGCGAGCCGACGCTCGACCTCTTCCTGCGCACCACCGCCTCCCGCGCCTCCCTGGAGGCGATGGGCCTCCGCGTGCGCACCTTGCGCGGAGGCCGGGCGACCGCGACCGTCCCGGTCTCGGCCCTGGCCGCCCTCGCGGCCCGGCCGGACGTCCAGCTCATCACCGTTTCGCGGCCTCTGCGGCCGCAGCTCGACAAGTCCGTCCCCCAGACGGGGGCCACCTGGCTGCGCACCGAGAGCGCAGGAAGCTTCACCGGACGCACCGGTGACGGCGTCCTCATCGGTTTCATCGATTCAGGGATCGACTACGACCACCCGGATTTCCTGGACGCCTCGGGAAACAGCCGCGTCCTCGCCATCTGGGACCAACAGACCACCGGCACCGCTCCGGCCGCCTTCGGCTATGGCAACGAGTGCACACAGACGGACATCCTCGCCGGCACCTGCTCGGAGGTGGACGACGCCGACCGGGAGGGGCATGGGACCCACGTCGCCGGAATCGCCGCCGGCTCGGGGGCTGCGCCGGATGCCTCCGGAGCCACCTATCTCACCACCGGGATGGCCCCCGGCGCCTCGATCGCCGTGGTCAAGACCGACTTCACCGTCAACGGAACCATCGACGGCCTGACCTACCTCTTCGACCTGGCTGACAGCCTGGACCTGCCCGCGGTGGTCAACATCAGTCTCGGCACCCATCTCGGCGCCCATGGCGGGACCCACCCGATCGAACAGGAGATCGATGCGCTGGTCGGTGCCGCCCCGGGCCGCGCCGTGGTGGTCGCCGCCGGAAACTATGCGGCCACCCCCATCCATGCCGAGGTCCATGCCGTGGCCGCGATGTCCATCGTCGCGCCGACCTTCGAGGTGCCTCGCTATACGCGCACCTCCGGCACCGACGAAGTCGAGATCACCGGGTACTACCCTGCGACAGACAACCTGACCGTCCACCTCTGGTCACCGAGCGGCCTCCACTACGAGAAAGGGCTCAATCCCTTCCCCGGCCTGAGCGGTTGTGTGCGGGACCTGACCGGCGCGGACGGCGCCGTCACGCTGTGCAACAAGACGAGCTCGGTGATCGGGGACGGGACGACCGACAACGAAATCTACGTGCACATCTTCGACAGCGACCCGGCCACGCCGCCGGCCCAGGGGACCTGGACCATGGCCCTCACCGGAACGACCGTCACCGGCTCGGGCGAGGTCGACTTCTGGATGGAGAGCACGATGGACGCGACGTTCACGTCGGACGTCGACACCTCCGAGACGCTCAGCCAGCCCGCCACCTCCGCCGCGGCGATCGCCGTCGGCGCGTACACCTCGCGGTGGTGCTGGTATGCCCCGTCCGGCGACGCTTATTCGTTCGACCAAACCGACGAAGAGGGTGACATCACCGCCTTCAGCAGCCGGGGTCCGACGCGCGATGGCCGCCAGAAGCCGGACCTCGCCGCACCCGGCCAGGCCATTCTCTCGTCTCTCGCCGCGGAGGTCTTGAGCTCGGTGTCCTCGGCCCATACGACCCTCGACGACAACCATCAGATGATGGCGGGGACCAGCCAGGCGGCGCCCCACGTGACGGGAGCCGTGGCGCTGCTGCTGGAGGACGATCCCACCCTCTCCTCCACGACGATCAAGTCCCTGCTCCAGTCCAATGCGCGGGAAGACCGCTGGACGGACGCCTACGCGGCACCGGGTTTCCTCACGACGACCAATCACACCTTCGGTGCCGGCAAGCTGGATCTCGGCGGCTGGGCCTGGGTGGACCCGTATGAAACGAACGACACCCTGGCCACCGCGCGGGACCTCCTCTCCGGTGCCACGATCGCGGGCTACATCGAGCACACCGACGACGTCGACCTCTTCCACCTGGGCGAAGCCAACAGTGGAGACACGGTCGACGTGACGCTGACCAGCCTGCCGGCGGACTATGCACTGGCCGCGCAGCGCTCCTGGACGCCGTCCTTTGCGTTCTGCCCGGAAACCTCCCTGGTCACCACCGTCGCCTCCGACAACACCGGTACGGCCGACGAATCCCTCAGCTACACTCCTTCGCTGCTGACCCAGGCCCGCTATCTGCGCGTCGAGTCGTCCGCCGGCGCCACGTCATCCACCGATTCCTACAGCTTGAAAGCGGTGATCACCCGGCCGGAGACCTCGGCCGTCCACAACACCACGGCCACCGCGCAGGCGCTCCCGCGGCACGTGGAATTCAAGG
Organism: Holophagales bacterium UBA5704; assembly: GCA_002420005.1. Taxonomy (GTDB): domain Bacteria; phylum Acidobacteriota; class Thermoanaerobaculia; order Multivoradales; family UBA5704; genus UBA5704. Next base: position 145,079 of record DIHE01000171.1, on the reverse strand, counting down.
TGGCCGGCAGCTCCGCCTCCGCCTTCGAGACCGACACCTACAGCCTTCAGGCCCAAGCCGGCCAGACGATCACCGCCAAGCCCGGCGCCTTGCGCACCGCCCAGATCCTGAACGCCTCGGGAGCCGTCGTGGCCACCGGCACGCCGGCCACCTACACGGTCCCCGTCACCACCCCGGGGACCCGGACGTTCTACGTGACCGTCTCCGGCGCCGTGGGAAGCTATACGTTGACCACGACGGTGAACTGAAGCCGCGCCGCACTCCTATTCGTTGCGCAGCGCCTCCAGAGGATCGACCTCGGTGGCGCGGTTCGCCGGCAGAAAGCTGGCGAACGCGGCCACCGCGGTCAGCAGGAGGGCGATGGAGAGAAAGCTCACCGGGTCGCGCGGGCTCACTTCATAGATGACGCTGGCGACGACCTGTCCGGCACCGAGGGCGAGGACGAGCCCGATGCCGATGCCGGTGAGCGCCAGGGTGAGCCCCTGGCGCACCACCAGCCACAGGACGTCCTCCCGCTGCGACCCCAGCGCCATGCGCACCCCGATCTCCCGCACCCGCTGCGACACCGAGTAGGACAGGACCCCGTAAACCCCGATGGCGGCGAGGAAGAGGGCGATGCCGCCGAAGACGGAGAACATCCCGCCCATCAGGCGATACTCCCAGAAGCTGTCCTGCCGGAGCTGCTCCATGGTGGACACCAGGTAGACCGGCAGCTCGGGATCGGAGGCGCGCACCGCCTCGCGCACCTGCGAGGTCACCGCGGCAGGATCGAGCCGCGTGCGGATCGTCAGCCCGGTGGAACGTCCCGAAAGGTACGCCAGCGGCAGGTAGGCTGCGGGTCGGATGCGGGAGCTGAGGTCGCCGTGGTGGAAGTCCGGCACGACGCCGACGATGGTCATCCAACCCATCGCCTTCTCCTCGGAAATGCGGAATCGCTGCCCGAGGACCTCGCCCTCGGGAAAGAACCGCTTCACGAACGCCTGGTTGACCAGTGCCACCGGCGCCCGCTCGAGCGCCTCCCGTTCGGTGAGGCCGCGCCCTCGGACGAGGCCCAGGCCCAAGGCTTTGAAGAAGTGGGGCGACACCCCCGCCCAGGAGACCCGGGGCTCCTCGCCACGGGCCACCGGACGGCCCTGGAGCAACAGATTCCCGCCGTTGTTGCCGCCGCCCATCGGGATCAGGTTCGACGCCCCCACCGCTTCGATGCCGGGCAGCGCTTCGATGCGCCGAAGCAGATCCTCCACCCGGCGGGTCTTCGGCGGCTCCTCCTCGTAGCGGGCACCGGGGAGGTAGACACGCAGGGTGAGCAACGGCGCGGTGTCGAAGCCGGCGTCACCGGTCTGGAGCTTGAAAAAACTGCGCAGGAAGAGCGCGGTCACCATGAGAAGGGTCAGGGCGAGCGCGATCTCCGCGATCACCAGCCCATTGCGCAAACGGTTGCGCCGCACGCTGCCGCCGGCCCCCCGGCCTCCTTCCTTGAGCGTTCCCTGAAGATCCTTCTGCACCGCCTGAAAAGCCGGCGCCAGACCGAACAGAATGCCGGTCAAGACGGTCGCCGCGACGGTGTAGACGACCACCGGGCCGTCGATCTCGAAACGCATCCAGGGCGGCGGCATGTTCTCCTGGGGAATCGCGGACTCCATCCAGCGGATGCCCCAATGGCCGAAGACCATGCCCAGGGCGCCCCCGGCGAACGCCACCAGGAGGCTCTCCGTGAGCAGTTGGCGGGCGAGACGCCACCGGCCCGCGCCGAACGCCAGGCGGACGGCCATCTCGCGCTGCCGCGCGGTGGCCCGCGCCAGGAACAGGTTGGCGACGTTGGCACAGGCGATCAGCAGGACGAAGATCACCGCCCCCTGGATGGTCGCCACCATGATCCGCCCCTCGTCGCCGAGGACGTCCTCGCTCAGCGTGCGCAACCGCGCGCCCCAGCCGGCGTTGCTGTCCGGAAACTGCGCCGCGAGCCGCTTCGCGAAGGCGGCCACCTCCTGCTCCGCCGCCTCGGTCGACACCCCGGGGGCGATGCGCGCCATCACTTCGTAGCCGCGGTCGTCGCGCAGCTCCCCGGCCGCGAGCGGCGCGAGAGGAACCCAGGCTTCCTGGCGCTCCGGAAAACCGAATTGCGGCTTCATCACACCGACCACGGTATGGGCCTTCGCGTTGATCATCACGTCCGTCCCCACCACCCGCGGATCGCCGTTGAACCGCCGCGTCCACAGCGCATGGCTGAGCAGCACGACCGGCGGCGCCCCCGGCGCATCCTCGTCCGGCCGGAACAGGCGGCCCAGGGCCGGCTTTTCGCCGATCAGCGGAAACATCCCCGCCGAGATCGCCGCCCCGCTGACCCGCTCCGGCTCGTCTCCCACCTGCACCACGAGGCTGCGGATGCCGTAGGCCTCGACCTGGGAGAACGAGCGGCTCTCGGCGCGCAGGTCCTGGAGGTCGGGATAGGACAGGCCGGAAGAGTCAATGTCGTTGGGCAGGTTCACCATGTCCACGTAGGTCAGCGTCTCCGGGTCGGCATAGGGGAACGGCCGCAGCATCAAGGCGCTGACCACGCTGAACGCCGTCACGTTGGTGCCGATGCCGAGCGCGATGCAAAGCACGGCCACCGCCGTCAGCCAAGGGTTCTTGGCCAGCATGCGCACGGCGAATCGCAGGTCCTGCTTCAGGTCGTCCATCCCGTCTCCTCTTCCTTTCCGGGCCTCCCGGAAGCCGTCTGCCGCTTATACGCAGGAAAAGGAGAGAGGGTTCCATTTCTCGGGCGGATGAAGCGTTGTAATGCTCGCCTTAAGGTCAATGCATCATCCTCTCGGGAGCCGTTCACTGCGCATGTTGACCCTTTGTCGCCCGACCCGCTGCCTGGTGTTCTGCGGCTGCCTTCTGGCAGCTCCCGTCTCGGCCCTCGATCCCGGCCGGGCCGTGACCCAGTACCGGGTCGAGGCCTGGACGCAGCGCGAGGGGCTGCCGCAGTCGAGCGTGCTGGCGATCGAACAGGATCGCGAGGGTTACCTGTGGCTGGGCACGCAGGAAGGGGTGGCGCGGTTCGACGGTGTCGAGCTCGCCGGCTCCACCGTCGAGGACACGCCGGAGATCCGCCACAACTTCATCAAGGCCCTGCACACGGACGCCACCGGGCGCGTCTGGCTCGGCACCGACGGCGGCAGCGTATCGACGTTCGCCGAAGGCCGCTTCTCCACGTTCGACCCGGGCGTGCTCTCCCGCGGACCTGTGATGGGCATCGAGAGCGACGGCCACGGCCGGGTGTTCGTGGCGTTTCGCCGGGCGGGGCTGTTTCGCGTCGCCGGCCCACGCCTGGAGCCGGTTCGGATCGCCGGCGGCCGGCCCACGGCGCCGGTGGGGCTCCTGGCCCGCGGCCGGGGCGGGCGGCTGTGGCTCGGCGTCCCCGGCGGCGTCGTGCGCGGCGAAGGATCGGCCTGGACCTTCGTCCCGGTGGCCTGGACCGGCGGCCGGCTGGTCACCGCCCTGGCGGAAGACCGGGGCGGAGGGCTGTGGATCGCCTGCGGCGGCCCCGAAGCGGTGCGGCTCGACGTGCGGGGCGCCACCGCGCGACCGCTCGGCGCTCCCGTCCGCGTCACCGCGCCGGTGCGCCGGCTGGCGGTCGATGCCGCGCAGACGCTGTGGCTCGGGACCGAGGATGGAATGTACCGCCTGCGCGACCGCGCTCCCCTTCCACCGGAAAAGCTCCCCCGGCCGGCCGGAGCCATCGACGCGATCCGCGAGGACCGCGACGGCGGGATCTGGATCGGCACGCACTCCAAAGGGCTCTGGCGCCTGCGCGCCGACGAGGTCCTCCCTTTCGGCACCCCGGAGGGGTTGCCCCACGATTCCACCTGGAACGTGCTGGAGACGCGCGACGGCTGGCTCTACGCCTCGACGGACGGCGGGCTGGTCCGTCTGCGCGGCGGCCGGGCCGAACCGGTGCGCTCGGCGCATCTCCCCACCTCCGATGTCGTCGCCCTCGCCGAAGGCCGCGACGGATCCCTGTGGGCCGGCACGCACACCTCCGGTGTCTACCGGCGCCGCACGGCCGGCTCCGCGTGGGAGAGGATCGGCGCGGCGAGCGGGATTCCTCCCGGGCCGGTGACCGTGATCTTCGAGGACCGGCGCGGACGTCTCTGGATCGGCACACGGGAGGGTCTTGCGGCCGGCGACGGCCGCCGCTTCGCCGCAGTGCCGCTGGCCGGGCCGACCCAGCCCTACGTCTCTTCGATCGTCGAGGACGCCGCCGGCACAGTCTGGGTGGCAACCTATGGCGCCGGCCTGTTCGCCTTCGCCGCCGGCACCTTGCAGCACGGCGGGGCGGTGCGCGGGCTCGCCTCCGAGCAGCTCAACGCTCTCCACCTCGATGGTTCCGGCCGGCTGTGGATCGCCACCAATGACCGCGGCCTCGCCGTCCTGGACCGGGGACGCATCGGCCACGTCGGCACCCGCCGGGGATTGCCGTTCGCCCTCGTCCTGTGGCTCGTCGAGGATCGGCGCGGGAACCTCTGGATGTCCACCAACCATGGGATCGTGCGGGCTCCGCTCGCCGAGCTCGCGCGCGCCGCCTTCGATGCACAGGCCCGCGTGACCGCGCGCGTCTTTGACGAAGGCGACGGCCTGCGCGGCGTGGATTTGAGCGCCACCGGCCAGCCCGCCGGGTGGCGGACGCGCGACGGGCGGATCTGGTTTCCCGGCACCGGGCTCGCGGCCGTCGACCCGGAGCACCTGCGCGAGCCGGGGCCGCCCAAGGTGGTGATCCGCGGCGTCACCTTCGACGGCGCGGTGCAACCGCTCCCGGGGCACGGCCGGAGGCTCGAGCTCCCTCCCGGACAGGGTGAGCTGGAGGTCCGGTTCACAGCTCCCGGCTTCGATGAGCCCGCCGGGACGCGGTTCCGCTTTCGCCTGGTGGGGCTCGATCCGGACTGGCGGGACGCCGGAACCGCCCGGTCGGTGCGCTACACCAACCTGCCGCCGCGCTCGTTCCGCTTCGAAGTGGCGGCCCGGCACCAGGACGGCGGTGCCTACGGCGCGGCCACCGGCCTGGACCTCCGGATCGCTCCACGTCTCACCCAGACCCGGACCTTCCGGCTCCTCGGCGGGGCCGCCCTGGTGGCGCTTCTCGCAGCGGGAGTCCACCTGCGCAACCGGCGTCTGAGCGTCCTGGTGGCGCGGCGCAACGAGGAGCTGCGCCGCGCCAACGCCGAGCTGGCGGCGACGGCGGCCCGCGAGCAGCTGGCGCGGGAAAGCGCCGAGGCGGCGCTCCTGGAAGCCGAGCGCGCCGCCCAGGCGAAGGCCGACTTCCTCGCCGCGGTGAGCCACGAATTGCGCACCCCGCTGCACGCCATCCTCGGGATGAACGACTTGCTGCTGCACACGCGCCTGGACGAACGCCAGCGCATGCAGGGCCGGCGGGTGCGGGAAAACGGGAAGGTCTTGCTGAAACAGGTCAACAGCCTGCTGGACCTCGCCCACCGCGGCGACGAACCGGCCGGCAAGCACCGCGAGCCCCTCCTCGCAGCGGAGCGCCGCGCGCCGTGACCGGCCCCCTGCTGCGCCGGCTGCTCTGCCTCGTTCTGCTGGCCGCGCCGGCGGCGGCTCTCGCGCCCGACCGGGCGGTGAGCCAATACCAGGTCGATGCCTGGGCAGAGCGCCAGGGCCTGCCACAGGCGAGCGTCGGAGCGATCGCACAAGACCACGACGGGTACCTGTGGCTGGCGACGCAGGAGGGCGTCGCGCGGTTCGACGGCGTCGAGCTCCAGAGCTACACCGTCGAGGACGTCCCGGAGATCCGGCACAACTTCGTCCGAGCCTTGCACACCGACGCAGCCGGGCGCGTCTGGCTCGGCACCCATGCCGGCAGCTTGTCGTTCGTCGCCGGCGGCCATTTCACCGTGGTCGAGCCCGGCCGGCGCTCTCTCGGCCCGGCCGTCGGCATCAGCAGCGACGCCGGGGGCCGGGTCTTCGCCGCCTTCGGCCGCGCCGGGTTGTTCCACGCCACCGGCCGGGGCCTCGAGCCGGTGCCCGCCGCCACCCGCGGCACCTCCGCCCCGGTGGGACGGCTGATCCGCGGCCGCAGCGGTCTGCTCTGGCTCGGCGTCACCGGTGGAGTCGTCCGTGGCGACGCAACGGCCTGGACGTTCCTGCCGGTGGCATGGACCGGTGGCCGCCGGGTCAGCGCCCTGGCGGAAGACCACGAGGGAAACCTGTGGATCGCCTGCGGCGGCCCCGAGGCGATCCGGCTCGACGTACGCAGCACCACCGCGCGGCCGCTCGGCCCACCACTGCGCCTGCCCGCGCCGATCCGCAACCTCCTCTACGACTCCCGGGGCACACTGTGGATCGCGGGCGACGACGGCCTGTATCGCGTCCGGGAAGGGGCCTCCTCCCTGCCGGAGCGGCTGCCCCGCCCTGCCGGGGCGGTGGATACCGTGGCCGAGGACCGGGACGGAGGACTGTGGATCGGCACCCACACCGAAGGCCTCCTGCGCCTGCGCACCGCAGAGCTCACCCCCTTCGGCGTGCCCGAAGGGCTGCCTCACGACATGGTCTGGAACGTGCTGGAAACCCAGGACGGCTCGCTCTGGGCGTCGACCGACGGCGGGCTCGTCCGGCTGCGCCGGGGCCGGGCCGAGGAGGTCCGCTCGGCGCGGTTCCCCACCTCCGACGTCGTCGCCCTCGCCGAGGGCCGCGACGCAACCCTGTGGGCGGGCACGTTCCGCCACGGCGTGTTCCGGCTCCGCCCGGGGGCCGCCGAGTGGGAGGGGCTCGGCGCGGCCCACGGCATCCCGCCCGGCCCGGTCACCGCGATCTTCGAGGATCGGCGCGGGCGCCTCTGGGTCGGCTCGCGCGAAGGGCTCGCGGTCGGCGACGGCCACCGCTTCCAGCCCGTGCCGCAGACCGGATCCCTCTATGTCACCTCGCTCGTCGAGGACGCCGCCGGCACGGTCTGGGTGGCGACCTATGGCGCCGGCCTGTTCGGCTTCGCAGGCGCCGGCGTCCGCCGCTACGGAGTGGCGCAGGGGCTCCCCTCCGAGCAGCTCAATGCCCTCCTCCTCGACAGCGCGGGACGCCTGTGGATCGCCACCAACGACCGCGGCCTCGCCGTCCTCGACCACGGCCGGATCGGCCGGGTGGGAACGGCGCACGGGTTGCCCTACGCGCTCATTCTGTGGCTGGTCGACGACCGGCGCGGCGCCCTCTGGATGTCCACCAACCATGGGCTCGTGCGGGTTTCCTTCGCCGATCTGGCCCGCACCGCCTTCGGCGCCCAGACCCGGATCACCACCGCACGCTTTTTCGACGAAAGCGACGGCTTGCGCGGCACCGGGTTCAGCGCCACCGGGCAGCCGGCCGGCTGGCGCGCCCGCGACGGGCGGCTCTGGTTTCCCTCCGGCACCGGGCTCGCCGTGGTCGATCCGGCGCGGCTCGCCCCACCCGTCCCGCCGCGGGCGGTGATCCGCAGCATCGTCGTCGACGGCACCCGGCAGGCGCTTCCGGCGCCCGGCCGGGCTCTCGACCTGGCACCGGGACGCGGCGAATTGACGGCGCAGCTCACGGCCCTCGGCTTCGACGAAGCCGCGGGAACCCGGTTCCGCCACCGCCTGGTGGGCTTCGACGGCGGGTGGCGGGACGCCGGGACCACCCGCGCAGCCGGCTACACCAACCTGCCGCCGGGCGCCTATCGCCTCGAAGTCGCCGCGCAGCACCCGGACGGCGGAGCCTGGGGCCCCGTCGCCTCCCTGGACCTGCACCTCGCCCCCCTCTTCACCCAGACCCGCGCCTTCCAAATGCTGCTGGCGGCCGGGGTCATCGCCCTCGCCACGGCCGGCAACCATCTGCGCAACCGCCGCCTGCAGTCCCTGGTGGCGCGGCGCACCCGGGAGCTGGGCAATGCCAATGCCGAGCTGGCGGCGGCCGCGCAGCGCGAGCAGGAGGCGCGCGCGAAGGCCGAGGCGGCCCTCCGGGACGCCGAGCGCGCCGGGCTGGCGAAGACCCACTTCCTCGCCACCGTCAGCCACGACCTGCGCACGCCCCTCTACGCCATCCTCGACGCCAGTGACCGGTTGAGCGAAACGACCCTGGACCAGGACCAGAGCGAGTACAACGCGCTCATGCAGGAGGGCGGGAAGACCCTCCTGCGGCTGGTCGACGACGTGCTGGACTTCGCCCGCATCGAGCAGGGACAGGTCACCCTGCGGCCGGAGCCGTTCGACCTGACCGGATGCCTGGAGTCCGCCCTCGCTCCGTCGGTCTCCCTGGCCCGGGCCAAGGGGATCCGGCTGCACTGGACCTTCCCTCCCGCCGGTAAGGCGCCGATCCTGGGGGACGGGCAGCGCGTGCGCCAGGTGGCCGGCCAACTGATCGCCAACGCCGTCAAGTTCACCGCAAAGGGCGAGGTCGAAGCGACCGCCGCGCTGCGCGGCGAAGGGGACGCCTGCACCCTCCATCTGTCGGTGCGCGACACCGGCGTGGGCATCGCTCCCGAGCACCAGGAGAAGATCTTCCAGCCGTTCGTCCAGGCCGAGGGGGGCCTCTCCCGCCCCTATGGCGGCACCGGCCTGGGGCTTGCCCTCACCCGCCGCCTGTGTGAAACGATGGGCGGCGCGATCACCGTCGAGAGCTCGCCCGGCGCGGGCTCGACCTTTCGCGTGCGCCTGCCCGTCCAGCGGGCCGGGTAGCGACAGACCTCCTCGCTCTGCGATCCTTACCACGATGTCCTCCCGCCCCTCCGCCTTGCGCACCGCCCTCTGCCTCGGCCTCCTCGCAGCCCCGCTCACGGCCCTCGACCCCGGCCGGGCCTTGACCCAGTACCGGGTCGACGCCTGGACGGCGCGCGAGGGCCTTCCCCAGGCGAGCGTGCTGGCGATCGAGCAGGAGAAGGACGGCACCCTGTGGATCGGAACGCAAGAGGGCGTCGCACGGTTCGACGGCACCGAATTTCAGACCTTCTCCGTCGGCGACACTCCAGCGCTCGACTACAACTACATTCAGGCTCTCCACGCCGATGCCGCCGGGCGCGTCTGGGTGGGCACCGACGGCGGCAGTGTGTCCGTCTTTTCCGGCGGCCGCTTCACCCGCTTCGACGCGGGAGAGCTCTCCCGCGGCCCGGTGGTGGGGATCACCGGCGATGCCCGCGGCCGGGTTCTGGTGGCCTTCCGCGACGCCGGGCTCTTCCAGGTCCAGGGAGACCATCTCACGCCGATCTCCACCCTCACCCGGCCCGCGGGACCCTTGGGGATCCTGGTGCGCGGCTCGGGCCGGCTGGTCTGGCTCGGGGTGCGCGGGGGCGTCGTCCGCGGCGACGGCTCGCGCTGGACCTTCCTGCCGATCCCGTGGACCCGGGGAAACGTCGTCACCTCGCTCGTCCAGGATCAAGAAGGGGCGCTGTGGGTCGGTTGCGAAGGATCCGAGATCCTTCGGCTCGATGTCCGCGGCGACCGGCCGCAGCCGCTCGCCCCACCCGTCTCCGTCGGGCATGCGGTGTTCCACCTCGCGACCGACCCCCAGGAGACCCTCTGGATCTCCAGCGAAAACGGCTTGTTTCGCCTGCGCAAGGGCGCCACAACGCCCGAGCGCCTGACGCCCCGGCCCCTCGGCATGGTGGATACAGCCCGCGCCGGAAGTGACGGAGGCCTCTGGATCGGCACGCACTCGGAAGGGCTTTTCCGCCTTCATGCCGACGAATTCACCCCCTACGGCGTGGCCGAAGGACTGCCGAACGACGTGGTCTGGAACGTCCTCGAGACCGCCGACGGCTGGCTCTATGCGTCGACCAACGGCGGGCTCACCCGCCTGCGCGACGGCAAGATCGAGCGCGTGACCTCCCCCCTGTTCCCCACCAGCGACGCCGTGGCGCTCGCCGAGGGCCGCGACGGCTCGTTCTGGGTGGGCACCTTCCGCCACGGCGTGTTCCGGCGCGCCCCGGGCGACGGCGCCTGGGAGGCCTTCGGGGCGGAGACCGGCATCCCTCCCGGTCCGATCACCGTGGTGTTCGAAGACCGGCTGGGGCGCCTCTGGATCGGCTCGCGCGAAGGGCTCGCCGTCGGCCGCGGCCGGCGCTTCGAGCGCGTCGCGTTGCCCCCCGGGGCCTCGCAGCCCTATGTCGCGGCGATCGTCGAGGATGCCCGGGGCACGATCTATGTGGCCACCTACGGAGCCGGCCTGTTCGCCTTCCGGGACGGCGCCGTGCACCACAACGGGCCGGTGCCGGGCCTCCCCTCCTCGCAGCTCAATGCGCTCCACTTCGACGGCTCCCAACGGCTGTGGATCGCCACCAACGATCGCGGCCTCCTCGTGATCGACCACGGCCGCGTCGGCCACGTCCACACCGGCCTGGGCCTGCCGTTCGACGTCGTCCTGTGGATGGTCGAAGACCGCCGCGGCGGCCTCTGGCTGTCCACCAACCACGGCGTGGTCCTGGTCTCCCTCGACGAGCTGGCCCGCGCCGCCTTCGGCCAGCTGCCCCGCATCACCCCCCGCGTCTTTGACGAAGGGGACGGCCTGCGTGGCACCGAGCTCAGCGCCACCGGGCAGCCGGCCGGCTGGCGCTCCCGGGACGGGCGGCTCTGGTTTCCCGGCACCGGCCTGATGGCCGTCGATCCGGAGCAGCTGCGCGAGCCGGTCCCACCGCCCGCGTTGATCCACCGCCTCACCTTCGACGGCACCGTACAGCCGCTCCCCGCCCCCGGCACGGTGCTCGCCCTGCCACCGGGACGCGGCGAGATCGAGCTCAAGGTCGACGCCCTCGGCTTCGACGAGCCCGCCGGCACCCGGTTCCGCCATCGCCTGATCGGTTTTGACGAAGACTGGCGCGAGGTCGGCCCCGCGCGGTCGGTGCGCTACACCAACCTGCCCCCCCGCGCCTACCGGTTCGAGGTCTCCGCCCAGCACCAGGACGGCGGCCCCTTCGGCCCCGCCGCCGCCGTGGACCTCCGCCTCGCCCCGCGCTTCACCCAGACGTGGACGTTCTACCTGCTGCTGACGGCCGGTGCCACCGGGCTGGTGATCGGCGGCGTGCGCCTGCGCAACCGGCGCCTGCGCGCCCTGGTCGCCCGGCGTACCGTCGAGCTGCGCCTGGCCAACGACGAGCTGACCGCGACGGCGCAACGCGAGCTCCAGGCGCGCGAACGGGCCGAGGCCGCCCTGGCGGAAGCCGAGCGCGCCTCGCAGGCCAAGACCGACTTCCTCGCCACCGTCAGCCACGAGCTGCGCACCCCCCTCCACGCCATCCTCGGCATGAACGAGCTCCTGCTCCAGACGCTCCAGGACCCCGACCAGCTCGAATGGAGCGGGCTCGTCAAGGAGGGAGGGCAGACCTTGCTCGGCCTGGTGGAGGACCTGCTCGACTTCGCCCGCATCGGCCATGGCGAGATCGACGTGCACGCCGAGCCCTTCGATCTCGTCACCTGCCTGACCTCCTGTGTCGACTTCGCCGCCCCGATGGCCCGCGACAAGGACATCGCGCTGGGCTTCACCTTCCAGCCGGCCGGCGAGCGGCCGTGGGTGCTGGGGGACAAACGGAGGCTCCGCCAGGTGGCGACGAATCTCGTCGCCAACGCCGTGAAGTTCACCGAGAAAGGCAGCGTCGAGGTGACCGCCGCGCTGGTGGACCATGACGGCATTGCCACCCTGCATCTGGAGGTGCGCGACACCGGCGTCGGCATCGCCCCCGAGCTGCACGAGAAGATCTTCCAGCCCTTCGTCCAGGCCGACAGCGGCCTCTCCCGCCGCTACGGCGGCACCGGGCTGGGCCTCGCCATCACCGCCCGCCTCTGCGCCGCCCTGGGTGGCACCATCACCGTCGAGAGCGCCCCCGGCAAAGGCTCGACCTTCCAGGTGTGCCTGCCCTTGCCGCGGGTTGCGCCGGGCGACGCCGCCGGCTCTGCACAGTGACGCGCGCGCGAAGCGCGGCGCCGGCAGAACCGACGGCCGTCACCGCGGGGCGGCCAGACTCACGAGCCCTCTGGCCTCCAGAGGGCGGAGGTGGTATGGAGCAACTGCCCCAACCGTGCCGGGCCTTGGCCATCTTGCTCGGCGCCCTGCACTGGAAAGCGAACCGATTGGCCGCGGCCCTGAAGGTGGACCCGGACAAGGTCTACGACTACTTGCGCGGCAAGTCCGTGCCGCCCCGGGACTTCCTGGAGCAGGCGGCCGTGGCGATGGGCCTGCCGGCGCGCCATGTGGACCGGACGGCGGTGGATCGCGGTGATTACCGCGCGCAGCTCTTGATCAACCGGGCCACCACTCTCAAAGCCATGGGCGATCATGAGGGGGCGATCGCCACGCTGCACGAAGCCGGGCGCCACATTGACGCGGCCCGTGAGCCGCGCCTGGCCTGGTTTCAGGTGAGCAACCTGGCCGTGAATCTTCTCTACCTGGGGCGGCACGAGGCCGCCGAGGAGCTCTTGCCCGAGATCCGGAGGCTCTCACCCCCGGGCGTTTCGCGGACGCGCCTCATGTGGCTGGAGGGAGCCGTCGCCGCCGGTCTGGGGCGGGTGGAGGAGGCGGAGACGCTTCTGCTGGAGGTGAAGGAAGAGTTCCTGGAGCTTCGCAATGCCTTCGACGCCGCCCTGGTCTCCTTGGACCTGGCCGCTCTCTACCTGCGCCAGAACCGGACGGCGGAGGTCAAGAAGCTGGCCACCGGGATGGTGAAGACGTTCCTGGACCTGAAGGTGCACAAGGAAGCGCTGCCCGCCGCCCGGCTGTTCCAGGAGGCCGCCGTGCGCGAACAGGCGACCGTCGAGCTGGTGGGCCGGCTCGCCGCCTACCTGCGGCGCGCGCAGCATGAGGCGGCGTTGCGGTTCGGGGGGTGAGGGGGGGGCGAGCTACGGCACCAATCCCCCGCTCCAGGTGGTCCCCTGCAGCAGGTCCACCCAGTTGATCGGGGCGTGCAGGATGTTCCTCTCGCTCCCTTCGAACTCAATCTCTAGTTGAGCGGCGCGCTGAAAGCTTTCCTCACCTTGCGGTGGCCCGCCCGGGGTCATCGGAGGCAGGACGAAGAGCGCGAAGCCAGGGTTGCCGGCGTTCGTGCAGCCAATTTGGCTTCCAACCGAGCACCAGGGCAGTGCTTCCGCCGTTCCACCGGTGATTCTTCCTTCTGAGTCAACTTGAACGCGGAAGAGAAACGCCGTCCGCCCTTCGCCATAGGAACAGTGGCCGTCGTCGTAGCAGGCAACCAGGTAGTCGACGACATTCAGTCTGTAGGTGAGGGGCTCGGTCCCGCGAAAGATGGTGCTTTTAAATCGGTTGAGGCCCGCGGAGCAGTTCCCCACCGAGAGACATTGGGAGACTCGCACCGTGCGGGCCAGCAGTTGGTAAACCGCGAGGTCGAAGGCTGTGACCTCGCTGTGGCAGGCTGACAGAAAGTCGCCGACGGCAATTCCGCGGCTCGCGCGGTCAGTCGCCCCGACTGCAGGTTCGACGGTCACCCTGATCGGCATCTTGGGCAGCATCGGGTTCGGCACTTCGGGGGCCAAGTCGATCCAGACTCCAAGATAAGGTCGGCCAGCGGGGACAGGGTGTATGTTCGACGCAGCAGCCCGGCGCACGATGGTCGCCTGGGGAAGGCGGGGCCGCCGAGGATCGAGGAAGTCCTCGCCAGCGCTGAAGATCAGGTCAAACGCAAGCTGTTCTTCCTTGCGATAACGGACATCGGGTTCGATCGAGTTGACGTCGCTGGTGCTGGCCAAGCCACGGTAAATCCCACCACCCGGGGCTGATCGCCAGACGAAGAGGTTCGACCCATCGAAGCCACTCACCATGCGATGCACGAGTCTCTCGAGCTGGCGCTCCTCGCACGCCACCTGGTCGGCATTCAGTGGCCGGCTGACCACCTGGGCACCAGCGGCGGTCGCCCAGGCGAGCAGGCTGAGAGTCGGGATGAGCAGATTGCGTGCTGGCATGCAGGGCCTCCTCAAGGACGCTGCGAGATCTTGAGAATGATATCGAAATCGTAACCTTGAGGGAAGGCAACGGTGCAGCCGGTTGGGCCGGTGCAGGTGACGCAGTTCGCCACACTGCAGCTCGACTGCCGCCAAACCAGGACCTGCTGTTTCAGCGGCTGGAAATCGGACGGCCGGAGCCAAGTCACGTCGAAGGTTCCCACCTTGGGGCCGAGGTCCACTGTGAAGTTGGCGGTGTAACGAACTCCAGACTCAGGTGTCCAGACCCGCGCATCGTAGCCCCCCATCGCCATGTAGGGCCGGTTTGGAGGCAAGGTGGGGTCTGAGTTGGTGTTTGGGCAACCATCCTTGGTGAAGTCCTGGTCGTTCAGGCAACGGCGTGTGCTGTTGTGTGCATACAAAAGGAACAGACGGCCGGCTGCCAGGCTCGAATCGGTCTGGAGAGCTGCCCAAAAACGCTGCGAGTCGCTGACCTCATCCCAAGAGGCCGTGCTCGTTGGGTACTTTGCGAGCCCACTCGTGATCCAGGCCGGCGGGTTGCCCCCTTCTGTGGCCGAGGTCTTCAGCTTGGCGAGAGGAAGGCCGGCCATGAACGTCACCATTTTGGAGAGCTGCGTGCGCATCTTGCCCACAATCGGGTTGGCCAGGTTACCCTTGGAGAGATAGCCCCAATGGTCCAGGATACCACCCAGGCTGAAGAGAAACTCCAAGGACTCCGCACGGGCCGCGTCGAGGCTGCTCTGCGTGTCCAGCACTCCGTTGAGATGGCGCCGTGGGCCGGCGTTCAGTGTGTACGGCGTGATCTTGCCCTCGTTGAAGCCGAGCGCCTTCGCGAGGCCACCATACCTGCGAACTAGTTGGAGTGCCCCGAAATCGAGCTGTTCCAGAGCACCGGCTGGCATTGTCACCACCCGATCCGTCAAGATCTGCGTGTAGTGCCCATTGACGATGGACACCCGAGGGTCGGCAACGAGGCTGGTCGCACCCTTCTTGGTAAACGGCTGCACCGCGATCAGGTGAGGCCTGCCGAGCAGAGGGCGCTTGTCCCGCAGAACGACCTCGGTGATCATCTCCTTCTGCCAGGCGGTCACAAAGGTCGGGCTCACCTTCTGGTTCTCGGGCTCGTTGGCGATTTCCCAGAAGACGTTGTCGTAGCACCAGAGCTCCTCGATCGTCCACTCGATGACCTTCTTCTGGTACGTCCGCATCCGCTCATTCTTCGCGGCATCCACCCCGGTGTCTTTGACCACGAAGAACTCATCGCGGGTGAAGCCTGCCTGGGTGAGGGTCCCGTTCGCCTCGGGCGCCAAGGACTTACCGGCGTTCCAGGACCAGGGACTGCTGGAGAAGAAGCCGCCTTCGAAGGGCGCAAAGAAGGTGACCTCCACGAACATGTCCAGCTCTTTGGCTTTGCTCACCACGGCGACGAGACGGTCGAAATAAGGCTGGTTCTTCTTGCTGAGGATGTAGAAGCCACCTTCCTGGGCGAAGGGGGAGTTGACGGCGTCTTTGGAGTGCCCCAAAGCCACCCAGAGACGGATCTTGTTGAGGCCCGAGGCCTTGAGGGCCGGCAGGACCGACCGGAAGTCCCGGGCGTTGGTGCCGGGGCTGACGAGGTCGGTCTGGCACTTGTCTTTCAAGGGCTCCGTGGTGGTCGACACGAAGTGGCAGGCGGCGTCGGCAGAGGCACCGATGAGGATGCGGGGCGTAGCGTTGTAGGAGAGGAACCGCGGAGAATCCGCGCTCAGCCGAACCGGGTTCACGGTGGCGCCGGTGTAGCCGGTGCAGCGGACGGGACCGGCAGCCGCGGAATACCCGTAGGACGGCTCCTGGCCGATCTGGTCGGCCGAATAGAAGGCCGGGTCGTCCAGGTAGATGGGATCCCCCATGAAGGGCTCCAGGTCCTGGCCGAGGGTCGATTCGCTGTCGTCGGTCCACGGGTCTTCCGTCGAGCCGGGATCTTCCTCCCGCACGTCTGCTGTGGGCTCGCCGCCCCAGATCTGGGCGAGCGACCCGGTAGAGTAGAGAACGAAGGGGCATAAGAAGGCCAAATTAAGCAACCGAAGCCGCAGATTCGTCATGGGGAACCTCCTGAAAGAGCCCGATCAGGAGAGTGTATGATGATCTTAATGTTTGTGGAAGTCTCCTACCCTGCTCTATCTGCGCCAGAACCGGGCGGCGGAGGTCAAGAAGGTGGCCACCGGGGTGGGTGAAGACGTTCGGTGGCCGGGTCGCTTCCGCTCGGCTCGTAGCCGTTCCGAGTGGCGTGGATCCGCTCCGCGCGCCGTGGATCCATTCCACGCGGCGTGGATCCGTTCCGCGCGGCTTGGATCCATTCCACGCGGCGTGGATCCGTTCCACGCGGCTCGGATCCGTTCCCGAGCTCCGTGGATCCGATCCGCGGGGCGTGGATTCGTTCCCGAGCTCCTTGGATCCGATCCGCGCGGCGTGGATCCGCTCCGCGCGGCTTGGATCCGTTCCACGCGGCGTGGATCGGCTCCGCGTGGCTCGTAGCCGTTCCACGGGGTGTGGATCGGCTCCGCGTGGCTCGTAGCCGATCCGCGTGGGGTGAATCCGTTCCGCGCGGCTCGTAGCCGGGTATCCTGGAGGACGAGGGCGGCTTCCTCACCTGGGTGCGAGACGCCAGCGCTCCCAGGGGGCGCGAGCCGGCACCGTGGGGTGTGTGGGCACACCCATGAAACAGGAGCGGCCCGGTCAGGGAGCAGGGACCGGGTAGGTCACCACGAAGACCGTGCGGTCATCCTCGGCCGGGGCGTCGCCACCGAAAGCCTCCACGCCGGCGAAGATGGCGTCGACGATCTCGTGGGCGGTCTTGCCCTGGTTCTGGCGCGCCACCTCCAGCACGCGGTCGATGCCGTACTCCTCCTCCGCCTCGCCGGAGCCGCCCGCGCGATGGGTCTCATAGATGCCGTCGGTGAAGAAGACCAGCATGTCTCCGGGCTTCATGATCACGAAGCCGCGCTCGTAGGTGGCCCCGGGCAGCGGCCCGAGCACCGGCCCTCCTTCTTCCATGAATCGCACGGTCCCGTCGGCCGCCAGATGGAAGGGGGCCGGGTGGCCGGCGTTGACGTAGATGAAAACGCCGTTCAATTCCAGCTCGCCGTAGAACAGCGACACGAAGCGGCTGGTGAGCGCGCTCTGGTGGATGATGTTGTTCATCCGCTCCACGGTGCGCACGATCTTGAAGTCGCGCGCCAGGCCCATGCGCAAGCCCATGTAGATGTCGCGCACCTGGAGGGCCGCCGGCAGGCCATGCCCGGAGACGTCCGCGATGGCGAGCCCCATGATCTTGCCGGTCACCGGGATGTAGTCGTAGAAGTCGCCCCCCACCCCCTCCATCGGCTCCGACCGGCCGGCGAGGTCGAAGCCGCCATAGGCCGGTGCGCGGCGCGGCAGGATCGAGGCCTGGATCTTGCGCGCCTCGGCGAAGATGCCTTCCATGCGGTCGCGACGGATCTTCTGGTTGATGCTGTGGCGCAGGATGCCAAGCGAGAACAGGATGTCGTCCCCGCGGTCCTCCCAGGCCACGTCGAAGGCGAGGATGTACTCTTCCTCCCCCACCTCGATCGCCGCGAAATGGCGCACCCCGATGAGGCTCTCGAAGCTCGGGTCCATCCGCGGATCGTCCGCCCCCATGTAGACGGTTCCCTCCTCCAGCACCAGCCGGATCGGTGGATAGGAGGGCGAAACCCGGAAGTTGCGCGGCGGTTCCTTCGCCTCGCCGAAGCTCGACTGCAGCCAGTAAAGATCTCCCCGGCGCTGGTAGAGCCGGCCACCGGTGATGCCGAGCTCGTCCCGGAACTTGTCGATGATGATCTGCAGCAGCGTGTGGATGGTCGCGCCGATGTCGTCCGCACGTTCCATCGCCGCGACCGCCTGCTCCACCTTCTTCATCAGCCGCCGGTAATTGACCGCACGGGCATCGGGGGTGACCAAATCGTTCTCCTCTTGGGATCCGTTCGTCGAACCGTCGTCGCTCAGCCGTTGTCGATCAGCGCCATCACGAGCCGGTCCTGGGCGAGGCGGGCGTCACCGGTCGTCCGGTTGCACAGGATCGAGAAGGCGTAGGACTTGCCGGAGACCGCCTTGGCATAGCCGGAGAGCGCCGAGACACCGCTCAGCGTGCCGGTCTTCGCGAGGACGTTGCCCCGGTAGGGCGGCGTCGCCATCCGCCGGCGCCAGGCACCGCGGTCCTCGCCGGAATAGGGCAAGGTGCCGGCGAACTCCCGGCCGGCCGGGTGGAAGAACATGTGCCGCAGGAGCAGCGTCAAGGCGCGCGGCGCGAAGCGGTTCTCCCGGCTCATGCCGGAGCCGTCGGCCATGGTGAAGCTGCCGGCCGGCACGCCGATCCCCTGGAGGAGCTCGCCGATCGCCTGCACCCCCGCGGGCCAGCTTCCATGCCGGCAGCGCAGCGCGCCCAGGTGTTTGGCCAGGGACTCGGCATAGAAGTTCTGGCTGTTCTTGTTGGTGACCTGGAGGATCGACAACAGGTCGCTCCTGTGCACCGCCACCCGCTCCCACACGGCGCCGGGCAGCTCCTCCACCGGGTGCAGGGCGCCCTTCACCGTGACACCCTCCTCGGCCAGGGCGGCGCGCAATCCTTCCCCGAAATAGCGCACCGGGTCGGGAATCGTCACCCAGGTGTCCGCCGGCCCGGAGTTTTTCCAGATGGAGCCGCGCACCACCACCGCATCCCCGGTGCGGTGGACGATGAGCTGCTGGCCGCGGCGGGAGGGGATGGTGCGGGCGGTGTTCTCGATCCGCACCACCGGCACGTCCGGGAGCAGCTCCACCCGCGGCCGGCCCCCGGAGGGCGACGGCCAGACGCGGACGAGAATGCAGTTGTCACTGAATGACAACGCATCGACCGGCGCCTCATACCACCGGGTGAGCTGCTCGCGCGGCCAGTCCGGATGGATGTTGGGGGGCGCGAAAAGGCCATGGTCGAGGTAGACGTCCCCGGTCACCCGCCGGATGCCGCGCGCGCGCAGCGCCGCGGCCCAGGGGCGGAACGCGGCATAGGAGTCGCCGGCGAAGTCACGCCCCGAGATATGGGGATCCCCACCACCCACCACTCCCAGATCCCCCGTCAGAACCCCGTCTCGCACCGAGCCGCGCAGGACGAAACGGGTCTCGAAGAAGTAGCCGGGGCCGAAGGCGTCGAGCGCTGCGGCGGTGGTGAAGAGCTTCGTGTTGGAGGCGATGATCCGCGGTACGTCCGCCTGGTGGCCGAACACGGTCTCCCCGCTGTCCAGCTCGACGACGTGGACCCCCAGCTCGGCCGCCGCCCGCTGGGCGCGGCCCACCTCGGCCTGCAAGGCCAGCTGAAGGGGAGACGGGGAAGCCGGAGACTCGGCGGTCTGCGGGGCCGCATTCGGTACGGACCCCGCGGACAGCAGGAGGAAGGTCAGGAGCAGCGGGTGGAATGTCTTCCGGCCGGACAACGGGTCTCTCCTCCGTGCACCATGGCAGGGATTATAGCGAGCCCGGCGCCGAACCCTTCAGATACTTCTCGAACCACTCGACGATGGCCACCGTGGAGCGCACCCGGTTGGCGGTCTTGCGGAAGCCGTGGCCTTCGTCCGGGAAGAGGACGTAGTCCACCGGAATCCCCCGCTTCTTGAGGCTCTCGACCGTCTGCTCGGCCTCCACCACCGGGACGTTGGTGTCGTTGGCGCCGTGCAGGACGAGCGTCGGCGTCCGGATCCGGTCCACCTTGTGGATCGGAGACAAGCGCTGCAGCAGGTCCTTCTGCGTGGCCGGATCGCCATACTCGGTGGTGGAGATGGCCGCCATCCACGCCTCGGTGTGCGAGAAGAACGTCTCGAAGTTGATCATCCCGAACAGGTTGGCTCCGGCGGCGAAGAGCTCCGGGTACTCGGTGAGCCCGGCCATGGTCATGTAGCCACCGTAAGAGCCCCCCATGATGCCGATCCGCTGCGGGTCGGCGATCCCCTGGCTCACCAGGTGGTCGACGCACGACTTGATGTCCTTGACCGCATCGAACCGCTTCTCGCCGTTGTCCAGGTTGAGGAAGCGCTTGCCGAAGCCGGCCGAGCCGCGCACGTTGGGTGCGAACACCGAGATGCCGCGGGCGAGGAGCGCCTGATAGGTCGAGTTGAAGCTCGGCCGCTCCTGCGCTTCGGGACCGCCATGGAAGCTCAGCACCACCGGACCCGCCGCCTTGCCGGCCGCTCCGGGCGGGCGGTACAACCAGCCGGAGAGCTCCAGGCCGTCGTGCGCCGGGAATTTCACCAGCTCCGGCGCCACCAGCGCCTGGAGGAAGACTCCGGCGTGCGGGCTGAAGGTGACCCGGCGCAGCTCACCCGTGGCACGGTCGAGCACGTAGACGTCGGTCGGCAGGTTCGCTCCCGACACCGTCAAGGCGAGCAGCTTGCCGTCCTTGGAAAACTCCAGGCCGCCGGCGATGGCGCCGGGAAGGGCGGGACCGGGTGTCTCCTTGCCGGTGGCGAGGTCGAGGAAGCTGAGCTGCGACGCGCCGGCCACGTTCCACAAGAGGGCGGCGGTCGTGCCGTCCGCCGTGATCTCGAAGGCGCTCAGGTCGGCATCGTCGCGCCCGGCGATCACCTCCAACGGCCCGCCCCCTTTCCAATATGGACCCTCCACCGCACCCCGCTCTCCCCACTCTTCCGCCTCTCCCTCTTCTTCTGCTTCTTCCTCCTCCTCGCGCTCCCGGCGGTCCCTCTCCACCAGAGGCAGCCGGGCGAAGGCGATCCGGTCGCGGTCCTGGTCGGCCAGGAGATAGACGGTGCGGCCGTCGGCCGAGAAGCGGGCGTTGGCGAACGTGCCCGGGGGCGTATGCGGCGTCAGCAGAAGATCGGCCCGCTTGCGCAGGCTCACCAGATGGACGTTCGCATCGCCCCGGCCCCGGACGCGCTGCACCAGCGCCCAGGCACCATCCGCGCTCACGTCCTCGATCGAGCCGACGCCTTTGTTCACCGCGGCGAGCCGCAGGCGGCTGAGCCCTACGTGGAAGAGATAGGAGTCGACCGACCCGGGATTGGCACGGTTCGAGCCGAGCAGCAGGGATTTGCCGTCCGGCGTCCAGCCATGCAACCGGTTGTTGACCTTGCCTCCTTCGGTGATCTGCTCCAGAGCCAGGCCGCTCGGCCGCGTCAGGTAGACCTGCTCGTTCAAGCCGCCGCCGGGTGCCAGGGTGAATGCCAGGACATCCGGATCGGTGGGAGACCAGGCGACAGTGGAGATCTGGTCATCGAGGGCGGTGACCTGGGTGGGCCAGCCACCCGCCGCCGGCACCGTCCAGATCTGCGGCAGGCCGCTCAGATTGCACAGGACGGCCAGCGTCTTTCCATCCGGAGAGAAGCTGGGGCTCGTGCACGAGCCGATCTTGGCGAGCCGGGCGACCAGGTCGCGCAGCTCGTCGGCCGGCGAAGCCACCGGAGCCACGAGGGCGAGCACCACGAACACGAAAGGAGCACAGGTACGGCGTAGCATGAGACCTCCCGAAGTCTGCAAGGGGCGGGATTGTAGCACCCACCGGGCGACCGGCCGACCCGCCTTGCCTTCCGCCCTCCCGCGCGGTACTCTCCCCGCGTCGCCATGTCGCGCCCAAGGCTCCAGCTCGCAGGTTTCGCCCTGGCCCTCGTTCTCGGTCTGGCCACCACCGGCTGCCGCGACCTGAGCCAGGCCACCGGCGACCCCGGCAAGCTCCGCGTCGGCATCGTCTTCGACAGCGGCGGCAAGGACGACCGTTCCTTCAATGCGGCGGCCTTCCGCGGCGTGCAGCAGGCGGCCAAGGACTTCCCCATCGTCCTGCGCGACGCCGAGCCGGGCGATCCGGCTTCGCTCGAGCCCGCCATGCGCGCCTTCGCCGAGGTGGGCTACGACCTCGTGATCGGCATCGGCTTCGCGCAGACCCCGATCGTCGAGGCGGTCGCCAAGGACTACCCCAAGGTCAATTTTGCGATCGTCGACGGCGTCAGCAGCCTGCCCAACGTCGCCTCCCTGATCTTCAAGGAACACGAGGGAAGCTATCTCGTCGGCATGATCGCGGCCCATACCTCGAAGACCGGAAAGATCGGCTTCGTCGGGGGTATGGACGTCCCCCTGATCCACAAGTTCCAGGTGGGCTATGAAGAGGGCGCACGGGCGGTCAACCCCGAGATCCAGGTGATCCAGAACTACGTCGGCGTCACCGAGGCCGCGTGGAACAATCCCGGCAAGGGCAAGGAGCTGGCGGTGGCGCAGATCGGCAAAGGCGCCGACGTCCTCTTCGCCGCCGCCGGCAATTCGGGGCTCGGCGTCTTCGATGCGGTCGAGCAGCTCGACAAGCTCGTCATCGGCGTCGACTCCAACCAGAACTGGGTCAAGCCCGGCCACGTGCTGACCAGCATGGTCAAGCGGGTCGACAATGCGGTCTATCAGATCATCGGCGATCTCGTGAACCGCCGCTTCCAGGGCGGCATCCACGTCTACGGCCTGCCGGACGGCGGCATCGGCTACGCCATGGACCAGTACAACGAGAAGCTCATCTCTCCCCTGGTGATCCAGGACGTCGAGGCGGCCAAGGCCAAGATCATCCGCGGCGAGATCACGGTCACGGACGCGATGGCGCAGTAGCCGGGAGAGGAGCCGGAGGCCCCCGCGATGCTCGAGCTGCGCGAGATCACCAAGCGGTTCGCCGGCGTGCCGGCCAACGATCGCGTCAACCTCACCGTGGCCCCCGGCACCATCCACGCCCTGGTGGGCGAAAACGGCGCCGGCAAGTCGACGGCGATGCGCATCGCCTACGGCTTCTATGGGGCCGACTCCGGCGAGATCCTCGTCGAGGGCCGGGTGCACCGCTTCACCAGCCCGCACGACGCGATCCGTCTGGGCATCGGCATGGTCCATCAGCACTTCATGCTGGTCGAGCCGATGACGGTGGCCGAGAACATCGTCCTCGGCCTGGAGCCCGGCTCGCCCTTCGCCCTCGACCTGAAGAGCGCCGAGGCCCGCATCCGCGCCCTCTCCGACGAGCTGGGCCTGGCCATCGATCCCACGCGGCGCATCGAGGATCTCTCGGTGGGCCAGCAGCAGCGCGTCGAGCTGCTCAAGGCGCTCTACCGCGAGGCGCGCCTGCTGATCCTCGACGAGCCCACGGCCGTGCTCTCGCCCCAGGCGACGGCGGAGCTGTTCACCATCCTGCGGCGCATGCGGGCGCAGGGCAAGACGATCGTCATCGTGACCCACAAGCTGTCCGAGGTGCTGGACATCTCGGACGAAGTGACGGTGATGCGCGACGGCCGCGTCGTCGGCCACCGCCGCACCGCCGAGACGAACGCCGCCGAGCTGGCCCACCTCATGGTCGGCCGCGATGTGCTGCTGCGGGTGGTCAAGCCGGCTGCGCAGCCGAAAGCCCCGGTGCTCGGCGTGCGCGGCCTCGCGGTGACCTTCAAGGGCGGCGAGAAACGGCTCGACGGCGTCTCCTTCGAGGTGCGTGCCGGAGAGATCGTCGGCATCGCCGGGATCGAGGGCAACGGCCAGACGGAGCTCGTCGAAGCCTTGGCCGGCCTCACCGAAGGCGGCGCCGTCTCCGGCACCATCGAGCTCGACGGCCGCAGCGTGGCCGGCCTCTCCGTCCGGCAGCGGCGGGCGCTGGGGATCTCGCACGTGCCGGAGGACCGGCACCGGCGCGGCCTGCTGCTCGATTTCGACCTGCAGGAAAACGCCATCCTCGGCGCCGACGACCGGCCGCCGGTGGCGGTGGGACCCGGCCGGTTCTGGCTGCGCCGCGACGAGATCCGCCGCAAGACGGAGAAGATCCTCGCCGCGTTCGACGTCCGGCCGCCCGATCCGGAGCGGCCGGCGCGCGCCCTGTCCGGCGGCAACCAGCAGAAGCTGATCCTCGGCCGCGAGCTCGACCTGCAGCCGAAGCTGCTCCTGGTCGCCCAGCCGACGCGCGGTGTGGACATCGGCGGCATCGAGTTCATCCACCGCCGGCTCGTCGAGCTGCGGGATGCCGGTTGCGCCTTGCTGTTGGTCTCCTCGGAGCTCGAAGAGGTGACCGCCCTCGCCGACCGCCTGCTGGTGATGCGCCGGGGCCGGATCGTCGCCGAGGTGGATCCCGAGACAACCTCCATGGAAGAGATCGGGCTGCTGATGACCGGCGGAAGCGCCGCGGCCTGAAGGAGACCCGATGAGCTTTCTGCGCCAGCTCCTCTTTCCCTTGGCCGCCGTGGCGGCGGCCTTCGCCGTGGGCGCCCTCGTGGTGCTGGCGGTGGGCGACAGCCCGCTCAACACCTATGCGCTGCTCATCGGCAGCGCCCTCTCCTGGCCGGACGGCATCGGCTATACGCTCTTCTACGCCACGCCGCTCATCTTCACCGGCCTCGCGGTGGCGGTGGCTTTTCGCTGCGGCCTGCTCAACATCGGCGCCGAAGGCCAGCTCTACATCGCCGCGTTCGCGACGGCCTGGGTCGGCATCGTCCTCGCCGGGTGGCCGGCGTGGCTGCTGGTGCCGCTGTGCATTCTCACCGCTCTGCTCACCGGCGGATTCTGGGCCGCGGTGCCGGGCGTGCTCAAGGCCCGCTTCGGCGCCCACGAGGTCATCACCACCATCATGATGAACTTCATCGCGGTGGCCTTGGCGAGCTACTTCACGCAGTACCACTACAAGCCGCCGGGCGATCCGATCCTGCAGACGGTGCCGATCGGCGAGAACGCCCATGTCGCGCGGATCGGTGCCCTCGTGCCGGGCATCCCGGAGCGCATCCCGCTGAACCTCGCGTTTCCCCTGGCTCTTGCCGCCTGCCTGCTCGTCTATCTGTTCCTCTGGCGCACACGCTGGGGCTACCAGATCCGCGCCACCGGTGCCAATCCGGCGGCGGCGCTGTACGGCGGCATCGCGACCGGCAAACAGATCGTGCTCGCCATGTCGCTCTCCGGCGCGCTCGCCGGCCTGGTGGCGGTCAACGAGGTGCTGGGGTACCGCTACCGCTACTACGACAGTTTTTCGGCCGGCTACGGCTTCACCGGTATCGCGGTGGCCCTCCTGGGCCGCAACCATCCCGTCGGCGTCATCCTGGCCTCGCTGCTGTTCGGTGCCTTGCTGCGCGGCGGCCTTTTCGTGGACATCTTCACCGAGCATGTCTCGAAGGACCTGGTGATGGTGCTGCAAGGGGTCATCATCCTGTTCGTGGCGGCCGAGGCGCTGTTCCGCGGGCGCGGCGAGAAGAGGGTCAAAAGCGTATGAGCATCCTCCTGATCCTGCTGGCCTCCGCCGTCCGCCAGGCCACGCCGCTTCTGCTCGCCGCCCTGGGCGGCCTCTACTCGGAACGCTCCGGCGTCATCAACATCGCACTGGAAGGATTGATGCTCGCCGGGGCCTTCACCGCCGCCTCGGTGACCCACTACTCCGGCAGCCCCTGGCTCGGCCTCGCGGCGGGCATCGCGGCCGGGGTCCTCGTGGCACTGGTCCACGGCGTCGCCTGCATCCGCTTCAAGGCCGACCAGGTGGTCAGCGGCACGGCGATCAACATCCTCTTCCTCGGCGTCCCGGCGCTCCTCTCGGGCGCCCTCTTCCAGTCCACCGGCGCGACGCCCCAGGTGCCGCAGGAACAGCTCCTGCCGATCGCGCCCATCGTGCTCGCCTTCCTCCTCGTGCCGGTCACCTGGTACGTGCTCAACCGGACGCCCTTCGGGCTGCGCCTGCGCGCGGTGGGCGAGAACCCCGAGGCGGCCGATACGGCGGGAGTGAACGTGGCGCGGGTGCGCCTCGCGGCGGTGCTGCTGTCCGGCGCCCTCGCAGCGATCGGAGGTGCCTATCTCTCGATCGGCCAGTCGTCCCTCTTCGCGCGCAACATGACCGCCGGCCGCGGTTTCATCGCCCTCGCCGCGTTGATCTTCGGCAAGTGGCGGCCGGTGCAGACGATGCTCGCCTGCCTGCTCTTCGGCTTTGCCGAGGCCCTGGCGATCCAGATGGAGGGCGTCTCGCAGGTCCCCGTCCAATTCATCCAGATCGTCCCCTACGTGCTGACCATCATCGTCCTCGCCGGCTTCATCGGCCACTCCCGCGCCCCGCGGGCCCTGGGGGTTCCGTACCAGGAGAAGCGGTAGGGGGACGGCGGTCGGGAATTGGAGTCGAATTGGAGTCGGAATTGGAGTGAATTGGAGTCGATTTGGATTTCAATTACCGAGCCGATCTCCACTCATCGTAGAAGTGCCCAGGAAGCACCGCGGCCATGGCCTCGCGCTTGGACCAACTCCAAGTGCTTGAGCAATGCCAGGTCCTCCTTGATCTCCCACTCCGCAGGCTCCTCGTCCAAGCGCAAACGGATCTCCCGCAACGGGAGGCCCGACGGGCTGGACGCCAGGAGGGTGAGAATCAAACGCTGCCGCTCGGTCAGCTCCCTGGCAACCCGCTGTGGAGGGACGTAGCGCGTCGGGCGGAACCGAACCGTCACGCACCCACCGACATCTTCGATCTCGGGGCGCGGGAGGCCCGCGGAGCGGGCCAGCTCCGCCATCTTGAGCGTGCCGCGGCCCCAGGACTCGATGATGCCGCGCCGGTAGAAAACGCTCGCGATGAGCGGGTTCCACGGCAGCGACTCGTGCGGCCCGAAGAGGGCCTCGGGCGTCAGGCCGAAGTGCAACGTGCCTGAGGAGGTCACTTCGAGCCGGTCGTCGTAGATCGCCACCCCCACCGAGCCGCCGCCGATGGCATAGTCCCGGTGGCAGAAGGCGTTGGCCAGCGCTTCGCGCACCGCCAACGGTGGGTACAGCGGCTCGTCGATCCGCTCCAGGTGCTCCGGCACCACCCGGCCGGCGCCTCCTCGAAACGCCGGCCGGGGACGCGGAGCACAACCCCCGGGTCGAGACGGCCAGTTAAAACGCCAGCCGCAGCACCAGGCTCACATCCCGCCCCGGCAGCGGCACCAGGTCCTTGAGGAAGGAGACGTGGTTGCGCGCCTCTTCGTCGGTCAGGTTGCTCCCCCGGAGCAGGACGTCATAGACCATGCTGGCGGTGAAGAAGCGATAGCCGACGCTGGCATTCAGCAGGGTGTACCCCTCGGTCGGCCGCTCGAACGCCGCCACCCGGTCCTGCTTCTCCACCCGCTGCCCCTCGATCAGTCCCTGGAGCTTCTCTCCCTGGTAGTGGAGCCCCAGCCGGAAGCGCTGTGGGGGAATGCGCGGCAGCGGATCGCCTGAGGCCCGCAGCTCGGCGCGCACCAGGTCGGCACCGAATTCGAGGTCGAGGTGGTGCGGCTCGGTATGGAACAGCCGGAAGATGCCGGACAGCTCGGCGCCACGCAGCTCGGCATCCGCCTGGACGTAGCGGAAGACCGTCAACCCGTCCTCCTCTTCACCGGTGAAGCCCTCGTAGATGAAGTCGTCGAAGCGGTTGACGAAGAAACTGAGCTCGCCGGTGAGCCGGCCGGTGGTCTTGCGCAGGGTGAGATCCAGGCCGAGGCTGGTCTCTTCCCGCAGGTCCCGGTTGCCGATCTCGAAGGCGTTGGTGGCCAGGTGAGGACCGTTCGAGAACAGCTCCTCGGCATTCGGCAGCTTGGTCGACCGCGCGAGGGACAGACCGGCCGAGTAGCCCCTGCCGTCCGGCTGCCAGACCAGGCCGGCCGATCCGGAGAGGCCGTCGAACGAGCGCTCGCCGGGATCCTCGCCCGACGCCGTCACGTCCTGGGACTCGAAACGGCCGCCGAGCTGGAGGCGCCACGCTCCGCGGGTGATCTCCTGAAAGGTGAACACGGCCTGGCTCTCCGTGCGGGTCGGCGGCACGAAGGCCTCGTCGCCGATCGCCTCGAAGTCGCGCTGCTGGACCTGGACACCGATGGAGCCGGAGAGGAGCCCGGTGCTCTTCTGCAGCAGCTCGAGCCGGCCTTCCCAGGAGTCATTGAGAAACGTCGTGCCGATCGCGTCGCCCTCGAGCTCCTGATGCTGGTAGTCGGACGTCCCGAAACGCAGGTTGGCCCCCCGGAAGAAGGCGAACGGCCGGGTGATGCCGCCGCGCAGGTCCCATCGCCTCTGCTCCAGGTCCACGCGGACACCGCCTTCTTCCTCCTCCCCTTCCCCCTCCTCTTCAAGCTCCCCTTCGTGCTCGTGCGCATGGCCGCCCGGAATGCCATAGAGCGAATCGTGCCGGCGCACCGCCACGCCAAGGAAGGCGTGGTCCCCGATCCAGGAAAGGCCGAGCGACCCGGCTTCGGTGTCCGTGGCGCTGTTCGCCACGACACCCTGAATCTCCTCCTCCTCGTGCTCCTCGCCCTCTTCCTCCTCCTCGGCCCGCAGGGCCGCCGACTCGGCGAACCCCGGGATCTCATAGTCGCGGGTCTCGCGCTTCAGAACGTCGGCATGCCAGGCGAAGCGGCCGATGTTTCCGTCGAGATCCAGCACACCGGAGCGCTCGTCGGACACGCTGCCCCCGTGCAGCTCCACGGTGCCCGACAGCGGCTTCCCCACGAGCGTCTCGGGCACGCGGTGATCGATCACGTTCACCACTCCGCCCACCGCGCTGCTGCCGTACAGCAGCGTCGCCGGGCCGCGCAGCACCTCGATGCGCTCAGCGGCGAGAGGATCGACGCTCACCGCGTGGTCGGGGCTCGTGGTCGAGGCATCCCCGGAGCCGAGCCCTCCTTCCAGCACGCGGATGCGGTCCCCGCCGAGGCCCCGGATGACCGGACGGCTGGCCCCGGGGCCGAAAAAGGTCGACGTGACACCCGGCTGGCGGCTGAGGGTCTCGCCCAGGCTGGGCTGCATCTCCAACATCAGGTCGTCCCCGGAGAGGACACTGGTGGGGGTGGCGACCTCCTCCTGGCTGCGGGCATCCGGAGAGGCGGTGACCAGGATCTCGTCCCGGTGGACGGTGAGGTCGAGGGTCAGCGTCGGCTCCGCGGTGGCACCGGCGGACACCAGCACCCGCTCCACCGTGCTCCCCACGCGCGGGCTGGTGGCTTCGAGAAGATGGTCGCCCGCCGGGAGACCTTCGAAGCGAAACGCACCGTCTTCGCCGGTCGTGGTGCGACGGCGGAGCTCCGGCAGGCGCACTTCCACCCCGGCGACCGACTGCCCCTCGGCATTGACGACATGACCGGCGATCGCGCCGGGCGCAACCGCCGGCTGGGCGGACACCGCGGCGGCAACAAAAAACGACAAGGCGCACGGCAAGGCCGCCGCCCTCCAGAAGGATCGAAACATGGCACTCTCCTGTCCTCCGGCACTCGCGCCGGGGATCCAATGCAGAACGTCAGACACGGAATTCACGAGCCGTCACGGCTCGGGGAGCCATGACGCTTCACTGCACCGACAGGGAAGGGGATCAGGAGAGGAACGGGGGGCCGCGGGCCGAAGACGCGGAGAGGAAGGCCTCAGCGGGGGGGGCCTCGCCGGCCGGAGCCACGCGGCGGCCGGCACCCGGCGGAGCGAGCCCGGGTGCGGCGTCCAGGTGGAGGCCACCCAGTTGCAGACGCTGGAGGCAGATCGGACAATGCGGCCGGGCGATGGCGAAGCCCGGCTCCAGGTGGAGCGGCTGTCCCGCGTGGACGGCCTGTGGAGAGTACTCCGACCCTCCCGCCGGCTCCAGCAGGGAATGCCGCTCGCCCACCGGATGGATGTCCATCGCACCCGACAGCAGAACCAGCGCCAGCACGGCGCTCCAGAGGGAGCGCTGCCGGGTGGCGGGCGGGCGGCGGGTGAACAGGCGCATCACGAGGGGATGGTAGCAGAACCCACGAGCCGGAAGAACCAGCCATACAGGGCGGCGGCACCCGCCGGCCACAGGCTGAAAACACCGTAGGACAGGAGGGCCAGGGGAAGATGGACCAGGCGATAGAGGGTTCCCTGGTAGACCGCTCCCAGGACAAAGGAGGCCGCCACGCACGTCAGCCCTCCGGCGGCATGGGAGAGAACCCTGCCGCCGAGGGGGGCGCCCCCGAGGGAAGCCTGCACCGCGAGGGCAGCAAAAGCCGACCACCCCATCTGCAAAAGAGCACCGGAGACGAGACCGGCCACCACGTAGGCGGTGCCATGGTCATACATGTTGACGCGCAGCCGGCGCATCAGAAAACCCGCCAGCCCGGCCGTCAACCACGCGACGCCCCAGAAGACCGCGTACCCCTGCGCCAGAACGGGGAGCAGGGCCAGCCTGCCGGCCGGCCAGAGGAGGAGGCCCAGAAGCCCGAAGCACACGAGGCCCAAGGCCAGGGCGACGAGCGCCTCGTACAGGTCCTTCCGGTCGTCATGCAGCAGCCAAGTGAGAAAATCGCCCATCCGCAGAATCTCCGGTGGGAGACCACGGGCACTACCCAAGATGGGCGATGTCGACATCGCCCCAATGCCGCTTGAGGTACTCAGCGACAAGGCGGCGATGGCAATGGTGCGGCTTGTCCTCACTGCAGAGCAGACAGCCGTCCGAGATCACCTCTTTGGGGATCGTCTCCTCAATGCGACGCCGCACCATCAGGTCCAAGAAGCGGGCCTCGTATGCCTTCCAGTCGCCGCCTTTCTTCTTGTACTCGTCCAGCATCTCCTGCGTTGGCGCCAGCGCAGGCAGATGGACATACTCAAGGCCACCGATCTCCTCGAGAAAATAGGCGAGATCATCTTTCTTGGCGAAACCGGCGAGCTGCGACACATTGTTGAGCCGCACATCCACCACGCGCTTTGCACCTGAAGCACGGAGTAACTCGAAGAACCGCCGTGCGCTCTTCTTGGTGAACCCGACCGTGAACACCTTCATCGTGCTCCCCCTGCTGCGACAGCGACCTGTCTCTCATCCACATATGCAATCCGCTCCTCCTGCAAGGTAAGGGCCTGCGCGATCAGCTCTTGCCTGGTTCGGAAGAGGTCCGAGCTGGGAAGCCCCAGCACCCGGAGCAGTCTCACCATGGTCTCGCCGTGAGATTCCAGCCGCCCGTCAGCCAGGATGTGGAGAACATCGACCCCGCGCTCGGCGAGAGCGCGAGCCACCAGGAGCGTGCGATGGCACTCCAAAGGCTCCTTCTCTGCACACATCAGCGCAATCCGGTGCTTGCGGGCGCCGCGCAGAACGCGGTCAAGGCCAGTCCGGAACAATTCAGTGCTCGCCAGCCGCGTGTACTGAACGCGACCATTCTCGTAGCACGAGCGATCCTCCGAACGGGCGCCGAGCTCACGGCCCAAGAAGACGTACCTGATGCCGTGCGACCTCAGACTGCGCTCGAGGGCCTCCTTGTTGAACTGCGGGTTGAAGCGGCTGAAAGGGGCCGAGCGCACGTCGGCCAACGCCGTCACGCTATGCTGCCGGAGCAGTGCCATAAACGCATCCATGGAGTGCGTGGAATGCCCGATGGTGAGGACTGGATGCTCAACGGTGCTCATGCTCCAGAACCTCCGGTGCGTTGGACAACAGCTGCCACCAGTTTGTATCGATAGTCGATGCCCTTTCCCCGCGTGAGACCCAGGCTGCGTGGCGGAGTTGAGACGCTTCCTCCAGAGAGGAGGAGCCACCGATGGTCCGCCGGCCCACGACTTTGGAGTTGCTCCCGGTCATCCTCCTATTGTATCCGAAGCGCGGAAGTCCCGGAGACGGCAAAGGCGCCCCCGCCCCTTATACTCACCCCGATGGCGCCGCGCTTCGATCCCGAGAGCCTCACCCTCGACCTATCGGTCGCCGATCTGCTCGACGCCTCGCCCACGCGCAGCCTGGGCTTCGCCAACCGCGGCGGCTACGAGCGGATGTGGCTCGGCCAAGCCATCCATGGCCGCTACCAGGAGCAGGCGCTGGAATCCGATCCCACCTACCGGCGGGAGGTGGTGGTGCGCTGGGCGTTCGTCCATCGCGGCTGGCAGGTGCGGGTGCAGGGCCGCATCGACGGGCTGCGCAAGGAGCCGGACGGCAGCCTGGTCGTCGAGGAGATCAAGTCGGTGCGGCGCGGCGGCGTGCTGGCTCCGGTGGTGCGCGAGATGTACCAGCGCCAGGCGATCCTCTACGCCTGGATGCTCGCCCGCGCCGAAGCGGCGGCCGGCACCAGCCTGCCGGTGCGCGCCGAGCTGGTGCTCATCGCGATCGGCAGCGACGACACCGAGCGCGAAGCGCTGGCGGTCGATCCCGATGCGGTCGAGATCGGCGTCCGCCGCCGCCTGAATGCGCTCCTCTATGCCTGGGAGACCGAACGCCAGAATCTCCTCGAACGGCAGGAGGCGGCCGAGCGCCTGCTCTTCCCCTATGGCGAGATGCGGTCGGGGCAGGACCTGATCGTCGCCGCCGTCGGGACCGCCGTCGCCAACCGCGAGCATCTCCTTCTCCAGGCGACCACCGGCATCGGCAAGACCGTCGCCGCCCTGTTCCCGGCGCTCAAATACGCCCTCGCCCATGACAAGCGGCTGTTCATCCTCACCGCGAAGACCACCCAGCAGGACATGGCCACCGCCGTCCTGCGCCTGCTCAACCAGGAACAGGCCTTCCGGTCGGTGCGCCTGCGCGCCAAGGCCAAGATGTGCGCCAACGACCAGGTCCTCTGCCACGAAGAGTATTGCCGCTTCGCCAAGGACTACGGCGTCAAGCTGACCAGCTCGGGCCTCCTCCCCCGCCTGTGGGAAAACTACCCGTCGCTGGAGCCGGACGACATCTTCGCCGCCGCCCAGGCCACCCAGGTCTGCCCGTTCGAGGTGAGCCTGGAGCTCGCCGGCCGCGCGCAGGTGGTGGTCTGCGACTACAACTACGCCTTCGACCCCTACGTGGCCCTGCCCGAATTCGGGCCGGACCAGGATCTGGCCGACACCATCCTGGTGATCGACGAGGTCCACAACCTGGTGGACCGCGGCCGGGGCTACTACAGCCCGGAGCTCTCCGCCGCCGCGGCCTACCAGGCGGCGGAAGGGATGCGCCACGCGGGAGAGCCGATCCACTTCCGCATCGAGACCCTCTGCCTGCGCCTCGCGAGGCTGATCGAGGAGACCGTCGCGAACGCCCTCGAAGAAGGCCCGCCGGGAGACCGGGCGGTCGAGGCGCCGCTCTCCGAGGACCAGTTCTGGCGCCTGCGCCCGGCGCTCGACGCCGCGTTCGTCGACTATCTGGAGTACCAGCGCGAGACCCGCAACTTCCGGCCGGACGATCCGTTCGTCGCCCTCTATTTCGACGTCCTGCGCTTCCTCAACGGCCTGGCGGTCTCCGACGCCGCCTTCAGCCACTGCGTCGAGGTGCGGCGGGGAGAGGCGCGGCTCAAGATCCTCTGCAAGGACCCCAGCCGCTTCCTGGGTGCCGTCCTCGAACGCACCCATGCCACCGTGGGCCTCTCGGCGACCCTTTCGCCCCCGGAGTTCTACACCGGCCTCCTCGGCTTCCAGGCCGGCCGCACCGCCTTCGTCGAGATCCCCAACCCGTTCCCGCCGGAGAACCGGCGCGTGGTGATCGATCCCAGCGTCGCCACCACCTTCAAGCAGCGCCCGGCGAACTACGACCGCATCGCCCAGCGCCTCGGCGCCTTCGCCGAAGCCATCCCGGGCAATTGCCTCGCCCTCTTCCCGAGCTACCAGTTCCTCTCCGAGGTCACCGGCCGGCTCCGCCTGAACGGCAAACGGGTGCTCGTCCAGAAGCAGGCGGACAGCGACAAGGAGCGCGAGATGATCCTCCAGGCCCTGCGCTCCGCCATCTTCGGCGACATCCTCCTGGTGGCGGTGGCGGGCGGCGTCTTCGCCGAGGGCGTCGACTACCCGGGCGACGTGCTCAAGGCGGTGGCCGTGGTCAGCCCCTGCCTCCCCGGCTTGTCGCTCGATCAACAGCTCCTCAAGGACTATTACCAGGAACGCTTCGAGCGGGGCTTCGAGTATTCCTTCGTGGTCCCCGGGATGACCCGGGTCGTGCAGGCCGCCGGCCGCTTGATCCGCTCGCCGGAGGACACCGGCGTGATCGCCCTCTTCGACCAGCGCTTCCTCCACGCCCCGTACCGCCAATACCTCCCCGCCGACTGGGCCGCCGAAGACGGCGAAGGCGTCCGCGTCGGCAACCCCGCCCAGGTGGCCGGGGAGTTCTTCCAGGTGTTGAGCCGCAAGAACGCAAAGGGGTAGACTTCGGGACATGGCACGACGGCACGAGATGGCCTGGGAGGACGACGTGGAGAGTCTGCGGATTCCGGCGTCCGCCCACACGTTCGAGGGCTTCCTGCACTGGCTCGAATCCGACGATTTCCCCGTATCGGGGCGGATCGACTTTCTGGAGGGGGGGATCGCAGCGGATATGAGCCCGGAAGACGTGGGAAGCCATGGCGTCGTGAAGGTCGCCCTCTCGACGGCGCTCCAGATCGTCGTCTCCGAGCAGGACCGGGGGGAGGTCTACAGCGACAGCACGCAGGTGATTCACATCGACACGCAGTTGTCGGTGGAGCCGGACGTGGTCGTCGCTCTGTGGGAGACCTTCGAGAGCGGCCGGCTGCGGCGCGTCCCCCCGGCTGGTGGCGATCCCCGGCGCACCGTCGCCGTCGAGGGAGCACCGGACGTCGTCGTCGAGATCGTCAGCCCGAGCTCGGTGCAGAAGGATACGAAGCAGCTCCCGCGCGCCTACGCAGCGGCCGGCATTCCGGAATTCTGGCTCGTCGACGCACGCGGGAGCCGGCTCCAGTTCCAGATCAACGCCCTGGAAGACGGCGGCTACGTCCCGCTCCCGGCGGAAGCCGATGGCTGGTCGACCTCTCCCGCCCTGGGAGGGCGTTTCCGCCTCGTCCGCCATCGGACCCGGATGGCCACCTGGCGCTACGTCCTGGAACACCGCGCTGACTGAGAGGTGCGCCGCGCGGAGGTCCGCTTCGACCTCCTACCCTTCAGGACGCCGCCGGCTGAGCCCCCCTTCCAAGTCCCCTGCAACCCTTTCCCCTCCCCTTGCGTATCCGACATCAAGGTGATATCACCTTGATGTCCAACCCAAGGAGAGCGCACATGATCCGCGAGAGAACGCACAATGGAAGCCCGGGGTTCCCGATGTTCTTCCTGTTCCTGGCCATCTTCCTGGCCGCCGTGGCCGGGATGGTCTTTTCGATCCGTGCCGGCGCGATTCCCCTGCTGTTCGTCAGTCTCTTCGTGCTGCTGGCCGCCGTCTTCTGCGCGGCCGGTTTGTTCCTGGTCAACCCCAACGAGGGGAAAGTGCTCCAGCTCTTCGGCGAGTACGTCGGCACCGCCCGCGAGCCGGGGCTGCGCTGGGCCAATCCCCTCTATATGAAGAGGAAGGTGTCGATGCGCACCCGCAACTTCGAGACCGCCAAGCTCAAGGTCAACGACCACAGCGGCAATCCGATCGAGATCGCCAGCGTCGTGGTCTGGCGGATCGTCGACACCGCGGAGGCGCTGTTCAACGTCGACGACGCGGTGAACTTCGTCCACGTGCAGAGCGAGGCCGCGCTGCGCAACCTCGCCTCCCACTACGCCTACGTACCGGAGCACGAGGGGGAGCTGGCCTTGTCGAGCCACACCTCCGAAGTGTCGGGGAAGCTCCGGGGCGAGATCCAGGAGCGCCTGGCGCAGGCCGGCGTCGAGGTGCTGGAGGCGCGGATCAGCCACCTCGCCTATGCGCCGGAGATCGCCGCCGCCATGCTGCAGCGCCAACAGGCGAGCGCCGTGGTCGCGGCCCGCTCCAAGATCGTCGAGGGCGCCGTCGGCATGGTGGAGCATGCGCTGGAGATGCTGTCGGAAAAGCAGGTGGTGGTGCTCGACGACGAGCGCCGGGCCGCCATGGTGAGCAACCTTCTCGTGGTTCTCTGCGGCGACCGCCACGCGCAGCCGGTGGTCAACGCGGGCAGCCTCTATCACTGAGGCACCTTGGGCGTCCGCAAGAATTATCCGCTCCGGCTCGATCCCGAGCTGTATGAGGCCCTGCGGCGCTGGGCGGACGACGAGATGCGCAGCGTCAACGCGCAGATCGAGTTCCTCCTCGCCCGGGCGCTGCGCCAGGCCGGACGTGCGCCGCAGCGGCCACCGGCAGGGAACGAGGCGGAGGACGGCTAAGGCGTTCTGCCGGCCGTTGGAGACCCCAAAGAAAAAGCGGGAGAGGGATCGCTCCCTCCCCCGCTTCCAGGTTGGCCGGAGGCCGGACTAGGCGGTACGCCGGCGCAGCAGGAAGAGTGCGGCGGCGGCCAGGAGCGTCATCAACGCCACGAGGCCGATCTCGCCCAGAGTCGGAATCTCTGCCGTGCCCTGAACCGTGATGCTCGTCGGGTCGGTCGCTCCCGGCAAAGCGGAGTTGTCGGTGACGCCGGCCGCTTCGTTGCTGCCGTTGCCATCCGCGTCGTAGTTGATGTTGGCCTGGTTGACCAGGGTCAGCCCGCCGGAGCTGCTGTCGAGCTGCGCGGTGATGGTGATGGTCACCGAGCCGTTGCCGGGAATCTGGCCGTTCCAGGTGACGGTGTTGGTGGCGATCGTCGCGACCGCGGTACCGGAGGTCGCCGAAGCGCTCACCAGGACGAGGTGGGTGGGCAGAACGTCCACCAGCTCATTGCCCGGATTGTCGAGCTGCGCCTGGGCGCTGCTGTTGTTGAGGACGATCGTATAGGTGACCGTACCGCCGGGCACGAAGCTGCCGGAGGCGGACTTCGTGCCTTGCACGGTGGCGGCGGAGCTGACGAAGAAGCTCGTCGGATCGGCGGCTCCTCCCACGGCCGGATCGTCGGTCTGCCCGGAGGCTTCGTTGACCCCGTTACCGTCCGCGTCGAAGGCGATCGATCCCTGGTTGGAGATCGTGGTGAAGGCCGTCCCCGCGTTGACGGTGGCCTGGATCGTCACGGTCACCGAGCCGTTCGCCGGAACGACGCCATCCCAGGTCGCCGTGTTCCCGGCCGTGGCCGCGGTGCCGCTGGTGGCGCTCGCACTGACCAGGGTGAGGCCGGCCGGAAGCACGTCGGTCAGCTCGGACCCCGCGTTGTTCTGCTGGGCATAGGCTGCGCTGTTGCTGAGCACGACCGTATAGGTGACGGCACCTCCCTCGGTGAACGACCCGGACACCGTCTTGGTGGCCGAGATCGAGGCCGGAGAGAGAACCGTGGTCGTGGCACTCGCCGTGTTGTCGGCGTTGTCCGGGTCGCTCGTGGTGGACGACGCGGTGCTCTGGTTGGTCAGCGGACCCGCGATGCTGGGAGCCGCCAAGGTGATGTCCAGGGTCGCCGATTGGCCCGGCGTCAGGCTGGCCAGGTTCCACAGACCGGTCGAGGGGTCGTAGAAGCCCTTCGACGCCACGAAGGAGGCCGGGTTGAGCAACGGGTAGGCCGGGAAGGCCTCCTGGACGTTCAGGGAGTAGGCCTGGTCGACGCCGGTGTTGGTCAGACCGATGGTGAAGGTGACGTTCTGGCCCACCAGCACGGTCGGTGCGCTGACGCTCATCGTGACGGCGAGGTCCGCTACGGTGGGCGCCAGGACACAGACCGACGACAGGTTGTTCGCCGGGGTCGGGTCGAGCGGCGTGCCCGAGGTGATCTGCGCCTGGAGGCACTGCTGGTCGGTGCTCGCCACGGTGCCGGTGAGGTTGAGGGTCGCCGAAGCGGCACTGGCGAGCGTCCCGGGAATCGTCCACAGGCCGGTGGCGGAGCTGTAGGCACCGGCTCCGTCATCCGAGACGTAGGTCACACCGGCCGGCAGGGGGGCGTTCACCACGATGCCGGAGGCGCCGTTCGGCCCGTTGTTGGTGACCGTCAGGGTGTAGATGACGTTCGATCCGAGGGTCGCCGCCAGGGCGTCCGCGACGCTCGACGTGATCGCCAGGTCGGAGGACTGCGCGGTGTCGAGCAGCACCACCTCGGCCCGCGTGCCGGCCTTGTTGTGGTGATGGAGCAGCAGGGCGCCGGCCGATCCGTTGGTGGCCATGTTGGCGGTGTTCCAGGAGACCGGCAGGCTGTTGCCGTTCAGGTCCTCGTCCAGGAAGTTGCCGCCGAAGTTCAACCCCTGGGCACCCCAGTTGTAGAAGAAGGGCCCGGCCGCCTGGTCGAAGAAGGTTCCGGCCGCGGGCGAGCACCGGTCCCCGGTGGTCGTCCGCGCGCAGGAGGAGTTGGTGGCCGGACAGGTGACGACCTTGTAGCGGAACGTGGTGTCGGCCGTGCTCGTGAAGCCGAGCTGGGTCGGAGTGGCCGCCAGGACCATGACGTTGTTCAGATGCAGCGCCGAGTCGATGACGTCCGGCCCGAGCAGGTTCACGAAGGACGCAAGCCCGAGGATGGAGGACGTGGTGCCGGGGACGTCACGCACGGTGCGCACGAAGTTGTCATTGAGCGAGGCGCCCGCGACGAAGATCGCCGGGCTGACGTTGTTGACGATCTTGTCGTAGACGCCGTCCTCGTTGTGGTCGATGCAGATGTTGTAGGAGACCTCGTTCAAGGTCGACCAGTCTCCCCAGCTCGACATGCCGAACAGGACGAGGTCGTTGGTGAGGCTCGGGCTGCCCGTCCCCGGCAGGAACGAGACACCCACGTACTGGATGTCGGCATAGCTGGTGGAGTTGACCGGATCGACCGGCGAAACCACCTGCAGCTCGAAGGGCGAAACCAGCGATTCCACGTCGAGAGGGAAGGTTCCGGTGCAAGTCGGGCCGGCGCCGAGCGTGCCGGTGCAGACGTGGGTCCCGGAAAGCGGGATGGTCGTCGAGCCGGTGCCGGCTCCGCCGGTGACGATGGTCGGCGGCGCCGACATCATCGAGGCCGGCCGCTCCGCCATGTAGACCGGCACGCGCAGCTTGAGAGTGGCGCCCTGGCTGAACGTAAGGTACGAGCCCTCCTCGGTCAGGAAGTTGCGCGGCTGGTCGCCGTAGTTGGCCTGGATGCCCTGGGTGGCAAACAGAGAGGCGTCCCGCGTGTGGTCCATCTGGGACGAGTCGGCCGACATCTGGACGTCGATCACGACCGAGCTTCCTGCCGGCACAGTCACCGAAGATCCACCCGGCAGCGAGAAGGCGACGCCCGGCGCATCGACCACGTTGTCGAAAGCGAGGGTGTAGGTCTGGGAGGTCAGACCGCGGTTGACGATGCGGACCTTCTTGACCTGCGTGGTGACGCCCGCCACCTCGGGGTTGAAGGTGACGGCGACGAGACCCTCGTCCTCGGCGTTCAGGGCGATGACGTCGCCCACGGCCGACTTGGAGGGATCGACGCGGCCGGCACCGACACGGGAAGGACCGAATTTCGGCGGCGCTCCCGCGGGGAAGAAGGTGGGGCTGGGCAGCGCGTAGTTCATCGCCAAAGCCTTCAGCTCCTCGACCGACCAGTCGGGCTTGAGCTGGCGCAGGAGGGCCATGATGCCGGCCATGTGCGGGCTGGCCATCGAGGTGCCGGAGATGGTGAGCGAACGGACCCCCACCTGGATCCCGGAAGGATCGGCGACGCCGGTGCAGCTGAAGCTGCCCGAGGTGGCGGTCGTGCAGACGTTGCCGGTCTCGACCGAGGTGATGCTCTGCCCCGGTGCCGCGATGTCGGGCTTCAGGCGCAGCGGTGAGCCGAAGATCCGGCGCGGACCGCGCGACGAGAAGCTCGCCACGGTGTCGGCGCCGCTCTGGCCGCTGAGCGTCACGTTGACCGGCGGCGTCGCGGTGATGGTGTTCTTGAGCGTCGTGCCGTTCGCCAGTGTCATGCGCACCGACGGGATGGTGATCGACGGATCGGTACCACCCAGGCCCGGCGGCGGTGTGCCCGGCGCGTTGTCGACCACGATCACGCCGATCGCGCCGGCGTTCTGGCAATTCAAGCTCTTGACGATAAAGCCGCAGGTGCCGCGGTCCACCACACAGATCTTGCCGGCCATCGCCGCAGCGTTGGTCAACGGGCAGCAGCCGTCGGTCGAGGAGGTTCCGCAGGTCGCCGCAGGGGTCGTCGCATCCAGGCCGATCACCGCGTCCGCCGTCTGGCCGCTCGGCGCGGATCCGTAGCTCGCTGTACCGGCGAGGTAGCCACCGGCGATCGAGCCCGGCGAGTTGACCTGCACGGTCGCCACCGCGATGCCGTCGTCGACCGAGGCCGCGGTGGCGATGACGCGCGAGCCCGAGCCCGGCGAGCCGGAGATGAAGAAGGTGTCACCGCTGTTGCCCGCCGAGGTGACCACGATCACGCCGGCCAGGGCCGCGTTGTCGGAGGAGAGCGCGGAGGCGTTCACCGCGCTCCCGAAGGCCGAGCCCAGCGACATGTTGATCACGTCGAGGTGATCCGAGAGATCGGCGTCGCCGTTCGGGTCGAGCGACCAGTCGATGGCCTGGGTGGTGAGACCGGTACTGCCGAAACAGCCGAACACGCGCAGGCCGTAGAGCAGAGCTTTGGGCGCCGTGCCAGGGCCGATGAGCAGGCCGCTGTAGGTCGACGGATTGGCGTCGAACGGGCCGGTGAAGGTGGCACCGCCCGCGGTCATGCCGAAGGCCGCCGCGCTCCCGGCAACGTGGCTGCCATGGCCACCGCAGTCCATCGGGTTCGGGTCAGGAGCCGGCGCGTTGGACCCGGTGTAGGCATCGCCCGCGAAGTCATGACCGCCGACCACCTTCGCGGTCGGATAGGAGCCGCCCGTGGCGGTCCCCACCGTCGTGAAGGCGGTGGTGTCGGTGCGCTCGGTGGTGTAGTCCGTCGCCGTGGCACCGGGGCCGCCGAACGCCGGATGGAGGTAGTCGATGCCGGAGTCGATGATGCCGATCCGCATCCCCGTTCCGTCCGCACCCGC
This sequence comes from Holophagales bacterium UBA5704, assembly GCA_002420005.1. GTDB lineage: Bacteria > Acidobacteriota > Thermoanaerobaculia > Multivoradales > UBA5704 > UBA5704. The sequence goes on along the minus strand of DIHE01000171.1, from coordinate 104,538 downwards.
CGGCAGGCCGATCGTGTTCGCCCAGACGTTCGGCGTGCCGATGAACGGAACGCTCGTCGAGTTGGTCGGCACCTCGGGAAGGATCGGCACGACCCGCTTGACACCGGCGATCTTCAGGATCTCCGGAATCCGGTCACGCTCGACCGCGACGGCGATGCCGTTGAGCGCTTTGGTGACGCGGTACAGCTCGCGCGCGCCGATCGCCGAGGAGGTGAGCGCTCCGGCGACGCCGCGCTGCGCCGCCTCGATCTTTGAAACCTGTGCCTTCGACAACGCACCGGCCTGGGCGCGCGCCTGACGGTCGGAGGCCGCAGCGCCCCGCATCGCTTCACCATAGATGACCGCCGCGGGGGGATCGTTGAGCTCGACGAGGACCTGGATGCGGCCGTCCTCGGTGCGGGCGGCGTGGTCGAAGCCGCCGGCAGCCAGATCGCCGGACACCTCGACCGTTTCGCCCTCCTCCAACGTCCAGCGGCTCGCTCCACCCACGGCCGAAGCCGCCCGCGGGTCGAGGCCCATGGCGATGAGCACACACAGCAACACAGCCGGCGGAGCAAGCCAGCTCTTGCGATGATCCGGGAGAACACGCATTTGATTCCTCCTGAGGCAAGTCTTTCGATCGGACATGGGCGCCATCTGAACCCGGCTGGAGGCTCCCGCGGCGAACGGCCCGGCCGGGGAGCCTGAAGCGAGACGCTGATTTGGGTACAAATCCTACTCGAAAGCAGGCGGGTGTCAACTCTTTGTCAGGTCAACTCCTCAACGCGCACCGGTCACCCGTTTCACCAAGGTCCCCGCCGGCAGCCGATCCTCCGGGCGGGCGCCGTTGATCAGGGCCAGAAGCTGCATCGGGATGTCGGAAGGGTGCTTCTCCTGAAAGCCCTGCAAGGTCATTTCCCCGGGCAGCTGGACCAGGCGCAGGTGGCGTGGCTGCACGTTGAGGGCTTTCGGATCCTCCAGCCGGGAAAAGCTGGACAACGCCCTCTCCAGGTCTCTCTGCTGGCGGTCCCAAGCCTCTTCGCTCGCGACGGCGAGAAGCTGGTAGACCTGCCCATTGTGGCGGACGAAGGCCACCGTGCCGCTCAAGGCGGAGTCCTCATCCCGGTAGTCGAACCGGTTCCAGGAGGCGGGAAGACCATGGATTCCCTTGCTCCAGCGATCGCCCTGGCTCAGGCCCTCTTCGTTGAAGAACTCGTCCGCCGCCTCCTCCGGAGTGCCCGCCTGGGTCAGCGAGACCTGGACCAGGGCATCCTCCCCTGGAGCGGTGGCCGACACCGACGCCTTCTCATTGCTGGTCTCCCAGCCTTCGGGGAAGTCGACGCGGAAACGCAGGTCGGGGTGCAGGAAGGCGTTTCCTTCGAAGTATCCTTCGCGCGGGTTCTCCCCGAACACGAGACCGTCGAGCCGGCGCAGGTAGCCGTCCCGGTTGACCGTGGCGGTCGTGAAGTCGCCGGGGAGCGCAGCGACTTCCTTCTGGATGCGATCGTGGCGTGCCCCCGGATCGGGGTGGGTGGAGAGCCAGCCGGGCAGGCGCCCGCCGCCCTCGACCTCGGCCACGCCCTGGAGCACGGTGAAGACTCCGGGCATCTCGCGCGGATCGAAGCCGGAGCGTGTCATGTAGCGGAGGCCGAGGTCGTCCGCCTGCCGTTCGTCGTCGCGGCTGTATTTGAGGAAGAGGAGGCCGAGACCCAGGCTCGCCACGCCCGCGACGGTTCCGAGGTCCTCGTCGAGCACCGAGATCAGACCGACACCGAGCATGGCGAGCATCTGCTTGCTCGCCTGGTTGACCCCGTGGCGCGCGGTGACATGACCGATCTCATGCCCGATCACGCCGGAGAGCTCCGCCTCCGACCCCATGTGGGTGAGCAGGCCGCGCGTCACGTAGATGTATCCGCCCGGCAAGGCGAACGCATTGACCGCCGGGTCGTCGAGCACCTTGAAGCTCCAGGGCAGGTTCGGGCGCTCGGATTCGGCAGCCAGCTTCTTGCCGAGCCCCTCGACATAGGCCTGCAGCTCCGGATCGTCGTAGAGTCCGACCGAGGCGACGATCTCCTCGTCCGATTCGCGGCCGAGCTGGATCTCTTCCTCTTCATTATAGAAGGCGAGCTGCTGTTGGCCGGTCGCCGGATTGACCGAGCAGGAGACATTGAGCAGGAGGGCGGACAGGGCGACGGAGGCCGCGAGCCCGCGCCCCAGGGAACGATGGTGAGCCATGAGAGACCTCTCTTCTTCCGAAAGCGCGACGGATCAGCGGAAGCATACTCGCCCCCGGCTTTCCGGCGAAGTCCCCCAACGCTTTTCTCTCCTCGCCCGTAGACAAGATTGAGATCTGAAAGGAGTCCACGATGCGCATGACGAGAGCTCTCGCCCTTTTGCTCCTCGCCGCCGGGGCCTCGTCGCCCCTGGCCACCGCCCAGGCCTTCGACATCGGCAGCCTGCAAAGCCCCGGGGTCATCTTCGCGCCCGCCGGCCCCACCTGTACCGGCGGTGTGAAGGTGGACGACGGAACCTTCGAAAGCGGCTACTTCGTGATCGGCAGCAGCTCGCAGATCGTCCAGCGGCTCACCCCGCCGTCTCACCCATCCCTTCTCACCCGCGCCTGTCTCTGCTGGATCTCTGACAACCCGGCCAGCACCCTGCTCTCCTACAACTTGATGGTGTATGACGACAACGGCCCCGGCGGCCGGCCGGGCACCCTGCTGGGCACCCGGGCGGTGACGGCGAACGGAATTTCGAGCACGGCGTCCACCTTTTTCGGCTACGACTGTTCGCTGCTCGACGTCGGGGTCAGCTCCGGCTCGATCTATGTCGGCGCCACCTGGAACCAGATCGCCAACCCCGACTTCTACCTCTGTGCCGATGAAAGCACGAGCACACCCACTGCCGAGATCTTCGGCTCGGACGACGCCGGCGCCCACTGGACGGACTTCCAGGACGTGCAATCCGAGGCCCGCGCGATGGGCGTCCGCGCCGAGTTCTTCGCCAACGGCTGCATCCCGGACGACTTCACCCTCTGCCTGCTGAACGGCCGCTTCGCCGTCCAGGCCACCTTCCAGACGGAGACCGGACTGCCCACCGCCGCCCGCGTGGAGAAGCTGACCGACCAGACCGGGTATCTGTGGTTCTTCGACGAAGCCAACGTCGAAGCGGTGATCAAGGTCATCGACGGCTGCAGCCTCAACAACCGCTACTGGGTGTTCGCCGGTGGCCTGACCAACGTCCGCACGGTGATCACGGTGACCGACAAGCAGGAGAACAACTCGAAGGTCTACATCAACCAGCAGGGCACCGCCTTCAAGCCGATCCAGGACACCCTGGCCTTCGCCACCTGTGGACAATGAGCGGCAAACGGGGGTGCTATCCTTCTTTCATGCCCTCCTTGTGGCGCAGCTGTGTTCTGACCCTGCTCCCGCTCCTCGTCCCCTCCCCCGCCCAGGCCGGCCTCGTGCCACGGCTGGTGCGCGACATCGAGCCCACCTCCTACGCGGTGGGCTCCAGCCCACGCCAGCTCACCAGCCTGCGCCATGGCTTCGCGTTCACGGCGTTTGGTAATCGTGAGCTCTGGACGGTGGACGAGCGGGAAGGCGGCATCCAGCAGAGCCTGCGGCGCGCCGAGATCCGCCAGGTGTGGGGCAGTGTGTACGCCGCCCGGGAGGATGCGGGGGGCTGGGGCTTCTGGATCGTCGACGGCTGGCCGTTCTTCGGATCCACGCTCTTCACGCCGGAGCGGGTGGGGCGCCTCGGCGCCGTGCATGGCGACCCGCAGGGCGACGGGCCGGTTGCTTTCGAGGCCGATCAGGGCCGCGGCCGGGGCCTCTGGATGCCGACCTTTTCGCCCCAGCCCGGGATCGTCGAGATCGCCCGGCCTCTTGCCCTCGACGATGGCGCGCTGGCGCGCGACTGGCTTTCCTGGTGGGGCACTGACGGAGCGAGGTCCTTCTTCATCGCCCGGCATCCCACGCGGGGAACCGCGCTGTGGCGAACCGACGGCTCACCCGCCGGCACCTTCCCCCTCGTCGCCCCCGCCCCGGGAAAAACGGTCCCGCTGCGCCTCGCCGGATTTCTGCGCGGCCGGTTCCTGCTCACGATCTCCGGAGCCGCACCGGAGCTCTGGTGGAGCGACGGCACCGGGCGTCCTCTCCGCCCCTTCACCACCATCGGACCCCGCCGGGGCGGTGCCACGATCTTCGAAGCCAAGGTGATCGAGGGTCGGGCCTTCCTGGTGGCCGATGACGGGCTGCACGGCCGGCAGCTCTGGACGACCGACGGCACCGTCGCAGGCACCCGCAGACTGACCCGCTTCCCCGCCGACGCGCAGCGCTCGATCGGCGTTCCAGCGATCCACGTCGAGGGGACTTGGTATTTCCCGGCCGATGACGGCGTCCACGGCCGGGAGCTCTGGGCGACCGACGGCTCCCCGGAAGGCACCCGCCTGGTGAGCGATCTCTGCCCCGGTGCGTGCGGCAGCGACCCGCGAGACCTCACGAGCCAGAACGCCACCGTCCCCTATGGCGTTGATTTCACGGCGGCCGGCCCGGATGGTCCCCGTGCGCTGTTCCACTCGGACGGCACAGCCGGCGGCACGGTGCGGCTGACGCCGCCGGGTGTGACCGCCACCACCGGGATCCAGCGCTCCGGATATTTCGCCGCAGCCGACGAGGCCTTCGGCGAGGAGCTGTGGAGCAGCGGCGGAACGCCCGAGACCACCATGATGTCCTTCGACCTGGAACTGGCCACCAACGGCGGCTCCTACCCTTCCCCGCTGGGCTCCGTGGGAGACCGGCTCCTCTTCCGGACCATGGCCTACGGCTCCGACATCGGATTCCGTCTCTGGTCGAGCGACGGCACCGCCGCGGGAACGTTCGCCGTCCCGGGGCCACGCGGCCCGCGGATGGGGATTTCGGATGACTCGACGGCGACACGCCTCGGCGGGCGCCTGCTCTTCACCGGGCAGGTCCGCAATGCACCGCCGTACTCGTCGGCCCTCTGGGCGACGGAAGGCACGGAATCCGGCATCGTGCGGCTGACACCACCCGGCGTGGCGGTCGTCGACAGGCCGTTCACCGTGGGGACGCAGGTCCTCTTCTTCGCCCAGGACGCGGATCACGGCACCCGGCTCTGGGCGAGCGAAGGAACTGCGGAGACGACCCGGCAGGTCACCGGCCCGGAAACGGGGGCCTCCTCGATCGAGCTGTCCGGCTCGCCCATGCTCCTCCAGGGCCGCCTGATTTTCCGCCGCTACGACGATTTCTCGAACATCTGGACCGCGGACGGCGGCACCGAGGGAATCCGTCGCCTGTCGGAGGTCCGCCCGGAGCTCGCCCCGCTCGAGAACGAAAATTTTCCGCTTCGGCTCGCCGAGATCCCGGGGAAGCTCCTGTTCGCCGCACGGCTTCCCACCTCCTTGAACGAACGGCTCTGGGTCTCGGACGCAACGCAAGGGGGTACCTTCCCTCTGGAGACACCGGGCACGGCCTCTGTCGACGGAGTCTTCGCCGCCGGCTCCCGCGCCTTCTTTTTCGTCACCTTGGAGGAACAACCTCCGGGCGTGGACCCGCACCAGCTCTGGGTCACCGACGGAACACAGGCCGGCACCAAGAAGGTGGAGGCCCCACCTTTGCCGGAGGACGGCTTCTGGGGCTTCCGCGGGCCGACCGCCTTCGGACAACGGCTACTCTTCATCGACTCCACCTACCACTTCTGGGTGACCGATGGAACCTCCGCAGGGACGTTCCCGCTGCTCACCCCGGACGGCCAATCCATCTTCACCTACTCCGGCTCAGCCTCCGCCTTCGGGAGCCACCTGATCGTCTCCGGCAACAGCTCCGGCTGCTACGCCTGGGATGGCACCGGAGCCACGGTCGAGCCGCTCGACGTTGAGGGCTGCGATGGCTTCTACCCGGTCGGCGACCGCCTCTTCTTCAGCGGCTTCGAGCCCCGCACGGGGCGGGAGCTGTGGGTGCTGGAGGAGAAGTAGGAGGCAAGGTCGGCCATGACCGAGCTGCCCTTCGACGAGGCCCTGCGCGCGCGGCTCACGGCGCACCTCGCCGGGTTTGCGCGGCAGAGCGTTCCGGCGGAGGGAAAACGGGCGGCGGCGGTGGCCGTCGTGGTGATGCCGGACGCCGAGGACCGGGCGGCGGTGGTATTGACGATTCGCGCCGCCGGGCTGCGCCGGCATGGTGGGCAGTGGGCCTGCCCGGGCGGACGCTCAGAGCCGGGGGAAACGGCGGAGGCCGCGGCGTTGCGCGAGCTGGAAGAAGAGGTGGGGCTCGCCGTGGCGCAGGAGCAGGTGCTCGGCCGGCTGGACGACTACGCGACCCGCTCCGGTTTCGTGATCACACCGGTCGTCGTCTGGGGCACCGCCGGAGCCGCCCTGCGCCCCGATCCCAACGAAGTGGCCTCCGTGGAGCTTCTGCCGCTCGCCGAGCTGACCCCCGACCGGGTCGTCCTGCAGCCGGGTCCTCCCGGTGGGGCGCCGGTCTTCGCCTTGTCGCTTCCTCCGCGGGGCCTTCTGTATGCACCGACGGCGGCGATCCTCCATCAGCTCGCGGAGGTCGCGCTCCACGGCCGCGCCACCCGGGTGGCACACTTCGAGCAGCCGCGGTTCGCCTGGCGGTAGAGCCGTCAGGTCAACGACGCCAGATCCCGCCAGAACTCCGGGTAGGACTTGGCGACCACGCCGGGAGTGGTGATCACCACCCCCGGCCGGCGCAGGCCCACCAGAGCGCAGGCCATGGCGATGCGGTGGTCGCCGCGCGGATCGATCCGCACCTCGGCGGCGTCGGCCGGCACGGTCTCCGCCCAGGTGCCGGCGAGACGCAGCCAGTCCGGCCCTTCCTCGACAGCGGCGCCGAGCTTGCGCAGCTCGGTGGCCATCGCCTCCAGGCGGTCGCTCTCCTTGATCCGCAGGTGGGCGACGTTGAAGATGCGGGTCGTCCCCTGCGCGAACGGCGCCAGTGCGGCGAGCGTCGGCACCTGATCGGGCATCGCCGAGAGATCCGCCTCCACCCCGCGCAGGGGAGCACCACCGCGCACCGTCATGGCACCGGCCTCCCAGGCCACCTCGGCCCCCATCGCGGCCAGCAGATCGGCAAAGCCGCGGTCCCCCTGGCGGGAGGTCTGCAGCAGGCCGGTCAACGTCACCTCGCCCCGGGTCAACGCCGCCGCCGCGGCCGGATAGGCGGCGGCCGACCAGTCCCCTTCGACCTCCACCCGCCCGGCCGCCAAAGAGGACGGCACCACCCGCCAGGTGCGCGGCCCCAGGACCTCGATCCGCCCGCCGAACGCGGCGACGACATCGAGCGTGATGTCCACATAGGGCTCGGAGGTCAGCGCCGCCGCGTCCACGATCACCTCTCCCGGTGCCCGCAAGCCGGCCATCAGCAGCGCCGAGAGGTACTGGCTCGACTCGCCCGCATCGATCACGGTCGAGCCGGCGCCGAGCGTCCCGCCTTCGATGCGCAGCGGCACGAACCCCTCGGCGGCCAGATAGTCGATGCGGGTCCCCAGCCGGCGCAGGGCGTCGACCAGCGGACGCACCGGCCGTTCGCGCAGCCGGGGGATGCCGTCCAGCCGCCAGACCCCGGGAAGCGCCGCGAGGGTCGCGACGAGAAAGCGGAGCATGGTCCCCGAGGCACCGCAGAAGATCTCCACCTCACCGGCCGGCGCCGGCCCCGGCTCCAGGAGCACCCGCTCGCCCTCCTCCTCCACCCCGAAGCCGCACCGCCGGAGAGCGTCCAGGAACAGGTGGGTGTCCTCCGAACGGAGCGGATGCTCCAGGACGAGCGGCGCGCGGCTCAGGAGAGCCAGATTCAGGTAGCGGTTCGTGAGGCTCTTCGAGGAGGGGACCCGCAGCCGGCCGCTCACCCGGCGGCCGGAGGGGATCCGCACCTCATCCAACGTCGAAGACGAGACCGTCATAGCCCAGCTCCACTCCCGCCGGCAGCTCGATGTCCGGCGCGTCGTGATCGATGTCATGGGAAAAGTGGGTGAAGATCGTGCGCCGGGCACCGATCCGCGCCGCCGCCGCGAGCGCCTCCTCCAGGGAGAAATGGGTGGGATGCGGCCGATAGCGCAGCGCGTCGAGGATCAGGATCTCCACGCCGTCCAGGAGGTCGAAGCTTTCCTCCGGGATGACGTTGCAGTCGGTGACGTAGGCGAAACGGCCGAAGCGATAGCCGAAGACCTCCATCCGGCCATGCCAGATCGGCACCGGCACGATGCTCAGCCCCAGCAGCTCGAACGGCCCCACCACCGGAATCAGGTCGAGCTGCGGCTTGCCGCCCCCCTCCTGCCCCGGCTCAAACGCATAGGCGAACGTGCGGCGCAGCGCCGCGAGCGTCGCCACCGACCCGTGGCAGGGGATCGCGGCCTTCTGCCGGAAGTTGAAGATCCGGATGTCGTCGAGCCCGAAGATGTGGTCCGCATGCGCATGGGTGTACAGCACCGCATCGAGCCGCGGCAGGCCGAAGCGCAGCGCCTGCACGCGCAGATCGGTCGGCGTGTCCACCAGCAGCACCCGCTCGCCGATCTCCAGCTTGAGCCCCGGGCGCGTCCGTTTGTTCTTGGGATTGTCCGAGGTACACACCGCGCACAGGCAGCCGATCACCGGCACACCGGTCGAGGTGCCGGAGCCGAGCATGGTGACGCGGAAGGACATGGCCCCTACCCCACCCACTCCACCCGGCGGCTGGAGAACCACGCCTCCAGCAGACGCACCTCCCCGCCCGCGACCGGCCAGTGCCGTTCCTCGTGGAAGTGGCCGAGCAGCAGCACGTCGTGCCCCTCGGCGAAGCGGCGCTCGGCGTAGCGGCGGATTGCGGCTTCGGGGATGTTCATCTTGTGCTTGAAGTTGGTCTGCGAGAGGCGCTGCTCGGTGGAGGACACCAGCTTGTGCGCGAGACGGCGGGGGATGTGGGTGACGGCGAGGCGCACCGGAGCGCTCTTCGAGAGCCAGCGCCAGAAGAGGTATTGCCGGTCGCGGTCGTTCAGGCCGTCGCCGTGCACCGCGAGGTAGCGCGTGCCGCCGGCCTCGAAGGACACCTCGGTCGCCACGGAATCGAAGGCGTCGGCGTACGGGCTGTCCTTCAGGAAGAAGTCGCGGTTGCCTTCGACGTAGTCGATGCGCAGCCCGCCGCGACGGAGCGCGCGCAAGGCCTCGACGACGGCTCGGATGTCCGCGGTCTCGAAGCGGGAGGAGCCGATCCAGGCCTGGAAGATGTCCCCCAGGAGGATCAGCCGGCCGCACCCCTGGGTGGGAAGCGCGGCGAGCTGCTCCACAAAGGGACCGGCGGGACCGCCGGGACCGCTCAGATGGGAATCCGCGATGATGGCGACCCGCACCCCCCGGTCCCCTTCCTCACACGATCGAGAGCTTGGGCTTCGCCGCCTCTTGCCGCGCGACTTCCTCCACCACCGCCACCGCCACCTGGCGGAAGGCCTCGGCGTGCGCACCGTCCGGCTCGGAGACCACGATCGGCACCCCGGCGTCGCCGCCGAGGACGATCTTGGGATCGAGCGGGATCGCCCCCAGGAAGGCGGTGTCCAGCAGGTCGGCCGTCTTGCGGCCCCCTTCCTTCTTGAAGATGTCCGTCGTCTCGCCGCAGTGCGGGCAGACGAAGGAGGACATGTTCTCGATGATCCCGATGACCGGCACGTTGACCTTGCGGAACATCGCAAGGCCCTTGCGGGCATCGATCAGCGCCACGTCCTGCGGCGTGGTCACGATCACCGCGCCGGCCAGGGGGATGCGCTGGGTGAGGGTGAGCTGTGCGTCGCCGGTGCCGGGCGGCAGGTCGAGCACGAGGTAGTCGAGGGGACCCCAGTCCACGTCACCGAGCATCTGCTCCAGCGCCCGCATCACCATGGGACCGCGCCAGATGACCGGCGTGTCGGTGTCCAGGATGAAGCCGAGCGACATGAGGGAGACGCCGTACTTCCGGAAGGGCTGGATGCGTTCGCCGTGGACGATCGGCTTGTCGGTGATGCCGAACATGATCGGCACCGACGGGCCGTAGATGTCCGAGTCGAGCAGGCCGACGCGGTGGCCGAGCTGGGCGAGCGTCACCGCCAGGTTCGCCGCCACCGTCGATTTGCCGACCCCGCCCTTGCCGCTCGCCACCGCCACCACATGGCGCACCTCCGGGATCAGCTTGGAGTCCTGGGAGACCGCGCGCTGCGCCGACTCCTCCCGGGTGGGAGGCTTCTGCACGTTCAGGTTGACCCGCACCTCCTGGGCCTCCGGAACGGTGCGAACCGCCTTCTCCACGTCGTCCTTGATCTGCTGCGCCGCGCCCGGGTTGTGCGTCGCCATCTGGAGGTCCACGACCACCGAGCCCGCACACGCATTGACCCGCTGGACGAAGCCGAACGAAACGATATCCCGGCTCATGCCGGGGAATTTGACCTTCTTGAGAGCGTCCCAAACCGCCGATTCGAAGTCAGTTGCCATCCCTGGATCGTACCACGGGGCCGGGGGCCGCCCGGAGGCGGCTTGGCACCACACCTTGGCCTGCACGCCGATTGACCCGCCGCTCCCGTTGAGTCACACTGTGACACATGAAGCGCGTCTCCCTCCGCGAGTTGCACGAAAACACCGGAACGCTCGTCCGCGAGGCGGTTCTGCTGGGTGGCATGGTCATCACGGATCGCGGCGCGCCGATCGCCCGGATCGAGCCTGCCCAGAGCCGATCTGCCGACAGGCCGTTCCAACGTCGGCGCGTCCTTCCGGCCTACCAGGAGCTTCTCGATACCGGAGCGCTGCGGAACGGAACGGACAGCACGCAGATCGTCCGGGAAGATCGCGACAGCCAATAGCTCCCCATGCTGTATTTCGACGCCGCCTTCATCGCGAAGTTCTACCTCCAGGAACCGGAAAGCGAAGCCGTCCGCGCCCTCGCCGAAAATTCGGCGGGCGTCGCCAGCATGGCCATCGGCCGGCTGGAGACCGAGTTGGTCTTCTCGCGCAAGCTTCGCGAAGGGGCACTCACGGCAGCCGCCCAGACAGCCCTCATCGCCCAGTTCCAGCTCGACTGTGAGGACGGGCTCTGGAGCTGGCTGCCTGTCACCAACGAGCTGATCGCCGCCGCCCAGGAAACGACCCGTCGCCTTCCCTCCGAAGCCTTCGTCCGCTCCTTGGATGCCCTGCACCTGGCTTGTGCGCGCCGACACGGTTATGAGCGCATCTACTCGAACGACAGACGCCTCCTGGACGCTGCGCCTCACTTCGGCCTGCAGCGAGGCCTGCTCAGCTAGCCTCCTCCTCCCCGACCGCCAACCCCGCCAGCTCCGCCACCCGCCGCCGCACCTCTTCGATCAGCTCTTTCTTCCGGCGGACGCCATACGACGCCGTATCGATCGGCGTGCCGTAGGAGATGCTCACCGGGCCGGGCACGATCGTCCAGGCGCCCTTGCGCTGCACCGCCCGGGTGCCGCGGATTCCCACCGGGACGATCGGCAGGCCGCTCTTCAAGGCGAGCAGGAAGCCGCCGCGCTGGAAGGTGAGCAGGGTGTCCTCCAGGGAGCGGGTGCCTTCCGGGAAGAGGAGGATCGAGGTGCCGCCGCGGATGTGGGCGATGGCGGAGGCGAAGCTGTCGCGGGCGGTGCTGCGGTCTCCCCGGTCGATCGGGATGAAGCCGCCGGCGGAGAGCGCCCAGCCGAAGATGGGAATCCGGAAGAGGCTCCGCTTGGCCATCATCCGCACCGGGCCGGGCACGGTCGCGAGCAGCAACGGGATGTCGAACAGGCTCTGGTGGTTCGCCAGAAAGACGTAGCTCCGGGCCGGATCGATCTCCACCTCCTTGCGGACCTCGACGCGCAGCAGGCTCGCGCGCAGCGCCAGGACCGACCACAGGCGCGCCATCACGAACACCCAGGTCCCCCGCGGCGGCACCCAGCTCCCCAGGATGGCGAGCGTCCCCAGCAGGAGGCTGCCGACCGCCAGAAAGAGGTTGCCGGTGAGTGTCGCGAAGATCTTGGCGGCCAGACGGCTCAAGGGTGGAGGATCTCCTTCCGCGCCTATTCTCTGTCGCCGCACCCGCCGCCGTCCAGGTCGTCCAGGAGATGCCGCCCCGGCCCCCTGCTACAATCCCCTTCCGTGAGCGTCAAAACCGACTTCGCCCAACGCTTCCGCTGGCTGGCCCTCCTGCGCGCCAGCCTTGTCCTCGGCGCCCTCTACGACCTCGGCTTCGCCGTGCTGATGCTGGCGGCCCCGGGGCTGCCGGCCCGGCTTCTCCACCTGCCGCTCCCCCCGCCGGAGGCGATGTTCTACCTCTGGGTGATGGCCGTGCTCCTCACCATCCTCGCCGGCGTCTACCTGCTCGCGGCGCACGACAGCCGGCGCTACAGCGGCGTCATCGCCGTGGCCATCGCCGGCCGCCTGCTCGGTGGTCTCGTCCTGGCGATCGCGGCGCTGCGCGGGCCGGACCTCGCGGGGCTCTGGCCCCTGGCCGCCGCCGACACGGCCTTCGGGCTCGCCCACGCCGTCTTCTGGTGGCCGATCCGCGCGTGAAGCCGGCGTGCACCCGGGCGCTCACCGCGATATCCTGACGTCACGAGGACGTGACACCGTCCGCGGAACCGCCTTGCCTCCATCTTCACGAGGGACCGAAAGAGCCGAACATGTCCATGCACATCCTGGTGACCGGCGGCGCGGGCTTCATTGGCTCGCATTTGACCCGGCGCCTGCTCGCCCGGGGCGAGCGGGTGACGGTGCTCGATGACTTCAACGACTTCTACAACCCCGCCCTGAAGCGCGAGAACGTCGTTCCCTTCCTGGAGCACCCGGCGTACAAGCTGATCGAGGGCGACATCCGGGACGCGGAGAAGATCGACCTTCTCTTTGCCGAAGGCCGGTTCGACGCGGTCGTCCATCTTGCGGCGCGAGCCGGGGTGCGGCCGAGCCTGGCCGAGCCGATCCTCTACGAGGACGTCAACTGCATCGGCACCCTGCGCCTGCTGGAGGCGGCCCGTCGGCATGGACCGAACCTGTTCCTCTTCGGTTCCTCCTCGTCGGTCTACGGGATCAACGAGAAGGTGCCGTTCTCCGAGGCCGACGAGGTGAACCAGCCGATCAGCCCCTACGCCACGACCAAGCGCGCGGGCGAGCTGCTCTGCTACAACTACCATCACCTCTACGGTTTCCGCACCGCCTGCCTGCGCTTCTTCACGGTCTTCGGCCCGGCGCAGCGGCCGGAGATGGCGATCCACAAGTTCACCGACCTCCTGTGGAACGGCAAGGCGGTCCCGATGTATGGCGACGGCGGCAGCCGGCGCGACTACACCTATGTCGACGACATCGTGGACGGTCTCGTCGCGACCCTCGACCTGGCACCCGGGTTCGAGATCCTCAACCTCGGAGGCGCCGACACCACGTCCTTGAAGGACCTGGTGGGCTGGATCGCCGAGGAGCTTGCCGTCGAGCCGCGCATCGATTATCTTCCGAGCCAACCCGGAGACGTTCCGATCACCTATGCCGACGTTTCCAAAGCTGCGCGCCTTCTGGGTTATGCCCCCAAGGTCCCGATCCGGGAAGGGTTGCGCCGGTTCGTCCACTGGTACCGCGAGCGCAAAGCCGGACGCGGCCAAGATTCACCCCTGACACGAGAGCTCAAGCCATGAACATATGCGTCGTGGGTAGCGGTTACGTCGGCTTGGTGACGGGCGCCTGTCTCGCCGACTTCGGCATGACCGTGGTCGGCGTCGACAAGGACCGTTCCAAGGTCGAGGCCCTGACCCGTGGGAAGGTTCCGATCTACGAGCCGGGTCTCGAGACCCTGGTCGAAAAGAACATGAAGGAAGGGCGGCTGCGCTTCACCACCGAGCTCGGCCCGGCGATCGAAGAGGCGCGCGCCGTCTTCATCGCCGTCGGCACGCCGCCGCGCTCGGACGGTTCCGCCGACCTGACCTTCATCAAAGAGGTCGCCGAGTCGATCGGCGATCACCTGAACGACTTCAAGATCATCGTCACCAAGAGCACCGTCCCGGTGGGCACCGGCAAGATGATCGAGCAGATCGTCCAGGAGCGCACCGGCGGCAAACAGCGCTTCGCCGTGGTGAGCAATCCCGAGTTCCTCCGTGAAGGCTCGGCGATCGAGGACTTCATGAACCCCGACCGGGTGGTCATCGGCACCCGCGATGTCAAGGCCTCGGAGCTGATGCTCGACGTCTACTCGCCCCTGGTGGCGGCGGACGTGCCGTTCATCATCACTGACATCGAGAGCGCCGAGCTGATCAAGTACGCCTCGAACGGCTTCCTGGCCACCAAGATCTCGTTCATCAACGAGGTGGCGGAGATCTGCGAGGCCTGGGGCGCGAACGTCGAGGTGGTCGCCAAGGGGATGGGGCTCGACAACCGCATCGGTCCCAAGTTCCTGGCCGCCGGCCCGGGATATGGCGGCTCCTGCTTCCCCAAGGACACCCGCGCCATCGCCCAGATCTTCCGCGAGCAGGGGCTCTCCTTCCGCATCATCGAAGCGGTGCTCCAGGCGAACGACCACGTCCAGGCCCGCATGCTCGGCAAGGTGGAGGCGGCGCTCGCCGCGCTGCCCGGCGGGCTCGCCGGCAAGACGGTCGGCGTGCTCGGTCTCTCGTTCAAGCCGAACACCGACGACATCCGCGAGTCGCCGGCCCTGCCCATCGTCCAGGGCCTGCTCGACCGCGGCGTCGCCGTCCGCGCCTTCGATCCCGAGGCGATGGCCGCCTGCCGTCCGCTGTTCCCGGCGGTGCGCTTCTGCGACAACGCCTACGAGGCGGCCGACGGCGCCGACGCCCTGGTGATCGCCACGGAGTGGAACCAGTTCCGCAAATTGGAGGTCGACCGCTTGCACCAGCTCCTCCGCCATCCGCTGATCCTCGACCTGCGCAACCTGTACGAGCCGGAGAAGATGGCCGCCGCCGGCTTCGACTACCTCTCGATCGGGAGGCCCGAAGGGCGCGGCGCCGCCCAGGGAGCCCGCTCTTGAAGCGGGCGGTGATCACGGGAGGAGCGGGTTTTCTCGGCTCCCACCTCTGCGAGCGCCTGCTCGCCGAAGGGTACGAGGTCCTCTGCGTCGACAACCTGCTCACCGGCCGGACGGAGAACATCCAACACCTGCTGGGCCGGGCGGACTTCCAGTTCCTGCAGCACGACGTCTCCCGGCCCTTCGAGGTCGACGGGCCGGTGGACGCCGTGCTGCACTTCGCCTCTCCGGCGAGCCCGATCGACTACCTGGAGCTGCCGATCCAGACGCTGAAAGTCGGCTCCCTCGGCACCCACAACGCCCTCGGCCTCGCCAAGGCGAAGCGGGCGCGCTTCCTTCTCGCCTCCACCTCCGAGGTGTACGGCGACCCCAAGGAGCATCCGCAGAAGGAGACCTACTGGGGCAACGTCAACCCGATCGGGCCGCGCGGCGTCTACGACGAGGCCAAGCGCTTCGCCGAGGCGATGGCGATGGCCTACCACCGCACGCATGGGCTGGAGGTGCGCATCGTGCGCATCTTCAACACCTACGGCCCGCGCATGCGGGTACGCGACGGCCGGGTGGTGCCGGCGTTCATTCCGCAGGCCCTGGCCGGCGAGCCGATCACCGTCTTCGGCGAGGGCAAGCAGACCCGTTCGTTCTGTTTCGTCTCCGATCTGGTCGAAGGCATCTGGCGCTTGTTGAACAGCGAGGCGACGACACCGGTCAACATCGGCAATCCGCACGAGATGACCATCCTCGAGTTCGCCGAGACGATCCGCGCGGCGGTCGGCAGCGCGAGCCCGATCGTCTTCAAACCGCTGCCGGTCGACGATCCGCAGACCCGCCAGCCGGACATCACGCTCGCCCGCACCCTCCTCGGCTGGGAGCCGAAGGTCAGCCTGAAGGAAGGCCTGGAGAGCACCATCCGCTACTTCCGTGAGGCCTTGGCCCGATGACCGCTCTCACCTGTGCCCGCTGCGGACGCACCGACGCGCCCGCCCTCCCCCGTCCCCCGCTCCCCGGCAAGACCGGCCTCGAGATCCGCCAGACCATCTGCACCGACTGCTGGGCCGAGTGGCAGAAGATGGAAGTCATGGTGATCAACGAGCTGCGCCTCAACTTCATGGACCCCGCCTCGCAGGTCACCCTGGAGCAGCACATGCGGAAGTTTCTCTACCCGGGGGCGGGCGAGGAGAGCTGAGGGAGGCTCCGGGAGCCGTTGATCAAGAGGCGAATAGCGGCCATAATCGCCTCACGCCGTGAGGCGATTCGAGGTGGCCATGCCTTCCTGGATCTGGGAACACCCTGACTGGCCCGGCTTTCGCTGGAGCGAGACCGAGATCTCGCCGGTGCTCGTCCGCGCCCGGTTCGCCCAGGGCCGCATCCTGGGAGCGGCCAGCCTGCTCGACCCGGCCCTGACCCTGGATGCAGCGGCCAGCATCCTGGTCGAGGATGGCCTGAAGACCAGCGCCATTGAAGGCGAGCGGCTGGATCTGGACGCCGTGCGGTCTTCAGTGGCCCGGCATCTGGGCCTGCCCACGGACGATCTGCCGGTTCCCTCCCGTTCGGTCGATGGGCTCATCGACGTTCTGCTCGATGCCACCCGGCGCTTCGACGTCCCCCTCACACAGGAGCGGCTGTCCGGTTGGCAGGCGGCGCTGTTTCCATCCGGAACCTCCGGGCTCCTCCCCATTCGCACCGGGCAATTGCGCGGCTCGGATCCCATGGAGGTGGTGTCCGGAGGCATGGGCGGAGAGCGGGTCCACTTTCTGGCTCCGCCGCGCGAGCGGCTGGAGGCGGAGCTCAGCCGCTTCCTCGCCTGGTTCGAAGAGCCCCCCGGAGATCTGGACGGCCTGCTGCGCGCCGGGGTCGCCCACCTCTGGTTCATCACCCTGCATCCTTTCGAGGACGGCAATGGCCGTCTGGCCCGCGCCGTCACCGACATGGCCATCGCGCGGGACGACCGCCGGCCGATGCGGCTCTTCAGCCTGTCGGCGCAGATCCAGCGCCGCCGCAACGCCTATTACAAGACATTGGAGCGCACCCAGCGGGGAGACCTGGACATCACGCCCTGGTTGACCTGGTTCCTGGTGCAGGTCGAGGATGCCGCCACAGAGGCCCATTCGATCGTCGCCCGCACCCTCGGCAAGGCGCGTTTCTGGCTTCGCTTCCAGTCCGCGGATCTCAACGAGCGGCAGCGCAAGGTCCTGAACCGGCTGCTCGACGCCGGTCCCGAGGGCTTTGCCGGTGGGATCAACAACCGGAAATACATGGGCCTGACCCGCGCCAGCCGCGCCACCGCTTGGCGCGAGCTGGCCGACTTGGCCGCCAAGGGCTGCCTGGTGCCGACCGGCCAGGGCGGCCGCAGTAGCGCGTATGAGATTCCGTGGGCGACGCTCGCCTAGCACCGTGGCTGGTATGATGAGTCGAGGCGCGTTGGCACAAGGCACACGCGCAAGGGGGGGCAACTCATGCATCCGCAGCTTCTTCAACATCGAGCCGACATTGGTGCGCTCTGCCGCCAATCCCACGTGCGTCGGCTGGACGTGTTCGGTTCGGCGGCTCGCGGTGAGGACTTCGACCCCCAGCACTCCGATGTCGATTTCCTGGTCGAGTTCGAGGCCTGCCTGACTCCCACTCTGGACCTCTTCTTCGGCCTGCGCGATCAGTTGGCCGGTTTGGTGGGCCGGCCTGTGGATCTGGTGATGGCAGGCACCATCCGGAATCCCTTCCTCCGGGCCGACATCGAGCGGTCACGCGAGACGGTCTATGCGGCGTGAGCCCCAAGCCTACCTCTGGGACGTGAGGGAGGCCTCGGACACCATCTTTGATTTCACGCGCGGCCTCCACCTTGGCGACTACATGGAGGATCTCAAGCTTCGTTCCGCCGTCGAACGACAGTTCGAGATCATCGGCGAGGCTCTGAACCAATTGTCCAAGGTGGACCCTGAGATCGCGGCACGAATCCCCGACCTTCCTCAGATTGTGTCTTTCAGGAATCTTCTGATCCACGGCTACGCCGCCGTCGATCATCCCACCGTCTGGAGAGCGCTCCAGACGAAGCTTCCGGCCTTGCGCCACTGCGTGGGGGAGCTTCTGGAAGCGTATGAAACTCCTGGTCAGGCAACGTGACCGCCCAGAGCCCGGAACGAGCCGAAGCGCTGGCGTAGTCCCTGCCGAAGGTGGGCGACGGAAAAGCCTTCCCGTCCCTCTTGTAGAGCTCGACGACTTCCTCCACTATCTCGCAGAGTTCCGCGAACACCGCTCTCTCGTCAGGCCCGTGGCAGCCCCCGTACAGAAGCCCGGGGCAACTCCCCACGAAACACTGATCCTCTGGCGACCACTCCACGATCTTGACGTAGCGTTCGCTTTCGTTCACTTCCAACCGTTTCCTCTTAAAACACTGGCTCGGGCAAGGTTCTGGTTCGCTCAGGGAAGGGTTGTGTGGCTGCCGGTCGCCCTTCGCGGCCACGCACTTGGCACTGGTAGGTTGCCATTCACGACAACGACCGTCACAAGCGACGGCGCCTCAGGGTTGGTCAAGCCGTGGAGGGCTGGCTGAATCCGCCACAGGTAGTTTTCAGGCGTGCCGACGGGCCTGTCCTTCGGACTCATGTCCAGAATGCAAAGGATCGAGAGCCTCGCCCCATCCGCAGCGGCGTACTGCGTTGGTTGCCCCATGTACTTCGGGGCCCGCTCCTCGGTAACTGGCATCGCTCGTTCGACTTTGAGTTCGGCCGTGATGGCGTCGTGCCTGATATCTAGGTACCCCAGCGCGAGCGGTTCGTTGCGCTCAACGCGCCCGCCGAGCTCCGGATCAGCCAGTAGCCGGGCGTGGAGATCGTCGTGGAATTCACGCTCTGTCACGCTCTTGCCTCGCTTGTACCGTTTCTCCCAAGTCATGGATAAACCCACACGGCAGACTGCCGTAAGAAGTCTACAGAACGCCTGGACATGATCCTCGTTATAGCCCGCGCCGTGGAGGTCTTCGTAGAGCGCAAGTAGTCGTTCGTCGACAACAGGATAGCTGGTCAGAGCGTCGCGGGATGGGTCAAATGGGCGAAGGCGTAATTCACGATGGCCAGAGATATCGCAGGCCGCCTGTCGGGGTTTACCGTCGCTCTGGCCCCGCATACGAAGTGACAGACGGAACGGGGGCGCCGGCCGACCGGCAGCGAGTCCAAATCGCAGAATGAGCGTGCCCTCGCCGCGCAGCGAGTCACCGTCAGAGCGTGGTCCGGGTCTTTGCCAGGTGAACGTCGGTGTAACGGCCTCGGCGGCGCTGAGATGACTGACAATCTCGGCATCGAGCCTCTCGGCCCAGTCTGGCCAGTCACCCGGCCTGACGTCAAGCCGCAAGGTGTACACCGTTCCGGGTCGCAAAACCTGGGTGCCGGTCACGAGTCGGTCGTCAATGTAGGCGAGCGCGACAGCGACCGGATGGCAAGCGGGTGGTGTCCCCTCGACGGTCTCCGATTCATTCTCGTGATGGGTCCGAGCGCGCGTCTGAGGCCCATGAATGATGAGCAGCGGCATCGGCAGAGTCGCCCACTCCGACAGCAGCGGCAGTACTGCATTACCCTTGGTGATCGCAGCAACCTGCTTACAGGCGCTGACAATGCGAGAGACGATGGGATCGTCATCTCCGAACGAGCTTCGGAGCTCGGCCAGTCCTGTTGCCGCGCGCCTCTGTGCCGCAGTGAGATGGGCGGCGCGGGAATCGCTGGCGTCGAGCTCTGCGGCGTCGAAACGCAGGAGGTACGCACCAATGTCACAGAGACTCGCGATCGCGCGGACGTACGCTCCCGTAGCGGTTCGTCGCTCTCCGCTGTCGCCCAACAATTTTCCAGCCGCGACCAGCCGGTCTGCCCGCTCGCGCAAACGAACAGCAGGGTCTCGACTGACTGGGCGCACGTTCAGTTCCGGGAGCAAACCGAGGTCCGCCAAGAACG
Source organism: Holophagales bacterium UBA5704 (assembly GCA_002420005.1). Classification (GTDB taxonomy): domain Bacteria; phylum Acidobacteriota; class Thermoanaerobaculia; order Multivoradales; family UBA5704; genus UBA5704. Next base: position 84,647 of record DIHE01000171.1, on the reverse strand, counting down.
CCGGTAGTTCGGCTCCCCCGAGCAAGCAGCGGACCCTGATCCTGATCGCTGTCTGCACCGCGAGGTAGTAAGCCAGGGAATCGTCCCCGTCACCGGCACGGAAGGAGCGGGCGAGCCCCTCGGCGGCCTTCTGGATCGCTCGATCGACCTGAGCGCCCTCCAGAAGGTCCGCATCGAGACGAACCGCGGCCAAGAAACAGCCAATCGCCGCCCTCCTCCCTTCGTATACACGCTCGTCAGGAGTACCAAATAGAACTGTCTCCATTACCGCGGCAGCATCGGCGGGGCGCCCAGCTCGCCACAGGACCTCTGCGAACTCGGCTGCGAAATGAGGGTATTCCGGACACCACTCCAAGGATGCTGCGAGGACGTCGCTTTGCGACAGTTCGGCGAGGCCGATGCCGCACTCCAGCAACTCCGTGAGCCCCTCTTGATCGCTTGAGTTAATGCGATTATCGATGCGACGATCACAAGCAAGCCTCAACCGCAGCTGCGCCATTGTAGCCGATCGCCGAGAACGCTCCATCCATTCGCCCCGGAGGGTTTCCCTGAGGTCATAGCCGTCCAGGTCTCCAGCGCGTTGCATGACCATCTTCTCGACGGCTACGCGCTGATTCCCAGCGAGGGACCTCGCTGTCCTAAGTGCTTTTTTCAAGGTCTCGCGATATAAGGGAGGTATTTGCGCCGCGACTACCCATGCATAATTTAGGAGGAACTCTGTGTCCTGCGCAGACCACTCCAAAACCGAAGCCGCACCTAACAAAGCTTCGATGACCACGAGAAAGCGATCCGTGACAAGCGCCGGAAGAAGGTCGCCGAGGCTCGAGGGAGTGGAATGTCGCTCACCAATAGCCGTCCAGGCTTCTATAGCAGCAGCGCGTAAAGAGGGATCGGAGTGGACCAGGTATGTGTACAGAATCGGCAACGATTTCCGAAGCAGACCGGCTTGATCACCATGCACGCCACCGATTTCTCCGAGAATACGCAGAAGTCTCCGTATAAACTCAGCCTTCATCTCGTTGGCACGCTCGGAGTTGAGGGCGCTCTCAATTGCCGCAACGACCTCAGCTGGATAGCTTGCGCCAAGCGCTTTGATCGCTTTTGAAAGGCAAGAGGCAGTCCCTGATACAACCACGCGCGAATGCTCTTCCTCTAGTTGCCGGAGATGTGGTGGCGGCGCGCCCACGAGAGCGAGCCGACTGGAGGAGTGGCTGTCCAGGCGGTCTATAGTTAGCAGTAGAGCGCCGAGCAGGGTAGGGATATACTCAACCATCGGACCGGGTGCTTCGGAGGCAATATCCTTGATAAGGGAGGCTGCCTGCTGCGATGTCTCGACGCCCCAAGTGCCATCCAGCCGCCTGAACGCAGTAGTGATTAGCAGTGCGCGCAGGCATCCGCGCTCCTCCTCCCCGAGCACAGGGTCGCCAGGCTCGCGCCAGTGATACTCGGGGTCCAACAGATGGCGAGCACGTTCGAGCACACCGAAAAGACGGCCCCTGTATTCGTCGTCGGCCTGCTCGCCCGCCCGCTCCAAGGCGATCACCACATCCGACCCGCGGACAGTCAGCAGCACTGCAAGGGTGTGCTGGATGTCAGCCACCGGATGAAGGCCATACATGTCCATGTCATCGTCTGCGAGGCAAGCGGTGAGCTCGGCGATGAGACCCGTCGCGAGTTCGGCATGGGTAGCGGCAAGCTGGCGGACTGCGCCGGCCGCTGCACATCTCTCCAAGTCGGAGGATGAGTCGTCCTTCAGGTCAGATCGCACGCCTGCAGGCAGAATCAGGCCGCTTGGGGGTTTTCGGCGGCGGAGAAACCTCTGAATCGCTGCTCTCACGGTACTCGGTTCCAGATCCGCCACGAGCCGCAGGCCGGCGGGGTCGTTCCGCGCCGACCGCACTCTCTGGTAGCCAATCTCGTCGATCTCGGGCTGCCCAGCGAGCATGATGAGGGATTCGATAACTCCGTCCTGACATGCCGAACCGGCGAGCTCGGCCGAAAGGTCGACCAAGCAGCGCCCCGCTTCGACGACAGGAGCCTTGCGGAGACTGGTGAGAGCGACGGCAATTACACGGGAGCGGTATTCCGGCCTGGAGCGCGCAACATGACGAAGAGGTGCGCCCAGCTCGTGCAATTGAACGCCCTCGATCAGTTGTGCAATGTGCTCGATGACTTGGGCGGAGTACGTCTCGGGTGCTCGTTCGGCCAGTGCGACGAGCCTGCGGATCGATGAAGCGACTTCCTCGGTGTTTACTTGGGCCGTCGGATCAGCATCGACCAACTCCAAGTCGTCAAGCGCGGCAAGCATGGGAGGTTCGGCTTCGGCGCGCATTGTGCGTCTATCCTCAACTCGCCGGTCCCAGACCTCCCGCAGATTTCCGAGCCTCTTTCGCTCCCGGATTGCCGCCGCATCCTGCTCGGCTTCACGGCCTTCGACGACGGTGGCAAGGTTGGGAAGTTCTCCGGTCGGCCGACGGTGCGGGCAGCCCAGGCAATTCTTCTTGTAGAACTCTGAAGTGATCCAGTCGAGATTCGCCGCCGCGCCGCCCGCAGGAGGTGCGTACGCGCAGTGCACACGCCGGGTATTGATCGGCAGGCCGGTGGCTGCCTCGGCCATGCCCCGCCCACCGAGTTCCCACTCACGGAACTCCATGTGGACGCAGTGTCGGCGGGCAAGCTCGATCGTCTCCTGATTCCGCCGGCCCAACGCTGCCGCGTCACCGAATAAGCGCTCTACGGTCTCTGTCATGCCTATGCTGGCCCTGGTTCGGGTAGTAAGTAGCCCTCGGCAGAGCCTCCCAAGGGTCCGCAAGCTCCTCCAATCCCCCCCCCAGCTCTGCGATGTCCTGGCGGAGCTCAGGATCGGGCGGGCCGGAACGAAGGAGGCGGAGGATCTCGGAACGAGGGACCCATTGGCGCCGCGGGCAAGGGCCGATCAACGCTACGGGCCGGCCGCCCACCGTGACCGTGAACACTCCGCCTCTTTCCGCTTGGCGCAAGATCTCGCCGCTGTGGTTGCGAGGCTCCCGTTGAGAAATGGCGGCTGCCATGATCTATCCAGTGTAGCGTGTCTGCTACAAAGGTACCTCTCGATCGACTCGATCGCCGGCCCCCTCAGCCCCGGAGCACCGTCACCGCATACCCCCGGTGGGGTGTTCTGGCCTCCTCGAACCGGGTGCGGTCTTCGATGGGGGCCGCCTCCGGTCGGCGGTCGAAGATCGCCAGGGTGCCGTGGTCCAGCCCGAGCTGGCTCAAATACCCTTCGAGCTGCGTCAGCCCACGCGGCAGGGGGTCCGGTTTGCCGGGTGCCCAGACTTTCAGCTCCAGCGCCTCCCTCTGCACCGCGCGCCCTCCGCCGGGGAGGTCGTAGGGCCAGCGGATGCAGAGATCGATGCGGCCACGGCCGACGCCGACTTCGCGCTCGATCTGGCCGCCGCCGTTGACGACCCGCTGCAGATAGGCCATCAGGACGAGCTGCGGCGCGACCTCGTGGTAGGGCAGGCCGGCGGCGAGGACTTCGCCGTGCTCACGCCAGAACGCCGCGAATTCGTCGAGGACGCGCCGCAGGCCGAGCCTTCCGTCCGCCGCCACGAAGCTCTTCGGATCGGTCTGGATGTTGCCCTCCACGGCGGCGGCGAGAACGCGCACGATCACTTCCCGATAGATCGGATTGGCGATGCGGATCGGATTGCCCGGCGCGATCAGGCCGAGATCGCGGACGTAGGTCACGTCGTCGTCGTAGGTGTCGCCGGTGATGATCTCGCCGGCCAGGATCGGCTCGATCACTCTGCGCACCCGCGGCTCGGACAGGCGGGCGACGAGAGAGTCGAGGTGCGTGGCACGGGCCAGGATCAGTCTCTCGCGAGCGGTTTCGGCGTGCTCCCGGGTGATGGGATCGGGAGGGGGGATCTCCATCCCTTCGATGATTTCACGGGCGAGGGCATTGGTCAGCCAGGGTTGGCCCTGGCCCAGCTCCCAGAGGCGGACGAGCGCCTCCTCGGTGAAAACCTGGCCGGTCTCGGCCGTGTGCTGCGCGTAGAGAGCGCGCACGTCGCTCTCGCTGAAATCGCGCAGCCGCGGCGAAGCGACCTTGACGTTGAACGGGCTGGACGTACCCAGCCGCTCCGGGTCGCCGCCGCTCGCGGCCTTGTAGTCCCGGACATCGCGCAGGCCACACAGGGCGACCGACCAGGGGAAATCGGCCGGCCGATCGGCGAAGCCGCTGCGGAGCTGGCGGAGCACCGCCCGCAGACTCTCCCCACGCAGCGCGTCAATCTCGTCGAAGAAGAGGGCCAGACGGCGCGGACAGGCACGCGCCCAGGCGCCGAGGGCGACGCGGAGCAAGCTGAGCGGAGGAGCCTCCGGCCAGGTCTCCGGCGGGTGCAGCGCCCCCGGCAGGTCGATCCGCGCGCGCTCCCGGAGATCCGCGAGGAGGGCCCGCTGGGCGGCTTCGTAGTCGTCTCCGGCCGGCTCGCCGGTCTCACAACTGAAGTGGAGCGCGGCGAGCTCCCCTGCGGCCGTCAACGCCCGCGCCAAAGCGAGCAGCGTGGTCGTCTTGCCGCTCTGCCGCGGTGCGTGCAGCACGAAGTAGTCACCGCCCTCGACCAGCCCGCGCGCCTCGGGGAGCCGTTCGAGAGGCGGGATCATGTAGTGCCGCGAGGGCTCGCAGGGGCCGGTGGTGTTGAAGCGGCGCATGGCGCGAGCATAGCGCGGGTCCCGCAAACCGTGCTCAGCGGAACTGCGGGTGGCCCAGAATCCGTTCCGCGAAAGCGGCGTGCTCGCCAGCCGCGACGTCGCTCGGGAAGCGGGCGTGCGAGCGACGCCAGCGCTGGAGCCACTCGGGGCCGAGCAGATCGTGGCGACGCCCGGCGGCAGGGTCGGCCGCGGAGGCCGTGAGCGCGATCGTGCTCTCGGGCCGGCCGTCGGTGGGACGGCCCCGGGCGACCCAGAAGCCCGCTCCCAACAGGGCCGCGCGCACCGCTGTGGAGGAGGTGTAGGTGAAAAGCTCGACGGCTCTCCCGGCACAGGCGGCGTGCAGGCGTTCGAAGGCCGACAGCGTCCAGGCCTCCGGGTTCGTCGCGACCGAGAAAAAGTCGTAGAACACCAGATCCGGGGCGAACGGCGCCTGGGCCACGGTGTCCGCGAAGTCCCCCTCGTGCAGCCGCCATTCGAGGCCCGCGTGGGTGCGCGATGTCCATTCTCCGGTGGCGAGCAGGGTGGCGGGTCCGCTGTGGCGCAGGTAGGGGAAGTGACGGTGGTGCCGCAGCGCGAGGCGGAGCGGGTCGAGGTCGGTCTCGAAGCTGACGATGCGCAGCCCGCGCAGGGGCTCGCCCGCCGCGGCGTCCTCGTAGCACCGGATCGCCGCCATCGCATTGGCCGCGGCGCCGAGCCCCACGTCCCAGACCACCAGCGCCTCCGCGTCCGCCGGGTCCTCCCCGGTGCGAAGGGGCAGCCTTTCGCGCAGGGCTGATTGCTCCACGTACAGGGAACGCGCCTCGTCCATGGGCGGCGTGCGCGCGTGCATGGTCTCGCCCGAGGCGACGTGGCGGATGCTCGCGAAGCCTTCAGGCGCAAGGTGCACGGCGTAGGCGCCTCTCGTCGTCGGAGGGGCCTTGCGCACCCGGGACCGGGTGACGGGGTTGTCCAGGTCGGCGACGCCGAGCGCGTCGCGCCGCTCACGGTAGAGGTCCGCGAAGGTGTCCGCCAGGATGCTCTCCCGGACGTCGCGCAGCAGGCGGTGGTAGAAGTGCAGGTTGTGCTGGCCCAGGAGCTGCCAGCCGAGCGGCTCCTGCACCTTGATCAGGTGGTGCAGGTAGGCGCGCGAGTGGCGGGGGCAGGTGGGGCAATCGCAGTCCGGATCGAGCGGCCGGTCGGCCAGCGCGTGGATGCCCCGGCGCAGCTGCAGGTAGCCGCGCGAGGTGAAGGCCCCGCCGCGCTGCGCCACCTGCGTGGGGATGATGCAGTCGAACATGTCCACCCCGCGGTGCACGGCCTCCAGGATGTCGAGCGGCGTGCCCACGCCCATCAGGTACCGCGGCTTGTCCGGCGGCAGAAGCTCGGCGGTGAGCGCACACATGTCCTCCCGCTCGGCGCGGCCCTCGCCCACCGCCAGGCCGCCGATCGCGTACCCGTCGAACGGCATCTCGGCCAGGCGCGCCGCGCACTCGCGCCGCAGATCGGGGAAGAGCGCACCCTGCACGATGCCGAAGAGGGCTTGCGGAGACTCCCCGCGCGCCTTCAGGCTGCGCATCGCCCAGCGCGCGGTCAGGTCCGCCGCGGCGCGGGCCGTGGCGAGATCGACGGTGGAGGCCACACAGTGGTCGAAGGCCATCATGACGTCGGCGCCGATGGCGATCTGGGTCGAGATGCTCGACTCGGGGCTCAGCAGAACGGTGCGGTGGTCCACGTAGCTCCGGAAGGTGGCCCCTTCCTCGGAGACGGAGCAGGCGCCGGGGAGGGAGAAGACCTGGAAGCCACCGGAGTCGGTGAGCACCGCGCGCGGCCAGCTCATGAACCGGTGGATGCCCCCGAGGCGACGCAGAACCTCCGGCCCCGGCCGCAACAGGAGGTGATAGGTGTTCGCCAGGAGCACCTGCGAACCCGAGTCGAGGAGCGTCTGCGGCAGTTGCGCCTTCACCGTCGCCTGCGTGCCCACCGGCATGAAGACCGGGGTCAGGACCTCGCCGTGGAGGGTCCCGAGGATTCCGGCGCGCGCGCTCGACCCACGGGCGGTCGCGACCCGCCGGAATCCGTTCGGGGGCAGGCTCATCCAGGGAATTCCACCGTCACGAACCGCGCCCGCTCCTTGCCGGTGTTGGTCAGCGTGTGGGTGTAGCCGCCGGGCAGCCATTTGACGTCGCCCGCCTTGAACTTTCCGGGCATCGGCCCCATCCCGTCGACGTCGCTGCGCAGATCGAGGTCGCTGACCGCCACCAGCAGGTGCGGGCCGTCGTGGTGGTGGCTGGGCACCGTGGCTCCCGGGTCGAGCTCGACCGCGGAGACGCGCGCGCCGTCGCGGACGAAGAGGACCTTGCTGCGGCCCCCCGGAAACTCCTGGTCTCCACCCTCCTGCGGCCAGGAAGACGGCGCCTCGCGGAGCTTCTCATCCTGCAACAGCTCGATGGTCACGTTGCGGAACGGCTGGTCGCTCAGGTTCTTCGCCAGGTGGACGAAGCCGCCGGGGGTGAAGCGGGTCTCCCCATCCGCCAGCTTCAGCTCAACCGGCGCCTTGCCGACCACCTCGTTCGAGACGTGGGAGTCCCCCAGCGTGACGACGAAATAGTCGTGCCCGTGGCTGTGCAACTGGGTGGACGCCTGCGGCGCCACCTCGACCTGGAAGACGCGGACCTGATCGTTGGTGAAGGCCAGATGGTGCGCAGGCTCGGCAGTGATCTCGACGGCCGCCGCTGCAAGCGGCAGCAGGCACAGCAGGGACAAAACGAAGGGACCGGTCTTCGACGGCATCGTGGTTTCTCCTTGTCGGCTCGCGGCGGCCTCCATTGCAACCTCCTCGAAAGGTGACTATGGTGCCACAGAAGGCCGTTCACCGCCGCCCACGCTTGCCCCCGCCTCCGGCATGGCGTATCGTCCCGCTCGCTTTGTCGACGCACCCTCCCCTTTCGCCCGGCGCCAAAGCGCTGCACCTGTTGCGGCGGGTGCCGCGGCGTGCCCTGGTGCGGGCGGCACTCCTGGGGCTTGTCGTGGTGGCCGGATTCGCAGCCCTGCGCTGGTCGCCGCTCGCCGACCATTTGACCAAAGACGCCATCTTCGCCACCCTGGAGCGCCTGCGCGGCTCCTGGTGGTCGCCCCTCGCCCTGATCGGGGGCTATATCCTGCTCTGCCCGCTGGGGTTCCCGCCCACACCGCTGATGGTGACCGGTGGCATGGTCTTCGGTCCCGTCCTCGGTGCCCTGTACAACACCACGGGAATCTTCCTCGGTGCCGCCTCGACGTATTACCTGGGCCGCCATCTGGGGCAAGACCTGGTCACACATCTCGCCGGCAAGCAGATGAAGCGGGTCGAGCGGGCGCTCACCCGCCGCGGCGGCGTCTGGGGTCTGGCCGGAGTGCGCTTCCTGCCCCTGCCGTTCGCCCTGGTCAACTACGGCGCGGCCTTCGCCGGCATCCGGCCGGGCCTGTTCCTGGGGGCGAGCCTGCTCGGGCTCGGCATGACCGTACCGATCTTCACCTACTTCGCCGCCGCCATCGCCCGGGCGGCGGAAGGAGACCGCGCCGGGGTCTATCTCCAGCTCGGCGTCGCGGTGGCCCTGCTGATCTCGATGACCACCATCCCCCGCGTGCTGGCGGGACGGAAGCGGCGGGACCGGTACCGCACGCTGCGGGAGCAGCGCGCGGCGCGCTGGACGGCGCCCTGAACCGCCCTGGCTACACCGTCCCCAGCGCCCGCTCGACTTCCGGCAGATCGATGAGCAGCGCGCCGCCGGTGACCGCTTTCGAGGGGTCGTACTCGTAGTCTCGGATCACCCGGCGGAAGACCTCGCGCAGGGCGCGCGCACCGAGACGGGGCTGGCGGGAAGCTTCAGCGGCGATGCGGCGCACCGCCGACGGCGAGAGGGCCAGGTGGATGCCGCGGCTCGCGAAATAGGCCTGGGTCTGGTGGTACGCCGAATCCGGGCTCTCCAGGAAGATGCTCACCAGCTCGTCGGTCGAAAGGTCGTTGAGCAGCACCACGGCGTCGAAACGGGAGAGGAACTGCGGGCTCATGCCGTAGTCGAAGAGATCCTCGTTGCGCAGCCAGTCGCGCAGCCGAAAGACCAGCTTCTCCACCACCTTGCCGGATTCCATCACCGTCATCGGCCGCAGCGCGCCACGGTCCTTGCCGATGGTCACCCGGTCGAACACGGAGTCGTAGAGCCCTTCGAACGCGCCGGCGCAGACGAACAGGAGGCCGCTCGAATCGACCGTGGTCACGCCGCCGCCGGCCCACGCCGGAAGCTCATAAGCGATCGCCTCGTTCTCGATCAAGGTGAGCAGCGCCTCCTGCGCCCGGATGCCCGGCACGTTCGGCTGCCCGCCGACCTGGGAGCGGATCTTGTCGACCTCGTCGACGAACACCAGACCGCACGAGGCGCGGGCGAGCACCTGCTCCACCGGCGCCGCCGGGCCGAGTTGCTCGCGCGCCCGTTCCAGAAGCCGGCCGAGCACCGCTTCCCCCGGCCGGCCGCGCAGCGCCTCGTCGCCCAGCACGTTGGCATGGATGCGCACCACCGCGGAGCGCAGCGCCAGCTCCGGGTCCGCGGCGAGATATCCCTCGACGGCGCGCATCAGCGTCGTCTTGCCGGTCCCCGAGGAGCCGATCATCAGGATGTTGCCGACGCGCAGCCCCGCCAGATGCTTGGCGAGCGCCACCGCCATCTCGCGCACCGCGTCGTCCTGCCCGAGCACCCGGCGGTTCAGAGCGTTGGCGATGGCGAGAGGGTCGGGGGTTTTCATCGCCAGGTCAGACCCGCATCAACACCGAGCCCCAGTGCAGACCGGCGCCCAGGGCGGTGAAGGCGACGAGGGCGCCTTCGGGGGCCATGCCCTTCTGCCTCGCTTCGTGGAAGGCGATGGGCAGCGTGGCGCTGGTGGTGTTGCCGTATTTCTGGATGTTGTTGTAGACCTTCTCGTTCGGCAGCCCGAGGATCTGCTGGGCCTTCTCGTTGATGCGCAGGTTGGCCTGGTGCATGATCAGCAGGTCCAGGTCCTGGGTGCCGTACCCCTGCCGCTGCAGCACCGTGTGCGTCGCCTCCGGCATGCGGGTCACGGCGAGCTTGAAGACCGCCTTGCCATCCATCACCGGCACGGTGTCCGCGTCCTGGATCATCTGGCAGGAGACGAACGGGCGCCGCTGCGAGCCGCCGCCGGGCACGAACAGGATGTCGCGGTGGCCACCGTCGCCATACAGGGCGTGGTCCAGGATGCCGCGCCGCTCCTCCCCCGGCACGGCCTTGAACACCATCGCCCCGGCGCCGTCGCCGAACAGCACCAGAAGATGGCGGAACCGCGAGTTCCACTGGAAGTCCTCGTCCGACAAGGGACCGGGATCGCGGCCGTGCAGCACCTCGAAGGTGCGGGCGGAAAACGGCATCAAGGACGTATGGACGTCCGCCCCCACCAGGAGGACGTTCTTCGCCACGCCACCGCGGATCAACGCATCCACGACCTGCAGACCATAGGCAAAGCCGGCGCATTGCTGGCGGATGTCGAGCACCGGCAGCGGCTTCATGCCGAGCTTCTGCTGGATGACCGTGCCGGAGCCGGGAAAATAATGGTCCGGCGTCATCGTGGAACAGACGATGTAATCGATCGCGTCCGCTTCCATCCCGGCGTCGGCGAGCGCCGCCTGCGAAGCTTCGACGGCCAGGTCCGACGAGGCGACACCCGGCTCGACGTAATACCGGGTGACCACGCCGCTGCGCTCCCGCACCCATTGATCATTCGTGTCGATGATCCGCGAGAGCATGTGATTGTCGACCTCGAGCGGCGGGATGGCGATTCCACTTCCCGCGAGCACGGCACGAGCCTGAGTCATCTCGAAAGCTCCTGTCTCCACATGGAAAAAGACGTCACTCCGGGCGTTGAAGGGGGACCGGGTCCCGGGGAACGTACTGGACGGTCAGATCGCCCCGCTTGATGAAACGGTAGAGCGACGACGGCTTGCGGCCGTCGAGCCCCAGTGGCGCGGTCGCCTTGTACTCCCAGACTTCGATCGGCGGGCTGCCCGGCGCCGAGGAGACCTCGAAATCCATCCCGCTCGGCGGTCCATAGACCACGAAGATGGTGCCGCGGGCGGTGCGCCGGCCGCGAAAGCCGGCTTCGCTGTACATCCGATCCGCCTCGGCCGACCGCGCGTCGAACGTCTCGCGCACAGGATTGCCCGGCACGTCCGGGTTCGGATCGCGGCGCGCCCAGAACTGCTCGATGAAGAGCGTCGCCTCCGCCTCGTCGCGGAGCGCGAGATAGGCGTCGATCTCCTCCTGCGTGGCGATCTGCGCGACCGGCCCGATCAGCCAGCTCGACTGGTCGGGCCCGAGGAATGGATGGGTCAGGTCCGCCGTGCTGCGCGCCGACGGCGCGCCGGAGCCACAGGCACCGAGTGCTCCGAGAAGCAGGAGGGCCGCTGCCTGCCTAGCCATTGTGGCGAAGGAGATCAAGGAATTCCTCCCGAACCTGTTTCTGGTGGAACACGCCGCGCAGTGCCGAGGTCACCGTCACCGCTCCAGGCTTCTTGACGCCCCGCATCTCGACGCAGAGGTGGCGCGCCTCGATGACCACCATGGCCCCGAGGGGGTTGAGGTTCTCTTCCAGATATCGCACCACCTGCTCGGTCAACCGCTCCTGGAGCTGCGGCCGCTTGGCGTAGAACTCCAGGATACGGGAGAACTTGGACAAGCCGATGATCCGCTCGCGCGGGATGTAGGCGATGTGGGCATGGCCATAAAAGGGGACCAGGTGGTGGGCGCACATGGAGTAGAAGGGGATCTGCTTCTCCATCACCATGTGGCTGTAGCCTTCGTCATTCGGGAAGGTGGTGACCTTCGGCTCGGCCCCTTCGGACAGGCCGTGGAACATCTCGACGTACATCTTGGCGACCCGCAGGTCGGTCTCGGCGAGGTTGGGGTCTGCGAGGTCGAGGCCGAGGGTGGCGAGGATGCCTCGCACATGCCCGGCGATCATCTCGACCTTTCGCCGCTCCTCCTCCCCGACGTGGGCGAGCGCCACCGGGGGTACGTGGGGGGGAACGATGATGTCCGGGTCCTGGCTCATGCAACACGGCTCCTCGCGCAGGGCGCAGTCGATGGAGCGTTATCCTACACCAGGGGCTGCGTGGACACGATCGGCTCAGCGGCGATGTAGAGTCCCCCCATGACCGAGCACATCGGCATCTACCGGGTGGAACGCCTGATCGGGCGTGGAGGCATGGGGGAGGTCGTGCTCGCCTGGGACGACCGGCTGGAGCGCCGCGTCGCCATCAAGCGCGTCCGGCAGGACGCCGGGCTGTCGGCCGAGCAACGGGAACGCTTCCGCCGCGAGGCACGGCTCGCTGCGCGCCTGAGCCATGCCTCCGTCGTCCAGGTCTACGACCTGGTGACCGGCACCGGGGGCGAGGGCGGCACGTCCGAGGACGCGATCGTCATGGAGTTCGTCGAGGGATGCACCCTGGCGGAGCGGTTGGCCGGCGGTCCCCTGGAGACGGCGGAAGCCCTCCGGCTCACCGAGGAGATCGCCCAGGGGCTCGCCGCCGCCCACGCAGCCGGGCTGATCCACCGCGACCTCAAGGCCGCGAACGTCCTCGTCACCCCGGCGGGACACGCCAAGATCCTCGACTTCGGCCTCGCCCGGCCGGTGGGGCGTGCAAACCAACGGCCTCTCACCCAGCAGGGATTCGTCATCGGCACCCTCCATGCCATGTCTCCCGAGCAGGCGCGCGGCGAAGAGGTGGACCCGCGGTCGGACCTCTTCTCGCTCGGCCTGCTGCTCTACGAGATGCTGACCGGCCGCTCGCCGTTTCGTGCCGCCGATCCGGCCGAGACCCTGCGCCGGATCGTGCACGGCCCCTCGCCGGACGTGCGGGCGCTGCGCTCCGGGCTCCCTCCGGAGGTCGAGGTCCTCCTCGGACGCCTGCTGGCCAAGGAGCGGCAGGACCGGCCGGCGAGCGCCGACGAGGTGGTGGAGATCCTCGCGCGGCTGCGCAGCGGCTCCGGGTCCGGGTCGCTCCAGGTCCCAGGGGAGGCCAGCGTGAGCGACCTGCCGACGGCGCTGCTGCCCGCCTCGGCGCCCTCCGTCTCCCGGCCGGCCTCGCGCCTGCGGCACCGGCGAGGCCTGGCCCTCGCCCTGACCGCCGCCGCGACAGCCGGCGCCGTGACCGCGGTGCTCGTCTGGCGATCGTCGCAGGCTTCCCCTCTGCGGGTCGCCGTGCCACCGGTCGCGTTGATCCCCGCAGGGGATGAGCGGCTCGCCCTCGCAGCGTCCGGCGTGCTGACCGCCACCTTGACCGGATTGAGCCACCTGGAAGGTCTCGTGGCGGTCGATCCGAGGGAAGCGGAGCGCGGCGGACGGTCCCCGGTCGAGGTCGCCCGGGCCACCGCCGCCGCGGAGGTCCTCACCGCCGACCTCCAGGGCCATGGAGACCTGGGCCAGGTCACCCTGCGCCGCATTCAGGGGAGCGACGGCCGGGTCCTCTGGGCCGAGACGTTCCCGGTCCCCCTCCAGCCCGGCGGGCTCCGCGAGCTCGCCACGGCGGTGACGGTGAAGATCCGTCGGGCCTACCCCGACAAGGATCTGCGCAGCGGTGTGCCGGTGCTCGATGTGCGCGATGAGGACTATGCCGAATTCCTCGACGTCAAGCGGCGGATCGACGCCGGCACGGCTCCGCTCGAGCCCCAGCTCAACCGGCTGGAGGCGGTCCTGCGCACCAGCCCGGGATTTCTCGATGCCCAGCTCCTCACCGCCCAGGTGGCGCACCGGCTGTTCCTCTCCCGGCGGCGCAGCACGGACCTCGACCGCGCCACCACCCTGCTCCGGCAGAGCCGCAGCCTCGCACCCACCGATCCCCGCCCACTCCGCCTGGAGCTGCAGATCCTGCTCGCCGCGGAGCGCATCGACGAGGCCGCCTCCTTGCTCCCGCAGCTCGCAACGCTCCTCTCCGGAGACCCCGAGCTGTCGGTGTTGCGCGCGCAGATGGCCGAACGGCAGGGACTGCGCCAAGAGGCCCTCTCCCTGCTCCGCACCGCGGTTCGCCAGGCGCCGTCCTGGCAGAACCAGCACCGGCTGGCCACGATGGAGGCGCGAGACGGGCAAGTCGACGCGGCACGCCGGCGCCTGGAGGGTCTCCTCCAGCAAGCGCCGGACAATCTTTGGGTCCTCGAAGCCATCGGCCACCTGGAGCTTGTCTACGGCGACCTGACCCGGTCTGAAACGATCTTTCGGCGGTGCGTCGCCACGTCCCCCGGCCGCGCGCTCAACAATCTGGGATACGCCCTCTTCCTCCGGGGCGCGTACCCGGAGGCGGTGGCGGCCTACCGGCAGGCCCTCCGGCTGCGGCCGGATCACCCGTACACCCTCATCGGTCTCGCTGACGCCCTGGGCGAAACCGGCGCCACCCGGGAGGCCGAGCAGATCTATCGCCGCACCCTCGACCTCGTCACATCCGGTGGGGTGGAAGCTCCTGCCGACCTCATGCTCCAAGCGCAGTGCCTCGCCCGGCTCGGAAGATCCCGCGAAGCGGTGGATGCCGCCCAGACCGCCCTGCGCCGCAACCCGGACGACCCCGACCTGCTGTATCAGAATGCCCTGGTGCTCAGCTTGGCCGGCGACCGCAGCTCGGCGCTCAACAGCGCCCTGGCGGCTCTCGACAAAGGCGTCCAGCCCCGCTGGTTCGCCGGCTCTGTCTTCGCCTGGCTCCGCGACTCTCCCGAGCTGAGCCTCAGCCCCCGATCGGGTCAGGCTGCGGCTCGCCCAGTCCCCCGGCCAAAGGGTGCCCGACCGCCTTCTTAGCCTGGTTGCGCAGCGTGCCGGAGCCGGCGGAGCGCGACAACCCTCCCCGCCGCACGATCCGTGCTTCGTAGGCGTACTCCTTCAAGGTTTTCCGTGGACCCCGGTTGCCGAAGCCCTGGACCTCGGCCGGGTTGGTGGTGATGGCGGCGGCCCGCAGCTCCACGAAAGGCCCCTTCGGATCGCCTGCAATGTGGATCTCCAGCCGGGAGCCCTTGGCGAGGTTGACGCACCGCCACCGCACCGTGTGCACCTGATCGGTGAGAGTGATCGTCTGCGGCGTGAGGCCCGGCTGGCCCAGCTTCCCCTGCACGGTCACTTCCAGAACCCCTCCCGGGGCCGGGTTTGCGTCTTTGAAATCCAGACTCATCGCGTTCTCCTTTCGGGTTGGTCACGGCCGCCTGACGTTGCAGCCTGGATGCCAAACCGGGCGCCATCCGGGAAGTGATTGAAAGAAGGTCGCTTGCAGCCTCTGCTCCAGGTACCGGGGCGAAGAGGATCGGATAGACTCTATCCGATCAGAGAGGCTGCGGAGGACCACCGCGTGGGCTCACGACTCATCGCCATCTCCGGCTCGCTGGCCGGTACCACCCTGACGCTCGGCGCCCGGCCGGTCACGCTCGGCCGCGACCGGGCCAGCACGCTCCACCTGCGCGACCTCGCCGTCTCGCGCCTGCATTGCACCATCGAGCCGGTCCCGGGCGCCACCCAGGAAGGATTCCGGCTGCGCGACGCCGACAGCCGGCATGGCACGTTCGTCAACGGCCTGCCGGTGCGCGAGCGGGTCCTCGAGCCGGGAGACCGGATCGCTGTCGGTGAATCCCTCTTCCTCGTTCAGGTGGACGGACCGGAAACCCCCACGGCCACCGGTCTGTTTCTGGAAGAGGGTGGGTTCTCCGCGGAGAGCACGATTCTGCGGCCGGTCGATGCGGTGCTCGACGCGCCGGCCCAGCGCACGCTCCAGGCGCTGCTGCGGATCGGCCAGGACCTGCATGCCCTGAGAACGACCGAGGCGCTGGCGCGCCGGCTGCTCGCCCTCCTCCTTGATGCGATCCCGGCCGAGCGGGCGGCGCTTCTGCTCCTCGATCGCAGCGGCGAGCCCGCCGGGTCTCATGCCGCCGACCGCGCCGGTTCCTCCACCCCGTTCCCCCTCTCCCGCACCCTGGCCGAGCGCGTCGTCCGCGACCGGCAGGCCGAGCTGGCGAACGACGTCCTCCTCGGGCCGGGTTGGGGTGAGACGGAAAGCGTGCGCGCGGCGCGCATCCGCTCGCTCCTCGCCGCTCCGCTCCTCGGTACGGCCGGCCCCCTCGGCCTTCTCTATCTCGATACGCGGGAGGACGGGCCGCGCTTCGACGAGACCCATCTGGAGCTGCTCACCGCCATCGCCGGCATCGCCTCGCTCGCCCTCGCCAACACGCGGCACATGGAATGGCTCGCCGCGGAGAGAGACCGTCTGGAGGAGGCGATCGATCACGATCTGGTCGGCGAGAGCCCGCGGATGCGCGAGATCTGGCGCCTGCTCGCCCGCGCGGCCCCGAGCGATGCGACCGTCCTCCTGCGCGGTGAAAGCGGCACCGGCAAAGAGGTGGCCGCCCGGGCGATCCACCGCCAGAGCCGGCGGGCGCACCGGCCCTTCGTGGCGATCAACTGCGCCACTCTCTCGGAGACGCTCCTCGAAAGCGAGCTCTTCGGCCACGAGCAAGGAGCCTTCACCGGCGCCGTGGCCCGCAAGACCGGCAAGTTCGAGGTCGCCGACACGGGGACCCTCTTCCTCGACGAGATCGCCGAAATGCCGCCGACCTTGCAGGCCAAGCTTCTGCGCGTCCTCCAGGAACGGGAATTCGAGCGCGTCGGAGGCACGCGGCCGATCCGCGTCGACGTGCGGGTGATCGCGGCGACTCACCGCGACCTCGAAGCGGCGATCCGCGCCGGAACGTTCCGGGAGGACCTGTTCTACCGGCTCAACGTGATCTCCTGCATTCTGCCCCCGCTGCGCGAGCGGCGCGAGGACGTCCCGCTCCTCGCCAGCCACTTCGCCGCCCGCTTCGGCACCCGCCTCGGCCGCCGGGTGGCCGGCTTCACCCCGGAAGCGCGCGCCCTCCTCCAACGCTACGCCTGGCCCGGCAACGTCCGCGAGCTGTCGAACGCCGTCGAACGCGCGATCGTGCTGGGAGAGGACGATCTGATCCGCCCCGAGGACCTGCCGGAGACGATCCTCGAAGCGCCCCCGGGAGGCACCGGCAAGATCCCGGTCACCCGCTTCCACGAAACGATCAACGAGACGAAGAAACGCCTGATCGTGACCGCCGTCCGCGCAGCCGGCGGCAACGTCACGAAAGCGGCCGAGCAACTCGGGCTGAACGCCAACTACCTGCACCGCCTGATTACCAATCTCGGCCTGCGCGACGAGATCGAGTAAGCCCCTCTCCACCGGCCCCCGATCCCTCTGTCCGGAGAGAGTCTCTCCGATCGGAGAGGGTCCTGGAGCTCCTTCAGGGTTGCCGGCAGCTCCCGCAACAAGCTTCCTTTTCAACGGTTTACACCACCCCGGCGCCGGCCGGCCCGGGCTGGCACCGATCCTGCCCTTCTGGAGTGGTGCGGCGCACGATGCACCGCCTCGAACCCGAAGGAGAAGGAAGATGAACCCCACGCTCACGACCCGGCCCCATCGCTGGATGGCCCGCCTCGCTTGCTTCGCCTCTCTCGCCGGCCTCGCCACGCCCGTGACTCCGGTCGAGGCCCAGGCCTGCGCGTCCCAGTGTTCCGCCTCGACCCAGATCATCGGCTGCGACGACCGGACACAGGGTCCGACCACGGCGGCCGGTGCCCTCTCCGCGAATGGTCCCTGGCGGCACGTCGGCCGACTCGACCTCTCCGGAGCGCCCGGCTGCTCGGGCACTTTGATCGGGCCGAAGCACGTGCTGACCGCCGCCCACTGCGTCCTCGATTCCGGCAACGATTTCCGAACCGGCCCGATCCGCTTCCGTCTGGCCCAGTTCAGCACCGGCCCCTGTGGCCGCCCGTTCGGCGATCACCACGCGGTGCGCGTGTTCGTGCCCGCGGCCTACGACAACGGCAGCGCCTCGGCCGCCAACAAAGCGCTCGACTATGCGGTCATCGAGCTGGCGAGCCCGATTCCCGGCGCGGTGCCGATGAGCTTCTCGTACCAAACCTGGAGCACGGTGCAAAACCTGACCCCGTTCTCGATCGGTTACCCAGGCGACAAGACCACCGGCACCGTCTGGCAGACCGGCTCCGCCAACGATTTCCTCAGCACCCCCCTGGTCTGGCAGGACGGCGGAGACAAGGGGCTCTTCCACCTCACCAACGACGGAGTCGGTGGCCAGAGCGGCTCGCCGGTCTACGTCTTCGTCTCCGGCCAACGCCAGCTCGTCGGCGTGTTCATCGGCGCTCCGGTCTCGGAATGCCAGGCAGGCCGGCTGTGGGCTTCCCGCCTCACTCCGGGGGCGGTCGACCGGATCGAGAACGCGCTGCTCTTCCCCCCCAACGGCAACGTGATCGATTTCTCGTGGCGCTGGAGAACCCTGTCCGGTGCCGACCTCCCCGCCGACGTGCCGCCCTCCGACGGTTGCGGCTTTTGATCGATCGAGTCTCGACAACGGCAGACCCAAAGGAGAAACGTATGAAGACGCAGCGCACGACCTTCGCCCTCGCCGGCCTGCTGCTCATCGCCGGCACCCAGCTCACCGCCCAGGCGCCCGATGCGCAGTTTTATGCCGAGCGGCGAGCGATCTATGAACAGACCGGCCTGGCGCCTACGGTGCCGCCGTCGCTGTCCGCGGACCCGGCGGACCCGGAGTACGTCTTCCTCGGCTACATGCCGATCGCCACGCCCAAGCAGGAGAAGGAGCACTTCGCCCGCCTCGCGAAGGAACGGCCGAAGCCGATGAGCACCGAGGAGAGACAAGCTCTCAACGCCTCGCTCGACGCGCAGGAATTCGCCGGTGTCTTCGTCAACGCCGCGGGGGAAAAGTGGGGCTTCAAGCCGCACAATCTCGCCGAACGGCTGCGGGCGATCCGGCTCACCCGCGGCGCCGCCGCTCTGCGCAGTGCCGACGGTGACCCGGGGGTGGGCGTGGGAGAGGCCGGCGAGCCCGACTCTCAGGTGATGGAAAAGAGCGTCCTCGGCGGTGACAATCGCATCCTGCGCAGCCTCGACAACGGCTACGACATGAAGGCGTATCCCTGGCGGGCGCTCGGCGTCCTGGTGGCGGACGGCAGCAACACGGCGAGCGTGCCCCCGGTGTCCTGCTCGGCGACCAAGATCGGCGAGCGCCACCTGCTGACCGCGGCGCACTGCGTGTTCACCGAAGGCGGCGGCGAGGCGAGCCTGATGCTGCGCGACTGGTGGCCGGGCGGCGACGGGCTCAACAAGACGATGAACAATGGAGACCCCTCGCCGAACAACTACAAGAACATCGAGTGGTATTACGCCGATGCCAAGTACGTCAACAACGGTTGGGACACCCGCGACTTCGCCGTCCTCGTGCTCGCCGACAACCAGAACAGCTGCAGCCTGGGCTGGTTCGGCTACCGGGTGGACAACAGCCTGGCCGGGTCCACCATGTGGAACTTCGGCTATCCCGGCAACACCCAGACCTGCAGCGCCTCGCCGCGCGGCGACAAGAAGTGCGGCGGCTCGTTGTACGGGATGGAGGCGAAGATCACCCGCACCAACGCCTCCTACCTCTTTTCCAAGCACGACATCACCGGGGGCCACAGCGGCTCGGCGATCTACGATTTCAACAACGGCAACCGGCAGGTGGTGGGCATCGTCAAGTCCGACTACTCCGGCGTCGAGAACCGCTCGATCAAGATCCACGGGCTGGTGTTCGATTTCATCGACGCCGTGCGCGACGCGAGGCCCAGCTCGTTCTGCAACCCCTGAGCCGGCCGGCCTTCTTTCGTTCCGCTCCCTCCGCCGTCCGGAGGGAGCGCTTTTTTCCCTCCTCCTCTCCTCGGTTTGCCAGCCCCCGTGGTCCCCGCGGCCCGCCGGCCAAGGGCCACCCGCGTCAACCGGCTCCCGGTCCTTCCAGTGGCACCTCGGGCTGCCAACCGGCCTCGAGCAGGTGTTCCCGCGCTGCCCGCCGGGCCTCGGAGCTGACGGCGGCACACAGCCGGTCACCCCGACGGAACGTCACGGTCTCGTCCATCGGAAAGACTTTCTTGCCGCGCACCACGGCCAAAGGCAGGACGCTGTCGATGGACGGCGCCAGCAGGCCGGCATCCGTTCCCGCCGGCCCCTCGAACCGCCAGACCTCGACGACGGCTTCGTTGCGCTCCACGCGGCGGATCCAGGCGAGGAGCCCGACCGGCCCGCCGAACAGCAGGTGGCCACCGGAGCTCCTCACGACGTCTTCGCTCACCCCGACATGGCCACGGCGTACCGCCGCCCAGACGCGCGGAACTTTGAAATCCTTGCGGGCGCGCCGGGCAAACAGCAGGTTGACCTCCTCGTTGGAGGTGACTCCGAGGCAGCCGGCCCGCGTGTCGAGGGCGGCTTTCAGATGGATGCCGGGATCGAGACCGCTGCCATGGAGCACGCGGAAGCCCTCATTCTCGGCCGCACGGCAGGCGTCCGGGTTGGAGTCGATCAGCACGACCTCCTCTCCCGCATCCCCCAACGCCTTCCCCACCGCCCGCGCGATGGGATTGGCCCCGAGCAGGACGAAGCCGTGATCGGATCGGCGGCGCAGTCCGAGCCAGGAGGCCACCGGGCCGCCGGAAAGCCCCTGGACCACCACGGTGACCGCGATCACCAGGAAGACCAGCGCGCGCAGCTCGGCGCCTCCCGGACGCCCCGCCTCGTCCAGGCTCTGGGCGAACAGCGCCGAGACCGCCGCCGCCACGATGCCGCGCGGCGCCAGCCAGGAGAGGAAGACCTTCTCGCGCCAGGTCAGGTCCGAGCCCATGGTCCCCGCCAGGATGTTGAGCGGCCGGACCAGCAGCATGAGGGCGAGCACCGTTGCGAGGCCGGCCCAGCCCAGGGCACGCACCTCTTGCAGCCGCACGTCCGCCGCGAGCAGGACGAAGAGCAGCCCCAGCAGCAGGATGGTGAGCTGCTCCTTGAACTCCCGGAGATCCCCCAACGCCTGGGACGGAGAGTTGCCCACGACGATACCGGCGAGGATCACGCCGAGGATGCCGGTCTCCGGCACGATGGCGTTGCTCACCTGGTACAGGGCGACGACGAAAGCGAGAGTGAAGACGCTCGCCAGTCCCTCCGGTACCACGCGCTCGCCGCGCAGGAGCCCGGCGAGAAGCAAGCCGCCGACCGCCCCGAACACCACGCCGAAGGCGAGGCGGGACACCAGATGCCAGGCTCCCCCGGTGAGGGACAGGGGCGCCGGGCTGAGCACGACCTCCAGGGTGACGACGGCCACGATGGCACCGATGGCGTCGACCAGAATGCCCTCTGCCTCGAGCACGGTCGCCACCCTCTCCTTGACCTTGATGCGGCGCAACAACGGATTGATCACCGTCGGGCCGGTGACCATGACCAGTGTGCCGAAGAGGAGGGACAGCACCCAGTCCCAGTGCAGAAGGAGCCCCGCGGCCAGGGTGCCGCCGACGGCCGTGACCAGGGCGCCGAGAGTGACGAGCTGGCGGATGCTCCGCGCCTCCCTCCGCATCCGGGACCACTTCAGGTTCATCCCGCCTTCGAACAGAATCACCGCGACGGAAAAGCCGACCAGGGTGTGCAGCGAGTCGCCGAGGGCGCCCGGGCGCACGACGTTCAGGCCGTCCGGCCCCAGCAGGACACCCATGCCCAGGAGCAGCACGATGCCCGGGATTCGCAAATGGCGCGCCAGGGCCTGTGCGAGCATGCCCGCGGCCAAGGCGAGTGCCACGGTCAGCGCGGGATCGGCGAAGGCGGAATGGCTCATGGTTCCCCCTCTCTCTGCAACGAGCCGCCGGGCCCGCTGGGTTCCTTGGAAGCTGCAAGCGAAGGCTTGGTCCCCGGCCTCGACAGATAACGCGCGATCCGCCACTCTGGCACGCTCAGCGCCGTCTCGAACCTCGACCGCTCTGCATCGTTTCCCCCCTTCAGGAAGCGACCTTCTGTGTCCCTTCCCTTTGCTCCTTTGCAATTTGCCTGCCACTCAGGGATCCCGGCCCCGATTCCAAGAGGACGGAGGAAAACCTCCGCGCTTGCCGCGGAGGCGGCGTCTCCGCTATGGTCCCTGGATGTCGACCACCGCGGCCACCCTGCCCCCCTTCCCCACCCCCCTGGACGCCTATCCACCGGTGCCCGGGGGCCTCCTGGAGACCCTGGGCGAACGCATCGCGGTGAATCCGTTCAACGCCGTGGCGACGGCGATCTTCGTTCTGGCGATCCTCCACACCTTCTCGGCGGCCTGGTTCGCCAAGCTCTCCCATAACGTCCAGCATCGCGCCGACCACCGCGCCGCCGCCCTGGGCCGGCCGTCCCGGCCCAGCGTTCTCGCCGAGCTCCTCCATTTCCTGGGCGAGATCGAGGTCGTCTTCGGGCTCTGGGCGATCCCCCTCCTCATCGTCATGGTCCTCTGGGTCGGCTGGTCCACGGCGACGCACTACCTGAACGACACGGTGATCTATACGGAGCCTCTGTTCGTGGTCGTGATCATGGCGATCGCCTCGACGCGGCCGGTGATCGTCTTCGCCGAGCGGGCGCTGCAACGCCTGGCGAACCTCGGGAAGGGCACTCCGGGGGCTTGGTGGTTCGTGATCCTGACCATCGGCCCCCTGTTCGGCTCGTTCATCACCGAGCCCGCCGCGATGACCATCTGCGCGCTTCTCCTCGCGCGGCAGTTCTACGATCTCGATCCGAGCCCGCGCCTCAAGTACGCAACGCTCGGGCTGCTGTTCGTCAACGTTTCGATCGGCGGCACGTTGACACATTTTGCCGCGCCCCCGGTGTTGATGGTCGCCCGCCCGTGGGGTTGGGACACACCGTTCATGCTCGGCCATTTCGGCTGGCGCGCAGCGCTCGCCGTGGTCGGGGCCACCGTGATCTATGGGTTGATCTTCCGGCGCGAGCTGCGACAGCTCGCCCAGAAGGCACCGGCGCCGGACATCGAGCAGCCGGAGATCCCCGACGACGGAAGCGCCCCGCAGCTCCTGCCGGTGCCCTTCTGGCTGACCGCCATCCATCTCTTTTTCGTGGCCTGGACAGTGATCAATGCCCACCATCCCGCTCTCTTCGTCGGGGGCTTTCTCTTCTTCCTCGGCCTGGTGCGGGCCACCACGCCTTATCAAAGCCAGATCGAGCTCAAGGCCCCGCTGCTGGTGGGTTTCTTTCTGGGCGGGCTGGTGATCCACGGGGGCTTGCAGGCCTGGTGGATCGCGCCGGTACTCGCCAGCCTTGCGGAGACGCCTCTGTTTTTCGGTGCGACGCTCCTCACGGCGTTCAATGACAACGCGCTCATCACGTATCTCGCGACGCTCGTCCCCGACCTCGACGAGCCGCTCAAGATCGCCATCGTGGAAGGAGCCGTCACCGGCGGCGGCCTGACGGTGATCGCCAACGCCCCCAACCCGGCCGGCCAGGCCCTCCTGGGCCGCTTCTTCGGCGGCATCCAGCCGCTCAAGCTGCTCCTGGCGGCCCTGCTCCCCACCCTGGTCGCGGTCGTCATGTTCCGCCTGCTGTAGGACCGGGCGGAGCCATGACGTTCGAGATCGCCTTCGTCCTCACCATCCTGGCCGCAGCGGTCGTCTGCTTCGCGACGGAGCGCCTGCCGGTGGATCTGGTGGCCCTGGCGGTCTTGTCGGCCCTCCTCGCCAGCCGGCTCCTCACCCCCGAGGAGGCGATCTCGGGATTCAGCAATCCGGCCACGGTCACCGTGGCCACCATGTTCGTGCTGAGCGCCGGCCTGGCGCGCACGGGCGCGGTGGCCCTGCTCGGCCGGCGGCTCGCGGCAGCCGGCCGTTTCGGGCTGCTGCCGACGCTCCTGGCACTCATGGCCCTCACCGGCGCCGTCTCGGCGTTCATCAACAACACGGCGGCGGTGGCGATCTTCCTGCCGATCGTTCTCGGGCTGTCCCGCGAGACCGGGATCAGCGCCTCGAAGCTGCTGATTCCGCTCTCGTTCTCGTCGCTGTTCGGCGGCTCCTGCACGCTCATCGGCACCTCCACGAACATCCTGGTCAGCTCGATCGCCGAACGGCATGGGCTGGCGCCGTTCGGGATGTTCGAGCTCGCCCCGCTGGGCCTCGTGCTGTTCGCCGCGGGCGGTCTCTATTTGTTGACCGTGGGGGTCCGCCTCCTGCCGGATCGCCGCTCCGGCGCGGATCTCGCCCAGTCCTACGGCATGGGGGACTACGTCACCGAGGTCCTCGTGCTGCCCGGCTCTCCTTCCGTGGGCCGGCCCCTGCGGGAGTCGCCGCTGGTCCGCGACCTGGACCTCGACGTGCTCCAGATCGAACGCGAAGGACGGCCGGCGGAAGTCCCCGGTGCCGCAACGATCCTCGCGGCGGGCGATCTGCTGCGGGTCCGTTGCGACGTCGAGAAGATCCGCCGCGCCGAGGCACAGGAGGGGATCGCCCTCAAAGCGGGTCTCAAATGGCGCGATGAGGACCTCCAGGCCGCCGCCGCCGCGCTGCTGGAGGTGGTGGTCACGCCGGGCTCGGCCCTCGAAGGAAAGACGATCAAGGAGGCCGGCTTCCGGCAGCTCTATGGCGGCACCGCCCTGGCCATCCGCCAACGTGGCGAGCTGATGCGGGAGAGGTTGGGGACGACCCGCCTGCACGCCGGAGACGTGTTGCTCGTCGAGGTTCGCCGCGACCGGATCGCGCCGCTCAAACGCATTCCCGATTTTGTGATCGTGTCCGAGATCGACCGCGAGGAGCCACGGCGCGGCAAGCTCGCGCTCGCCTTGGCGATCGTGGCCGGCGTCGTGATCACCGCGACCGTGGGGCTCCTGCCCATCGTCGGCAGCGCCATCCTCGGCTCGGTGCTGCTCGTGCTCACCCGGTGCATCACCCTGGACGAGGCCTATCACGCCATCGAGTGGCGGGTCGTCTTTCTGCTCGGCGGCATCCTGCCGCTGGGAATCGCCCTGGAAACCAGCGGCGCGGCCCGGTTGTTGACGTCCTGGCTGGTCGGCAGCATCGGCGCCTGGGGTCCGGTGGCCCTGGTCTCGGTGTTCTATCTGCTCACCTCGCTGCTGACCGAAACGATGTCGAACAACGCGACGGCGGCGCTCCTCGCACCGATCGCCATCACCACGGCCGCTGCGCTCGACGTCGATCCGCGGCCGTTCCTCATGGCCGTCACCTTCGCCGCCTCGGCCAGCTTCATGACGCCGGTTGGGTATCAGACGAACACCTTGATCTACGGCCCGGGGCACTACCGATTCACCGACTTCCTGCGGGTCGGGACGCCGCTCAATCTCTTGTTCTGGCTGCTCGCGACGCTGCTCATCCCACGGATCTGGAGCTTCTGAGCCGAGGGGGTGGCGGCACCTACCGGAGGTGCGGGCATCGCTCAACGGAGAGCGGGTGCTGCACCACCGAGGGCTGCACCTGCCGAAGTGCCCACCTCCGTCTCCGGATGGAACCCGTACCAGCCGAACCAGAACGCCACGACGCCCGGAAGGCGCGGCAGCGGGGCGGTGCCCTCTCCTGCCGGGACGAGCTGCTCCTCGGTGAGCGCCCAGGTGCGGCCGGTTTCGTCCCGTAGCTCTGCGGGTGCAGCACCGGCCTGAAAAGTCCTGCCGTCGCGGCGGTAGACCCGCACGGCACCGCTCGCGGGGTCGCCGACGAGCAGGAGGTCGACGTCGCCGAGGCGGTCGTGGACGAGACGGTCGCGCAGAAGGGCCGCGAGGGGCCAGGCTTTGGTCTTCGCCCCCAGGCGCAGACCGTAGATTTCTTCCTGGGCGGGGAGCGCGCGGCTCTTCTGCCAGACGGGAAACGAGACGCCGCGCCGCCTCTGGTCGGCGGCTCCGGGGCGGTAGTCGTACCCCCAGCTGGCACCGAAGGAGGCATCGAGCTGCGTCACCGTCGTGTCCGGATGCGCGCGGCGCCAGGCCCCCCAGGTGGTCACGGTCACCGCGACCGGTTCGAGGCGCACCGGTTTCTCCGTCAGAGGACCGAGGACCGGCTCGCCGGTGAGCTGGTTCCACAGCGTCCCGGTCTGCCGGTCGATCATCAGCTTGTTGGAGCGATAGAGCAGCCCGGAGGTGCCGAACGTCCAGCGCCCGCCGGCCGGCGAACGGCCGGAGACAGCGATCGCGGTGCCGCACAGCGTGCAGTAGGAGAGCGTCAGCGGCTCGGCGCCCACGGTGTCGTTCACCATCTCGTGCCAGCTCAGGTAGCGCACCGGCCAGGCATGATGCGCGCCGCCCGCCGCCACCCCGAACACCTTCTCTTCGTCGGAGAGAAAGCCTCCCTCCGCGGCGGCGACGCGCGGCGGCTCTTCGAGCGCGGGGATGCCGTCGATGGGGACGCCGCCCCAGACGATCTCCTCAACCGCGATGCGCGGCGGGAAGCCGGAGGTGAAGATCTTGCGGTAACCCGGATCGATCTTCACCAGGAGCGAGGCCTTCCATTCGAGGTACCCCGCACCGCCGCGCAAGTCGCTCCGCCGCCCCACCAGCTCCACCCAATCGTAGTAGCGGGACCCGGGATCCTCACCGGTGAGCGTCCGCAGCACCTGGAGCAGCGGCTCGCGCTGCGCCGAGGGCGTGAAGAAGAGGGCGTCCACCATCGCCGGCACCAGGGACAAGTCCTTCGCCGCCGTCAGCTTCTTCGCCGCGGAGGTCTTCTCGCCGGGCTTGCCGGTCATGAGGGTGCGGATCAAAGCGTGCCCCTCGTCCGGCGGCAGGGCTCCGAGGGGGGCGGCGAGAAGGACGGCGACGAGGAAGAGGAGACATCGACGCATTGCAGAAGAGTACGCCGCCCGGCCGGGTAATTCCTACTCGACTCCAGGCCTCCCTCCCCCGTAGGAAATGCGCTGCCGCTTCAGGGTCGGGAGGACTACGCTTCAGTTTGTGAACAGACTCACAACGCAAAGGAGGCAACAATGCTCAGATATTGCATCGCAACCCTGATGGTCTTGGCCCTCGGGGGCGTGCCGGCGGCAGCGCAGTGGGGCGAGACCGTCCATCACTTCGGGACGTCCGAGGGAAAATCGGTGAGCCCGCAGTGCAGCGCGGGCGTGGTCTACGATGACGGGGGCTTGAACGACTTTTACAGCATCGGCAACGGCGATCCCGGCGACTCCACGATGGTGATGAAATTCGACCTGCCGCCGGGTACCGCGGCGCTCGACCAGGCGTGCGTCTGCTTCTCCCGCCTGAACGCATCCAGCCCGACATCCATGGCCTTCGAGATCATGGTGTACAACGACAACGGTCCCGGGGGCACTCCGGGCACCCTCCTCGGATCGGTTCCGGCCTTCGCCTCTTCGCTCCCCGTCGCCGGCTCCTCGCAGTTCTATTCGGTCAACCTGTCGGCCGCCGGCATCGTGCTTCCGGACACCGGTGTGTACGTCGGCGCGCGCTGGCCGGGGGGCAACATCCTCCTCTGCGGCGACCGCAGCGGTACAACGGTGCAGCGCTCGAACTTCGGCAGCGGCAACGAGGGGCTTTCGTGGAACAGCCTGGCGAATCTGTTCCCCTCCGCGCCCCCGCGCGCCCTGGGCATTCGCGTCGACCCGGAGAACGGCTCCCCGGCGGACTGCACTCCGACCTCCACGGCCCTGTGTCTCAACGGCGGCCGGTTCCGGGTCGCGGCCACGTTCCTGACCCCGGCGGGAGCGAGCGGCTCGGCGCAGGTGGTCCAGCTCACCGATGAGACCGGCTATCTCTGGTTCTTCAGTGCCTCCAACGTGGAAGCGGTCGTCAAGGTCCTCGACGGCTGCTCGCTGAACAACCGCTATTGGCTCTTCGCCGGAGGCCTGACCAACGTGCGGACGGTGATCACCGTCACCGACACCCTGACGGGTGCCGTCAGGACCTATACCAACCCGCAGAGCACGGCGTTCCAGCCGATCCAGGACACCTCGGCCTTCGCCACCTGCCCATAAGCCCTACATCGGCCCGGGCAGATTCTCCTCCCGGAGCGCGCGGGCGATCTCTTCCGCCTCCCAGGCGGCCTTCTGTGCGGCGTCGCGTTGGCGGCGGCGCCGCATCGCCCAGAGGGCGAGGAGGGTGATGAAGATCCACAGCACCACGGAGCTGGTGAGGAACGGGACCCAGCGGTACCAGAAGGTCTGGCGCTCCCAGAACGTCTGCTCGGCGACGGCGAGGGTGGTTCCGGTCGCCCGGACAAAGGCGTTCTCGAACGGCAGACCGGAGGCGACGCCGGCGAGGATGGTGCCGAGGACCTCGCGGCCCTGCCGGCGCAGGAGATCGCGGACGAAAGCGCCAGCCAGGGTGTAGGCGCTCTGCACCTCCCCTTCCGAGCCGCCGAAGCGCCGGTCCAGATCCTCCAGGGGCACCTCGCCGCCGCGCACCAGGACGTTCGCCAGGCGCGCCTGCTCCCCCAGGCTCCAGGAGAGACCGGCGATCATCGCGGAGCCTTCGTGGAACCAGCGGGGCAACGGCCGGAAGCCGGACGCCCGCCCCACCAGCACGTGCGCCACCTCGTGGCGCAGCAGGTCCTCGATCGAGGCATCCGGATAGCGCGGCGCCCGCTGCGGGAAGAGGACGACCACCCCTTGCTCCGGCAGCGCGTACCCCGCCACCCAGGCCGGAGCGGACAGCGCCTGCAGCGATCCCTCCCCGGCCAGCAGCACCCGGATCGGCGGCCCGGCCTCGGCCAGCCCCACGAGCCGCACCGCCCCCTCCAGCTGCACCGGATCGAGCGCCCGCAACCGCGCCGCCAGCGGGGCGAGCTCCAACGGCGCCTCGACCACGAGATCCACGGCGGCGGACGGCCCGGCGGCCAACAAGCAGACGAGGAGGAGCAGACAACGGCGGACGGCGCGCAGGATCATCACGGCCATCTTATGCTCCCGGAGAGACCGGGGGTTCCCAAATCCACACGACTTGTTGTAGGGTTCCGGCCCGGTGCTGATGTCGAGAACCCGTTCCCTCCGTATGGCCCTCGCGGCCTTGAGCTTCGGCGCGCTGCTCGCCTCGACCGGCTGTATCTCCCCCCGCGGAGGCAGTGCCTGGGCCGCGCTGCTGCGCCAGGCGCCCCCTGCGGCCTTCCCCATCCCGGTGGACGGCGTCTCCCCGGCCCGCCTGATCAACTCCTGGGGCAATCGCCGCGGCGGTGGACGGCGGCACCAGGGGATCGACATCATGGCGCCGCGCGGGACCCCGATCCGCAGCACCACCGAGGGAATCATCGAGACGAAGGGGATGCGCGGCCTGGGCGGGCTGGTGGTCACGGTGATCGGCCCGGGCGGCTACCGGCACTACTACGCGCATCTCGAAGACGTCGCGGCCCAGGTCATCGGCGAGTGGGTGCATGCCGGCGAGATCATCGGCTACGTCGGCAACTCGGGCAACGCGGCGGCCAGCTCGCCGCACCTCCACTACGGGGTCTATACGCCGGGCGGCAAGGCGGTCAATCCCTACCCGTACCTGCGAACCGGCGCCTCGTTCAACTTCAGCCGCGCCGCGATCGAGGCTCCCGCCCCGGCCGTCGAGCCCGCGGCGGCCGGGCCTACAGCGCCTTGATCATCCCGACGATCCCGGCGCGCACCAGCGCGACCGAGATCGCGGCCAGAAACAAGCTCCCCACCTTCGCCACCGCCCGGCTCACCGCCGGTCCCATGACGCGCCCGATGTACGGCGCGAAGGCCAGCGTCAGGAACACCAGGAACATGTTGATCGAGAGGGACGTCAACGTCGGCAGATAGCCGTAGGCCTCGCGCGAGACGAGGACCGAGGTGATCGCCGCCGGCCCGATGATCATCGGGATGCCCAGCGGCACCACCCCCACCGAGGCCGCATCCTCGCCCTCCTCGGCGCGCGGATCGCGGCGCCGGTAGTCGCTGAAGGTCAGGTTGGTGATGCTCAGGACCATGAGGATCAGCCCGCCGCCCACCCGCAGGTCGTTCACCGTGATCCCCAGGAGCGAGAAGATGAGCTGGCCGGCGAAGAGGATCAGCGTGGCGAGAAACGAGGCGGTGGCCACCGCCTGAAAGGTCAGCCGCCGCCGGTCGGTGGGGCTCATCCCGTCGGTGAGCGCGAGGTAGACCGGGATGACCCCGAGGACGTTGATGGCGACGAACAGCGGCAGGAAGCTCTCGATATAGGGTTTCATAGGGGTCGGAGAAGCATATCCTGGAGATATGGCCAACATCGACATCCGCCGCTACCAGGCCAACCGCCAGGCCGAGATCGACAGCGCGTTCCTCTATCGCACCCTCGCCAAGGCCGAGCGCAAGGCACAAATCTCCCAAGTCTACGAACGCCTCGCCGCCACCGAAGAGAAGCACGCCCTCTTCTGGGAGAAGAAGCTCTCCGCCGCCGGCGCCACGGTGGCGCCGCCCCGGCCGGGCTGGCGCCCGCGCGTGCTGGCCGCGATGGCCCGGCGCTTCGGGCCGGCCGCCGTCCTGCCCACGCCGGTCGGCATGGAAGGGAAGGACAGCCTGTCCTACGGCACCCAGGAAGAGTCGCGCGGCACCTCCCTGCCGGGTGAGGAGACCTCGCACGGCCGGATTCTGCAAACCCTCGTCGCCACGTCGCAGGGCGGTGGCTATGAAGGCTCCTGGCTCGCCCGCCTGGAAGGGCGCCACCGGGCCATGGGGGGCAACGCCCTGCGCGCCGCGGTCCTCGGCGCCAACGACGGCCTGGTGTCCAATCTGAGCCTCGTCATGGGCGTGGCCGGCGCTGCGCTCTCCGAGGAGTCCGTCCTCATCACCGGCTTCGCCGGCCTCCTCGCCGGAGCCATCTCGATGGCCCTCGGCGAGTGGCTCTCGGTGCAGAGCAGCCGCGAGCTGTACCAGCGCCAGATCCGCATCGAGGCCGAGGAGCTCGCCGCGTCCCCAGAGGAGGAGGCGGACGAGCTGTCGCTCATCTACCAGGCCAAGGGCCTGCCGGAGGACCAGGCGCGCGCGCTCGCCAACCGCCTCATCGCCGACCCCGCCCAGGCGCTCGACACCCTCTCCCGGGAGGAGCTGGGGATCGATCCCGAAGAGCTCGGCGGCTCGGCCTGGGAGGCCGCCATCACCTCGTTCCTCCTGTTCGCCGTCGGCGCGATCATCCCGGTCGCCCCGTTCATCTTCCTCCACGGCATGACCGCCGTGGCGGTGAGCGTCGGAGTCTCCGCCCTCGGCCTCTTCGCCATCGGCGGCACCATCACCGTGATGACCGGCCGCAGCGTCCTCTTCTCCGGCGCCCGCCAGATGCTCTTCGGGCTGGTCGCCGCCGCGGTGACCTACGGGATCGGCAAGCTGATGGGGGTGACGCTGGCGGGGTGAGGCGCCGCTACCGGATCGTCGGAAACAGCCGGTCCCCCCGCCGTTTCACCGCGGAGGGCTCCGCGTCGAGGCCGGCGATCCGGTGCGGCCCGGCGTAGACGTTGAAGCGGTCGCCGCGCAGGAAGCCGACCAGGGTGAGGCCGAAGCGCTCCGCCAGCTCGACCGCGAGACTGCTCGGCGCGGAGACGGCGCAGACGAAGGGGACTCCGGCGACCAGGCACTTCTGGAGCAGCTCGTAGCTCGCCCGCCCGCTCACCAGCACCAGATGGTCGGAGAGCGGCAGCCGGCCGTCGAGAAAAGCGCGGCCCAGGAGCTTGTCGAGCGCATTGTGCCGGCCCACGTCCTCCCGCACCGCCAGGAGGCGTCCGTCGCGGTCGAAGAGCGCAGCGGCGTGCAGCCCGCCGGTGGACGCGAACACGCCCTGGGCCGCGCGGAGGCGGTCGGGCAGGTCGCGCAGCAGGGCCGGGTCGATCACCGGTCCAACCGAGACCGCGGCGGGGACGCGCAGACGGAGCCTCTCCAGCCCGGCCTTGCCACAGACGCCGCAGGCGCTCGTCGCGAAGAAATGGCGTTCGAGGGAGCGCAGCTCGGGCTCCGGCCCGTCCTCCAGCTCCACCTCCACGATGTTCGTCCCCTCCGAGCCGGGACTTTCGTCCGGTGGAACGACGGGGACGATCCGCCGGATGCGCTCGCGCCGGGCGACGACCTCCTCGGCATAGAGGAAGCCCGCAGCCAGCTCCTCGTCCTCGCCGGGCGTACGCATGGTGACCGCCACCGTCCAGGTCGTCTCTCCCATCCGCAGCCGGATCTCCAGGGGCTCTTCCGTGGCGAGCCGGTCGCCGCGCTCCGTCATCTCGCCCCGTTCGGCGGTCCAGACGCGGACGTCGACTTGATTGGGCTTGGCGCGCAGGGACATGGTAGATGTATACCGCAGAAAGGGGCGGCACGTATCGATGGCACTCGACGACTACCGGCGCAAGCGGAACTTCGCGGTGACCCCGGAGCCCGCGGGAGGGTCGGCGGCGGTTCCCGGGGCCTCGTTCGTCGTGCAGAAGCATGCGGCGAGCCGGCTGCACTACGACCTGCGCCTGGAGATGGACGGCGTGCTCTGGAGCTGGGCCGTGCCCAAAGGGCCGAGCCTCGATCCGGCCGAGAAGCGCCTCGCCGTGCACGTCGAGGACCATCCCCTGGAATATCGCGACTTCGAGGGGATCATTCCCAAGGGCGAGTATGGCGGCGGCACCATGCTGGTGTGGGACCGCGGCACCTGGCACCCGGTGGGAGACCCCTGGAAGGGCTACCGCAAAGGGCACCTCGAATTCGAGCTTGACGGAGAGAGGCTCCGGGGCCGCTGGCACCTGGTGCGAACGTTTGACCGCCGGGCGGGTGAGGACCCCAAGACGTGGCTCTGGATGAAGGTGGACGACGAGGCCGCGGTGCCGGGAAGCGGCGACGCTGTGCTGCGCGAGCACCCCGGGAGCGTCCTGACCGGCCGGACCCTCGAAGAGATCGCCGGGGCACCGAAGGCCGCACCGCAGGCCCCGCCCCCGCCGAGAGAACCGATCCCCGGGGCGCGCCCCGCGCACTTCCCTGCCAGGATCGCACCGCAGCTCGCGACCACGGCCGTCGCGCCACCGGACGGCGACACATGGATTCATGAGCTGCGGCTCGACGGCGTCCGGCTTCTCGCCTCCGCACGGGACGGCGAGATCCGTCTCCGGACCCGCGACGGCGAAGACTGGACCGGGCATCTCGCTCCGGTGGCCGCCGCCGTGGCCCGCCTGCCCGTGCAGACCGCCTGGCTCGACGGCGTGGTCACCGTTCTCCAGCCGAACGGCGCCACCAGCCTCCAGGCGCTCCAGGACGCCCTCGCCGAGGGCCGCCCGCAGGATCTCGTCTATTTCGCCTTCGACCTGCTGTATCTGGACGGCGACGATCTGCGCGGCGCCGCCCTCCTCCACCGCAAGCAGACGCTCGCCACCCTGCTGCGAGCCCGGCCCCAGCCGGCGCTGCGGCTGAGCGACCACGTCCAGGGCGCGGGGGTGGCGTTCTACAACCAGGCCTGCCGGCTGCCGATTCGCGGGATCGTTTCGAAGAGAGGTGACCTGCCGTACCGTTCCGGCCGCTCGCGCGGTTGGGTCACGGTCGAGTGTGCCCCCTCCCCGGTTGAGCCCGGGGAGGGAGGTTGAAGAAGCTCAGTTGCTGGCGCAGGAGAGCAACGCGCCCGCGTCGGCGCAGACCTGGATCATCTGGGTCGCCGCGTTGAGGCAGGGGTTGCTGCCGACGCCGCCGTAGTGGTGGAGGCCGATGATGCGGCCGGTGCCGGCGTCCATGATCGGCGAGCCGGAGGAGCCACCCTCGCTGTCACAGCCATACGACATCTGGCTCCGGCGGGTGGTGCCGCTGTAGGTCTGGTTGACGCTGTTGACGGCACAGCGCACCGTCTGCGCCGCGTCCTCCCAGTAGCCGATCCTCTTCAAACCACCGCCCGGATGCTGCGGGAAGTTGATCACGAGGCCGGCGGTCGGCTGCTTGCTGGTCGCGGTGTACTCGCCCCAGGTCGCTTCCGGGTTCCCCTGGAGGGTCATCACGGTGTAGTCGAGCTTGTTGTTGGTCTTGAGCAACGTGCCGCCGGCATAGTCGGTGGTCGTCGCGGTGGTGCCGCCGCCGCAGGTGGTGGTCTGGTAGTTGAACTTCGCCTGCAGCGAGCTCGCCTCGGTCTGGGTGGAGATGCAGTGGTTGTTGGTCACGAACGTGTTGGCGTTCGAGCCGGCGGCAAGCCAGCCGGTGCAGACGAAGGACGAGCCGCCGCTCTGGTAGAGCATGCGGGCCACCGGGTTCATGTTGATCCCCGCCTGGCAGACGGCGTTCTGGCGGCCGTCGGTGCCGCAGATCACCTTGGTCGGGGTCGGCTCGACGGCGAACGGAACCTCACCGTGCACGATGCGGTCCATGGCCACGCCCCACCGGGTGCCGCGCCGGGCGACACCGCTGCTGCGCAGCTCGACCACCGCCGCCTCGTCCTCCACCGCGAACGACCAGAAGCTGCCGGTGCCGTCCGGTCCCTTGCCGGTATAGACCCAGGATTCCTTGCCATTGAGACCGGTCACGGTGAGAAAGTCACCGTCGGGGAGATGGAACTTGGAGAAGTGAATCCGCAGGAACTTGGCGCCCGGCGAAACCACCGTCTCGGACCAGGTCACCGGGCGGTTGGCATCGCCCCGGGGATACTCGGCCGGCGTGGCGCTCTCATAGGAGATCTCGTCACCGACACGGATCCGGGTCTGGGCGTCTGAGGGCACGGCAACAGCGGCCATCAGCAGAGCCATCGAGGCGAGGCAGATACGAGCTTTCATCATCGATCCTCCGTTGGACCAGGAGGGCTTCGCCAACACGACGGAGCCCGGAGAACACGAGGGCTTCGCGCGCGACGGGATGGCTCGCATCCCACCTCCGCGGAGTCCCTCTGTTCCTATAGGTGCGCGCCGAGCGCCAAACGTGACACACCACGCACATCGCGTTGCGCCCGGCAAAGGCGGCTCCCCTGGGCTACAATGGCCCGCCCGTGCGCTCCTCGACCATGATCCGCCTCTTCTTCATCCTGTACTGCTTCGAGGCCGGGCTTCTGCTGCTCTTCGCCCCCTGGTATCCGGAGTGGGACCGGCTCATCTTCCAGCTCGTCCCCTTTGCGGCCCTCCGCAACGCCTTGCTCCACCCTGCGTTGCGCGGCGCGGTCACCGGCTTCGGCTTCGTTCACCTTCTCTGGGGCCTGCACGATCTGATTGCGGTGATCGCCCGCCGTGCCCAACCCCCACCTCCCGGACCACCCTCCGATGCTCCGCCTGCTGGCGATCAGTAACCGCCGCGATCATCCCCGTGGCGACCTGCGGGGCTGGTTGATGGGTTGTGCCCTGGCGGGCATCGAGGCGGTGCAGATCCGGGAGAAGGACCTGGACGACCGCAGCCTCTGGGAGGTCGTCCGCTCTGCCCGCACGCTCTTGCCGCGGACGACGCGCCTGCTGGTCAACGGCCGGGCCGACGTCGCCGTGGCCGCCGGTGCGGACGGCGTGCATCTGCCGGCCGACGGCGTGCCGGTGGCCGCCTTGCGGCGGCGCTTCGGCGACCGGTTCGTGATCGGTGTGTCGACCCATCGGGCCGAGGAGGTCGAACGGGCGCGCGACGAGGGCGCCGACTACGCCACCTTCGGCCCGGTCTGGCCGGCCCCGGGCAAGGGCCCGCCGGTCGGCCTCGAGGCTCTGGCGCGCGCCGCAGCCTGCGGTCTTCCCTTGTATGCGTTGGGAGGAGTTACAATTGCACGGTTTGCCGACGTGGCCGGGGCGGGAGCCTCCGGTGTGGCGGCAATCCGGCTTTTTGAGCGCCCTACCGAGACCGCGGCGGCCGTGGCCGCCGCCCGAGGAGTGATCTGTTGACACCCGATGACGCCCATCCCTCACTGAACCGATCCGCCGCCTGGGCGGGCAAGCTGCGCTTTCTCTTCGTCTCCCTCGGAGTCATCGCGCTCGACCAATGGACCAAATGGCTGATCGAGGCCCACCTGCCCCAGCATACGGCGCAGACGGTCATCCCCGGCTTCTTCAATCTCACCCACGTGCGCAACACCGGCGTGGCGTTCGGCCTGTTCGCCGCACAGGGGATGAGCGGCGGGAGCTGGCTGCTCACCCTGCTCGGCCTCGCCGCCCTGGCGGCGGTGGCGGTCTATTTCTGGTTCGCTTCGCCGCACGACCGCCTGCTGCTCCTCTCGCTCTCCCTCGTCGTCGGCGGCGCGGTCGGCAACCTCATCGACCGCATGTCCTCCGGCGCGGTGACCGACTTCCTCGACGTCTACGTCGGCACCTACCACTGGCCCTCGTTCAACGTGGCCGACAGCGCCATCTCGATCGGCATCGCCCTGATGGCGATCGACAGCTTCCGGGCGCACAAGAAGACGGCCGACACCCCCGCCGAGAGCCCGAGCTGAGCGACACCGGCCCGCTCTCCTGGACGGTGGACGCCGCCGCAGCCGGAGCACGCTTCGACCGCCACGTGGCGGCCCACCTCGATCTGCCCCGCAACCAGGTCCAGAAGTGGATCCACGGCGGTCTCGCGCGCCTGAACGGTGTTGCGGCCAGGCCGTCGACCGCCCTCGCAGCCGGCGACCGGATCGACTGCACACCGCCGGAGCGCCGCGAGGAGCGGGTCCGGCCCGAAGCCGGCGATCTCGCGCTCCTCTATGAAGATGACGACCTCGCCGTGCTCGACAAGCCGGCCGGCCTGACCGTCCATCCGGGAGCCGGACGCACGACCGGGACGCTCGCCCACCTTCTTCTCGCCCGCTATCCGGAGATGGCGGGCGTCGGCGGTGCCGGGCGCCCCGGCATCGTCCACCGGCTCGATCAGGGGACCAGCGGCGTGCTGGTGGCGGCCCGCACGCCGACCGCCCACACCCGCCTCGCCCGCGCCTTCGCCGGCCGCGAGGTCGAGAAGCATTACCTTGCCCTGGTCTACGGCGAGCCTTCCCGGCCGGAGGGCCTGATCGATGCCCCGATCGGACGCCATGCCACCCGGCGCAAGGAGATGACCGTGCGGCCGGATGGACGGCCGGCGCGCACCGGCTGGCATACCCGCGCCGCCGCGGCCGGGATCGCCCTGGTGGAGCTCGACCTGTTCACCGGCCGCACCCACCAGATCCGCGTCCACCTGAAGCACATCGGCCATCCTCTGGTCGGAGACCCGGTCTACGGGGAAGCGCGATGGAAGAGCCTGCCCCGCCCCGTGCAGGCACCGCTGCGCGACTTTCCCCGGCCGGCCCTGCATGCCTGGAAGCTCGCCTTCCGGCATCCCGGAACCGGCGCCCTCCTGCGCTGCGAGGCACCGGTCCCGGCGGACCTGCGGGAGCTCTGGGAGGCGGTCACCCGGACTCCCTGGGTCAATACGGATTCGCGCTGATCACTCCGTTGTTGACGCTGCGGGTGTAGTAGCCGGTGACCGGACGGTTCTTGAGGTCGAAGGTGCCGTTCGGGTTGACCTTCCAGATCTTGTAGTTCGAGTGGGTGAGCGGCGTGCCGGACAGGCAGACCTCGGGCATGTGGTCGGCCAACACGAAGTACGCCGTGCCGCTCCCCAGAACCGTCGCCATGCCGTTCCTGTCCACCACCACGGAGGTGGCCTCGTCGACCGCAATGCCCAGGGCGGTCGCCGCCTTGCCGTCCTTGATCTGGCGGGCGAGGAACGACATCAGCCGGCCCATCCGGTCGCGGGCCACGAAATGGCTGTCGGTGATCGTGTTGGCCAGGTTCGCCCACTTGAAGAAGTCGTAGGTGAAGGTGGCATAGCGGTGGTAGGGATTCGCCAGCGCCTCGCTGGACAGGATGCTGCCGGTGCAGGCGTTGTAGGTGAAATCCCCCTGAATGGCCAGGCCGGCGCTGGTGCCGCCGACGCCGCCGCCCTTGGCGTAGACGAATTCCGTGGCCGTCTCGACCTTCGTCCCCTTGAACAAGGTGGTGTAGTTGCACTGGTCGCCGCCGGCGTAGAAGACCACCTCGGCGTTCTTGATCGTCGTTTCCACCGCCGTGGTGTTGGCGTCGGCCGCCCGGGTCATCACGATCGTCTCGACCGAGTCCACGCCGTTCATCGCATAGATGTAGTCGTTGTAGCCGTTCGATCCGGTGACGCGCAGGATGACCACGTCGACCTTGGTCGAGCAGCTCGTGCACCCGCGCACCTGGTCGATGATCCACTGCAAGGCGGCATCCACGTCCGTGCCACCGCCGCCGAGGTCATGCGCCGGGCCGGCGAGCACCGGGCTCACGTCGGCGGCATTGCCGGTCAGGTAGCGGGTGACTTTCGCCTCCGCGGGGGCGAACGAAACGGCGAGTGACAGCGCGAGACAGCACACGATCTTTCTCATCCTGCGTCTCCTCTCCTGGAAGGGCCGAAGGCCCGATGGTTTAGGCTCTACCCTCAAGAGTGCCTCCGGCGGGCAGAAACGCGCCGCCTCAAGCCGCTTTCCGCTCCCGTTGTGTCGAGAGGGCCAGCTTCCCCACCGCCAGCTCCCCGTTCCAGGGCACGGTGAGGACGTAGAAATCCTCCCCCGTCCGCTCGATCCGCCCCGGCCCGAGCGGCAGGCGGGACCCGACAGGCGCCGAGAGCACGAAGACGATCCGTCGGGTTGCCGCGGGGATCTCGATCTGTCCATCCACCCGGACGAACGGCGCATGCCCCTTCCCCACCAGGGCGAACCCCTGCTCGGGAACCAGCAGCAGGACGGGGACCTCCGGCAGGTACCACTGGAGATGCCGGTGCCACGGATAGAGAAATCCATCGGCGCCCGAGGGTCCGGTGCCGGAGAGCTCGACCGTGGCGACGACCGTCGAGCCCGGCGGATACCGGCGGATCGCGGCCAGGGTCCGGTCGAGATCGCGCTCGTAGCGCTCGAGCGTCCCCCGGTTGTGCTCATGGCGCACCACCGCCCACAGCCGGGCCTGGTCCGGCCGCCGATCCGCGCCGAAGAGGAACAGGCCGGCCCCCACCGCCACGGCGAGCACCGTGGCGAGCACCGCCCGCGCACGGCCCGCCGCGAGAGCCGGCGCCGCGGCACAGGTGAGGGCGAGCAGGAACGCCGGCAGGTGGACCAGGGTATAGCCGGCCTTGGTGACATGGAACAAGGCGAAGAACAGGACCGGCGGCACCGACCAGACGAGAATCCAGGGCAGGCGCGCCGCGAGAGCGCGGAGCCCCGGCACGACCGTGCCCGGCGCCGCGATCCACAGAACGAGGAGCACCACCGCACCCGGGACGATCCCCTGGAGCCCCCACTTCACCAGCACCTCCACGTTGTGAGCGAGAGCCCCCCAGCCGGCACCATAGAGAATGGACGTCTGCGGCAAGAGGGTGCTGAAGTGCTCCCCACTGATCCGCCGGTACGCGCCATAACCTCCCGCCGCCAGGCAGAGCGGCACGAACCACGACGCCACCACCAGCGCACCGAGACCCGCACCGCCGAAGAACAGTCCCGGCGTCAACCGGCCGCGCCGCCAGGTGCGCCAGATGCCGAAGAGAAGAAGAGGTGCCAGCAGAACCATGGTGGATTGCCGCAACCCGCCGGCCAGGGCGAACAGGCCGCAGGCCACCAGAAACGGCCCCCGCCCCTCCTCCATCCGCACCGCCGCCCAGGCCAGGACGACGGTCAATCCGCCCTCCAGCGCATAGATGAGCGGCAGCTCGCCATAGAACCAGAGGAGCGGATTGAAAGCAAAGAGCGCCGCCGAGAAGAGCCCCGGCCCCAGCCCGCCCTCCGGCAGCAGCCGCCCCACCAGCAACACCATCCACGCGCTCCCGAGCATCCCCCCGAGAACCGCCAGCCCCACCATGCCGTACAAGGGATCGATCCCCAGCGCGGCAAGAGCCTTCAGGAGGCCGATCCACAGCGGATACCCGGGCGGATGCGGATGGTGGGCCGCGAAGTCATACCTCTCGACCCCGAGGGCGAACTGGATCGAGTCGTGGTCCCACATCCGGTCCATGGTGAACGGCAGACGGGCAAGGAGGGCCACGACGGCGGCGGCGAGGGCGGCCAGATGACGGTCTCGCGGAGAAGGGGGGCTCATCGCGGGCATTCTAGCGGAGGCTCACCCGGGGGGGGCGGAGCCGGCTCGCCATCCGGCTCGGCCTTGTGCAACACTTCCCCTGGGAAGGCGGCGGGCCGCACCGGCCCGAGGAGGTCCGCAACATGGCAACCAGGCGACGCCGAGGGGCCGTCCGATGGCGCCTCTGCTATCCTCCACCCCATGGCCAACCCCTCTCGCATCGGCGTGGAGACCGTCACCCAGATCGGGGCGCTCGCCACGGCTGTCGCCGCCTCGGCGTGCTGCTGGCTGCCGTTGCTCTTGATGGCCTTGGGGATCTCCGGCGGAGCACTCGCGGCCACGTTCGGGGCGTGGCGACCGGTGCTGCTGCCGGTGGCGCTCGGGTTGCTCGGGCTTGCGTTCTACCTCACCTATCGGCGACCCGGAGCCGCAGCGAGACCGGCCGACGACGCCTGCTGCCCGCCCGGCCAAACCAAGGCAAGGTCGCTCCGGACGCTCCACCAGGTCACGCTCTGCGGAGTGACGCTCCTCGTCCTGGCGCTCGCCTTCTTCCCCACCTACGCCGGCTCCTTTCTCGGCAGCGGTACAACCCCTGCGGCTGTCGCCGGGCCGCAGAAGATCGAGATCCAGATCGAAGGCATGACGTGCGACGCCTGCGCGGCGAGCCTGCAGACGGCGCTGGCCAACGTGCCCGGGGTGTCCGGAGCGGTGGTCGACTACGCGACCCGGCGGGCCACCGTGACCGGCGATGGTTCCGTCACGGAGGCGGCCTTACAGAAGGCCGTGACCGCAGCCGGTTACCGCACGACCGTGGCTCACCGGCCCGCCCCGGCCGGTTGACCGATCGCTTGCAACAGCCGGCGCGCCGCGTCTTCGCGACGGATTTCGCCGCGGACGAACGGAAGCCAGTGATCGACCAGCGGCTGGTGGAGAACCTTCCAGCTCCCGCCGAACACGCCGTTCGACTCGGCATACGGCACGTACGGACCTTCACCGGCCGCCGCGAGGACCTCGCGCACCACCTCGCCGACGGTGATGAAGAGAAGCCCATGCCAGAGATCGCGGGGGACCGGAACGCCGGTTTCGCGGGACGCGGCGGCGAGCAGGTCGGAGATCGGGCTGCCGTTCGGCGTGACCGGCTCGTGGCTGGCCTCGTGAAAGAGCATCTCGAGGGCCGCCGGCCCCTGGTAGCCGGAATCGCGGCTGGTGATCCGGATATGGGTCGGCACCTTGCCAAAGGCGATCGTATCGGCCCCGGCCCATCCCGCCGTCGCGACCACGTCGACGGCGATCGGCCGTTGACGCCAGGCGACACCGTAGAGCTCCTGGAGCCGCTTGCCGACGGCGTCGGCATGGCGGTCGAGGCGCGGCGCCAGCTCGGCGATCCAGCGGCGATTGACGGCGTCCTGCGCCTCCCAGCGGCAGGCGCGCCAAGCCGGTGCCGCGGCGCGCAAGAAGAGCAGGGACAGGCCGAGATCGCGGCGGTCGTCGTCGTCGAGGTCGATCGGGAGACCGGCCAGGTGGGTGCGCACGATCGTCCGCTCGCGGCTGAAATCGTGCGTCGCGGCCACCGTCGCGGCGTAGTAGCCGACCGCGGCATCCCAGGCGCCGCGCTCCTCGGCGACGAGGGCGGCGAAGCAGCCGCCTTCGCGCAGCGGATCCGGGCGCTCTGCGCGCCGCGCGTCCGCCGAGGTCAGCACGGCATCGTAGAGATTGAACCCGAAGTGCGAGTGGAAGGTGAACCACGGCGTCACCAGAACCGGCTGGCGCGCACCGAGGTCGTCCGGGGCGGGCGGCGTCTGTGCCGCCGCGGAGAGAGCCACAAACAACGTCAAGGCAAGGGCGGACAATCGAAGCATGGTCTCTTCACCTCCTGAAGGGTCACGAATCGGCCGAACGGCCGTACATCTCCCAGAGAGCCTCTCGCACATTCCCGCCGTGCCGGCTGTAGAGGACCGCCATCTCGGTCTTCGGCGGCCTCCGGCCCAGCAGCTCCTCCACAATCCCTCCCAGCAGCTCCGGTGTGGTCTCACAGGTGACGAGGGTCGGCAGGAGACCGGGGCGGTGCGCGGTGAGGAGCAGCCCGCCCGCGGCGCGGCTGCGCCAACGCAGCGCCTGCCAGGCCCAGCGGCCGAGCTGCTCGGCGCCGTCGACGCACAGCAGATCGTGCGGTGCGAGGTCCCGGAACAAGATCTTCCGCCGGTCCCGGCCCAGGCGGCGCTCGCCCTCGTGGAGCATCAAGCAGCGGATGCGGAAGCCCCGCTCCTCCAGGCGCGGCGCGAGCTCTTTCAGCAGAGTGGTCTTGCCGTGGCCGTGCGGTCCCACGATCGCGGCGCGATACCGCAGCAGGGCCAGCCGGTCGAGGAGCGCCTCCCACGACAACCCGTCGAGCCGGTAGCGGAGCCGCCCCAGCTTCTGGACGGTGAACGGATTGTCCGCGGCTCTCATGGCGCGGCCGGAAGCAGCAGCTCCCGGCCGGTGGGCGACACCACGAGGGGGAGGTTGCCCGCCCGGTCCCCCGGCTGGGCGACGGCTTCGAGCGCCCAGGCGAGGGTGATGAGCTTGCCCGAGAAGCTGTAGGGGCCTTCCGGCAGGCGGAGGCGGAAGGAGCGGCGGTCGTGCGCTCCGGGGTTGGCGAAGGGGATCGTTTCGACCACCTCCAGGTCCTGGTCCCCCCGGCCTTCGGTGTACCAGAACAGGCGCAGCTCCACACCCTCCGGCGGCTCGGCGCCTTGCCAGCGCACCGTCCCCTCGACCAGATCGCCGGGGCGGAAAGAAGTGGAGCCATCGTTCGTCTCGACCCGAAGGAAGTCTTCCGCGCCCATCGGCTCAGCCTCCGAAACGTTGGCGCAGCGCCGCGGGCGCCACGACGATCTCGTATTCGTCCGCGGAATCCGGCCAGTTGGGAATCTCCAGGGTCACCTTGAGCGCCCAGACGATCTTGTTGCGGCTCGCCGCGAACGAAGGCGGCGCGTCGTCCGGAAGCGACACGCGGGCCGTTCCGTTGGCGATCGAGAAGGAGTTGTCCACCTCGGCGAGGAGAACGGTCGAAAACACCTCGCGCGCGGTCGTCGTCCGCGTCCCTTGCCGGTAGGTCGCCTCCTCGCGCCCCTCCAGGACGATACGCAACTTTTGCACCCGCTCCGCCTTGCCACGCATCGTCCACTGCAGGAGCGCCGACTCGCCGGGAGCGAGAACGCCCGGCCCCAGGGTCAGCTCCAAGCGCGGATTGAACAGGACCAGGAACTGCTGGAAAATCGCAAAGATCAGCCCCAGCCCGACCAGGACGAACGGTACGACGAAGGCGGTGAGACAGCCGTCCCCGGCGCCGGTGCGCCACCCTTTCACCACCTGCCACAGAAAGACGGAGACGATCCCGTTCCAGACCACGGCGGCCAGGATGATCCCGACCAGCTTGCCGACCGGCGACATCTGCGGGGAGAGCTGCCGCGGCTGGGAGCCCTGCGGGGGGATGTCCACCCCGAACGGAGACTTGCCCGGCGCAGAGGCCGAAGCCGCCGGACTCGATCGATGCGAGCGAAACCCGTAAATCATCCCGCCGGCACCGACCGCGACAAAGACCAGGGGAAAGAGGCCGATCAGGTAGATCCAGGAAAGGCCGCGATCGAACACAGCCTGCGACGGATCGTCCGGATCGACCCAGCAGGTCGTCCGGGAGCCCGGCGGATTCTCAGCCACCACGGCGTCCTTGCTCTCCCGGCCGCTGGAGGAGCCGCCCATGAAGTCGTAGCGGGAGCCCTGGTACTCCCTCCCATTGAAGACATAGGCATAGGTGACGTCCACCCGGTAGGTGGAACCATCCGAGTCGGAGCTCTCCACCACCCGGCTCTCCAGGATCGTGCA
Organism: Holophagales bacterium UBA5704; assembly: GCA_002420005.1. Taxonomy (GTDB): domain Bacteria; phylum Acidobacteriota; class Thermoanaerobaculia; order Multivoradales; family UBA5704; genus UBA5704. The sequence goes on along the minus strand of DIHE01000171.1, from coordinate 41,324 downwards.
CGGCGTCGCCGCCCAGGAGCGCGCGGCCACCCAGGCGCTCCACGGCTTCCACAGCAGGAAATAGGACCCGGCGCAGCCCGCCACCAGGAAGACGCCGAAGAAGACGGCGAGGCAGCCCGAGGAGGACCGGCTGGTGCGGGAGGAGAGGGGTTTCATCGCAGTGTTCACCTCCGCGGCACCGGCAGCGTGACGAGGATCTCCCGCTCCCCCTCCTGCCGGCGGACATCGACGCGGATCTGGGGGGAGAGCGGCTGCGGGCCGGCCACCGTCCCCGCCCAGATCAGATAGCTCGCTTCCGGAAGCTCCAGGGCCACCTCGGGCTCCAGAGAGGGGACCTCGCGGATCTCCGCCGGCACACCGGCCAGCAGGCGCGGCACCCAGTAGACCCGCAGGCCTGCGACCGGTGCCTCGTCGTCCGCGCCGCGGACGCGCACCCGCACGCGCGCCCCGCGCCAGTGCCCTTCGCCCTTACGGCGCCACTCGTCGAAGCCCGCCGCCTTGAGGTTCATGTCTTCCGAGATCTGGACGATCGTCGCCCGCTCGGCGGCGGCGAGCGGCCCGGCGCCCTTCACGAAGGCCTCCAGGACGGCCTTCACGAGCCGCGCCTCGGCGAGCGACTGGCGCAGAACCTCCAACGGCGGCGGCAATTTGACGTCCGCGATCCCCGTGCTCAACAGCTCAAGGAACCCACGGATCTCGTCGAGCGCACCGACGACCTCCTCTTTCTCGTCCGCCCCATCGAAGCGCGCCGGAGGCAGGCGGTTGACCCTCTCGACGACCGGACCCAGCGAGGCGTCGCTCGCCAGCAGCTCGCGCACGTAGGGCGCCGGGTCCTCTGCGGCCACGGCAGAGCCGGCCGGGAGGAGGAGAGCGGTGAGGAGGAGGGCCTTCACGAGAGCCACCTCTCCCCGACCTCGTTCAAGGCGGCTTCAACGAGCTTGTCCTCAATGTAATACCCGACGCCACGAATTGCTGCGATCAAGGGGCGAGCCCTTGGGATCAACCCTTGCCGGCGGGCCTCCACCACGACTCCGAGAGTCCCAAAGAGAGGCACTCCCAGTGCGCGGGCACAACGGCGGCCTCGCAGATCATCGAGCACCGCTCGGTACCCGGTGGCCGAGAGACAGAAGGCCAGAACTGCGGATTCTCCGGCTCCAAGGTTCCACCGTTGGACTTCCGAAGGAATCGGAACGTCAGCGATGATCTCGAGGCCGGGATGAGAGGAAACGGTGCGCGCAATCCAATCCTGGCCCTCCTTGACGGCGAGCTCCTGAAGGACTGCCCGGGGAACGACAACCTGATCGGCGAGCGCGGGGAGAAGGTCGAGCCGGGAGATGCGGCCGAGCAGAATCAGGGGGGAGCAGTTGACGGCAAAGCGCCTACTCACCCGCCAGCTCCGCCCTGAGCTCCTCCAGCGTCATCTGGATGACCGGAACCTTGCGCTTGGCCAGCTCGTCGAAAAACTCCGGCCGACTCAGGCCGGCCAGCTCGGCGGCTTTGCCTTGGGACACGAGGCCCTCCGCGTACCACTCCACCACGGCGGCGACCTGGACATCGCGCGCGACTTCCCGGGGGCTCTTGCGAAGCGCCAGAAACACGTCGTCGGGCATTGTCAATTCAATCGTCGGCATGGGCTGACCTCACGGTTTAGCTTACCACGCACGGTCGGGCGGTGTGGCCCTGGGGGGCGGCCAGCTCATTCCGGCCCCTTTCGATAGAAGCTCAGCGAGCTGTCTCCGTACTTGCGGGTTCCCACCCGGACCAGGAGCCCCGCCTGCACCGGCAGGTCGCGGCGGGTGGTGTGCTCCACCGCCACCCCCCCCTCGGCCGCCAGAAGAGGGGCAAGCCCGGCGAGCACCGCCTCGTAGGACTGGAAGTTGTACGGGGGATCGAGATAGACGAGGTCGAAGGGTCCCGCGTCGGTGAGACGGGCGAGACCGCCGGGGAGGGTGAGACGGCGAATCGTCAATGTGGTCGTCCCGAGGCGGGCGACGTTGGCCTCCAGGGTCTTCACGGCGCGCAGGTCCTCGTCCACGCAGACCGCCGCGAGCGCGCCGCGGCTCAGCGCTTCAAACGCCACGGCACCGCTTCCGGCGCACAGATCGAGCACGCGCGCACCTTCCAGGACATCCGCCCACATGGAGAACAGCGCCTCGCGCACCCTCCCTTCGGTCGGCCGGGCGCCGGGCGGCACCTCCAGGTTGCGGCCGCGATGCTCGCCGCCGCTGATGCGGACACCTGGCTTCATTCGGGCCTCGACACCAGCGCATTGAATTCCTTGCGAAGCTCATCGCGCCGGACGTAGAGGGCCACAGGCTGGACGACCCCGCGCAGCTCGACACCCTTGCCGTCGACGGTGAACGACGCGACCCGGTAAAGGTTGCCGTCCACCCGCCGCAGCACATCGTCGAGGCGTGGCTCGTAGTCCTCCGGAAGTCGGTCGACGCCCTCCAGTGTGGTCACCTTCGCGGCCAGGTCCTGGCTCACGGCGAGCAGGCGCGACAGGGAGAGAGGCAAGGTGTCGTAGCGGCCGAAATGCAGGACCAGCGGCTCCTTGTCGGGCAGGTCGAGCGCCAGCAGACAGCGCTCGATCCAATCCCCCTCGACGCCGGAATGAAGGCGATTTGCCGCCTCCAGATCCTCCCCCTGGAGACGCGCGATGAACGCCTGGTAGTCCACCGGCCCCAGCTCGGCGAGCCCCATCAGCAGATTGTCCGGAGGTCCCTCGCGCAGTCGGATGGTGCCGTTGGCGAACAGGGTCACCTCGCGCCGGCCCAGCTTGTTCGCACAGTCCAATCGCAATATCTCGACGGAACGCGGGTCCTCCGCGAAGGCCGGAGCGGCGAAGGCGAGGAGAAAGACCCAAAGAGGTGCGCGGACCACAGGGATAGGATACCAGGAGGCCCTCATCCCCGGGTCCCCAACGCAAACGCCAGTTCCGCCTCCCGCCCCTCCTCCACCAACCCGTCGAGCCGCGCCCGCCGCACCGCCGCCAACGTCCGCCCGATCTCCGGCCCCTGCGCAAATCCGGCCGCGACGAGATCGGCGCCGCGGATGTTCAGCTCCAGAGCCCGCAGCTCGGTGAGCACCCGGCGCACCTGGCCACGGACACCGTCGTCGCCTTGCGCCATCAGGAGCAGAAGCTCTTCTCCGGCCAGGCCTTCCAGCGCCTCCACCGCCCGGTGCGGAGGGAGGTCAGGGGTCGCCAGGATCGCCCGCGCCTCCGCCAAGTGCTCCGGCGCGTGGAGCAGAAGGCGGCGCACCGCTCCGGCCAGCATCAGACGATCGGCGAGGCGGGCACGCTCGCCGGCCTCGAAGTCCAGGGCCAGGGTCAGCAGGAGGAGCGGCCAGGCCTGGACGGGAGGATCGGTTCGCCCTTCAAGCACGTACCAGTCGAACGCGGCGCGCGCCGCCTGCAACCGGGCGCGCACGTCCGGCCGCAGCTCCAGGCCGGGATGGAGGACGGAGAGGACGCCCAGCTCGGCGAGCCGGTCGAGCCCGCGCAGGGCGAGCGCCGGATCGTCCAGCAGCTTCTCCAGCTCCTCGCGCAGACGCGAGCCGGAGAGGTGATCGAAGATCCCTTCCGCCAGCGCCACGTCGATCAGCCGCCGCGTCTCCGGCGCGATGTGGAAGCCGAGCCGCTGCTCCAGTCGCACGGCGCGCAGGACGCGGGTGGGATCGTCGATGAACGACAAGCTGTGGAGGACGCGCAGGGTCCGTTCCTTGAGATCGTTGCGCCCGCCGAAGTAGTCGATCAGCTCGGGCGTCTCGTCCGGTCCCAGGCGGATGGCCAAGGTGTTGATCGTGAAGTCGCGGCGGAACAGATCCTGGCGCAGCGCCGACATCTGCACCTCGGGGAGGGCGGCCGGCGCACGGTAGAACTCGCTGCGCGCCGTGGCCACGTCGATGTGGAGGCCGTCCGGATCGATCACCACCGCGGTGAGAAACGCGCGGTGCTCGCGGACGCGGCCGTCCACCGCCCGGGCGAGCCGCGCCGCGAAATCGAGCCCGTCCCCTTCCACAACCAGGTCGAGATCGCGGTTCTCCCGCTCCAGAAGCAGGTCGCGCACGAAGCCGCCGACGAGGTAGACCGGGACCTCCGCCTCGCGGGACACCCGCGCCACCGTCGCGACCCGCGCGGCGAGCGCAGGAGGCAGGCGTTCCTCCAGGAGCCTGGCGATCTTCTCGCGGCGCTCGCGCTGCTGCTCGGCGCGATGGTCGAGGCGGATTTCGAAATCCTCCAGCCGGCCATGCAGGTGCCGCAGGAGCTGCATGCGGGTGATCAGACCGAGCGGCCGGCCGCCGGCGGGGTCGCCGACCAGCACGAAGCGGGGATGGCGGGCGAGCATCCGCTCTCCCACCTCGTCCGCCGGAGCCTCGGGCGCCACCCATTCCAGCTCGCGGGTCATCACCGTCCCCACCGGGCGGTCGCCGAGGCCGTGCTGCAGGGCCGCATCGAGCACCTGGCGGGTGACGATCCCCACCACCCGGCCTCCGGACGCTTCGGCCACCGGCGCGGCGTTGACCCGCCAAGCGATGAGCTGCGCCTTGGCCGCCGCCACCGCGGTGCCGGCGAGCAGCTCGAAGAACGGGGCGATGAGCAGATCGCGCGCCCGGGCCGCGGGGGGCAGGACGCCGCGCAGGAAGCCCAACAGCTCTTCGCGGGCCTCCAGGAGCGTCCGATCCTTGAGCCGCGCCGCCGCCGCCGTGGCATGCCCGCCCCCGCCCGCCAGACCCTCCAGCGCCTGGCCGAGGTCGAAGCCCGGCAGATCACCGCGGGCGATCAGAGTAATGCGGCCGGTCTGCTCGCCCTCGCCGAAGAGGGCGAAGAGGAGCGGCAGCTCGAACACCTCCAGGCATCGTGAGACGAGCGGCGCCAGCTCTTCCACATAGCCACCGAGATCGAGCGTGACGATCCCCACGCGATGACCGCGCACCCGGTGGATCTCCAGGCGCTCCATCATCCGGTGGAGGACGCCCAGGTGCTGCACGTCGAGAGGCCGCCCGACCCACCGCCGCACCGCCGCCAGATCGCCGCCACGCCCCAGCAGCCACACCGCCGCCTGAAAATCCCGCGGCACCGTGGTGGCATGGGTGAGCGATCCGGTGTCCTCATAGATCCCGAGCAGGAGGAGCGTCGCCTCCGCCGCGCCGCACACCAGGCCGCGTTGCTGCATCTCCTCGACCAGGATCGTCGACGTCGAGCCGACCTCGCGGTCCACCCGGCCGCCCTGGACCGGCACGTCCGAAGAGGTGTCCGGGTGGTGGTCGTAGGACCAGACCTCGATCCGCGGGTGCTCCTCCAGCCACTGCGCCACGATGCCGATCCGCTCGCGCTGGCGGACGTCGCAGAGGATGATCCGGGTGAGCGCCGCCGGATCGACGTCCTTGCGCCGGACCTCGGACAGCTCGAAAAGCCCGCTGTCGAGCATCCGCCGCACCGACTCCTCGCGCGATCCGGGAAAGAAGATCACAGCCCCCGGGTGCAGCCGCTGCGCCGCCACCACCGCCGCCAGGGCGTCGAAGTCGGCGTTGATGTGGGTGGTCAGGAGCTCCATGAAGTGGATTGTAGAGGCTTGCCGGGCTCACGCCCCCTCCCCGACCCTCCCCCGCAAGCGGGAGAGGGCGCCCCCTCCCGCCCAAAGTGAGCCGGCGCATGTCCCGGATTCCGGGGTCTCCCCGGGCGGGCGGGTGGTGCCCCTCTCCCGCTTTGCGGGGGAGGGGTCAGGGGAGGGGGCCCGCCTCGGCTACAATCCCCCCATGTTCCTCGACGGCTTCATCGTCCGCCTGCGCGAGTACGGCGTCCCGGCCAGCATGACCGACACGCTCGACTTCTACAAAGGGCTGGAGAAGGGACTGGCGCCGGACCTGGAGTCGCTCTTCCTCTTCGCCCGCCTCTGCTTCGTGCGGCGCGTCGAGCACATGGACGACTACGAGCGCGCCTTCCTCTTCCACTTCTTCGGCGTCGACGTGCCGCGCGTGGCGCCGGGCGATCCGGAGCTGCTCAATACGCCGCAGTTCCGGCAGTGGCTCCAGGAGGCCGTGCGGCAGGGCGAGCTGCCGCCGCAGGCACTGTGGACGATGTCGCCGGACGAGCTGATGCGGCGCTTCTGGGAGACGCTCCAGAAGCAGATGGAAGAGCACCACGGCGGCAGCCGCTGGATCGGCACCGGCGGCAACTCCCCCTTCGGGCATTCGGGCAACGCCCGCGGCGGCGTCAAGGTCTTCGGACCCGCCGGCGGCAACCGCTCCGCCCTCAAGGTGATCGGCGAGCGCCGCTACGTCGACTACTCGGACGCCAACGTCCTGCACGGCTCGAACGTGGCGCAGGCCCTGGCGGCCTTGAAAAGCATGGTCCCCGCGGGACCGCGCGACCAGCTCGACCTCGACGAGACGATCTACCAGAGCGCCCGGAACGGCGGCGAGATCGAGCTCGCCTTCCGCCACGACCTGCTCGACCGCATCGAGGTCGTCCTGCTGATCGACAACGGCGGCACCTCGATGCTCCCCTGGGTGCATCTGACGCGGCTCCTCTTCTCCAAGGTGAAGGGCCGCTTCAAGCGGGCGGACACCTACTTCTTCCACAACACCATCTATGGAACCGTCTGGAAGGACCCGCAGCGCCGCGATCCGCTCGGCACGGACGACATCCTGAAGCGCCACCCGGACACCCGCGTCCTGATCCTCGGCGACGCCACCATGGCCCCGGAAGAGCTGGTGTACCCGCGCGGCGCCATCTCCTATTACGCCGACGACGCCGAGGCGAGCCTCACCTGGCTGCAACGCCTGCACGACCGTTTCCGCCACAGCGTCTGGCTCAACCCGATCCCGAAAGAGAGCTGGGGCAGCGCCGCCGGCAGCTTCACCCTGCACAAGATCCGCGAGGTCTTCCGCATGGAGGACCTCACCCTCGCCGGCCTCAAACGGGCGGTGGAGTTTCTGGGACGGACGTAGCGGCCGCGAAAAGCTCGTACAATACAAGACATGGCCAAGAAGGCGGGACAGGCAAGGATGGCCGGAATCAGCGCAGCCGATCGGCAGATCGCCCGGGAGCTACGGAGGCGCCTCGCCCAGGGCGTGAAGATCGAGGATTTTCGAGTGTTCGGCTCGCGGGTCCGTGGCGAAGCCACCCCCGAATCAGACCTCGACGTCTACCTCGTCGTCACCGAGCTGACCCCCGCCCTTCGCCGCTGGATCGACGAAGTCGCCTGGGAGGTCGGATTCGACGGGGATCTGGTGATCTCGACCCTGGTGACCACCCGCCGCGGGCTGGAGAAAGGCCCGTTCGGCGCACAGCCGGTCGTCCAGACCATCGAACGAGAAGGCATTCCCCTTTGAGTCGGAGCCCGGAGCAGCTGCATGCCCTGGTGCGCTACCGGCTGGAGCAAGCTGTCGAAACACTCCGTGAGACCAACCTTCTTCTCGATCAGAACGCCTGGCGCGGTGCACAGAACCGCGCCTACTACGCGATGTTCTACGCGGTCCTCGCCCTCTTGGCGACCCGGCAACTGGGTTCGTCCAAACACAGTGGAGTTCTCGGGCTCTTCGACCGCGAATTCGTGAAGCCCGGCCTCCTACCCCGAGAGCTCTCCCGCTCTCTGCGCTTGGCCTTCAACCGTCGGCAGAGTTGGGACTACGGTGAGGTGGCGGCGCTCGATCCCGACGAAATCACGGAAATGGTCACGGGAGCGAAGCTCTTTGTGCAAGCCATCCAGGAGTTCCTCCGAGAGAGCGGGTTCGGGGAGGAAGGGGATGAAGCCGGCACGGATCAGGAGAAACCGGACGGCGCCACCTGACCTCAGACGCCGCTCTGGGCGACCGTCCCCGCGGCGCCGTCCATGGTCACCACGTCGCCGGTCGCGAGCGTGCCCACCAGCCCGGGGATGCCGACGATGGTCGGAATCCCCATCTCGCGGGCCACGATGGCCGAGTGGGAGAGGATGCTGCCGCGCTCGATGAGCAGGCCGGAGACGCCGGGATAGAGCGGCACCCACCCGGGGTCGGTGCGCTCGGCGACCAGGATCTCGCCGTCGAGACGGGCATCCTCGGAAGGGGAGCGCAGGACCTTGACCGGGCCGGTCACCACACCCGGGCAGCAGCCGATGCCGCGCAGCAGGCCGTCCTCCCCCACCGCCGCGGGCTGCGGCCGGCCGCGGTACCGGTTGCGGTGGTACGGCAGGCCGAAGGTCTCGAAGCGATCCGCCGGCTGCTTCTCCACCTCCCGGCGGAAGGCGTCGAAGTCCCTCCGGCGTAGCGTGGCGAGGCTCTGGAGATCGGTGGTGACCGCGCGGCCGCGGATGAAATCCCACACCTCGTCGATCTCCAGATAAAAGATGTCGTCCACCGCGGCGAGCAGCCCCTCCTCGACGAAGTCCTCGCCGACGGCCCGTAGCAGCTCGCGCAGCAGGCCATAGATGCGGGTGCGGGCGAAGCGCAGGTTTTCCCGGTTCTTGACGCCGAGACGCGCATTCGCGAGCACGCGCCGGAAGATCCACCGCCGCCAGGGGGAGCGGATCGCGGCGAAGGCGCGGGCTTCGGCGTCGGCGCGCAGCCGGTGCTCGCGCGCCTCCATCGCCGCCACGTCCAGGGCCGCCGGGTCCTCCATGGCCAGGTAGTTGCGGAGAATCTGGTAGAGGAAGGCGGGACGGTCGCGCAGCGATGGCTCTTCGAGCTTGAGCTCGTTGACGCAGCGGAACCCGTAGAGGTCAAGATAGCGGGCGATCTCGGCGGCGAAGTCCGCCGGCAGGAGGCGCGGCGCCTCCACCGCCAGCTCCTCCGGCGGCGTCTCCAGGAGGAGCCGGCGGACCTCCGGGATCTCTCGCGCCCGCGCCGCCAGACGCAGCAGCAGCTTGGTGGGCTCGGTGCTCTCGATCCCACCTTCGCCCGCGATCAGATCGTTCTGCAGCGAGCCATGGACGTCACCGCACCAGGAGGCGCAAAGCTTTTTCAACGTGCCATAGAAGATCATCACGAAAAAATCGTTGATGATCGGTGCCTTCCATTCCCAGAGGAGCTGGTCCTCCATCCGGCGATAGAGGGCCGCCAGCTCGTGCGGTGGCAGGGCGCGCAGGTCGAGCTTCGACCAGGCGCCGTAGCGGTCGCGGAAATGGTTTTCAAAGGCGCCCACGATGCGGCGGATGGACAGGAAATTGCGCGCCGAGCGCCCGGCGAGTCGCAGCAGCGCCGGCAGCTCCACGGTATAGCGCCGCAGCCCGGCCACCGGGGCCGGCTCTTCGCCCTCCGCAAGCCCCTGGCGCACGCCCATCATCGATTCCATGAAGCTCTTGTTGTAGTTGAACCCCGGGAAGAGGCGGACCAGGCGGTACCAGTTGTGCAGGTTGTAGTAGACCTGCCCGCGGAAAAGGCCGAGCATGTTGTCGAACACGTCGCGGTTCGCCCGCACCACCGCGGGCGCGATGCCCATCACCTCGGCGAAGCAGTGGTAGACGATCGAATAGGCCCGGCGGATGAAGCTGAACGTCATCGGCGAGGTGACGCCCGAGTAGCTCTCGATGATGTTCGAGTTGTCCCACAGCAGCCGGTGGCCCGCCGCCGGTCCCAGCTCCTCGACCGTGGTCACCGGCCGCGCCTGGAGAATCCACAGCGTGCCGGCCGCATCGAAAGAAAACTCGATGTCTTGCGGCCGGAGGAACGCGGATTCGAGATGGAGGCCCACCTGGGCTACGGTCATCACCTCCGCCTCCGTCAGGCTCGGCGCGGTGCGCAGGTCGGGCGAAACGTCCTCGCGGATCAGACCTTCGCCGGCCACGCGATCGAGCACCAGGCGGTCGGTTTTCTCGGCCACGTCGGCGGTCACGGCGAGATCGTCCTTGGCGACGAGCCAGGTGTCCGCCGCGAGGCCCGCACTGACCAGGCCTTCGCCGGCTCCCCAGAGGGCGGAGATCACCATCTGGTGGACGTTGCCGTCGTTCGGGTTGGCGGTGAACAGCACGCCGCTCGACCGCGCCTCGACCATCCTCTGCACGACGACGGCGATGGCGATGCGGTCGAGCGGCAGCCCGCGGGCTTCCCGGTAGGCGAGAGCCCGCGCGCTGTACGCCGACGCCCACACCTTCCGGATCGCCGCCGCGACCGCCGCACGGCCGCGCACGAAGAGGAAGCTGTCGTGCAGCCCGGCGAACGACTCCCCCGCCGCATCCTCCCCCACCGCCGACGAGCGCACCGCCACCAGGGCGTCCGGATCGCCGATCCGCGCGGCGTGCGCCTCCTCGATCGCCTGCACCAGCTCGTCCGCAAGCGTCCCCTCCCCGAGGCGCTCCGGGCTCCCCGCCGCGGCCAGCGCCTGCGTGAAGGCCGCGGTCGTCACCGCATACCAGGGAGGCACCCGCATCCCCAGAGCCTCCAAGCGCGCCAGATGCGCCGCCTTGCCCCCGAGCGCTCCGGCGGCGGCCTTCTCCTCGCGCCGCGGAACCCAGACCAGAGCGCTCATACCCGCACTCCGAAGCGGGCGCCGATCGCCGCGGCGAGGAGGAGGTCGAACGCGATGATGTAGAGGCCCGCCCAGGTCTCCATCCGTTTTGCGGTCTTTCGGTTGGTCTGGAAACGGAACTGGAAGTAGCCGATCAGGGTGAGGAGGAAGAGCCCCACCAGCGCCGCATCGAACCAGAGAGGCAGGCCGAGGTGCCGGCCGACGAGGAGCACCAGCGCCGTATCGACCACCCGGATCGCCAGGACGAGCGACGCCGCGCCATAGGTGCCGAAGATCCGCGTATAGGTCTCGACGCCCTCGCGCTCATCCTCCGGCGCGCGGATCTTGCGCGACACTTCCCAATTGAACGTGACGAAGAAGCCCACCCACGAATAGACGAAGTACCACCCCGGAGCCCGCCACGGCGGCTCGCCGGTGGCGAAGGAGAACACCAGCAGCGAGAGGAACGGCATGAGCAGCATGTGGGTCGTGGCATACACCAGGAAATGCCGCTTCAGCCACTCGCGGGCGAAGAACTCACGCAGCATCAACAGCGAGAACCCGAACGCCAGACCCCACGCCGCAAGAGCCGGAAGGCCCCGCACCGCCGAGAGGACGATCTGCACCGCGATCGCCACGCCGCCGAGGATCTTGAGATCCCGCAGCGTGATCAACCCGCGCTGCAGCACGCGCTCCGGATGGTGGACCCCGTCGTCCGCCCAATCCTTGTGCTCGTCGAACACGCGCAGGTGGAAGAAGAAACAGAACAGCGTGACCGCCCCGAGGAGCGTGGTGAGGTCGAAATGCATCGGCCGGCCCGGATCGGTCAACGCCCGCGCCAGGAACTGGTTCGAGGAGTAATAGGCGACGATCAACACCCCATGCCCGACGAGCGGAAAGCGCTCGGCGAGATAGGCCCCGAGGCGCCGGAGGTAGGGAGATTGCCGGGTTGGCGGGGCGTCGCTCACAGGCCAGGGGCTTTCCCCGTTCGCCCCGCCCCTTTTCGTGCCTCGTCGATCCGGGCTTCCAGCGCGTGCCGCAGCTCCGGCGTCCAGCCAACATCGGCTCCGGGCGGCGCCGCCTCGCGTTCATCCAGGATCTTCCAGACCTCTTCATCAGGCGCCGAGCCCAGACGCTGGTGCAACGTGTCCGGAAGCCGAAGCGAAAGACGGGCCATCTCTTGATCTCCTCTCCTGGGGCTCACGATCCAAGCGCTGATGATGACACCCGCCGGCCCGCCACGGTGGGTCAGGCCTTCAAAGACGACGTTGGTATCGATGACTGCCCGGAGCCGTGGCACCATGGCACCAGTATAGTGCCGGCCCGGAGGTCTGGGGTTGAGAAAGAAGACCCCTCCACGGCTGGGAAACACCTGGCAGCTCCGGCCACCCCCAAGGCTCCGCCGGTGCCCGGCACCTCGGCACCTCTAGTGGCGGCAACCGGCTCGTTGCCGTATCGCGCCACGCGGACGGCATGCACACCCCGCTACTCTTCTGGTGTGAACATCAACGACCGCGGCACGACGCCTTCCAGCTCGAGGAGGGCGCGCTTCATGTCGAGCCCTCCGGCATAGCCGGTCAACGAGCCGTTTGCACCGATCACCCGGTGGCAAGGGACGATCACGCCGATCGGGTTGTCGTGATTGGCGTGGCCGACCGCGCGCACCGCGGCGGGCCGGCCGATCTCGCGGGCGAGTTGCCCGTAGGAGCGGGTCTCGCCATAAGGAATGCGCAGGAGAGCCTCCCAGCAGAGCCGCTGGAACTCCGTACCGCCGAAATCGAGGGGGATGTCGAAGGTGCGGCGCCGGCCCGCGAGGTACTCGTCGAGCTGCCGGCGTACCGCCGGCAAGGGCGGTGCCTCGGGGTCCGGCGTGGCGGCCGGCCAGTGGCGATCCAGGGAGGCGGCGGCCTGCTCGCGCAGAGGGTAATGCCCCAGGCCGATGAGAGCTCCGGCACGTCCGACGGCGACCGCCCAGCCCAGGGCGTCCTGGAACAGGTCGAACCGCAAGGCGGCACCCGGGTCCGCCGGCGCCGCCGGTCGTGCGGATCGTGCCGCCATGGGCGTCAGAACTTCCGCATCAGGCCGACGACCACGCCCTGGACTTTGACCGTGTTGGCGGGCACACGGATCGGCTCCATCGTGGGGTTCGACGGCTGCAGGCGCACCATCTTGCCTTCCGGGTAAAAGCGTTTGAGCGTCGCGTCGTCGCCGACCAGGGCGACCACCATGTCGCCCGGCTCGGCGAGGTCCCGCCGCAGGACGACGATGAAGTCGCCGTCCAGGATCCCCTCGTCGATCATCGACTCCCCCACCACCCGCAGGACGTAGTGGTCGCCCTGCGCAGTGCCCATCAGGTGGCCGGGGACGATGACCCGCTCGTCGTTGGAGATCGCCTCAATGGGACGGCCGGCCGCGATGCGGCCGAAGAACGGCAGCTCGTGCGCCCCTTCCCCGGGGATGGCCCGCAGCAGCTCGATGCCCCGCTTCTGGTTCCAGTCGCGGCGCAGGAAGCCCTTCTCTTGCAGCAGCTTCAGGTGCTTGTAGGCGGTTCCATAGGAGGAGAACCCGAACTTCTCACAAATCTCGCGATGCGTAGGAGAGATGCCCCGCTCCTTCCGGTACTCCTGGATGAAATCGAGGATTTCTTTCTGGCGTTCGGTCAGGTAGGTCATGCAGGGGAGTATAGGCGTGAACTCGGCGGTAACGCAAGAGGGTTTCTGCATCGAGTTCCTTCCGGAGGGTACAGGAGGTGCTCCGGAACAACCCAAAAAGGCCCCCTCCCTGACGCAGGAGGGGGCAGGAAGGACCAGGGGGACGTCTCCCCGGGAGCAGCCGTCGGGACGCGAAGGCGTCCTCAGGCCAGGGCGCCGGCCAGCTCTTCCTGGGGCGCGGGGGCTCCCGGCGGCGGGCCGCCGAGGACGGAGACGTCGAAGTCGAACATGCGATCGCGCAGGATCGGCGGTGCCTCGGTCTTGCCCCAGCCGATGAAGCGCACCAGACGCTCCTGGGTGAAGTCGACGTGGGTCTGCGTCGGGTCACCCCAGACGTGGACCGGCGGCAGCGGCGCGGCGGCCAGCATGCCGAAGATGCGCTGCGCCGCTTCGTCGGCGGTCAGCTCGCCGGCGTCCACCGCGGCGAGGAACGCCTCGCCGGCCGCCACCATCTCTTCGGGTGGATTGACCCCCGGAGGGAATTGCCGCGGCAGGGGATCCTTTTCCAGCTGCTCGAAATAGCCGGCGTCCTTGGTCTCCAGGTACTTGAGGCAGGCCCGGAAGAGCCGCAGGTCGCCGAACAGGGTCGAGACGAGCCACAGGCGCACCCAGGCGTTCCACAGCGGGTAATGGCCGAACGCCTGGTAGGAGCAACGCACCATGTTGTCGTTGGCTTCGAGGATCGCCTCCTGCAGGCGCGCCGGATAGGCCAGCCGCTCGGCACGGAAGTCGTCGTCCGCGAGCATCTTGAGGAGCGGACCGACGAGGCCGTGGATGGTCTCGAAGGTGCTCACCAGACCGCGCGAGTAGAGCGCGTCGACGAAGCCGGCGGCGTGCGCCAGCAGGAACCAGCGGTCCCCGGCGACCTGGGTCGCCGAGTACTGCAGGCGGCCGGTCGCCACCCAGGGGCGCACCGCGGTGGCGCCCTCGAAGTGGGCGGCGATGCTCGGATGCCGGCCGACGATCTCGCGGAACTCCTCCTCCGCGGGGAGGCCGCGATCCGGATACTTCGTCATGTCGAGGGTCAGGCCGACGCTGCAGAGCGGATTCTCCGCGCCCTCCTGGTTGTTGAAGGGGATCACCCAGAACCAGCCGCCGTCGAAGATGTGGTGCAGAGTGCCCTCGTGCCACTGCGAACGCAGGTGCAGGTGCTCGTCGTCGCGCAGGGTGGCGTCGTAGGGGCGGACGCCGGTCATGTGGGTGAAGATCGAGCGCGACTGCGTGCGCAGCCGGGTCGGCTCCTCGCGCAGGTTGAGGGTATGCGCCAGGAGCGACTTGTAGCCGGTCCCATCGACCAGGAAGCGGGCGTGGAACTCCTCCCCTTCGGCCGAGCGCAGGACGACCTCGTCCTCCCCGATCTCCAGACCGGTCACGTCGATCCGGTCCCGATAGGTGGTGCCATAGCGGACGGCCGCGTCCACCATGTATTGATCGACCTCGGCACGGAACAGGTGGCTCTCGGAGACCAGCGGGGTCACCGGCGGCACCAGCAGGTGCGACTTCGCCAGGTCCTGCCGCTTCCCTTCCTCGTGGTACATGAAGCCGATCGTGCGCTTCACGCCGCAAGCGGCGGACACGTGCTCACGGATCGACTCCGACTTGCTGAGGTGTTGAATTTCAGGAACGCCGAAGCGCTCGCCCAGGATCCACAGCAGCATGGAGCTCTGCGGCAGCATCGCCTCGCCGATCGCGAAGCGCGGGTGCGCGCCCTTCTCCAGCATGATCACGCGCTGCCCCTGGCGGGCCAGGATGGCGGCGAGCGCAGCGCCTCCCAGGCCGGAGCCCAGGATCGCAACGTCGTACATGTCTCCAGCTTGACGGTTGTCAGACATCGTCATTCCCTCCAAATAGAAGCGATCCGGGGAGGATCGCGGACACAGAATAATCCCCAATCGTCTGAAGAGTGCCTGTCGGGGCACAAAGCGGGACAGGCGGACGAAAGATTGATGCAGTGCTATGAGCCGGCCCGGCGGGAGATCCGGGCCGATCCGTGGCAAGATACCGGCCCATGGCCGCCGCCGAACCGCCCGTCCCGTCCGCTGCGCCCGACGACCGGCTCGTCCGCGGTCTCGGCGCCTGGGACGCCGCCCTGCTCACCGTCGGGTCGGTGGTGGGCACCGGTATCTTCCTCACCACCAGCGACATGGCGAAGGTCCTGCCGCATGGCGGGCTGCTCCTTTGCGTGTGGATCGCGGGCGGCCTGCTCACCCTCGCCGGAGCGTTGACCTATGCGGAGCTGGGGGTGATGTTCCCCCATGCCGGCGGACTCTACCATTATCTCAAGGAAGCGTACGGCCCGCTCTGCGGGTTCCTCTACGGCTGGATCGCCTTCCTGGTCATCATGTCCGGCGGCATCGCCACGATCGCCGTCGGCTTCGGGCAGTACCTGGCGAGCTTCGTCCCGGCGCTGGCGCAGACGGCCTGGGGGCTCCAGGTCCCCGGCCTTCCGGCTCTCCAGGTCACCGGCGTCCAGCTCGCGGCGGTGGCGGCGATCCTGGTGCTGACCGCGGTCAACCACCTGGGGCTCGAAGAAGGGGCCTGGGTGCAGAACGTCCTCACGGTGCTCAAGGTGGGCTCGATCCTCGTCTTCGGCGTCCTCGGGCTGCTGGTGCAAGCCCCGGCCCGGGCTCCCGAGGTGGTGGCGGCGGCGGCGGCGCCGGACCTGCTGAGCGGCGCGTTTCTCGCCGCCTTCGGTTTCGCCATGATCTCCGTCCTTTGGACCTATGACGGCTGGTACGGCCTCACCTGCTCGGCGGGCGAGGTGCGCGATCCGGCCCGCAATCTGCCGCGCGGCCTGATCCTGGGCACCTTGGCGGTGATCCTCCTCTATGTGCTGCTCAACCTGGCGTACCTGCGGGCTCTGCCGGCCGCCGCCATGGGGGGCGAGCCGCGCATCGCCGAGGCCGCCGCCCTGCGCCTGTTCGGTGACGGCGGCGCGCGGCTGCTCTCGCTCGCCGTCCTCGTCTCCGCCTTCGGCTGCCTGTCCTCGACCATCCTCTACAGCTCGCGGCTGTACCTGCCGATGGCGGCCGACGGCCTGTTCTTCCGCTCCCTCGCCCGCGTCCATCCGCGCTTCCGCATCCCGGTGCGCTCCCTCTGGGCGCAGAGCGGCTGGGCGGTCCTCCTCGCCCTCTCCGGCACCTACGCACAGCTCTACACCTACGTGGTCTTCGCCTCCGTGGTCTTCCATGCCGCGACCGCAGCGGCGGTGTTCGTCTTCCGGCGGACCCGCCCCGGCCTGCCGCGCCCCTACCGCACCTGGGGCTACCCGGTGATCCCGGCCCTGTTCATCCTCGCCTGCCTTCTGCTCATCGGAAACACGCTCTGGGCGAGCCCGCGGGAATCCCTCCTCGGGCTCGCCCTGCTCGTCCTCGGCCTGCCGGCCTATGCCTGGTTCCGGCGGCGCCGCGCTCCGGTGGCGTAGAATCGGCTGGCTCGATACGACCTGCATCATCTCTGGAGGAACAACTCGTGAAACGGACTCTCCTCTCCATGGCCCTGCTCTGCCTCCTCCCGATGGCCGGGGCACCGGCCGACGCGGCGGAAACCGGCAAAGCCAAGCCCGCCGAGAAAAAAGCCAAGGACCTTCTGGAAGCCGGCACGTTCGCCGGTCTCGCCCTGCGCGAGATCGGCCCGGCCGTGACCTCCGGACGGGTCATCGACCTCGCCATCCACCCCTCCCAGCCGAGCATCTGGTATATCGCCACCGCCGGGGGCGGCGTCTGGAAGACCTCCAACGCGGGCATCACCTTCGAGCCGCTCTTCAACGACCAGGGATCGCACTCGATCGGCTGCGTCACCATCGACCCGGACAATCCGCTCGTCGTCTGGGTCGGAAGCGGTGAGAACAACAGCCAGCGCAGCGTCTCCTACGGGGACGGCGTCTACAAGTCGGTGGACGGCGGCAAGAGCTGGAAGAACGTGGGGCTCCAGAAGTCCGAGCACATCGGCAAGATCGTCGTCGACCCGCGCGACTCGAACACGGTGTGGGTCGCGGCGCAGGGCCCGCTCTGGGCGCCCGGCGGCGATCGCGGTCTGTACAAGACGACCGACGGCGGCAAGACCTGGAAGGCGGCGTTGACGATCAGCGAGAACACCGGCGTCACCGACCTGGTGCTCGACCCGCGCAATCCGGACGTGATGTACGCCGCCGCCTACCAGCGTCGGCGCCACGTCTGGACGATCATCAACGGCGGCCCGGAATCGGCCATCTACAAGAGCACCGACGGCGGCGCGACGTGGAACAAGCTGACCACGGGCCTGCCCAAGGAGGAGCTGGGCCGCGTCGGCCTCGCGGTGGCCCCGGCCAACCCCGACGTCGTCTACGCGATCGTCGAGGCGGCGCGCGGCAAGGGCGGCTTCTACCGCTCGCTGGACGCCGGCGCCACCTGGGAGAAGCGCAACAGCCAGGTCCCGTCGAGCGGCCAGTACTATCAGGAGCTGTTCCCCGATCCCGCGGACGTCGACACGGTCTATTCCGTCGATGTCCTGTTGCAGGTGACCGAGGACGGTGGCAAGACCTGGCGCAATGCCGGCGAGCGCAACAAGCACGTGGACAACCACGTGGTGTGGATCGATCCGCGCGACCGCAACCACCTCGTGGTCGGGGGCGACGGCGGCCTCTATGAGAGCTACGACCGCGCCGCCAACTGGCGGTTCCTGCCCAACCTGCCGATCACCCAGTTCTACCGGGTGGACGTCGACAACGCCACGCCGTTCTACTTCGTCCATGGCGGCACGCAGGACAACTTCAGCCTCAGCGGGCCGTCCTCGACCCTGTCGTCGAGCGGCATCGTCAACTCCGACTGGTTCGTCACCAACAGCGGCGACGGCTTCGAGACCGCGGCCGACCCCGTGGACCCGAACATCCTCTACCCCCAGGCGCAATATGGCGAGCTCCAGCGCTACGACCGCAAAAGCGGCGAGCGGGTGGACATCAAGCCGCAACCCGCCCCCGGCGAGCCGGCGCTGCGCTTCAACTGGGACTCGCCCCTGCTGATCAGCCCGCACTCCCACACGCGCCTCTACTTCGCCGCCCAGAAGCTCTTCCGGAGCGACGACCGCGGCAACACCTGGCGCGCCGTGAGCCCCGACCTCACCCGGCAGATCGACCGCAACAAGCTCAAGGTGATGGGCAAGATCTGGGGCGTCGACGCGGTGGCGAAGAACGCCTCGACTTCGCCGTACGGCAACATCGTTGCGCTCACCGAATCGCCGAAGCAGGAAGGCCTGCTCTACGTCGGCACCGACGACGGGCTGATCCAGGTCAGCGAGGACGGCGGCGCCACCTGGCGCAAGGGTGACAAGTTCCCGGGCGTTCCGGAGAACACCTACGTCTCGTGGCTGGGGGCCTCGCCGCTCGATGCGGGAACCGTCTTCGCCGCCTTCGACAACCACAAGCTGGGCGACTTCAAACCCTACCTCCTCAAGAGCACCGACCGCGGACGCACCTGGACCTCGATCGCGGGGGACCTGCCCAAGAACGGCACGGTCTACGCCCTCGTCCAGGACCACGTGGATGCCAGCCTGCTTTTCGCGGGCACCGAGTTCGGCGCCTTCTTCAGCCTCGACGGCGGCCAGAAGTGGATCCGCTTCCAGAGCCTGCCGACGGTCCCGGTGCGCGATCTGGTGATCCAGAAGCGCGAGAACGATCTCGTCCTGGCGACCTTCGGCCGCGGCTTCTTCATCCTCGACGACTACACCCCCCTGCGCGGCCTCAAGCCCGCCGCCCTGGAGCAGGACGCGGCGTTGTTCCCGGTCAAGACGGCCCTGATGTACATCGAGACCGGACCGCTCGGCCTGCCCGGCAAGGGTTTCCTGGGGGAGTCCTACTACACGGCGCCCAACCGGCCGTTCGGCGCGGTCTTCACCTACTACCTGAAGGACGAGATCAAGTCGCGCAAGAAGCAGCGCTATGCCGCCGAGGCCGAGATCGAAAAGGAAAAGGGCGAGATTCCCTGGCCGAGCTGGGACGCGCTGCGCGCCGAGGACCGGGAGAGCGATCCGGAGATCCTCGTCACCGTGACCGACGAGCAGGGCAACGTGGTGCGCCGCCTGACCGGCCCGGCCCAGGCCGGCTTCCACCGCATCGCGTGGGACCTGCGCTTCCCCACCACCCTCCCCCCGGACGACTCCGGCCCGGACGTCGACAACCCGTTCAACACGCCGGACCTCGGCCACCTGGCGGCGCCCGGGACCTACAAGGTCTCGATCGCGAAGCGGGTGGACGGTGAGGTCACCCCGCTCGGCGAGGCGCAGACGTTCCAGGCGGTACCGCTCAACCTGTCGAGCCTGCCGCCGGTGGATCAGGCGGCGGTGGCCTCCTTCCAGCAGAAGGTCGCCCGCCTGCAAGGAGCCATCACCGGAGCCCTGGCGACCGTCGCCGAGACCGGCCAGACGCTCGGCGCCATCCAGCGCGCGCTGGTCGCGGCGCCGCGCGCCGACATCGCCCTGCTGCGCGAAGCCGCCGACCTCGAGAGGCGCCTCGAAGGCCTCGCGATCGCCCTCGCGGGCGACCCGACCCTCCTGCTGCGCAATGAGACGCCGCCTCCCGCCATCAGCGACCGCATCGACCGGGTGGTGGAGAGCCAGTGGAGCGCCACCGCCGGGCCGACCCAGACCGATCAAGACGCCTATCGCGCGGCCGCCGAGGCGTTCGCGCCGGTGCTCGCCGACCTGCGCAAGCTGGTCGAGGTGGACCTGAAGGCCTTGGAGGACAAGCTGGAGGCCGCCGGAGCTCCGTGGACCCCGGGCCGCCTGCCGGCCTGGAAGCCGGAGTAGGCCCCACCCCACCCCGTCCGTTCAGCCCCCGGTGCCTTCAGGTGCCGGGGGCTTTTTCGTGACCGGCGTGTAACGAGGCCCGTCGTCGCGGCGCCAGTCTCCGCAGGAGGAGAGACCCGCGTGACCCCACCCATCCGTCCTTCGGCCGCAAAAGAAAGCACAGCCATCCGTTTGCTTCTCGCCCTGTCGCCGCGGCTTCCCCGGGTCGTCATTCCCGCTCCCCCGGATGCGCTGCAGCCTTGCGAGGAGATCACCCTCCACCGGCAAGGAGCGCGAGACCCGCTCACCGCGACCTGGCTGCCGACGGACGGCCCGGCCCGCGGCGCGGTTCTGCTTCTTCCGCCGTGGCTGGCCTGGGGTCGGACCTATTTCTATCGGCGGGGCCGCCTGGAAGCCCTGCGCGCCGCGGGGTATCACTCCCTGGCGTTGGACCTTCCGCCTCACCTGTGGCGACACGGGTTTTTCGACCTCGACGTCGAAGCCGGGCTCGCCGAGCTGCGGCGGCGCGCCGGCGACCTGCCGCTGCATGTCTGGGGTGTCAGCGCCGGGGGGTATTGGGCGCATCCGGTCCTCGCGCGAACCGAGGGCGTCGGCGGCGCCTTCTTCGAGGACGTGGCGCCGCACTTGCTCGAATGGTCCTGGCGCATGGCACCGCTCGGGCGTCCGTTCTACCTCTTCTTCCGGCACGTTCTGCGCCAGCCCTATGCCTACCTCGACATGCGGCGCCACGCCGAGGCGTTCTCGTTGAAGGCGGTCACCTACGTCGGAGGAGCCGACGACCCGGGCGTCCGCGCCGCCGACACCCGCGAGCTCGCCCGCCGCGCCCGCGGCACCTGCCGGATCATCCACCAAGCCGGTCACCTGGAGTCGATCAAGGTGGCCAACCGGGAGATTCTCGAGCTCGCCCTGGAGACGTTCGCGCGGGCGGAGGGGGCCTGATTACACGCCGAAGACGGCCGGATCGCGCACCACGGCGCGCGCCGCGGCGGCGTACGGACAGGAGTCGGCGAGCCGAAAATCTTCGAGAAACCGGCGGAGGTCGGCGGCGGCCTCCTGCCTCCCGTCAGCCTCGGACTTCCGAATCAGCTTGAGCAGCGCGACCACTTCGGAGATCACATTGCGACGCGCATCCCGCGCGCGGCGACGCCGCAGGTGGAAGACCTCGATCGACACCTCGCCCTTGCGATCTCCGGTCACGGCGACGATCTGACCGTCCACGGTGAAACGGAGGTGCTCCTCGGGCCGGTCTTCGCACGGATCGAGCAGGAGCCGCGCCTCCCTCGCCAAGGCGTCGCCCGGCGCCATGGCGCGGGTCGCTTCATCCTCGAGGGGAAACTGGTCCTGCTTGCCGCCGGCCTCCGCGAATTGGAGGTCCCCCCAGAGCGGGCGGTCCTTGCGTCGCTGGTTGCAGTGCTCACACACCGGGTAGAGATTGAGCCACTCGTAGGCAAGCCAGTAGTAGCCCGGATGCCCGTGGCGCTCGGCGACCCTGCCTTTGGGGCGGAAGTGCTCGACGTTCCAATCTGCCTCGGCGCCGATTGGGGCCTCACAGTAGGCGCACTTCCGGTGGAAGAGCTCTTCCAGCGCGGCCTTGACCCAGTCGTCTGCGTAGATTCCCGGGTCGGCCTCGTGTGCTCCCGCCTCCGCCGCGGCCCGCTCTCTCCCCCGCGCCGCTCTTGCGAACCAGGAGGCTCCTGGCCGAATCGGCCGCCCCTGCTCATCCGCTCGGTCCCGATCGATGTGGATCACAACGCGTACCTCACAGATTGTGCTTTTCGACGAGCCGCTTGAGCTCGCGGACCATATCGCTCTCCCTGGATGCGGGGGCGGGGCGCGCCCCGATCTCCAGGGCGAGGTCGCGCAGCTCCCGGCTCTCGGCCGCCCCGCGCACTTCGAACGGAACCGCCGAGAGAGAGCGGTACCGGACCACCTTCTCCTGCATCTCGGGTGCGTAGACCTCGGTGTCGAACAGCCGCTCATCGGCCAGCATGTCCTCGGCAGAGTAGCCGCTGAAGTCGGGAACCGCCGGCTCCGCCACCACATGGTCGCCTTCCCGGCGGAGCACCACCAGCTCTTCCGGCCGGGCATCCAGGGCGACCAGGGGGCTGTGGGTCGTCGCGAAGATCTGCATCTTGGGAAGAGCCTTCGACAGGCGCGGCAGGATCTCCGCCTGCATGGAGGGGTGCAGGTGCTGCTCGATCTCGTCGATCAGCAGGATGCCGGTGATGTGTCCCTCGGCGTCGATCCGGGCCGCCCGCAGCGCCCAGCCATAGAGGTCCAGCAGCCAGCTCAAGGTCAAGCGGTAGCCGTCGGCCCAGCCTTCGAGCCGCACCGCCCCACCGATCGACGGCCCGGAGATCTCGACGCCCCCGCCTTTCGGAAGACGGATCTCAGCGGCGGGAGTCAGGCCGAGCGCCGTGTTGATGCATTGCAGGATTTTCTGGAGCGTCTCGGAGCTCAGGGAGTCGTTCAGGCGCCGCAGCGTCAGCTCGGGATCCAGGAGGGTGCGTCGATAATCGAAGAGTGTGTACACCGACTCCGCGACGCGATAGTCACGCCCCGTGTCGGTTCCAACGCCGAAGCGCCCCGCACCGTAGCCGCAGACGAACCACGGAGAATTGGTCCCGCTTCCTGCCCCAACCCTAACTTTCTGCCTCAGGTCGACGACCTGTCTGCCATCCCGCCGGGTCAGCTCCCACTTCAGCGGCAAATCACCCAGCTCGAGATACATCGAGCCCATCGAAGAACCGGCGGCCAGGAATTCACCGATCGGCTCCTCCAACAGAGGGACCGCATCGTTCCAGTCACAGAGCCCGACCGCAAGAGCCCGGAGCACGGTCGTCTTGCAGGTACCGTTCTTCCCGATGATCACCGTCCGGCGCCGCGGCGTGCCGTCCGGGCCGCGAAGGTCGAAATCGAGCTCCCGGAAGCCGCGGATGTTCTCCAGGCGGAGGCGCGAGATGTACATGGAGAGGATACTATCGCCCTTGCCCCCGCCCGCGCCATGTCCTAAGCTCCTCCCCGTCCTGCCAGCCGACGTTGGGCCGGTCCACCCTTCTTTCGAGGTGCCACGCATGTCCGGAGCCGCGCGCCGTCCTGTTCTCCTCGCCCTGGTTCTCTCGCTTCTCGTCGCCTCCCTCGCCGCCGCAGCGCCGGCCGGCCTCCAGGACCCGCCGGGGCTCTCGGCTCTCAAGTACCGCAACATCGGGCCGGCCTGGGGAGGACGGGCGACACGGGCCACGGGCGTGCCGGGCAACCCCAATGTCTACTTCGCGGCGACCGCCTCGGGCGGCGTCTGGCGCACCACCGACGGCGGGATCTCCTGGAACCCGGTTTTCGACAGCCAGCCGATCTCCTCCATCGGCTCGATCGCCGTCGCCCCGTCGGACCCCAACGTGGTCTACGCCGGCTCTGGGGAGGCCAACATCCGTGGCAACGTGGCCGCCGGCAACGGCATCTACAAATCGACCGACGGCGGCACCACCTGGAGCCACGTGTGGGTGCAGGAAGGGCAGATCGGGACCATGGTCGTCCACCCGGCCAATCCGGACATCGCCTTCGCCGCGGTCCTCGGCCATGCCTTCGGGCCGAAT
This sequence comes from Holophagales bacterium UBA5704, assembly GCA_002420005.1. GTDB lineage: Bacteria > Acidobacteriota > Thermoanaerobaculia > Multivoradales > UBA5704 > UBA5704. Next base: position 17,811 of record DIHE01000171.1, on the reverse strand, counting down.
GCCGAGCGCGGCGTCTATCGCACCACCGACGGCGGGAAGAATTGGAAGCAGGTGCTCCAGAAAGACGTGGACACCGGCGCCTCCGACGTCGCCCTCGATCCGTCCAATCCGCAGATCGTCTTCGCCGGCCTGTGGCAGGCCCGCCGCCGGCCCTGGGAGATGACCAGCGGCGGCCCCGGCAGCGGTCTCTGGGTCTCGCGCGACGGCGGTGACACCTGGAAGCAGCTCACCGGGGCCGGCCTCCCGGACGGTCTCTGGGGCAAGGTGGGCGTGGCCGTGGCCCCGTCGGACGGGCGGCGCGTCTACGCGATCATCGAGGCCGAAAAGGGCGGGCTCTTCCGCTCCGACGACGGCGGCGCCACCTGGGAGCTCGCCTCCGCCAGCCGCGAGCTGCGCCAGCGGGCGTGGTACTACTCCACCCTCACCGTCTCGCCGGTCGATCCGGACGAGGTCTGGGCGCCGCAGGTGCCCATGCTCAAGAGCATCGACGGTGGCCGGACCTTCCGGCACGTCGGCAACATCCACCACGGCGACCACCACGACCTGTGGATCGACCCGAAGAATCCCAAGCGGATGATCGTGGCGCACGACGGCGGCGTCGACATCTCCACCACCGGCGGCGAAAGCTGGGTGCAGGCCCAGCTGCCGATCGGCCAGCTCTACCATGTCGCCGTCGACAACCGCGTTCCCTTCCATGTCGCGGGGGCGCTCCAGGACATGGGTACCGCCCAGGGCCCCAGCGACTCCCTGACCGGCGGCGGCATCTCCCATTCCCTGTGGCACGGCGTCGGCGGCGGCGAGGCCGGCTGGGTGGTCTCCGACCCGACCGATCCTGACGTCGTCTATGCCGGCGAGTACCTGGGCATCATCACCCGCTACGACCACCGCACCGGCGAAGAGCGCAACATCAGCGTCTGGCCGGACAATCCCTCCGGCTGGGGTGGCGCGGACATGCGCTACCGCTTCCAGTGGACCGCCCCGATCGCCGGCTCGCCGCACGACCCCAAGGTGATCTACCACGCCGGCAACGTCTTGTTCCGCACCACCGACGGCGGGCAGACCTGGACCGCGATCAGCGGCGACCTGACCCGCAACGACAAGACGAAACAGCAGTGGTCCGGCGGCCCGATCACCGGCGACAACACCGGCGTCGAGACCTACTGCACGATCTTCGCCGTCGCCGAGTCGCCGCTCCAGGCCGGCCTGATCTGGACCGGCAGCGACGACGGCCTCGTCCACGTGACCGAAGACGGCGGCACCACCTGGACGAACGTGACGGCGAACCTCAAAGGCCTCCCCAAGTGGGGTACGGTGAGCCTCATCGAGCCCTCGCACTTCGACGCCCGGACGGCCTATGTCGTCGTCGACGCCCACCGGCTGGACGACATGCGGCCGTATCTCTGGAAGACGACCGACCTCGGCCGCACCTGGAGGCGCCTCGACGGCGGCCTGCCGAAGGACGTCTACCTGCACGCCGTGCGCGAGGACCCGGCGGCCCGCGGCACCCTCTACCTGGGGACCGAGCGCGGCGTCGCCTTCTCGATCGACGACGGCGCCACCTGGAGCTCGCTCCGCCTGAACCTCCCCACCGTGGCGGTGCACGACCTGCAGGTCAAGGACGCCAGCCTGGTGCTCGGAACGCATGGCCGTTCGGCCTGGGTCCTCGACGACCTGCCGCTCGTCCGCACCGTCGCGGCCACCGCGAAGTCCCTCGAGTCGGAGGACTTCCATCTGTTCGCCGCACCGGACGTCACCCGCTGGATTCTCGCCTCCGGCCGCATTCCGGGCTGGTCCGGGACCAATCCGCCGCGCGGTGCGCGCATCCATTACTGGCTGAAAGACGAGCCGAAGGGCGACATCACCTTGGAGGTTCTGGACGCCGCGGGGCGACGGGTGAGCCGGATGAGCAGCCAGGTGCCGGAGGTGACCGGCAGCAGCGAGTATGTCGAGGAAGAAAAGGAGGGGCTCAAGGGGCTCGCCCTCGCCAAGAAGAAGGGAGGACAGATGGCCGTCTGGCCACTCACCTGGGACGGCGCCGAGATGATTCCGGGCTCCAAGCTCGACTCGGGCTTCCCCCTCATCGGCCCCACGGCCCTGCCCGGCACCTACACCCTGCGCCTGACCGTGGACGGAAAGACCGCGACCACCCCGCTGCGCGTCCTTCCCGACCCGCGTTCGACCGACAAGCCCGAGGACCTCGAAGCCCAGCTCCGTTTCGCCCTGGATGTGCGCGATCAGATCACCCGGTTGACGCGGACGGTGCAGCGCCTCCAGACCGTCCGGAAACAGCTCGCCGCGCGCAACGACCTGCTGGCCCAGGAAACCGGCGCCGCCGACCTGGTCAAGGCCTCCACCGATCTCATCGCCCAGCTCGACGCGATCGACGGCAAGCTGCACAACCCCACGGCGGAGGTCAGCTACGACGTCCTCGCCATGAAAGGAGGCGCCAGGCTCTACTCGCGCCTCTCCCCCCTGTTCGAGTTCGTGAAGAACGGCGACGGCGCCCCGACCCAAGGCATGCGCGACGTCTTCGCGGCCTGCAAGCAGGAGCTGGACACCCTGGAAGCCGCGCTCGGTGCGCTGCTCCAGACCGACCTCGCCGCACTCAACACCAAGGCGGCGGCGGGGGGCTATCCGGGGGTGTGGGTGGCGGACTGAGGGGCTGAGCCCCTCCCGGCCGTTTCATTGCCAGAGGCCGACCAGACCCGTAACATTGCTGCGATTTCGGTCGCCCCCTGGGCGAATCGCGTCATCTTTCCGGTGCGCGGCTCGCTTTTGGCCCTGGAACGCACCATTGCTTTCGTGGAGGGTTGCATGCTCAGCGAGAAACGCCCCACCTCTCTCACCTGGAGGGAGGCCCCCGGCGGAGAGGCTCTCCGGTCTCCGCTGCGCCGGCTCGCCCGGTCCTTGTTCGCGATCTCCGCCCGGGAGACGTCCTTCGCCGTGCGCCGATTCCGTTGGGACACGGAGGAGATCCGCCAACGCCTGGAGGGAGTCGCAGCGACGTTCGTGGACGGATACCACGCCGCGCTGGAGACCGATCCGCCGGCGCTCTGCGAGCGTCTCGACGCAGTGCCTCCCGCCGCTCGCGGCTGGGCGTACGAGGGTGCCGGCATGGCGCTCGCGATGCTCGACCTGTTCACCGGCTGGCGGCAGGGCCGCCTTCGCCGGCTCCTCGAGGGCAAGGGGGACCCTCACTCCTATCTGGTGAACGTCGGCGCCGGCTGGACGCTCGGGCGGCTGCCGATCAGCCCGCGGCGCCTGCTCTCCCGGCTCGATCCGGTGGACGGGTGGCTCGCGCTCGACGGGTACGGATTTCACGAGGGATTCTTCCAACCCCGGCGCTCCTTCACCGACCAGAAGATTCCACGCAAGCTCTCCGGCTATGCCCGCCGCGTCTTCGACCAGGGGCTGGGCCGCTGCCTCTGGTTCGTCGAAGGGACCCATCCCGACCGCATCGCAACGGCCGTCGCCGCCTTCCCGGCGGCACGGCGGGACGATCTCTGGAGCGGCGTCGGCCTGGCCTGCGGCTATGCGGGGGGCGTCGACCGGCCGGTGATCGAGTCTCTGCTGCGCTGCGCCGGGTCCTCCACCCCGGCGTTCGCCCAGGGTGTGGCGTTCGCGGCGGAAGCCCGCGAGCGGGCCGGCTGCACGCCCGAGCAGACCGAGCTCGCCTGCCGGACCGTGTGGGGAGCCGGCGCCGCCGCGGTCGCAGCCGGCGTCCGGCAAGCCGGGATCGACCTGCCGGCGGACGGCGAGGTGCCGGCGTTCGAAGCCTGGCGCCGGCGCATTCAATCTCATTTTTCGCAGGGAGGAGCACGATGAGCGAGACGTTTCGACATTGGTCCCGCAACTGGGGGACCCGCCTGGCGGCCCTGGCGCTGATCCTGATCTTCTACGGCTTCGCCCGGCTGCCCCAGGCGCCGGAGAACGAGCGCAAGGAGCTGGCGTCCCGCTTTGCGTTCGACCGCACGCCCATCCCCGAGATGCCGGAGGGCCAGGGACCCGAGCGGCGCACGGTGCGCCCGGTCCATCCGGATCTGCGGGAGATCGCCTCCTGGATCTCCAGCGTCGGGGCCGGCGTCTCCCTCCACGACCTGGACGGCGACGGCCTCCCCAATGACTTCTGCTCGATCGACACGCGGGTTGATCTGGCCTTGGTCGCACCGGTGCCGGGGACGGGGGACCGCTATCCGCTCTTCGCGCTCGATCCGGCGCCGCGGCGCTTCGACCGCGCCACCATGGCACCGATGGGCTGCCTGCCGGGCGACTGGAACGAGGATGGCCGCACCGACCTCCTGGTCTATTACTGGGGCCGGCCGCCGATCGCCTTCCTGCGGGTCGCGGACGGGCCTCTCGCCGCAGCCGCCTTCCGGCCGCTGGACGTGGCGCCGGCAGACGAGCGCTGGTACACCAATGCGCTCACCAGCGCCGACGTGGACGGCGACGGGCATCTCGACCTGATCGTCGGCAACTACTTCCCGGACGGCGCGCGCATCCTCGACGCCCAAGCCACCAACCGGGAGCACATGCACCGCTCGATGTCGCGCTCGGAGAACGGCGGCAAGAACCGCCTGCTCCTCTGGCAGAGCGCGGGGCCGGAGCAGGTGGCCTTCCGCGACGTGCCGGACGCCTTCGATCCGCAGACCACGTTCTCGTGGACCCTGGCGGTGGGCGCCGCCGACCTGGACGGCGACCTGCGGCCGGAGATCTACTTCGGCAACGACTTCGGCAACGACCGGCTGCTCTCCAACCGCTCCACCCCCGGCCATCCGCAGCTCGTGGCGGTCGAAGGCGAGCGGCGCTTCACCGATCCGTCCTCGAAGGTCCTGGGGCACGATTCCTTCAAAGGGATGGGCGTCGACTTCGCGGACCTGAACGGCGACGGCCTGCTCGACATCTACGTCAGCAACATCGCCCAGAACTGGGCGCTGGAAGAGAGCCACTTCGTATGGGTGAGCACCGGCCGGCCGGAGAAGCTGCAGGCCGGCGTCGCCCCCTATCACGATGCCGGCGAAGCGCTGGGCATGTCGCGCAGCGGCTGGGGCTGGGACGCCCGGTTCGCGGACTTCGACAATGACGGCGTGCCGGAGGCGATCCAGGCGATCGGCTTCGTGCGCGGCACGAAAAACCGCTGGCCGGAGCTGCACGAGCTCGCGATGGGCAACGACAACAACATGCGCCATCCCGGAGCCTGGCCGCACGTCAAGCCGGGCGACGACCTCTCGGGGCACCTGCACAACCCGTTCTTCGTGCGCGCCAAGGATGGCCGCTACTACGACCTCGCCGCGGAGGTGGGGATCGACGACAGCCTGATCAGCCGCGGGCTCGGCGTCGCCGACGTGGACGGCGACGGCGACCTCGATTTCGCGGTGGCCAATCAGTGGGAGCGCTCCTGGTTCTACCGCAACGAGGCGCGCAAGCCCGGTGCGCTGCTCGCGCTCGACCTGCGGCTGCCGGCCGGTGCCGGAACGCGGCCGGCGATCGGCGCGGCGGCCACCGTGGTGCTGCCGGACGGCACGCGCCACGTCGCCCAGGTGGACGGCGGCAGCGGCCATTCCGGTAAGCGCGAGCCGGTCCTCTACTTCGGGCTCGGCGCGGCCGATCCCTCGCTGCCCCTGCCGGTGGAGATCCAGTGGCGCGATACGACGGGCCGGGCACAACGCCGGACGTTCCAATTCACACCCGGGCGGCACACCGTGCGGCTCGGCGGCACCGAGGGGGGTGCGTGATGTCCGCAACCGTGGTGAAGAAGGACCTGCGTCTCACGGCCCTGCGCCGCTTCGCGATCGCGATCACGACCTTGAACGTCCTCGGGCACACGGTGCTCGGCTTCGAGCAGGCCTGGGCGACGCCGCTGGTGGCGCTGTTCGCGGCGTATTCGACCGAGATCCTGCTCGAGCTGTTCGAAAGCCGGCGCACCGGGCGCCCACCGCGGTTCCTCGGCGGCTTCCCGGCCCCGGTCGATTTCCTCCTGTCCGCGCATATCAGCGGCCTCGCGGTCTCCATGCTCCTCTACGCCAATGACCGGCTGCTGCCCGTGGCCTTCGCCGCGGTGACCGCGATCGGCTCGAAGTACCTGTTCCGCGTCGGCACCAACGGCCACTCCCGGCACTTCTTCAATCCGTCGAACCTGGGGATCACGTTGACCTTGCTCGCCTTCCCCTGGGTGGGGATCGCGCAGCCGTACATGTTCACCGAGAAGCTCACCGGCGTCGGCGACTGGATCCTGCCGGGCATCATCGTGTGCACCGGCAGCTTCCTGAACGCCAAGCTCACCAAGCGGGTGCCGCTGATCCTCGGCTGGCTCGGCGCCTTCGTGCTCCAGGCGGTGGTGCGCCACTTCCTGTTCGGCAATCTGCTCCTCGCCTCGCTCAACCCGATGACCGGCGTCGCCTTCCTCCTGTTCACCTTCTACATGGTGACCGACCCGGCGACGACGCCGTCGAGCGTGCGCGGACAGGTGGCGTTCGGCGCCTCCGTGGCGGCGGCCTACGGCGTCCTCATGGCCTCGCACGTGGTGTTCGGGCTGTTCTTCGCGTTGACCTCGGTGTGCATCCTGCGCGGCGTCCAGATGCAGGCACAGGCCTGGCTGGCGCGGCGCGCCGAGATGGGAGTCCCGGTGCCGGCGGTGGCCGAGCCGGGCTCCTGAGGGGATCGGGGATGCCGATGGGCGAAGGAATCGCCATCGTCGGACTGGCCTGCCGCTATGCCGGCGCCCGCTCGCCGGTGGAGCTGTGGGAGAACGTGCTCGCGGGGCGCCGCGAGTTCCGCCGCCTGCCGGCGGAGCGGCTGCGCCTCGCCGACTATCTGTCCGCCGACCCGGGAAACCCGGACGGTCTGTATGCCACCGAGGCCGCCCTAATCACCGGTTGGGAGCTCGACCGGGTGCGTTTCCGGGTCGCCGGCAGCACCGCGCGGGTCACCGATCTCGCGCACTGGCTCGCCCTGGAAGTGGCCGCCGACGCCCTCGCCGACGCCGGATTCCCCGACGCCGCCGGCCTGCCGCGCGACACCTCCGGCGTGCTGGTGGGCAATTCGCTGACCGGCGAGATGTCGCGTGCCCAGACGGTGCGCCTGCGCTGGCCCTACGTGCGGCGCACCGTCGGTGCGGCCCTGCTGCGCGAGGGGTGGGAGGGGGAGCGGCTGGCCGCCTTTCTCGCCGAGCTGGAGGAGGAGTACAAGGCGCCGTTCCCGGCCTTCAATGAGGAATCGCTCGCGGGCGGCCTCTCCAACACCATCGCCGGGCGGATCTGCAACCAGCTCGACCTGCACGGCGGCGGCTACACGGTGGACGGCGCCTGCGCCTCGTCGCTCCTCGCGGTGGCCAACGCCTGCTCGGCGCTCGCGGCGGGGGATCTCGACGCCGCCCTGGCCGGCGGCGTGGACATCAGCCTCGATCCCTTCGAGCTGGTGGGCTTCGCCCGCACCGGCGCGCTCACGCCCGGAGCGATGCGGGTGTTCGATGCGCGCTCGCAGGGGTTCGTGCCCGGCGAAGGGTGCGGCTTCGTGGTGCTGCTGCGCGAGAGCGACGCGGTGCGCCGCGGCTGCCGCATCCACGCGGTGATCCGCGGCTGGGGGATCTCGTCGGACGGCTCGGGCGGGATCAGCCGGCCCGAGGCCGCGGGCCAGCGCATGGCGCTCGCCCGCGCCTACCGCCGCGCCGGGTTCGGCGTCGACACGGTGGGCTATTTCGAAGGCCATGGCACCGGCACCGCGGTGGGCGACACCGCCGAGCTGGAGGCCCTGTCCGGTGCGCTGCTCGAAGCCCGCGGTGCGGGAGCCGCCCCCCCGGTGCCGGTGGGCTCGATCAAGGCGAACATCGGGCACACCAAGGCCGCCGCCGGGGTGGCCGGCTTGCTCAAGGCGACGCTCGCGGTGAGCAGCCAGGTGCTGCCGCCGAACACCGGTTGCGACGAGCCGCACCCGATTCTGCGCCGCCCCGGCAGCCCGCTGCGGGTGCTGGAGCGCGGCGAGAGCTGGCCGGAGGGGACGCCGCTGCGCGCCGCCGCGAGCGCGATGGGCTTCGGCGGGATCAACGCGCATGTGGTGATCGAGGCCGCCGGAGGCCTCGGCCGGCCGCGCCGCCGCGCCCTCTCCACCCGCGAGCAGATGCTGGTCGCCTCGGCGCAGGACGCCGAGCTGTTCCTTCTCGCCGCTCCCGACGCCGCGGCGCTCGCCGCCCGCCTCGAACGTCTGCGCGAGCTGGCTCCCCGCCTGTCGCGCTCCGAGATGGCCGATTGCGCCGCCGAGCTGCTGCGGCACCTGGAACCGGCCCCGGTGCGCGCCGCGGTGGTGGCGGCGACGCCGGCCGAGCTGGCCGCCCGCCTGGAGCGGCTCGGCGGCGCGCTCGCCGCGGGAGAGAGCGTCCGGCTGGAGCCCGGCAAGGGCGTGTTCCTCTCCGCCGGCGCCCGGGCGCGGCGTCTCGGCCTGCTCTTCCCCGGCCAGGGATCGCCCTCCCACCTCGGCCGCGGGGGAGCCCTCGCCCGCCGTCTCGAAGGGCTCGACGAGGTCTATGCGCTGGCCGCCCTGCCGCCGGAAGGCGACGCCGTGGACACCAAGGTGGCCCAGCCGGCCATCCTGGCCCATGAGCTCGCCGGCCTCGAAGCGCTGGAGCGTCTCGGCGTGCAGGCGCAGGTGGCGGTGGGGCACAGCCTGGGCGAGATCGCCGCCCTGTGCTGGGCCGGCGGGCTCAGCCGCGAGGAGGCGCTGGGGATCGCCCGCGCCCGCGGCCGGGCGATGGCGGCGCTCCCCGAAGGCGCCATGGCCAGCCTCACCGCTCCGCCGTCGCAGGTGGAGGAGCTGCTGGCCGGCACGCCGCTGGTCATCGCGGCCTGCAACGCCCCGGCGCGGACGGTCGTCTCCGGCGACCGCGAGGCGATCGAGGCGCTCCTCACCCGGGCGGCCGGCCAGGGGATCGCCTCCACCCGGCTGCGCGTCTCGCACGCCTTCCATTCCCCCCACGTCGCCGCCGCCGAGCCCGGGCTTGACCTCGCCCTTGCCGAGATCCGGCCGCGCCCGCTCCAGCGCACCGTGGTCTCGACCGTCACCGGCGGCCCCCTGGAGCCCGCCACCGACCTGCGCAAGCTCCTGCTGCGCCAGGTGACGGCTCCGGTGCGCTTCGTCGAAGCCCTCAGCGCGGCGCGCGGGCTCGCCGACCTGTGGATCGAGGTCGGCCCCGGCCACGCCCTCGCCGACCTAGCCGCCGAAAGCCTGCAGGACGATCAGGGCGCCGGCGCACCGATCCTCTCGCTCGACGTGGGTGGCGCTTCGGTCGCCGGTCTTCTGGAAGCCGCCGGTGCCCTGTTCACCCTGGGGGGACCGGTCGACCTCGACAACCTGTTCGCCGGCCGCTTCAGCCGGCCGTTCGATCCCGACCGCCCGCTGCGCGTCCTCGCCAATCCCTGCGAGCAGGCGCCGATCCTCCCGGAGGACCTGGGGAGCACGGCAGCCCCCCCGGCGCGGCAGGACCCGGCCCCGGCACCGCGACAGCCGGCCGCGGCGGACGACGCCACCCCGCCCGCCTCGGCGCTCGATCTCGTCCGCCGGCTCGTGGCCGAGCGCGCCGAGCTGCCTCCGGCGGCGATCGGTGCGGAGAGCCGCCTGCTCGCCGATCTCCACCTCAACTCTATCTCGGTGGGCCAGCTCGTCGCCGAGGCCGCCCGCCGGCTGGGCCTGCGCCCGCCGGCCTCCCCCACCGACTATGCGCAGGCCTCGGTCGCCGAGATCGCCCGCGCGCTGGAGGAGCAGGTCCGCCTCGGGGAGGCTCCGGAGAGCGCCGGGCCACCGGCCGGCATCGACACCTGGGTGCGCCCGTTCGTCACCGCCTGGGTCGAGCGCCCCCTCCCCCGCCGCGCCGCCGCCGAGCCCGGGCCGGGCCTCTGGCAGATCGTGGCCCCGGACGGCCATCCGCTGCGCGAGGCGCTCGCCACGGCCCTGGAGGGTGTGCCCGGCCAGGGCGTCGCCCTCTGCCTGCCGCCGCGGCCGGACGCGCGCCACGTCGGCCTCTACCTCGCCGCCGCGCAGGCGGTGCTCGCCACACCCGTCCGCCGCTTCCTCGTCGTCCAGCACGAGGGGGGCGGCGGCGGCTTCGCCCGCACCCTGCACCTGGAGCTGCCCGGGGTGACCACCTGCGTGGTCGACCTCCCCTATCTGATCGAACGGGATCACGAAGGAGCCGCAGCCCGCGTCGCCGCCGAGGCGCGCGCCGCCCGCGGCTACACCGAGGTGCGCTTCGACGAGGACGGGACCCGCCGGGTGCCGGTGCTGCGCCTGCTCGACCTGCCCGCGCTGCCCTCCACCCCGGCCGGCGCGGGACTGGGACCGGAGGACGTCCTGCTGGTCACCGGGGGCGGCAAGGGCATCGGCGCCGAATGCGCGCTCGACCTCGCCCGCACGACCGGCGCGCGCCTGCTGCTGCTCGGCCGCTCCGCCGCGAGCGATCCCGAGCTGGCGCGCAACCTGGAGCGGATGCGGGCCGCCGGTGCCACCGTCGCCTACGCGCAGGCCGACGTCACCGACGCTTCGGCCGTGCGCGCCGCGGTAGCCCAGGCGACGGCGACGCTCGGGCCGGTCACCGCGGTGCTCCACGCCGCCGGCCTCAACGAGCCGCGGCTCCTCTCCGCGCTCGACGAAGCGGGCTTCCGGCGGACCTTGGCGCCGAAGGTGGAAGGGCTGGAGAACGTCCTCGCCGCGGTCGATCCGGCCCGCCTGCGCCTCCTCGTCGCCTTCGGCTCGATCATCGGCCGGGCCGGTCTGCGCGGCGAGGCGGAGTACGCCACCGCCAACGAATGGCTCGCCCGGCGCGTCGAGCGCTTCGCCCGCAAGCACCCGGCCTGCCGCGCCCTCACCCTGGAATGGTCGGTGTGGGCCGGCGTCGGCATGGGCGAGCGGCTGGGGACTCTCGAAAGCTTGTCCCGTCAGGGGATCACCCCGATTCCGCCGGGCACCGGGGTGGCGGCGCTCTGCGACCTGCTGGCCCGCGACCTCCCCGACACCTCGGTGGTCGTCGCCGGCCGCTTCGGCGAGCCGCCGACGGTGGAGGTGGAGCGGCCGGAGCTGCCGCTGCTGCGCTACCTCGAAAAGCCGCGCGTCTTCCTCCCCGGCGTCGAGCTGGTGGTGGACGCGGAGGTCTCGGCCGACACCGATCCCCATCTCGCCGATCACGTCCTGCGCGGCGAGCCGCTGTTCGCCGCCGTGCTCGGCCTGGAGGCGATGACCCAGGTCGCCCAGACGCTCGCCGGCACCCGCACGCTGCCGGTCTTCGAGCGGGTGGAGCTGCTGCGGCCGGTGGCCGTACCGCCGGGGCGGTCGACCACCCTGCGCTTCGCCGCGCTGGTGCGCGAGCCCGGCTGTGTCGAGGTGGCGGTGCGCGATGCCGCGACCGGCTTCGCCGCCGACCACTTCCGCGCGGTCTGCCGGTTCGCCCCGCGCAGCCCGCAGGAAGCCCCGCAGCTCGCCGCACGGTTCACCGCCGCCCCCTTGGCCCTCAACGCGGCGGATCTCTACGGCGGCATCCTGTTCCACGCCGGCCGCTTCCGCCGCCTGCGCGAATACCGCCACCTGCGCGCCACGGAGTGCCTGGCCGGGATCTCCCCGGACGGCTCCGTCTCCTGGTTCGGCCGCTGGCTGCCGGGTGAGCTGCTGCTCGGCGATCCGGGCGCCCGCGACGCGGCGATCCACGGCATCCAGGCCTGCATCCCGCACCGCACGCTCCTGCCGACCGGGGTGGACCGCATCGTCACCGGCCGCCTCGATCCCGTCGAGCCGCTCTCCTTCTCCGCCCGCGAGATCTCGCGCCACGGCGACGACTTCGTCTACGACCTGGAGATCCTCGGGGCCGACGGGGCCCTGCGCGAGCGCTGGGAAGGATTGCGGTTGCACGCCGTCGACGACAGCCCGGTCCCCGCCGCCTGGAGCGCGGCCCTGCTCGCACCCTGGACCGAGCGACGGCTCCAGGACCTGCTTCCGGAGGCCGGCCTGCGCGTCGCCCTGGAGCCCGCCGAGCGGCGCGACAGCGGTCCTGCGGTCGAACGCCTGCTCGGCGCCCCCGCGCGCCATCGCCCCGACGGCCGTCCCGAGGCGGCGAACGGCGCCGCCCTGTCGGTGTCCCATGCCGAGGGTCTGGTGCTCGCCGTCACCGGGGGGCCGGAGAGCCGCAGGCTCGGCTGTGACCTGGAGCCGGTCGCCGCCCGCACGGCGGAGGTCTGGCGCGACCTGCTGGGCGAGGAGCGCTTCCGCCTCGCCGAGCTGATCGCCCGCGAGGATGGCGAGACCGCCGACGGTGCGGCAAGCCGGGTGTGGACCGCCCTGGAGAGCCTGCGCAAGGCCGGCGCGCCGCACGACGCGCCGCTCACCCTCTACGCCGTGGACGCAGACGGCTGGCTCCTGCTGCGCTCCGGAGCCCTGCGCATCGCCACCTTGATCGCCCCGGTGCACGAGACCGCCGGCCCGCTGGCGCTCGCCGTCCTGGTGGAGGGCTGATGCACTTCGAGCACCGCCACGTCGTCGGGTTCGAGGAGACCAACCTGGTCGGCAACGTCTACTACGTGAACCACCTGCGCTGGCAGGGCCGCTGCCGGGAGATGTTCCTCCACCACCACGCGCCGGAGATCCTCGACGACTTGAAACAGGGCCTCGCCCTCGCCACCGTCCGCTGCTCCTGCGACTACTTCGCCGAGCTGGAAGCCTTCGACACCATCGTCCTGCGCATGCGCCTCGGCGAGGTGGTGCAGAACCGCCTCACCCTGCTGTTCGACTACATCCGCGAGAAAGACGGCGCCGAAGAGCTGATCGCCCGCGGCGAGCAGCAGATCGCCTGCATGCGCCGCCAAGGCGACCGCACCGTGCCGACGGCGATTCCGGCGGCGTTACGGGAGGCGCTGGCGCCTTATGCGGAGGCGGCTCAGTGAGCGTGCGGACGCTTCTCGCCCGCCTTGCAAGATAGCTCGGCTCCTTGCAGAGGATGGCCACTCCTTGCTAGAGTTCATCCCAAGGGGGGATGCGATGGAGACCGCTGTCACCAAGAAGGGCCAGACCAATATTCCGGCGGCGATCCGCAAGCGGTACCAGATCCAGGAAGGGGCTCGGCTGGTGTGGCTCGACGAAGGGGATGTCATCCGCGTGATCCCCGTACCGGCAGATCCTGTTGCCGCCCTCCGCGGCTCGGCCAAAGGCGAGCGCCTCCTGAAGCGCCTGCTGCAGCAGCGCCAAGAGGATCGGCAGCGTGGATCGTAGGCCCTTCCTGTTCGATACATCGGCTCTTTTTACTCTCCTCGAGGACGAGGACGGCGCCGATCGGGTGGCAGCTCTCTTGCGATCGGAGAAGGTCTACCTGTCCTGGGTCTCCCTCCTCGAAGTGCACTACGTCAGCCGGCAGGAGCGCGGCGAGGCCGTGGCGAATGGCCGGTTGGCGCTTCTCAAGCAGCTCCCTGTCGAGATCATCTGGCAACACGATGAGCCAGCCCTCCTGCAAGCCTCGCGGTTCAAAGCACAGAACCGCATCTCCCTGGCCGATGCGTTGATCGCCGCGATTGCCAGCCGGTTGAATGCAGTTCTGGTCCACAAGGACCCTGAGCTCGAAGCGTTGAACGGCATCGTGGAGCTCGAAGCCCTTCCCTACAAGTAGAGCCGGGGGGGCGCTTCGGGTCGGAGGGTGGCGAAAGCCCTGGTTGTGACAGGCCTCTGGTAAAATGTCGCGCATGGACGACCGTCACCCCGGCCGAGGCAACGCCTTTCCGAGGGTCGACGATCACTTGGTGGCACCGGAGGTGACGCGCGACGAGATTATCAAGGGGCGGCGGGTGGTGGCCCTGCCGGCCGAGGCGCCGCACGGCGACCAACACCACCGCCTCGACTACGTCACCGCCGCCCACGTGGCGCCCGGGTACGAAGGCTCGACCGACCTGATCACCCGCGTCGGTCCCAAGTCCGACTTCGCCAGCGACGCCTGCATCCGCAAGGCCGGCATCGACCCGGCGACCGGCTCGCGGTATCTCGAGGAGATCGCCTTCGAGGTGGTCTCGACGCAGAGTGAGAAGGACGCCGCCGACAAGGCCGAGGAGATGTTGGCGCGCGGCGTGCGCCGGGTCTTTGGAATCTTCGTCAAGGAACCGCGGCGGGTCTGCGAGTGGTCCCCTCAGAGCCGGAGCTGGCAGCCTCTCGATGCCGGCTTCCGCATAGAGGACCGCTGCCTGGCCGCTCCGCTCCCCGTGGCGGGACTGCTCGATTCCGCGCTCGCCCACCAGGCTGTCGTCGAGGCCCTGGTCGCCCGGAACGAGCCGACGATCGGCCGGCTGACGGCGGCGGCGATGGCGGAGGGCGAGGCCAGGGGAGAGGCCAAAGGCAAAGCCGAGAGTGTTCTCGATCTTTTGGAGAACCGCGGTCTCACGGTGAGCCCGGAGCAGCGGGCGGAGATCCTGGGGTGCTCCGACCTGGCTCGGCTGAAGCAATGGTTGCTGAGCGCCGGCTCGGTGGCGACCGCGACCGTCGGCGAGCTGCTCACGGCGCCCCCTGAGCCCCGGGCGACTCTCACCCGCTGAACGGATCGGCCTGTTCGTTCAACGGAACGCCCTGCTCGCTGAACGGATCGGCCTGTTCGTTCAACGAAACGCCCTGCTCGTTCAACGGTACTGGCTCATTTTGACCGCGGCTTATTTTCGCTGTCCGGCAGCATCGCGACGAGATCGGCGATGTCCAGCTTCCGCGACTCGACGCCGGCCGCCATCGCGGGCGTGCGGCCCTTGCCGTTCGCGTCCTTCCCCAGGGACATGTGGACCCGGCAGAAGTTGTAGTAGGCGAAGTGGACCGCCACCGCGGCGGCGTGGTTCTCCACCTTCTTCGAGTGGCCGTTCGTCAACCGGGTGAACCGCCGCATGGACATCCGCATGGTGAGGTTCTGGCGCTCGACGTAGGAGGTCGCGATGTGGTGAGGGTTGGGGTTGCCGACGATGCAGCGCTTCTCCGCCCCCAAGCACTCCGCCGGGCTGTACCGCCGCTCTCCGCCCTCGGTGGTCGTGCCGTAGATCTTCTGGAGCGTGGCATAGTCCACGTCGCCGCCGAACGCATCCT
The DNA here is from genome assembly GCA_002420005.1 of Holophagales bacterium UBA5704. GTDB lineage: Bacteria > Acidobacteriota > Thermoanaerobaculia > Multivoradales > UBA5704 > UBA5704. The sequence goes on along the minus strand of DIHE01000171.1, from coordinate 2,742 downwards.
CGACAGCGCTGATGTACGCCTTGAGCCCGTCCGTGGTGATCTGGACGCGGTTCGCGAGCCGGGAGGCGAGATCCTGCATAAGCTCGGTGGCGGAACCGCCGTCCCGGGGGCCAACGAGCCACGAGGGAACCAGCTTCGTGTCCGCGTCGATGGCAACCCAGGTCCACACGTCGCCGTAACCGAACACGCCCTTCTTGTCCTCGGGAACGTTCTTCTCCTTCGCGTAGCAGAATTCCCAGATCTCGTCAATCTGGAGACGCTTGCAGGGAAGATCCACCAGCTTCGTCCGCGAGTACTCGGCGCAAACCTCCGCGAGGTCTACCAGGAGCTTCGTCACCGTGTTGCGCGCCACGCCGGTCATGCGGGCGGTGGCACGGATCGAGTTGCCTTCCACAAGGGCGGCGACGACGGCGGTACGGTCTGCGTTGCTGAGGACGTTTGCCATACTGACCATTATGCTTGAGCGGCCTAGCTTTGTCAAGCATGAAGTTTCAATTTGGAGGTCGATCTTCCTGCGGTGTACACTTGGTGAGTGATAGGTGGCTCGGTCATGGAGAAGAGACTAGAGATACTCTGGGATGGCCGCGTGCCGGGAATGGCCGAGCACCGATTGAGCCTTACAGCGTTCGGGCAAGCTCTTCTCAATTTGCTTATTGCCTATCGCCGGATCGCGAGCAACATGCTCGTTGAGGCTGATAGCGCTACCGGCAGACTTGCGAAAGCCGCGAAGCTCATAGACCTTGAGTTGGTGGAGATCAAGGAAGGCTCCGCGGGTATCGCCGCCGCGTGCGTGCTTCATCCTCCGCCCGGCGCCAACATGGAGCTGTTCAACACGCTTCCCGGACGCGCGGCCGACGCCTTGCTGACGGATATTGAGGCCGAAGCTCGGGGCGAGTTCCGCAACGTCGCCGTTCGTAACTATTTGCGAGCATTGCCGGAAGGTATTACGGGGCAAAAATACACATTTAGCGAGAATGGACACCGGCGAGAAATTGCGTTCGGCTCGATGAACTTGCCGGAAGGACCTACGGAGATGCCAGTTCTTCAGGAGCGCACCTATGCCGTCGTAGGGGTCGGATTCGATCCCGGCGAGAGCTTTGTGCGCCTGAAGGGTGCAGAGGAAACCGTTACTTGCGAGGCGACTCCGCAACAGGTAGCCAAAGCACTGGACCTGCGCTTCGCCTCGGTTCGCGCAATGATCGTGCGGCACGGCGGTCGTAAGCGCCTTGTTCGAATCAGAAGGGCTGGAGAGGACTTGTGGCCCCTCACGCCGAACCAGGAAGAAAACCTGCTCTTCGGCAAGTGGAATCAACTCCTAGAGAAGCTGGCGAAGTGATACTGGAAGATCTCGTACGGCTCATTAACCCCAAGAGGGTGATGGCGTTGCACGCAGAGTCTGCGGCTCGCTACGGTGGAGATTCGACGCAACGAGAGGGCGACATCAATTGCATTGACGGGCGTATCGGGGCGGCTGCGAATGCCGCCTCATATCTTTCTGAAGGGGACGATGACATGGGCCTCATTCTTGCGGCCCACCTCCTCTTCTATATAGCCAAAGACCATTGCTTCATTGACGGCAACAAGCGCGTCGCTTGGCTGGCATGCGTCGAGTTTTTCAAGAACCTTCAATTGACACTGCGGGCCGACGAAGACGAAGCCTATGAGTTGATGATCGATCTTTCATCCGAAGGGTCTACGCTTACCGCTGCCGACGTTGCGGTGTGGCTCGCCGAGAGACTGGAAGCTGTCGAGGGCGAGCCCGTCAACTAGTGTTTCGACCACCTTGCAAGCGCGGCTTTCCGGGCGATCTCTGCGCGTCTTTCGGGCGAGAGCTTCTCCGACCGTGCTTTTCCGCCTTTCAGGCCACCCTCTCGCCCCAGGAGTGCGGCGGCGGCCCGAATCGGCTCTTCCGGCTCCTCCGGGAGCGGCTCTGCAATCCCGGTGAGGATGGCGACAGTCTGAAAGGCGCGTTCGTTGAAGTCGCGGGGGCGCTTGGCGGGGGTTTCGGGGTGCTCGGTTGTGCTTGACCGGTTTTGCATGATCCCATGGTAACACGGGCGGCCCCGTACGGGCGCCGCCCTTGGGATCAGAAGGACTCGCGGACGTGCCGCTCGACGATAGGCGCCGAGTCGGGAAGCTCACCGCGAAGAAGGACGGGCGCCAGCTCGCTGGCGAGCACCTGGCACTGGCGGTAGCTGCGCAGGGTGGCGATGATGCGCCCGTCCGGGATGTACACCAAGGTGTGACGCTTGCGCCCGGTGTAGGTGGAGGGGCCTTCAGCGGTCCCGCAGAAGGCTCCGAAGGGCGGGGAGACCCGGCCTTTCAGGGTGACGGTGCCGCTTTCCAGGCGCACGGGGAAGTGACCGAACCGCCGCCACGCAAGGGGAAGAGGCCTCCCGGCCCGCGCGCGCACCTTGAGGTAGGCGTCGGCGGCGTCGGCGAGCCACGCGCCGGCCGAAGCGAAGCCTTCCGCATCCGCCGCCCGCTTCCAGCGTTCGGACTGCGCGAGGGTGCCGCGCACGGTGAACGTGGCCACCTTCATGGCCGCGCTCCCCATGTCCTCCGCACGCCGTACGACTTCCAGCGGTTGTAGATCTCCCGGGCCTTGTCCAGCTCGGCGGGTGTGCCGGTGACCGCGGGGGGCCACGCCTGTTCCCACGCAAGGGCGCAGCTCGCAAACTCCGCCGCCGCCTCCCGGCAGAGACCCTGCCGGGGGAGAGTGAGCTTGGCGCTCTGCGAGGG
>DIHE01000143.1:23805-24097 GCA_002420005.1 Holophagales bacterium UBA5704 | reverse complement strand
CGTGGCGTTGCCGTCATTCTCGGGAGGTGGGGACGGAAGGGCCACCTCCTGGAGGGTTGGAGGGCGATGGTGGGCGGGGGGCGGGGGACCTGCCCGGTGGGGGAGGGCGGGGGCTGTGCTACTCTCCTGAGGCGACAGGACTCTTTTGAACGGAACCCGGCATGCAACGCTTCTTCAATACCGCCGGCCCCTGCAACCCGGTCGACCATTACACCCTGCGCCCGGAACGCCGCCTGCCGGACCTGGGGAATCTCATCGAGCGCAAGCTGTACTTCGTCGTCCATGCGCCCCG
>DIHE01000143.1:23305-23578 GCA_002420005.1 Holophagales bacterium UBA5704 | reverse complement strand
TTCGTCGTCCATGCGCCCCGCCAGTCCGGAAAGACCACCTGCTTCGAGAGCCTGGCGCAGGATTTGACGGCCGAGGGGCGGTTTGCGGCTCTTCTGGCGACCTGCGAAACGGCGCAAACCGCCGGAGGCGATGTCGAGCGGGGCATCGGCGCGGTGCTGCAGGCGATCGACCAGCGGGCGGTCCAACTCCCGGCAGACCTACGGCCCGAGCCTCTGGCCGGCTTCTCGTCCGTTGCCGCCGAAGGCCGATTGGCCGCCTGGCTGAGCGCCTGG
>DIHE01000143.1:0-23038 GCA_002420005.1 Holophagales bacterium UBA5704 | reverse complement strand
TTCCTGGACGAGATCGATGCGCTGCGCGACGAGTCACTTCTTTCAGTGCTGCGTCAGCTCCGGGCCGGATACGCGACGCGCCCCGGCCGGTTTCCCCAATCCGTGGGGCTCATCGGTCTGCGGGATGTCCGCGACTACCGCGTGAGGGTGCGCACGGATGCGGAAAGTCTGGGCACCTCCTCGCCGTTCAACGTCAAGGTCCGGTCGCTGACCCTGGCCAACTTCACCCGCGAGCAGGTGGCCGAGCTCTATGGCCAGCACACGGCCGAGACCGGCCAGGCCTTCACTCCCGAGGCCGCCGGCCTGGCCTGGGAGCTGACCCGCGGCCAGCCCTGGCTGGTCAACGCGCTGGCCGCCGAGATCGTGGATGAGCTGGTGCCCGACCGGGCCGTACCGATCGAGCCGCGGCACGTAGACCGGGCCAAGGAGATCCTGATCGAACGGCGGGACACCCACCTCGATTCCCTGATCGATCGCCTGCGCGAGCCCCGCGTCCGGCGCATCCTTGAGCCGATCCTGGCCGGGGAGCTGCTGTCGCCGGACGTGCTCGACGATGACGTCCAGCTCGTCAAGGACCTGGGCCTCGTCGCGCCGGGATCGGCGGGATTGGAGATCGCGAACCCGATCTACCGGGAGGTCATTCCGCGCGCACTGGCCTGGGTCGTCCAGGAATCCCTGCCGGTGCCGCGGGCGCCGTTCATCGCGCCGGACGGCACGCTGCGGATCGAAGCGCTCCTGGATGGCTTCACCGCCTTCTGGTGCCAGCACGCCGAGTTCTTCCTGGAACGCCAGCCGTATTCCGAAGCAGCAGCCCAGCTCGTCTTCATGGCCTTCCTGCAGCGGGTGGTCAACGGAGGTGGATTCATCGACCGGGAGTACGGCGTCGGCCGCGGCCGGATCGACCTCTGCGTGCGCTGGCCGCATCCCGGCGGGCTCCAGCGGTGGGCGGCGGAGCTCAAGGTCTGGCGCGACGGCCGGCCCGATCCCCTGCCCGAAGGCCTCGACCAGCTCGCCGGCTACCTCACCCGCCTCGGCCTCGATCGCGGCGCCCTGATCCTCTTCGACGGTAGGAAGAGTGCTCCACCGATCGTCGAGCGCTGCACGAGGATGGAAGTCGAGCGGGAGGGGCGGCGGATCGAGGTGGTGCGGCTGTAGGTGGCGGGGCTGCCCCCTCTCCCGGGCGGGTGTGAGTGCGGATAGGAGAGGCCGGGTTCGAAGACTCGACGCTCTGGACGAGCGCCGTCTGGCGCAGAGCTTCCAGGAACTGGGGCGCCTGCCGGGCATAGAGGTCCTGTCGGCCCTTGGCCTCGGCGATGTCCGTCATCAGCCACACCGCGCTGACCGGAAGGACCGAGCCGGCCAACCGGCCGCCGCGAAAGGAGCGCATGGGTAGATAGTACCCTCATTCGTACCCTCATTCCGCGGCCTTACCCTCATCTTGCGGGTACCGCGGAAGAACCGTTCGCGTGAGGTCAGCCTGCAAGCTCGCGAAGCCGGGCCTTGACCGCCTCGACGTCGGCCGCGATCGGCTCGGACAGGAGGGGGCGGTCGGCCAGCTCGGCGAGGGCGGGGGGGAGGGGGATCTCGCGCTCCAGGACGGGCTCCAGGGACTCGCGGAACTTGGCGGGGTGGGCGGTGGCGAAGAAGACGCCGGTCTCGGTCTTCTGAAGGCGGCGTCGCAGCACGGCCCAGGCGACCGCGGCGTGCGGATCGGCGGTGTAGCCCTGGGCGTCCAAGGCGCGCAGGGCGGCGCGGGTTTCGTCGTCGTCGAGGCTGCCCCAGCGCAGGGCGGCGCGCAAGGCCGACCAGTCGCGGCCGTAGAGATGGGCGATGCGCTCCCAGTTGCTGGGATCTCCCACGTCCATGGCGTTCGACAAGGTGGCCACGCTGGGGCGGGGCTCGTAGGTACCGTTCTCCAGATAGTCGGGGACGGTGGTGTTCGCGTTCGTCGCGGCGACGAACGAGCGCACCGGCAGACCCAGCTTGGCGGCATACAGGCCGGCGCACAGGTTGCCGAAGTTGCCGCTCGGCACGGCGAGGACCGGCGCCGTCCGGTGGCCCCGGCGGCGCAGCAGGGAGACCGCTTCGAACGAGTAGAGGATCTGGGCGGTCAGCCGTGCGATGTTGATCGAGTTCGCCGAGGTGAGGCCGAGGGCCGCGGTCAGCTCGCGGTCGAGAAAGCAGGCCTTGGCGAGCGCCTGGCAATGATCGAACGTGCCGTCGACCGCCAGGGCGAGAACGTTGTCGCCCAGCGAGGCGAATTGCCGCTCCTGCACCGGGGACACGCGGCCCGCGGGGTAGAGGACGACGACGCGGGTTCCGGGCACGCGCCAGAAGGCGAGCGCCACGGCTCCGCCGGTGTCGCCGCTGGTGGCGGTGAGCACGGTGAGCGCCCCTTCGGCACCCCGGCGGTCGCGCTCCAGGCGCAGCATGCGGGCGAGGAAGCGGGCGCCGAAGTCCTTGAAGGCGAGAGACGGGCCATGGAACAGCTCGAGGGCGTGGACGTTGTCCGCCACCTGGACGAGCGGCACCGGGAAATCGAAGGCGTCGTGAGCGACCGCGGTGATCTCGTCCTCGCTGTACTCGTCGCCCAGGAAGCGGCGCAGGATCTCCGTCGAGCGCTCGATCCACGGCAGCTCCAGGAGGCCGTCCACGTCGTCGAAGACCGGCAGCGCCAGGGGGACGAACAGGCCGCCGCCCGGGGCGAGGTTCTGCGTCATCGCCTCGCCGAAGCGGGCGCGGGTGCGGGGCTCGCGGGTGCTGGTGAGGATCATGGCTCTCCTTCGAGGATGCGGGCGCCCCGGGTGTCCAGGCGGCAGATGCGGACGGCCGCGGCGACCCCGGTGCTGAGAAATCCCGCTTCCAAGGCGGCGGCGACCGCCGGTGCTTTTTCCTGCCGCGCCACCGCGAACACTCCGGGGCCGGCGCCGGACAGGCTGGCGCCGAGGGCGCCGGCGTCCAGGGCGCCCCGCTGCGCTTCGCGGAATCCCGGCACCAGACCCGCCCGCCAGGGCTCGGCGACCAGATCGCGGAGGGTTGTGGCGAGGAGCGCCTCGTCGTCCGCCTGAAGCGCGAGGACGAACGCGGCGAGATTCTGCGCGTGCTCCACGGCGAGGTGGAGGGGCACGTGTTTCGGCAGCACCTGGCGCGCCTTGCGAGTCGCCAGCTCCAGCTCCGGGCTCGCCACCACGATGCGGAGGTCGGCGGGAAAGGGGAGGGCGCGCGGCGGTCCTTGCGGGGCGATCAGCAGCAGGCCTCCCAGCAGGCAGGGGGCCACGTTGTCGAGATGCAGGGCACCGGAGGCGAGGCTCTCGGCGCAGCCGGCGACGGCGAGCAGGTCGGCGGGGGAGAGCGGATCGTCACACCAGGCATTGAGCGCCCGTGCCGTGGCCGCCACGCTCGCCGCGCTGGAGCCGAGGCCGCTGCACACCGGCAATCCTTTGGTCAGGGTGAAGGCGAGCGGGGGCAGCGGCCGGCCGGTGGCTTCCTCGAACAGATCGCGCGTGCGCAGCACCAGGTTGTCCGCCGGGTTGTCCGGCAGCCGGTGGGCGTACGGCCCGGTGCAGGTGAGGCGGGTCTCCGCCGCCTCGCAGATCTCCAGGCGGTCGCCCCACAAGCTGCCGTCCTCCGGCGCCACGGCGGCGCCGAGCACGTCGAAGCCGGCGGCGAAGTTGCCGATGCCGGCCGGAGCGAACGCCGTGAGCCGCCTCACAGGCCCCCCCGCGTGGCGATCTTCAGGATGTCCGCCAACACCCCGGCCGCGGTGACCTCCGGGCCGGCGCCGTAGCCCTGGACGACCAGGGGCAGCGGTTGGTAATGCGCGGTCAGGAAGCTGAAGGCGTTGCCGCCGCCGCGGATGCCCCGCAGGGGATTCTCGGCGCCCACCGCCTTGAGGCCGGCGCGGCAGACGCCGTCCTCGATCGAGCCGGTGAAGCGCAGCACCTCACCGCGCGCGCGCAGCTCCTCAACGCGGGCGGCGTACCAGGCATCGGCCTCCGGCAGGCGGGCGAGGAAGGAGTCGACGTCGCCGGAGGCGTCGAACCCGGGGGGCAGCGCGCTCTCCAGGATCCAGTCCGCCGGCTCGGCCCGGCCGCCAAATTCCCGTTGCAGGATCAGCACCTTACGCGCCACGTCCATCCCCGACAGGTCGTCGCGGGGATCGGGCTCGGTGAACCCCCGCTCGCGGGCGATGCGCACCGCCTCACTGAAGGGCCTGCCGTCCTCCAGCAGGCCGAAGATGAAGGAGAGCGAGCCGGAGAGGATGCCTTCGAAGCGGACCAGCCGGTCGCCACCTGCCAGGAGGTTGCGCACCGTGTCGATCACCGGAAGCCCGGCGCCGACGTTGGTCTCATAAAAGAAACGGCGATGGTGGCGCCCGGCGGCGGCGCGCACGGCGCGGTAGAGCTCCAGGGAGCCGCTGTTCGCCTTTTTGCTCGCCGTCACCAGGTGGAATCCGGCCTCCAGGAGCCGCGGGTAGGCGGCGGCCAGCGCATCGGAGGAGGTGCAGTCCACCAGCACCGGCTGGGTGGGCCGGCGGCTGCGCAGGAGGCCGGTGAGGCGGTCGAGGTCGGTCGGCTCGACGCCCTCGTCGTGCGCCAGCATCTCCAGGGCGCGGCCGGGCGGGATGCCCTCGGGCGCCAGGAGCATCCGCTTGGAGCCGGTGACGCCGCAGATCTGCAGGCGCAGGTTGCGGCGGCGCAGATCCTCGTCCTGGCGTTCCATCTGCACCAGAAGCTGGCGGCCGACGGTGCCGACGCCGAGCAGGTAGATCTCCAGCACCTCGGGGGTCTCGAAAAAGCGGTGGTGCACGTGGTGCAGAGCCCGCTTCGCATCCGCCGTGGCGATGACCGCCGAGATGGTGCGCTCGCTCGACCCTTGCGCGATCGCCACGACGTTCGCCTGCACGGCGCCCAGCGCGCCGAAGAAGGTGCCGGCGGCGCCGATCCTCTCGTGCAGGCCGTCTCCCACCACGGAGAGGGCGGCGAGGCCGCGGCGGATCTCGACCGCATCGACCCGGCCGGCGGCGATCTCGGGCTCGAACGTGCGGTGCAGGGCCTCGACGGCCGCTTCGGCGTCGCGCTCGCGCACGCAGAACGAGATGGCGCACTCGGAGGAGGCCTGGCTGATCAGCACCACGGAGATGTCCTGGGTCGCCAATGTTCCGAAGACGCGCGCGGCGACGCCGGGCACGCCGGGCATCCCCGGGCCGGTGACGTTCAGAAGGGCGAGATCGGCGAGGTAGGAGAGGCCGCGCACCGCGTGGGGAGGGGCCGCCGCCTTGGCGCGGATGAATGTGCCGGGCTTTTCCGGATGGAAGGTGTCGCACACCCGCACCGGAATGCCCTGCTCGCGGGCCGGTGCGATGGTCTTCGGATGGAGCACCTTGGCGCCGAAGTGGGAAAGCTCCATGGCCTCCTCGAAGCTCATCTCCGGCACCGGCAGCGCCTCGGGGACCACGCGCGGATCGGCGGTGTAGACGCCGTCGACATCCGTCCAGATCTCCAGCAGGTCCGCATCGACCGCCGCCGCCGCGAGCGCCGCCGAGTAGTCGGAGCCGCCGCGGCCGAGCGAGAGCGTCTTGCCCCGCTTGTCGCCGCCGAAGAAGCCGGGGAGGAGGGCGAGCGGCGCCGTGCCTTCCCGGAACGGCGCGAACCGTGCGCGGATCTCCGCCGGCTGCGGCGTCGCTTCGAGAGGATTGCCCGTGCAGAGGAGCACCTGCCGCGCATCGAGATCGACCACCGGCCAGCCGGCGGAGCGGAACAATCCGGAGAGGATCGCGCATGACGCCCGTTCGCCGAGCCCGGACACGTGGGCGAGCACGGAGGGGGAGCACTCGCGCAGCAAGGCGACGCCCTGGAGCAGGTTGTCGAGCTCCGACGCCAGCTCCTCCAGAGCCGCTCCGACGCCCTCGCGGATCACCGGCACGAGATCGTCGGCCAGCTCCGCAAAGATCGTCGCATGGAGGGAGCGGAACCGCCCGGCCGCCGCCGTCTCCCCGCGTTCCGCAGCGGCACCCGCCCCTTCGACGAGCAGATTGGTGACCCCGGCGACGGCTGAGGCCACCACCAGCACGCGGTTCGTGGCGAGAGCGGCCCCCACGAGACGCACCACCCCCCGCATGCGCTCCGCGCCACCCACCGAGGTTCCACCGAATTTCATGACTTGCATAACAGTCTCCCGCACAAAGGGACGGGTATTGTACTCCTGCGTGTGGGATCGGGAAGAGGGCGCGGAGAGAGGGAAAGAGAGGGCCGCCACCGTCCGAAGACGCCGCACCGTGCGGCGAAGCCCCAGGAGGTGCCGCCCACGCCCCCTGGGAGCGCCGGCGTCTCGCCGGCATTCAAGTGAAACGGGCCGCAGGCCCGGCCCCTCCTCCGCTACAATCTTCGTGTCTCCCGGAACACCCCATGACCAACGGCCCGACCGTCTTCATCAGCTACAGCCACAAGGACGAGTCCTGGAAGGACCAGCTCGTCCGCCAGTTGCGCGTCCTGGAGCTGGAAGGTGCCTTCGGGCTCTGGGAGGACCGGCAGATCGCCGCGGGGGATGGCTGGCGCGGTGAGATCGCAGCGGCTTTGGAGGAGGCCCGGGTGGCCGTGCTGCTCATCTCGGCCGACTTCCTGATCTCGGACTTCATCCGTGGCACGGAGGTGCCCCGCCTCCTCCAACGCCGGGCGCAGGAGGGGGTCCGGATCATCCCGCTGATCGTTCAGCCCTGCCCCTGGCGGCGGGTTGCGTGGTTGGCGGAGATCCAAAGCCGCCCGAAAGACGGCCGGCCGCTGGCCGAGGGGAGCCCGGTCCAGATCCAGAAGGATCTCTCCACCCTCGCCGAGGAGATCGCGGACCTTCTCGCCGCCGCCCGTACGGCCCACGGATTCTCGGCGGCCCCGCACCTCGACCTCAACCGCCTCCCCATCCCCGGCCCCTACCTCTTCGGCCGCGACTCCGAGCTCGCCCGCCTCGACGCCGCCTGGGAGGACCCGCGCACCCACGTCCTCACCCTCGTCGCCTTCGGAGGCGTCGGCAAGTCCGCCCTGGTGGCCCGCTGGCTGGACCGGATGGCAGCGGACAACTGGCGCGGCGCCACGCGGGTGCTCGACTGGTCGTTCTACAGCCAGGGCTCCGAGGACCGCACCACCTCCGCCGAGCCGTTCATCGACCACGCCCTGCGCTTCTTCGGAGACCCCGACCCCAAAGCCGGCTCGCTGCACGACCGCGGCGCCCGGCTCGCCGTTCTGTTAAGGAAAGAACGGAGCCTCCTCATCCTCGACGGCATCGAGCCCCTGCAATACCCGCCGGGGCGGCCGGAGGTTGCGGGGCGGCTCAAGGACCCCGGCCTCGCCGCGCTCTTGAAGGGGCTCGCCGCAGGCAATCCGGGCCTCTGCGTGGTCACCACCCGCGAACGCATCGCCGACCTCGCCGGTTCCCCGACCACGGCGCCCCAGATCTCTCTGGAGGAACTGGAGGTCGACGCGGCAGTGGCGCTCCTCCGGAAGCTCGGCGTGGATGGAAGCGCGAAGGAGATGACCGCGACGGCGGAGGAGTTCCAGCGGCACGCCCTCACCCTGACCCTCCTCGGCAATTTCCTGCGCCGCGCCCATGGCGGTGATGTGCGCAAGCGGGGCGAGATCGACCTGCACCGGGCGGATGAGACCCAGGGGGGCCACGCCTTCCGGGTGATCGCCGCCTATGCGCGCTGGTTGGGGGAGGGTCCGGAGCTGGCGATCCTCCGCCTTCTCGGGCTGTTCGACCGGCCCGCGTCGGCCGCTGCCTTGAAAGCCCTGCGCGCCGCGCCACCGATTCCGGGGCTCACGGAACCGCTGGTGGATCTGTCGGAGGAAGACTGGCGGCTCGCCGTGGCCACGCTGCGGGAGCACAGCCTGCTGGCGGCTGCGGATGGGGGGGAGGCGGAGACCCTCGACGCCCACCCGCTGGTGCGCGCCTGCTTCGCGGAAGATCTCGAAAGCCACCGCCCCGCCGCCTGGCAGGAAGGCAACCGCCGCCTCTACGACCACCTGCGCCAGTCGGCGCCGGATCTCCCCGGCACCCTGGAGGAGATGCAACCCCTCTACGCCGCCATCGTCCACGGCTGCCGGGCGGGGCGGCAGCAGGAGGCGATGGTCGAGGTCTTCTTGCGGCGGATTCGGCGGGGGAAGGAGGCATACAGTTGGAGGAAGCTCGGGGCCTTCGGCTCGGAGCTGACGGCGCTGGCGGGCTTCTTCGATCGCCCCTGGTCTCAGCCCTCTGCTCGCCTCACCGCGGCGGATCAGGCGTTCTTCCTGAACGAGGCCGCCTTCGTCCTGCGCGCCCTGGGCCGCTTGGCGGAGGCGGTCGAGCCGATGCAGGCGGGGCTGGAGGCCGCCAGCGCCAAGGAGGATTGGGAGAATTCCGCGCGCGGCGCCAGCAACCTCAGCGAGCTGACCCTGACCCTGGGGGACGTGGCGCGCGCCGTGGCGTTCGGCGAACAGAGCGTCGAGCTGGCCGACCGCAGCGGCGATGCCTTTTGGCGGATGGGCAACCGGTCGATATGGGCCGACACCCTGCACCAGGCGGGCCGGTGGGAGGAGAGCGCGGCGGCCTTCCGCGAGGCCGAGGCGATGCAGGCAGAGCGGCAGCCGCAGTACCCCCGGCTCTACTCGCTCCCGGGTTTTCAGTACTGCGATCTGCTACTGGGCCGTGCGGAGGCGGAGTCGGCGGAGCGGTTCCGGCAGGCCTGCCGGGAGGTGGTGGAGCGGGCGACGCAGACGCTGAAGTTGGCGGAGAAGTTCTTAGGCCTCCTCGACATCGCCCTCGACCACCTCAGCCTGGGCCGCGCCCACCTCGGTTTGGCCATGACGGCCGCTGAGCCGGCGGCTCCCGGGGAGGACCGTACCGCCGCGCTCGCCCAAGCCGCCGAGCACCTGGACCGGGCGGTGGCCGGCTTGCGGCGAGCCGGGCAGGAGGATGTCCTGCCCCGTGGCCTCCTGGCCCGTGCGGTCCTGCGGCGGGTTCAGTGCGACTTCCCCGGTGCCGAGGCGGACTTGGCTGAGGCGTTGGAGATTGCCGAGCGCGGGGGGATGCGGCTTCACGAGTCCGATGCGCACCTGGAGTGGGCACGGTTGTGCCGGGAGCGGGGGGAGGTGGAGGCGATGCGGGGGCATGTGGCGCGGGCGGGGGAGCTGGTGGCGGCGACGGGGTATGGGCGGCGGGAGGGGGAGGTGGCCGGCTTCGCCGGGACCCTCACCCCCTAACCCCCTCTCCCACACGCACTCACACCCGCCCGGGAGAGGGGGAACCGGATGACGCAGGGCGGAGGCCACCTTGGCGAGATCGAGGGCAACCACAAGGGTTGTCCCTACACGAGGGCCGTCCTGTGGGGGCTGGTGCTTTGGGTGGTGGCGCCCCTCTCCCGGGCGGGTGTGAGTGCGTGTGGGAGAGGGGACGGGGGTGAGGGTCTTTGGGCGGGGGAGCCCCCCCGACCGAAACGTCCCCCGCCCACCGGTCACTCCATGAGGAGCGCGGTGATAAGCTCCCTCTCTCGAACGCGCGGCTGGATGCGAGGACCAACGGAGACGAGGAGACACCCTCTTGAGCGAGTTCCTGAACGCGATCCTGGCCTTCCCGACCGTCATCTACACCATCCTCCTCGGTGTGGTCGTCGGGTACTGGTTGTTCGTCCTCCTCGGTGCCCTGGACATCAACCTCCTGGGCGATGCGGATCTGGACGGCGGCGGGCATGGGCATGGCGACGGGGTGGGGCATCACCATGGGGCGGACGGCCATGGGCATGGGCACGGTCATGGGCACGGCGACGGGCATCATCCGGGCGACGGCCACCATCATGGCGACGGGGACGCCGAGGCGCCGGGGGGCTTCGCCGGTCTGATCCAGTCGCTCGGCCTGGGCGGCGTGCCGGTGACGCTGATGCTCTCGGTGCTGATCCTGGCCGGCTGGGGGCTGTGCATCGCGGCGGTGCAGGTGCTCGGGGTCGGGGCGGCGTGGGTGGTGGTGGTGGCGCCTCTCGCGGCGCTCGTCGTGGCGGTGCCGGTCACGGCGGTGCTCCTGCGTCCGCTGCGCCGGTTCTTCGTCACCGTGGCGGCGCCGGGGCATCGCGACGTGCTGGGCAAGATCTGCACCGTCACCACCTTGCAGGTGGACGAGCGCTACGGCCAGGCCGAGGTGGCCGACGGCGGGGCCGGGCTCGTCCTCCAGGTGCGCACCGTCGCCGGAGCCCGCCTGCACCGGGGCGACCGGGCCTTGATTTATGACTACAAAGACGAGGTCTTCTACGTGGAGCCGGTGAACCAGGCGCTGCAACGGGACCTCGAGAACCTCGAATCGTAGAAAGGGGTCGACCGCATGGCTCTTCCTGTGGTGCTCGTTGTGATCGGCGTGGCCGTCCTCATCCTGCTGGGGGCGCTCGCCATCCTCGCCAAGTTCTACCGCATGGTGGAGCAGGGCAAGGCGCTCATCGTCAACTCCGTGCGCGCCGCCGAGCCGGAGGTGACGTTCACCGGCCGGGTGGTCATCCCCCTCCTCCAGAAGGCGGAGATGATGGACATCTCGATCAAGACGATCGAGATCGACCGCCGCGGCAAGGAAGGGTTGATCTGCAAGGACAACATCCGCGCCGACATCAAGGTGACCTTCTTCGTCCGCGTCAACAAGACGCGTGAGGACGTGATCAAGGTCGCCCAGACCATCGGCTGCGCCCGCGCCTCCGATCAGCGGACGCTCGAAGAGCTGTTCAACGCCAAGTTCTCCGAAGCGTTGAAGACGGTCGGCAAGCAGCTCGACTTCGTCGATCTCTACACCAAGCGCGACGAGTTCCGCGACCAGATCGTCCAGGTGATCGGCCGCGACCTGAACGGCTACTTCCTGGAAGACGCCGCCATCGACTTCCTGGAGCAGACGCCGGTCACCTCGCTCGATCCGAACAACATCCTGGACGCCCAGGGCATCCGCAAGATCACCGAGCTGACCGCGATCGAGAAGGTGCGCACCAACGAGTACTCGAACACCGAGCGGAAGCAGATCAAGAAGCAGGACGTCGAGGCCGCCGAGACGATCATGGAGCTGGAGCGCCAGCAGGCGGACGCGCTCAACAAGCAGCAGCGCGAGATCCTCACCATGAAGGCGCGCGAGGAGGCGGAGACCGCCAAGATCACCTCGGAAGAGCACCTGCGCTCCGAGCTGGCGCGCATCAAGGCGGAAGAGGAGATCGCCATCCAGGACCAGAACCGCCACCGCCAGGTGGAGGTGGCGGAGAAGAACCGCGAGCGGGTGGTGAAGGTCGAGACCGAGCGGGTGGAGAAGGACCGCGCCCTCGAAGCCATCTCCCGCGAGCGCGAGACGGAGCTGCAGCGCATCGCCAAGGAAAAGGCGCTGGAGATCGAGAAGAAGGCGATCGCCGAGGTGATCCGCGAGCGCATCGCGGTCGAAAAGACCGTGGCCGAGGAGGAGGAGCGGATCAAGACCCTGCGTGTCGTCGAGGAATCGAAGCGCACCAAGGAATCCACCATCATCGCCGCCGAGGCCGAGGCGCAGGAGACGTTCGTCAAGGACATCAAGGCCGCCGAAGCCGGCGAGCAGGCCTCCAAGCACAAGGCGGCGGAGCGGCTGACTCTCGCCGAGGCGGAGCTGGAGGCCGCCGACCGCCACGCGAAAGCGAAGCTGCGCCTCGCCGAAGGTCTCCAGGCCGAAGCCGCGGCACCGGGCCTGGCCGAGGTGAAGGTGCGCGAAGCCGACGCCCTGGCGATCGAGAAGGTCGGCCAGGCCGAGGCGCGGGTCAAGGAAGCCGCCGCCGCCGCCTCGGAGAAGCAGGGCCTGGCCGACGCTTCGACGCTGCGCGAGCGCGGTCTCGCCGAAGCGGTGGGCATCCGCGAGAAGCTGACCGCCGAAGCGACCGGCATCGCTGCCAAGGCCGAGTCGATGCGCGCCCTGGACGCGGCCAGCCGGCAGCACGAGGAGTACCGGCTGCGCCTGGAGAACGAGCGCATCGTGCAGCTCGCCGAGATCAAGGCCCGCCAGGAGGTGGCCGAAGCGCAGTCCCTGGCGCTCGGCGATGCCTTCAAGAGCGCGAAGATCGACATCATCGGCGGCGAGAGCCTGGTGGTCGACCGCATCCTGGGAGCCGTCTCGATGGGCAAGGCGGTGGACGGCTTCGTGGGCCGCAGCGAGTCGGCGCAGAAGCTGCTCCACGACTACCTGCAAGGCGACGCCAGCCTCACCGAGGACCTGAAAGAGATCCTCACCCGGCCGGCGCTCTCCGCCCAGGACGTGCAGAGCCTCACCCTTTCCGCCGTCCTCGGCCGCCTGATGAAGAGCGGCGGCCCGCACAAGGAGGGCTTGGCGAAGCTCCTGGAGACGGCGCGGGAGCTGGGTCTGGACCAGGAGAAGGTGTAGGCGCTTCAGCCCATGACCGACCCACAGGCACCCACCGTCGACCGCGGGACGTACGAGATCATCCGCGACCGGCTGGTCGCGCAGGCGCGCCAGCTTGGTGCGAAGGTCGAGGCGCTCAATGCGCGGCGGCTGGAGCTGTTCGGCGGCGGCGAGATGACGGTGCTCGGCAGCGAGCGCATCCGCACCGAGAACAATTGCGTGCCGCGCGACA
Organism: Holophagales bacterium UBA5704; assembly: GCA_002420005.1. Lineage (GTDB taxonomy): Bacteria > Acidobacteriota > Thermoanaerobaculia > Multivoradales > UBA5704 > UBA5704. Next base: position 10,443 of record DIHE01000143.1, on the reverse strand, counting down.
TCGCCGGGGTCGGCAACAAGCTGCTGTTCGGCTACACCGTCTTTCTCGGCCTCAAGAGCCGCATCCAGGTCTCCGACGTCTTCAGCCTGCACACGTTCAAACCCACCAAGGGGGCGGACGGCAAGACGGCGCTCGAATTCACCCCGGTCCCCCCCGGCTCCCCGGAGTCCTTCCTCGACGATCCGCAGTTCGTCCGCGATTTCCAGGAGCTGTATCACTACTACAAGGACGCGCGGCTGCTCCTGCTGCGCCGGCTGGCGGACGGCAAGCTGCTCGCCGTGTTCAAGACCGGCGGCGGGCGCCAGGACGTGCGGGTGTTCCGCTGGGCGGTGGACCCGGAGGGGAAGGCCACCTACATCGACAACCGCGGCGAGCGCGACCATGTCTATCCGCCGTCGCACGACTTCGAGTGGACGGCGACGACGCGCGAGAACCACCGCCGCGGGCGCCATCCGCACGTCTCCATCCTCGACGAGGTGTTCGTCGAGACGATCGGCGGGGACCTGACCCTCAAGGTCGAGGACAACACCGAGACCGGCAAGGGCATCTGGAGCGAGCCGGTCGACGATCCGAACCAGTCGCTCGACGATGCGCAGATCCACTACGTGCGGCTGGGCTCGCTGATCCTGCTCAAGATCCTGCCGTTTCGCGAGGAGACCTGGCGATACCTCGTGTTCAACACCCTGACCCGGCAGGTCAACCGCATCGACGCGATCGGCCAGGCCTGCGTGCAGCTCCCGGAGGACCACGGCCTGATCTTCCCCGGCGGCTACTACCTGCGGAGCGGTGCAACCAAGATTTTCGACCTGCCGAACCAGGGGATGGAGCTCAAGCGCGTGCTGCGCTCGCCGAACGGCGAGGATGCCCTGTACCTGTTCCAGAACCCGGACGACGGGCTCACCGTGATGCTGCCCTACAACATGATCCGGCGCCAGGTGCAGAATCCGGTGCAGTGCCACGGCTTCAGCTTCTTCCGCGACGGCAAGATGGTGATCTTCCGCGCCGGCTCGAACGAGCCCTCGCGGGTGCACACCATGATGGTGTGGCAGACCCCGTTCGCCACCGAGGAGCACGCCGCCGCGGCGCCGCGCACCGGCTCGGCGCTGGAGCGGATCGGCAATGCGGACCTGGTGCGCGGCATCTCCGACCTGCTCTCGCTCGGCCGCGCCATCGAAGAGCAGCAGCCGGCGGTGCGCATCTATGAGGACCTGATCGCCGCCACCACCCGCGCCCTCGACGCCTACCACTGGCTCGGCGACGCGGAGGCGGGCGACCTGCTGTCCACCCTGCGCGAGATCCTCGCCACCGCCGAGCTGATCGTCGGCGAGTTCGAGAAGGTGGAGGCGCTCCAGAAGGAGGCGGCGGGCGCGGTCACCGCCGCCGAGGGCGAGCTGGCGGCGCTCGTGCGGTCGTTCCGCCCCGCCGAGTGGAAGGAGGTGGACCTCTTCGTCGCCGCGTTACGCGACCTGCGCACCCTGCGCGGCCGGGCGATCAGCCTGCGCGAGGTGCGCTATGCCGATCTGCCGCGGATCGAGGCGCTGGAAGCCGAGACGGTGCGCCAGAGCGACGCCGTCTCCGCCGCCGCCGTGGCGCTGCTCGGCACGCCGGAGGCCCTCGCCCCGTACCGCCGGCAGCTCGCCGAGCTGGAGGCCGCGATCGCGCCGTTGACCACGGTGGCGCAGGCGGCCCCGCTGGCGGAGCGGGTGGAGGCCCTGGGCGCCGCGCTGGAGCTGCTCGCCGAGGTGGTGGGCGCGCTCCCCATCGCCGACGCCACGGTGCGCACGGCGATCCTCGAATCGATCGCCGAGGTCCTGGCGCAGGAGAACCGGGTGCGCGCGCTGCTCGCCGGCCATCGCAAGGCGCTTCTGGAGAAGGAAGGCCTCGCCGAGTTCGGCGCCCAGCTCAAGCTGTTCAACCAGTCGGTGGCCGGCGCGGTCTCGCTGGCGGACACCCCGGAGAAGTGCGACGCCCAGCTCTCCAAGCTGATGTTGCAGCTCGAAGAGATGGAGAGCCGGTTCAGCGAGCTCGACGAGCTCCTGCCGCAGCTCACCGCCAAGCGGGAGGAGGTCTTCGAAGCGGTCTCGGCGCGCAAGCAGGCGCTGCTCGACGCCCGCCAGCGGCGCGCCCAGAGCCTGGAGCAGGCGGCGGCGCGCATCCTCGACAGCGTCCGCCGCCGGGTGGCGACCTTCACCGGGGAGGACGAGGTCAACGCCTTCTTCGCCTCCGATCCGATGGCCGCCAAGCTGCGCGAGCTGGTGGGGAAGCTGCGCGACTTGGGCGACTCGGTGCGGGCGGACGAGATCGAAGGCAAGCTCAAGGCCGCGCGGCAGGAGGCGGCACGGGCGCTGCGCGACCGGCGCGACCTGTTCGAGGAGGGCGACGCCGGCACCGTCATCAAGCTCGGCCGCCACCGGCTGAGCGTCAACACCCGGCCGCTGGAGCTGACCCTGGTGCCGCGCGGCGACGGCATGGCGTTCCATCTGACCGGCACCGACTTTCACGAGCCGATCCTCGACGAGAGCTTCGCGGCCACCCGGCCCTACTGGGTGCAGACGCTGGTCTCCGAAACGCCGGAGGTGTACCGCGCCGAGTACCTGGCCGCCTCGCTGCTGTTCGACGCCGAAGAGGGACTGGGAGGTTTGAGTCTCGCCGGCCTGCGCCAGGGGAATCTGGCGGAGATCGTGCGCGCCCGCGCCGCCGAGCGCTACGAGGAGGGCTACGAGCGCGGCCTGCACGATGCGGATGCGGCGCTCCTCCTCGGCAAGCTCCTCGGGCTCCACCATGGCGCCGGTTTGCTGCGCTTCGGTCCCCGGCCGCGGGCGCTCGCGGCGCTCTTCTGGGCGTTCAGCACCGACCCGCGCCGCGCCACCTGGGAGCTGCGCGCGCGCAGCCTGGCGCGCCTGCGGGGGTCCTTCGGGCCGAGCCGCGAGAGCGCCGAGCTGACCCGCGAGCTGGCCGCCGCCCTCGCCGCGCTGTGCACCGAGCGGGGGATCGCGCTCGCCGGCCAGGGTCCGGAGACCTTCCCGCTCGCCGCGGCGTACCTGGCGGAGGAGCTGGCGGGCGCCCCGGTGCGCTTCACCACCGGCGCCGAAGCCGTGGCCTTGCGCGACGGCCTGCTGGCGCGCCTGCGGGAGAACGGCGAGGAGCGCGCGCTGGCGGAGGACCTGAAAGGGCTGGAGACCGAGCTGGGCGCGCGCCACCGGCTGGCGCAGGCCTGGCTCGAAGCGCACCTGGACACCTTGCCGGCCGATGCGGCGGCGGCGCTGCGTCCGGCGCTCGACGAGGCCACGGTGCTCCTGCTCACCGACCGCCGGCTGGAGCGCGTCAGCTTCAACGCTCCCACCGCGGCGCGCGTCGAAGGTCTCCTCGGGCAGCATCCGCGCATCGCGAACCGGGCGCTGGAGCTGCGCCTCGACGAGTTCCTGGCGCGCCTGGAAGCCTTCCGCCGCGAGCGCATCCCCGGCTTCCGCGCCTGGCAGGCCGAGCGGCACCGGGTGCTCGAACGCGAGCGCGAGCGCCTGCGCGTCGCCGACTTCCAGCCGCGGGTGATGACCGCCTTCGTGCGCAACCGGCTGATCGACCAGGTCTACCTGCCGCTGATCGGCGCCAACCTCGCCAAGCAGCTCGGCGGCGTGGGCGAGGGCAAGCGCACGGATCTGATGGGCCTGCTGCTGCTCATCTCGCCGCCCGGCTACGGCAAGACCACGCTGATGGAGTACGTGGCGCACCGGCTCGGCCTGGTGTTCATGAAGGTGAACGGCCCCGCGCTCGGGCACTCCGTGCGCTCGCTCGATCCCGCCGAGGCGCCCAATGCCACGGCGCGCCAGGAGGTGGAGAAGATCAACCTGGCGCTGGAGATGGGCAACAACGTCCTGCTGTACCTGGACGACATCCAGCACACCCATTCCGAGCTGCTGCAGAAATTCATCTCCCTGTGCGATGCGCAGCGCAAGATCGAAGGCGTCTGGGGCGGCAGGACGCGCACCTACGACCTGCGCGGCAAGCGCTTCTGCATCTGCATGGCGGGCAATCCGTACACCGAATCGGGCGAGCGCTTCGAGATCCCGGACATGCTGGCGAACCGTGCCGACACCTTCAACCTCGGCGACGTGCTGGCGGGCAAGGAGGACCTGTTCGCCCTCTCCTATCTGGAGAACGCCCTCACCTCGAACGCCGCGCTGGCGCCGCTCGCCGCGCGCGATCCCGAGGACGTCTATAAGCTGGTTCAGCTCGCGCAGGGGGACGAGATCCCGGCGGACCAGCTCAAGCACCCGTACTCGGCCCTGGAGATCGCCGAGATCACGGGAGTCCTGCGCCATCTGCTCAAGATCCAGAAGGTGCTGCTGCAGGTGAACCGGCAATACATCCTCTCCGCCTCGCAGGACGACGCCTATCGCACCGAGCCGCGGTTCCAGCTCCAGGGGAGCTACCGCAACATGAACAAGCTGGCGGAGAAGGTCGTGCCGGTGATGAACGAGGCCGAGCTGGAGGCGCTGCTCGACGACCACTACGCGGGCGAGGCGCAGACCCTGACCAGCGGCGCCGAGCACAACCTCCTGAAGCTCGCCGAGCTGCGCGGCCGGATGACCCCGCAGCAGGCCGCCCGCTGGGAGGAGATCAAGCGCGGCTTCGCCCGCGTCCAGCTCCTCGGCGGCGCCGCCGAGAGCGATCCCGTCGCCCGCGTCACCGGCCAGCTCAGCCTGCTCTCCGAGAGGATGGGAGACATCGCCCGCACCATCGAGACCGCGGGCAAGAACGGCGCGAGGGTGGAGGAGCCGGTGGAGGAGCCGGAGGTCGCGGAAACGGCCACCCTGACCCACCACGTCGTCGAGCACCTCGGCCAGCTCGGAGCCCGGCTCGACCGCATCGGCGAGCTCCTGGCGCGCCCGCCGCACCCCGCGCCCGTTCCGGCACCGCCACCCGTCACCGTCGCCGCGCCGCCGGCCGCGGACCTCTCCCCCTACCTCGAAAAGCTCGACCGCACCCTGGCCACCTTCGCCACCGCCCCGCGCGGCGCCGAGATCGTCCAGAGCCTGCCGGCGAACGTCCGGGAGCTGCTCGGCGATCTCGTCGAGGCGGCGGGCGAGAACCTGATGCCCCTGTTGCGAAACGTCGGCCGCAAGGTGAAGAACACCGAGCTCGCCGCGGATCCCCACCTGACCGACCTGATGGACCGCACCCTGAAGAGCTTCGACCAGCTCAAGGAGCTGGCCGAGGCGTTGCGGAAAATCGATACGCGGCGGTAGGACCTCACCCCCCGCCCCCCTCTCCCATCGCCCTCCCTTCCCCCGGGAGAGGGGGCGCCACCGCCCAAAGGCAGGAGAACGCCCCGGCGGGTGCCGGGCACGCCCCCTGGGCGCGCGGCGGAGCCTGGGGGGTGGTTGGGGTTGCCGGGTGTTTCCCGGCCGTGGGGGCTTCTCCGCTACCGCGGCCCGGCCGAGAGCTTGCGGCGGAGCTGCTCGACAATCCGCCGGTAGTGCTCGTTCTTGCGGAAGGCATCGAACGCCGGCTCGCTCTCGACCGCTTCCAGATCGTCCCAGCCCTTCTCGACCGACAGCTCCAGGTAGTCGAGCGCTCGCCGCCGGTTGCCTTTGCGGGCGTAGGTGGTGGCCAGGCGGTAGGGGATGTGCGGCACGTCCGGATCGATCTCCGCGGCCACCTGGAGGAACAGGATCGAGCGGTCGAACTGGCCGAGGCGGTTGTACTCGCGCGGCAGATAGAGCCCGGTCTGGATGTAAACCGCGTAGAGCACGCGCTCGGCGGAGAGGCGCTCTTCCGGGTCCGGATCGGACTTCGCTTTCCGTTGCAGCCGCGGGATCTCGAGCGCGGTGAGCAGCTCGCTCAGATGGTCGGGCGAGGGATGCCCCGGCGCCGCCTGGAACAGGCGCGGGACCTTCTCCAGGTACTCGCGGTCGCGGCGATCGCGCGCCAGGCGCGCCTCCCGCTCGCTCTGCCAGGCCGCCGAGCCGGCGATCCGGGCCGCGGCCTCGGTGGCTTCCGCCGTGTCGCGCAGGCCGGCGAAGTCGCGGCCGAGGGCGGCGAACAGCTCGTGGGCCGCAGCGAGCCGGCCCGCCGTCTCGAAGGCGCGCGCCCGGGCAAGGTCTTCGTTCCACAGCTCCTCGATCAACGCCGGGTCCTTGGCGCGCAGCCCGCGGCGCAGGGCGTGCAGCTCCATCCAGGCCACGGCACGGGTGAACAGCTCCTCCGGCGGCCACTGGTGGGAGCCGGCGAAGACTTCCAGGCGGTGCGGCAGGCCGGCGGCTGCGAGCTTCTCCTCCAGGTCGTGCAGCTCGTACCAGGCGAAATCGGTCTCTCCGACGGTGAAGAAGAACGGCAGGTCGTGCTGCTTGGCCGGGGTCTGGCCGAGCGGCCAGCCGCCGTTGGCGCCGATCACCCCGGCGAGACTGCCCGGCGCGCTCAGGGCCAGGGTGACGGCGAAGCGCACGAGCCCGGAGAAGCCGAGGGCGTAGACCCGCCGGTCGTCGAGGGCGAAGCGGGCGTGGGTGTCGGCCCAGAGCGCGCGCATGCCGTCGAAGTTCTCCTGCATCGGCACCAGGTTCGACGAGGTGTTCGAGCTGGCGACGATCCACCCCCAGCGCTCCGCCCCGGCGCGCAGCCGGCGGGTGATCTCCGCGCCGTTGCCGTGAGAATCAAAGGCGTAGACGATCGGCCACTTGCGCTCCGGTGTGTAGCCGGCGGGCAGGTAGAGGGCGTAGGACTGGCCGGCATCGGCCGCGCAGGTCACCCGGTCCACCACCTGCCCCCGGGGCAGCTCGGCCGAGATGGGCAGCGCGGCAGAAGGCAGGGCGGCCCACAGAAGCAAGGCGAGGCAGGCGAAGGCCTTCACCCCGGGTTCTTCTCCATCTTCCCCACGATCTCCAGAAACCGCCGGTCCTCGCGCAGACCCTCGAACGCAGGCTCGCGCTCGATCGCGCCGCGGTCGGTCCAGCCGAGCGCGACGGCCTTCTCCAGCGCGTCGAGAGCCCGCTTGCGCCCGGATTTCCCCTTGCGTGCGCTGGTCTCGGCGATGGAGACCCAGACGTCCGGGCGATCCGGGTGGATCTCGGCGTACACCGAGAGCATCAGAATCGCGTTGTCCCACTCCTGGCGCGCGATGAAATCCGTCGGCAGATAGAAACCGGTCTGGCCCGAGAGCGTGTTGAGCACCCGTTTGGCCGAGAGACTCTCTTCGAGGTCGGAGGAGGCGGCGCGCTTCTTCCAGTCTGCGATCCTCAGCTCGGCGGCGATCCGCGAGGCGGTGGGCGGGACGGCGTCGGGTCCGCCGCTCATGGCGCGGCGGAAAATGCGCGGCGCCTCGGCGAGAAAGGCCTTGTCGCGCTCGTTGCGCTCCTCGCGGGCCGCGAGATCGCGCTGCACCGCCGGGGAGGCGGCCAGCTCGGCGGTCTTGCGTTCGGCCTCGGCCGTGTCGTGGAGCCCGGCATAGGAGGAGAGCAGGGCCGTCCAGGTCCGCAGCGCCTCGAAGCCGTGGCCGGCCGCTTCGGCCTGCTGTGCCTGCGCGAGATCCTGGGCCCAGAGGCCCTCGACGAGCGCCGGCTCCACGGGCCGCAGCCCCCGCCGCATGGCCCGCAGCTCCAACCATCCGAGGCCGCGGGCCGCGAGGTCGGACGGCGGCCAGTCGTGGTCGCCGGAGAACACGTCGATCCGGAAGGGGAGCGAGAGGGCGGTGAGCTTCTTTTCGAGGTCCAGCATCTCGTAGTAGTTGAAGTCGCGCGTGCCGACGGTGCCGAAGAAGTCGAACGGGACGTCCTTGGTGGGCGGCTGCTCGAAGGGAAAGCCGGCGCCGGCGCCGAAGATGCCGACGATCGAGCCGGGCACCGCCGTGGCCACGCGGATCGCCGCGCGCACGGTTCCGGAGTAGCCGGCCGCGTAGACCCGCCGGTCGTCGATCTTCAGCCGGGCGTGGGTGTCGAGCCACATCGCCCGCAGGGCCGCGGGGTTGGGATCGGTGGGCAGGTCGCTCGACGAGTTGTACGAGCTCGCCACGATCCACCCGAAGCGCTCGGCGCCGGCCTGGAAGACCTCGGCCACCCGCTTGCCGTTGCCGCGCGCATCAAGGGCATAGAGGATCGGCCACTCCCGATCCGGCCGGTAGCCGGACGGCAGGTAGAGGGCGTAGCGCTGGGTGAGATCGGCCTGGCAGGCGATGTTCTCGATCACCGTTCCCGCCTGGAGGACGGCCGGTGCGGGAGCGGGGGCGGGAGGGGTGGCGGCGGCGAGAAGGGCGAGGAGTCCGGTCAGCAGCGGGCTCATGCGCCAAGGATACGGCATCCTGTGCTATTCTTCCCCCCCCATTCGCGGCTGCCGGCCGCGCCCGTAGCAAATCCCCGGGAACGGAAAGAGGAACGGAGAGTACCGCTTGGCTCAGCAAAAGAGAGAAGACGTCCGCAATCTGGCCATCATCGCCCACGTTGACCACGGCAAGACCACGCTGGTCGACGCCATGCTCTGGCAGAGCGGCATCTTCCGTGACAATCAGGCCGTGGCCGACCGGGTGATGGACTCGATCGACCTGGAGCGCGAGAAGGGCATCACGATCATGGCCAAGAACACGGCCATCAACTACCGCGGGGTGCACATCAACATCGTGGACACCCCCGGCCACGCCGATTTCGGCGGCGAGGTCGAGCGGACGCTCAAGATGGTGGACGGCGTCCTCCTTCTCGTCGATGCCAGCGAAGGCCCGTTGCCGCAGACCCGTTTCGTGCTGCGCAAGGCGTTCGAGGCCGGTCTCGACCCGATCGTGGTGATCAACAAGATCGACCGTCCCGACGCCCGCATCAGCGAGGTGGTCAACGAGGTCTACGACCTGTTCATCGACCTCGACGCGACCGAAGAGCAGCTCGAGTTCCCCATCCTCTACGCCAATGCCCGGGCCGGCCGCTGCCGGCGCGAGATGGACGGGGAGGACGGCGGCACCCTGGAGCCGCTGTTCGAGGAGATCCTGCGCTCCGTGCCGCCGCCGGTCTACGACGCGGAGACGCCGCTCCAGATGCAGTTCAACACCCTGGACTACGACGATTACGTGGGGCGCCTCGCCATCGGCCGCATCTTCAACGGCCGTCTCCGCAAGGCTCAGGAGGTTGCGCTGTGCCGGCGCGACGGCACCCTCGAACCGGTGAAGGTCACCCTCCTCTACGGCTACGAGGGGCTGCGCCGGATCGAAATCGCCGAAGCCGGGCCGGGCGACATCGTGGCCGTCGCCGGCATCGAGGAGGTCAACATCGGCGAGACGCTGACCGACCGCGAAGACCCGCGCCCGTTGCCGCCGATCCTGATCGACGAGCCGACGATCGCGATGATGATGTCGATCAACGACTCCCCGTTCTCCGGCCGCGACGGCAAGCACGTCACCTCGCGCAAGCTCAAGGAGCGCCTGGAGAAGGAGATCCTGACCAACGTCTCGATCCGGGTGGAGCCCACCGACTCGCCGGAGATCTTCAAAGTCTCCGGGCGCGGCGAGCTGCAGCTCGCCATCCTGATCGAGATGATGCGCCGCGAGGGCTATGAGATCTCGGTCGGCAAGCCCGAGGTGATCACCCGCCGCATCGACGGCCAGATCCATGAGCCGATGGAGATGCTGATCATCGACTGCCCGGAGGACTTCATCGGCGTGGTCACCCAGAAGATGGGCAGCCGTAAAGGCCGCATGATGAAGATGGTCAACCACGGCTCCGGCCGGGTGCGCATGGAGTTCCGCCTCCCCTCGCGCGGCCTGATCGGCTTCCGGTCGGAGTTCCTCACCGACACGAAGGGGACGGGCATCCTGAATCACCTCTTCGAGGGTTGGGACCCGTGGCACGGCGACATCCCGCACCGTCTGACCGGCGTCCTGGTGGCCGACCGCACCGGCCGCACCACCGCCTACGCGATCGAAGGCCTGCAGCCGCGCGGCGAGCTGTTCATCGCGCCCGGCGAGGAGGTCTACGAGGGCATGGTGGTCGGCGAGAACGCCCGCTCGAACGACCTGGACGTCAACATCACCCGCGAGAAGAAGCTCACCAACATGCGCGCCTCCGGGTCAGACGACACCATCCGTCTGGTCCCGCCGCGGATCATGAACCTGGAGCAGGCTCTGGAGTTCATCAGCGACGACGAGCTGGTGGAGGTCACCCCGCGCGCCATCCGGCTGCGCAAGCGCATCCTCGCCGCCAACCGGCGCAAGTAGGAGAGGGGGGCCGGGCCGGCGACCAGCCGGCTCAGCGGTTCCCGCGCAGGCGCTCGATCTCGGCCCGGAGGCGGGCGGCTTCCGCTTCCGCGGCTTGCGCCCTCGCCTCTGCCGTTTGCGCCCTCTCGTCCAGCTCTTCCAGATTGAGCAGCTGCCGGCCGGTGGCGGCCTCGAAGAGGAGGACCCGGTCGCCGGTCGGGCCGACCTGGAACAGGATGCCGGTCGTCTCGGAGCGCAGACGTCCCTGGGCATCCGGC
>DIHE01000077.1 GCA_002420005.1 Holophagales bacterium UBA5704 | reverse complement strand
CATCCCGCCCGCCCCAAGAGGCTCCAGGAGCCGGTAGTGGCTGACGGCGCGGCCGGCTTCCGCCGCCGGGGGCGCATCTCTCGGGGAAGGCATGCCGGAGCCCTGCCCGTCCAGCGTTCGCAGCTCGGCCCGAAACACACCGGCGCTCTCGGGACGGGCAGCCCGGCATCAACCGGGTGGAGAATCTCGTAGTGGACCACTCCGCCGTTCCTCCGCATCCGTCGGTCCAGCGGGGCGTCTGGTCGAAGGAGAGCTCCTGACGTCAGGCGCCCGCTGCGAGATTGTGCTGGAGCTGCATCCGCAGCGCTGCGAGAGCCGGCGGCGCGCCGGCCGCTTCGTACGGGGCGTCCTCGGGCCGCTCGCGCGCCTCTCCCTCCCGCGGAGAGCGCGGCGACCGGCCGGGATCCGCCGGCTTCGTCGGTTTGCCGCGGCCGGTTCGCGGCGGCCTCGCCTCTCCCGTATGCGCCGACTGTGCACAGGTGCACCGTTCATTGGCGAGCTCGAACCCGGGCCCGACATCCATCATGAGGTCCTGCATACGAAATCTCATTCCGTTCCCTCCGGAGCTCAACGCAGGTGGTGGTCTGCGCAAGTATAAGTCATCTCAAGGTGAGCATCCCCAGATCGGCTTCTCCCCGGCGCTGCACCAGGAAGACGTCGCGGCCGTCCGGCGTCGTGGTGAACCAGGAGAACGCCGCGTCCGCCGGAGGGGTGAGCACCTCCCGGGCCCGGCGCGTCGCGGTGTCCAGAGCCCACAGGGCGCCGCCGCGCAGAAACAGCAACGTACGGTTGTCCCCCAGCCAGGTGGCGAGGGTGCCGCGCTCCGCGAGCACGTCGAGCCTCCGGGTGGCGAAAGAGTAGAGGACGATCCGCCCTTGCTCGTCGAAGCCGGCCAGATGCCGGCCGTCGGGCGACCAGGAGGTGGCACCGAACGGCGGCGGCGTTGCGCCTCCCGCCGTCTGGAGCGGACGGGCGGCGCGCTCGGTGAGCGGCTTGCGCAGGTCGATGAGAAAAGGCCCGTGGAAATCGAGGCTGGCGGCGAGGAGCGTACCGTCGGGCGAGACGACCGGCTCCAGGACCTTCTCGGGAAACGCGGTCAGGCGTTCGAGCGGCGCGCCCCGGCGCCAGACCCAGGCCTCGTACCCCTCGCCTCCCCGCTCGGAGTAGAAGACGATGCGCCGTCCCGGCGCGGACCAGCGCGGCACGCGGTCGCGCACGGCATCGTCGGTCAGCCGCTCCTCGCGGAGGCTGGCGGTGTCCATCAGAAAGAGGTCTTCCTGCGGCTGGGTGGTGGCATAGACGAGCCAGCGGCCGTCGGCGGAGACGTGGGCGGACCCGACGGAGCGGGCGCCGAGGGGGAGCTCGCGCAGGGAGCCGGTCGGGTCCAGGGCGGGATCGAAGGTCGCCCGGACGAGGCGGCTGCGCTCCTCCTGGCGGACGAAGGCGATGCGGCCGTCGGCCGACAAACTGGGCAAGGCGCTCCAGGTGGCCGGCACCAGGATCTGCTGCGGCTCGGAGCGCACCGCTCCACTGCGCGCATCGATCCGCACCCGCCACAGCCCCATGGCTCCGCTGCGATCCGCGGCGAAATAGAGATGCCGGCCCTCCGGCGACCAGACCGGGCACCAGAGCAGCTCGGCGGCCTTCCCCGCCACCGCGAGCTCCGGCTCCCCTCCGGCGGCCGGGAGGGTCCAGATCTCCCGCTGTGCGCTGCCGGCGCGGACCCTCCAGTAGGCGATGCGCCGGCCGTCCGGCGACCAGCTCGGCTGCACCGCGTCGCCGCCGGTCTCCAGGCGCTGCGCGACGAGCGTCGCGACGTCCAGCCGCCACAGCTCACTCGTGGTCGCCCGGCCCCCCGGCGCACTCACGCTCTCGGTGGCGAACACCAGCGACCGGCTGTCGGGCGACCATGACGGATTGAAGCCGGAGCTGGTCAACCGCCGCGCCGACTCTCCGGTCGCCCCCATCAGAAAGAGGCCTCCCCCGTCGCGCTCGGAACGGAAGGCGATCCACCGCTTGTCGGGGGAAAGGGCCGGCTGCGTGTCCGTGCCGGGAGAATCTTCCGTCAGGTTCTGCGGGTTGCCGCCACCGGTGCGCTGCCAGAAGACGTCCATGTCGCCGCCGGATTCCTTGGCGTAGACGAAGAACTCTCCGTCCGGCGAGAGGCTCGGAAACGTTTCGATCCCGGCGTCCCCGGTGAGCACCTCGAAGCGGACTTCGACCGGGCCGGAGCCGCCGGCCTCCCGGTGGCAGGTACGCCAGGCGAGAAGACCGCCGAGGGCCACCACGGCGAGCAGGGCCGCACCGGCCGCCGCACGGCGCCCTCCCCGCCCCCGGCGCAACGGCGGGGCGGCGAGCAGCACCGGCTCCCCCGCCGGGGCTCCTCCTTGGAGGCCGCGCAGCTCCGCCACCAGGGCGTCGGCCGAGGCCGGGCGCCCGGCGGGGTCCTTGGCGAGCAGGCGGCCGGCCAGCTCCGCCAGCGCCGCCGGGACCTCGGGGCACAGCGCCGGCAGCGGGACGGGATCCGTGTTGCGGATGGCGTAGAGCACCCCCTGGTCCCGGTCGGCGCGAAACGGCTTGAGGCCGGTGAGCATCTCGTAGAGGACGACTCCGAGCGACCACAGATCCGCCCGGCCGTCCACGTCCTCGCCGAGCGTCTGCTCCGGCGACATGTAGGCCAGGGTGCCGCCGCCGGTCTCCTTGCGCGCCGCACTGGTGGTCCCGGCCAGCTTGGCGAGGCCGAAGTCGAGGATCTTGACCACCCCGTCGGCGGTGACCATCAGATTCGCCGGTTTGACGTCCCGGTGGACAATGCCGCTCTTGTGCGCCTTGGCGAGCCCCTGCGCGGCCTGCAGGGCGAGGTCGATCGCTTCGTCGGGCGCCAGAGGCCCCCGCTGAATGCGCCGGCGCAGGGTCTCCCCCTCGTAGCACGGCATGGCGATGAAGATCTGGCCGTCGGCGGTCTCCCCGACCTCGTGGATGGTGCAAAGGTTCGGATGGTCGAGGCCGGACAGCGCGCGCGCCTCGCGCAGGAAGCGATGTTTGGCCGCCGGATCCCGCGACAGCTCGGGGATGAGGAACTTGAGCGCCACGGTGCGGCCCAGGCGCAGGTCCTCGGCGCGGAAGACGACGGCCATGCCGCCACTCCCCAGCCGCTCGCCGAGCCGGTAGCTCTCGACGTCGCGCCCCACGCCTCCGGGAAAGGGGATGGACGCCGGCGCAGAAGCGGCGCTGCGCGAGCCGGCCCCGCCGGGTCGAACCGGCAGGTCGACCAGGGTGGGAGCCAGCTCGCCACCCGCCGCCGCGAGGCCCGGCAGGGCAGAGAGCGCCGCCGCGAGGGCGCCGGCGTCGCGCCAGCGATCCTCGGGCCGCTTGCGCAGGGCGCGCAGGAGAATCCCTTCCAGGCCACGCGGCGGTGAGGGGAGCGGGGCCGGAGGCAGCGCGGCGACCGCAGCCGCCCGCTCCTCCTCCGTGTCATCGGACCCGCCGAACGGCGGCCGGCCCGCCAACATTTCGTAGAGCAGCACGCCGAGCGCCCAGACGTCGGCCCGCGGCCCGGGCGCAGCGCCGGCGAGCCGCTCGGGCGCGCGGTAGACGGTGGCTCCTTCGTCGAACGCGGGTCCGGGCGCAGCGGTCTCGCCGAGCCCGAAGCCCAGCAGGCGCAGGCCGCCCGGCGTCAGCAGCACGCGATCGGGGCGCAGATCGCCATGGACGAGCCCGGCGGTGCGCGCCGCCTTGAGCACGTCGGCCACGGCCAAGGCCACCCCCAGGGCTTCGACGGGGGGCAGAGGACCGCGCACCAGACGGTCCTCCAGGGTCTCGCCTTCGACCACCGGGAAGGCGGCGAAGAGACGCCCGTCCGCCAGGGTTCCGGCGGCGAGCAGGGGCAGGATGGCGGGGTGTCCGGTCTCCGTCGCCGCCACGGCGGTGCGCCGGAAGCGCTCGGCCGCTTCCGGCTCCGGCCGTTCGGGCACGGTCAACAGGAGGAGCACCGGCCGCCCCTCCCCTTCGGAGGCGGCCCGGTAGAGTCCGGCACCGTTTCCGAAAGGGCCGAGGAGCCGGTAGCCCGCGACGGTGCCACCGATCAACCGGGGGCTCCTCCAGGCGCGCGGCGGGGTGGGATCCGAGAGTGTCTCACCCGTTGTTCTTGAGCGTCTCCTTGTGCTGCAGGAGCTCGTCCAGGGCACCGCGCAAGCGGGCCTCCAGATCTTCCGCCTCGGCGAGGGTCGCCGGCAGATCCGGGGCCGCCAACGCCTTCTCCTGCTCCTCCACCTGGGCGAGAGCCTGCTGGAGCTGCAGTCGCAGAGCGGCAAGGCCCTCCCGGCCGGCATCGGCCGCCGGCGCGGACGCCGTAGGACAGGCTTCGGCCTGTTCGGCCTGCTCGATCGGCGCCGAGGCGGTCGGGCAGGCGTTGGCGGCCAGGCCGGCCGCCGAGGCGGTCGGACAGAAGCCGGTCAGGCCGGCCGAAGCGGTCGGACAGAACGCCGCCGGCACCAGCAGCACCGGCGCCGAGGCGGTCGGGCAGAACACCACCCCTGCCGATGCGGTCGGGCAGAAGCGCGGGTCGGTCGCCGACGCGGTGGGGCAGAAACGGGGATCGAACGCGGAGGCCGTCGGGCAGAACCGATCCGGCGCCGAAGCGGTCGGGCACTTGCCTTCCGGCTGTCCGGCCAGGCTGATGATCAGATCCTTGAGCTTGAATGCCATGGGTCACCTCGAAGAACGGAGAGTGCGGAAAGCATAGCGCAAAGCAGGGATCATTCCAGGGTCAAGAGACCGACGTCTCCTTCGTCCGAGGAACGAATCAGGTACAGCTGGCGGTCGTCAGGGCTCACCGTGGCTTTGGTGAACGTCGAGCCGGGCGCCGGAGACTCGATCTCGCGCGCCTGCCGGGTGATCGTATCGAGCAGGAAGACCTCTCCGCCGTCCAGGTAGAGGAGCCGCCGGCTGTCGTGCAGCCACACCGGGGTGGCACCGCGCCCGTTGAGCCGCCGGTAGGAGCGGCTCTCCACGGAGTAGAGGACGATCCCGGGCAGCGAGGCACCGTTCTCGCGCTGTGCGACGCCGGCCAGCGTCCGGCCGTCCGGCGACCAGGAGGAGGCCGCGAAGTATTGCCCCGGTGCCACCTTGGGCAGGATCTCCGGCCTGCGGATGCCCTCCGGCTGGCCCAGGTCGAGAAGCCCCGAGCCGCCGAATCCCAGGCCGCAGGCGAGGCGCCGGCCGTCCGGCGACCAGATGGGGGCGAACAGGTCGGTCCCCGGCACCGCGGCGAGCCGCTCGAGACCGCTGCCGTCGGGGAAGATGGTCCAGGCTTCGTATTTTCCTCCCCGGTTCGAGTAGAAGAGGATGCGCGTGCCATCCGGCGACCAGCGCGGATTGCGGTCCTTGAACACGTCGTCGGTGAGCTGGCGCGCCGGCCCCCCGGAGGCGGCGACCAGGAAGAGGTCCTCCTGTTGCCCGGCCACGTCGTAGGTGACCCAGGCGCCGTCCGGTGAAACGTCGCCGTCGCGCACCGCCCGCGAGCCCTGGGTCACCGGCAAGGGCTCGCCGTGCACCTCGCCGGCCACCGGGTCGAAGACGACCCGCTCCAGGTTGTTGCGGCTGTCGTCGGTGGCGTAGGCGATGTGGCGGCCGTCGGCGGAGACGGAGAGGAAGCCGCTCGATTGCGCCGGAGTGGTGAACGCCTCCGGCTCGCCGCGCGGCTTGCCGGTGCGCTCGCTGATCGCGACCCGCCAGAGGGTCATGCTGCCGCCGCGGTTGCTGATGAAGTAGAGATGCTCACCGTCCGGCGACCACACCGGATTCCAGTAGTAGAAGTCGTCGTCCGGCGTGACGCGCACCGCCTCGCCGCCTTCCGCCGGGATGGTCCAGATGACCCGCTTCGCCGTCCCTTCGACGAGGCCCCAGTAGGCGATGCGGCGGCCGCTCGGCGACCAGCTCGGCTGCACCGCGTCGCCCTCCGAGATCCGCCGCGCCTTCCGGTCGGAGAGGCGCAGGCTCCACAGCTCGCTGCGCGAGCTGCGCCGCGTCGGATCGAACACCCCTTCGGTGGCATAGACGATGTGCTGGCCGTCCGGCGACCAGGCCGGGTTGTACCCCGCCGCGGTCAGGCGGATCGGCGACTCCCCGGTCGCCCCCATGACGAAGAGGCCGCCGCCGTCGCGCTCGGAGCGGAAGGCGATCTGCAGGCCGTCCGGCGAGAAGGCGGGCTGGGTGTCGTCGCCGGGGGTCCGGGTGAGGTTCATCGGGTTGCCGCCGCCCACCCGCTGCCGGAGGATGTCGATGCCTCCGAGCGGGGTGTTCTGCGCATAGAGGAAGTTGAGACCGTCGGGCGACAGGCTGGGAAACGACTCGCGCCCCTCCAGATCGGTCAGGAGCTCGAATTTCAGACGCAGAGGGGGCGGTGTCCGCAGCAGCAACCAGGCGGACAGACCCAGGATCCCCACCGCGGCGGCACCGGCCGTGATCCGCGCCCAGAGAGGAAGGCCGGGACGCCGTTGCAATGCCATGGAGGGGATGGTGGCTCCGGCCGTGGAGCCGGCCAGAACCTTGAGATCGGCCAGGGCGACCTCCACGGTGGGATAGCGGTCGGCGGGGTCCTTGGCGAGCAGGCCCCCGAGGATCCTCTCCAGCTCCTCCGGGACCTCCGGGCGCCGCTCGCGCACCGGCTTCGGCTCCTCGGTCAGCAGGGCGTAGATGATCGCCTGGTCGGTGTCACCGCCGAACGGTGCCACGCCGCAGAGCATCTCGTAGAGCACCACGCCGAGCGACCAGAGGTCGGTGCGCTGGTCGACCTCGCCGCGCGCCTGCTCGGGGGACATGTAGGCGGGTGTCCCCAGGCAGAAACCGGCGCGGGTGAGCCCGGCGGCCCCCGCCAGCTTGGCGAGACCGAAGTCGAGGATCTTCACGATCCCGTCGTCGGTGACCATGACGTTCGCCGGCTTGATGTCGCGGTGCACGATGCCCAGCCGGTGCGCCTTGGAGAGGCCGGCGGCGATCTGGCGGGCGACGTCCACGGCCTCTTCGATCACCAGGGGTCCGCGCTCGATCTTCTTCTTGAGGGTCTCCCCCTCGTAGCAGGTCATGGCCAGGAAGAGCTGGCCGTCCTCGGTCTCCGCGACTTCGTGGATGGTGCAGATGTTCGGATGGTCGAGGGCCGACGCCGCCCGCGCCTCCTGGAGGAAGCGCGCCTTGGCCACCGGATCGCGGGTCAGCTCCGGCGGCAGGAACTTGAGGGCCACGGTGCGCTGAAGGCGGGTGTCCTCCGCCTTGTAGACGACCCCCATGCCGCCGCCGCCGAGCGGCTCGCGGATCTCATAGTGGTCGACCACGCGGCCGATCAGGCCGGCCGGACGGCGCGCGCCGCCCGCCGGAGTGGCCGCCGGGCGCGCGGCCACCCGTGGGCGGGTGGCGGAGCCGGCGCCGGCCGGGCTGCGGCGGCGCAGCGCACCGGTGCCGGCGAGGGCCTGCAGCTCGAGGAGGAGGTCCGCCATCTCCGCCGGCCGATCCGCCGGAACCGGCTGCAAGGTCTTCGCCAGCAGCCGGCGCAGCTCGTCCGCCAGGCTCTGCGGGGCCTCTGCGGCGGCAGGCAGGGCGAAGCCTTCGGCGCCCGGCGGCAGGCCGGTCAGCAGGGCATGCAGCAAGGCGCCCACCGCCCAGACGTCGGTGCGCGCATCCCCCGGCTCGCCGCGCCGCTGCTCGGGAGCCCGCCAAGGCGAGCCATTCACCTCGGCTCCGGCAAGGTCGGCCAGGCCGAGGTCGAGAACCTTGGCCCAGCCCCCTTCGGCGAGCAGCACGCTCGCCGGCTCCAGACGGCGGTGCAGGAGGCCCCGCAGGTGGGCGGCGGCGAGCGCGGAAGCCACCTGCGCCGCCAGATCGGCCACGTCTTCGAGATGGAACGGGCCGCGTGCGAGGCGCTCAGCCAAGGTCTCGCCGGCGCTCCAGCTCCACGCCGCGAAGACCAGCCCGCCGGCCTCGCCGACCTCCTCGAGAGCCGAGAGATTGGGATGCACGAGACCGCGCGCCACGCCGGCCGCGGCGAGGTCGGTGGCCGCTCCCCGCGGAAACGTCCGCAGACGGACGAGGCGCCCGCTGCGCGTGTCCCGCGCCTGCCAGACAGAGTCCGTTCCCTCCGCGAGGGTTTCGAGGAGCTCGTAATGTGAGAGGGCGCCGCCGATCAAAGGAGACCTTCCGTGTGGGAACCGGGCAGACTATAGCAGACGCTCCGGCATCGGACGCCATGCTACGATGGATCGCATCGATCACGTCGGGCAGGTCCGGAGGGAGCGCAATGATCCGCCACGTCCTCGTCCCCACCCTTCTCGTCCTCTGCGCATCGCCCGCCGCCGCCGCGCCGCAGCCCCCTGTGCCTGCCGAAGCCGCCGAGTCCCGGGAAGAGACCTTCTTCGAGTCGATCGACGTCCAGGTGGTCAACGTCGAGGTCTACGTCACCGGCCGCGACGGGAAGCGGGTCACCGGCCTGACCCGCGACGACTTCGAGCTCCTGGAAGACGGCCGGCCGGTCGAGCTGACGAATTTCTTCGCGGTGGGCGGTGGCACCCAGGACGTGCCGGGGGCCGAGCCGGCGGCGGCGGTGGCCGGCGCCGACCAGCGGCTCCATCTCGCCCTCGTCCTCGACGACCTCACGCTCACCCCGCAGAGCCGCAACCGCCTGATCCAGGCGGTCGAAGCCGACGTCCTCCCCCACCTCCGGGCGGACGACCGCGCCCTGGTGGCGGTGGTCGAGGGCGGCACCCTGCGGGTGACCCAGGGCCTCACCTCCGATCCGGAGGCTCTGCGCGCCGCTTTGCAGACGGCGGCCCTGGGCGCTCCGCAAGGTCTCCTGCGCGTGGCGGCGAAGCGGGAGCTGCTCTCCCGCATCGAGAGCATCGGGTTGCCGATGCCCGGGGATCCCGGCGCCGCGATGCAGGTGGCCATCGTCCAGCAGGTCTACGAGGACCTCAAGTCCTACGCCGCGGAGCGCGCGATCGAATCGCGGGCGGGGCTCGGCGCGGTGGCGGACTTCGTGGCCTCCCTCTCCGGCCTGCCCGGCCGCAAGGCGGTGCTCTACCTCGGAGGCGGCCTCTCGGTGCGCCCCGGCGAGGCCCTGTTCCAGGCCTGGGAGAGCAAATTCGGAGCCGCCGCCCGCACCCGCGGCTTCGAGATCCACTCGTCCATCTTCGACGGCCGGCGGGACGACCTGACGCGCGAGGTCCAGGACCTGGCCGACACCGCCAACGCGAACCGGGTGACCTTCTACACCGCCGGCACCACCGAGGAGCTCGCCGGAGTCTCCGCCGCGGCGAGCTTCTCCGCCAGCTGGGGGAGCACCCTGGAGGCGCTGGAGAAGGCGAACCTCCGGGCCTCCCTGGACACCCTGGCCGGCGGCACCGGCGGCCTCTCCGCCGTCGACCTGCCGAATCCCGGTGCGCTGTTCGGCCGCATGCGGGAGGACTTCGACGTCTACTATTCGCTGGGCTACGTTCCGGAGCGGCGGCGCGACGGCAAGAACCGCAAGCTCGAGGTCCGGGTGCGCGGCCGGCAGGACCTCCAGGTGCGCAGCCGCGCCGGGCGGCGCGACACCACCAACCAGGAGCGGATGAGCGGCCGCACCCTCGCCGCCCTGGTGCTCGACCCCGGCGCCAACCCGCTGGAGCTGGCGGTGGAATGCACCGGCGAGACGCGCGACAAGGATCAGTTCCTGGTGGATGTGCTGGTGAAATTCCCCCTGGCCAAGCTCGTCCTCCTGCCCAAGGAGAGCTTTCACGAGGGGCGGGTCACCCTCTACGTCGGAGCCCGCGACAGCCGCGGACGGACCTCGCCGATCCAGGCGATCGTGGTCCCCGTCCGCGTCCCCAACGACCAGCTCCTCACCGTTCTCGGCCAGACCGCGGCCTACAAGACCACGCTGCGGCTGCGCGACGACGCCCACACGATCGCCGTCGCGATGCGCGACGAGCTGGGCAATGCCGATGCGGCGGTCGCGGTGAAGCACAGGCCGGGGCAGTAAAAGCCGGTAAAAGCCGGTAAAAGCCAAGGACGTCAAGGACGACAGAGACCTCAAGGACGGGTGCCTTCGTCCTAGGCGACCTTGGGGTCCTTGGCCATCACCCTCTCCTAGAACGCATCCACCTCCTGCCCGCCGCAGTACTTCCCGGCCGCATTGCGGTAGGTCTTGACCTGCCCGGTCAGGGTGTCGGTCACGGTGATCGTGTACTCGAAGTCGGAGAGGGCGCCGTAGAAGAAGTCGATGCGCTCGCCCTGGTCGATGATCTTCGCCATCAGCTCCAGGTTTGCAGCCTCGCCGAAATGGAAGGCGCCGGTCAGCTTCGAGAACGGCACGGCAAAACCCTCTCCCTGTGCGCCGCTGCCTGGATTGCGCCAGGTGACGCTCACGGTGAAGCGGTCGTCCAGGCAGAGCTCCTTGCCGCTCGTCTTGCACGCCGCCGCCTTGTGCAGGCCGGGGGCCGGCACGCTCGGCGCCAGGAGGTCGAGACCGTTGCCGCCCGGGAAGGCACCCTGGTCGATGCCGCCGCACTCCCCCGCTGTGTTCTGGTAGGTCTTCACCCTGCCGGTCTTCAGGTCGGAGATGATCAGCCGGTACTTGAGGTTGGTGAGCTGGCCCCAGAAGACCTTCACCACGTCGCCGAAGTCGAGCAGCTTGACCATCAGCTCCAGGTTCGACGGATCGCCGAAGCTGAAGAAGCCGGCGGAGTCGGTGCGCGCGAGCGACCGGCCGACACCGGAGGTGCCGTTGAACTGGTTGTCCCAGGTGAGCTCCACCTGGAACCGCTTGCGCAGCAGGCAGAGGCGGTCGGCGCCGGCCTTGCAGACCGTGCCCGGCGTCGCGCTCACCGCGTAGCGGGAGTGGGTCTGATGCAGGAGCCGCACGTTGTCGCGCTCATTGGCGATGCCCACCGGTTTGCCGTTGAACGTCCGATCCGGATTGGAGAACTCGTCGGCGCGCGGGCAGCCGAGGTTGCCACCACATTCCGTGCTGTAGGACATGATGGTCCGGAAGTTGTCGAGGACAAAGTGGCCGAACGAGTACGGAACCAGGGCCTGGCTCGGCGGCGGGCCGTTCGACGGATCGTGGTGGGCTCCCAGGTTGTGCCCCAGCTCGTGCATCAGCGTCTGGTCGTTCAGGCAGGACCGGCGGGTGAGCGACACGCCGAGCGGCGCGGCACGCCCTTCGAACTCGTCCCGATCCATCACGTTCGCGATGCCACAGACGGTGGAATTGAGGGTGATGATGCCGATCAGCGGCGCCTTCGCCTGCTTGCGCAGCGCCACCATCGCCGGGTCCTCATAGAGATAGATCAGGTCGTCCACCGGATCCGCGCTCTCCGTGTGGCCCACCTCGCGGGTGGCGACCAGCTCCACGCGGGCGTTGATGCCGCCGTTGGCCAGCGCCGTGTTGCCGGCATCGACGGCATTGCGGACCTGCAGCAACAGCCGGTTGGCGTCGCCCAGGGTCGAGGCCTTCGGGTAGACGATCACCAGGCGCAGGCGGGTGAAGCCGTCCGCCGCCACCTCGCCCAGGTCCGCGGCCCGCGCGCTCCAGGTTTCGGCCAGGTGGCGATCCAGAGCCAGGGAGGCGACCTCCGAACGTTCGTTGGTGCCGCACGGGAGATCCGACTCGACCGCCTCGGCGATCCAGTGCCGGCCGGCCGCCGGAACGATGGTCCACACCTTGCCGGGGGTCACGATCCGGCCCTGCAACATGTCTTTCCAGACGGTCAGGGTGACCGAGCCGTTCACCTCGCCCCGGGCGTTGCGCATCCGGCCGCGCCAGGCATAGTCGCGGCGGCCCCGCTTCTCGACGTCGGTGCGCTCGACGCGCAGCACGCGGCCGTCGGGGAGGGGCAGGTCGAGGCGACGCGCATCCACGTCCTCCAGGGCCGCGAAGCTCAGACGAACCGGCGCCACGGACGGCGACGCCGCAAGCTCCTCGGGAATGGCGGACGACGGCGCATGGACCAGCCGCAACAGCGGGGTCCCGGCCGCCACCGCAGGTCCACCAACCCCGCAGGCGAGAGCTGTCAACAGGACGATGAAAACCGGACGGCGGATGAACATCAGAGGTGCTCCTTTCCAGATCGATCGACGTCCGAACATTCTAGCAAAGACATGGCTAAAAGCCCGTGCTACCATCGCTTCAGCCGCAGCCGATGCCCGGAGCCGACGTGCCGACGCTCTTTCGTCCCCCTTCCGCGAGCCTGCCCGCCGTGGCCCTGTTGGCGGGCCTGGTGGCTCTCCCGGTGGTGGCGCCCGCCGAAGGCCGGCCCCGCACCCCGCTACGGGTGCTGCCGACCGGCGGGCTCAAGGTCGAGAGCGCGGCCCTGCTGATGAGCGGCCAGGAAGGGGGGACGATCCCCTTCGCGGCACTCCCCCTCCCCTTCCCCGGTCCTGCGGACGAGCCGGACGGCCGGGCGCGCGTCCCCGTCGTCGTCGAGATCGACGGCACCGACCTGCTGGCCGGCCAGCGGGACCCTCTTCTCCGCATCGAAATCTCGCTCTACGCCCTGGCCGCCGGGGACCGCGTGGCCGCCTCGCGCCTGGACACCGTCGAGATCGACCTCGAGCAGCTCGGCGCCGGGGTCGGCGAGAGCGGCGTCCGCTACGTCGGCGAGCTGGCGCTCGCACCGGACACCTACCGCGTCCGGGTCCTGGTGCGCAACATGGCCACCGGGGAGCTCGGGCTGCGCACGCTCGCGCTGACCGTCCCGCCGTTCGACAAGACCGGCGCCCTCCTCCTGCCGCCCGCTTTCGCCGACCCCGGACCCGACCTGTGGATCACCGCGCGTCCGGCCGGCCCCTCGCCGCTCGCCGCCCTCACTCCGGCCGATCCCCCTTCCGCCCGCCCGATCCTGGCCCCGGACGAGGAAGCGTCTCTCCTCGTCGCCGGCTGGCGGCTCCCCGGCAACGGCGACGGCCTGCGGATCCAGATCTACCGCCAGGCGGACAAGGTGGCGGACCTCCCCGTGCAGATCGGTGAGCGCCGGGAGGGAGCGGACGGGCTGCAGATCTTCGCGCTCACCTTCCGGCCGCAGACGCTCGAACCGGCGCTCGAACCGGGGGAGTACGACCTGCGCGCCGCCCTCCCGCGCGCGGCGGACGATCCGCGCGGCGACGCCGTTTCACCGACCACCCGCTTCGTCCTCTTCCCCGGCGGTGCCCGGGGCTCGGTCTGGGCCGCCCTCAACTCGCGCGGCCAGGCGCCCGAGATCCCGGCGGCCCACCCGGCCGAGCCGGCCCCCGCCCGCCGCCGCAAGCCCGACGCCGACGCCGTGCGCCGGGGCTACCGCGGCGCCCTCGCCCCCCTCCCCCCCCACCTTCCCTCGCAGCCCGCGGAGCGCGC
>DIHE01000066.1 GCA_002420005.1 Holophagales bacterium UBA5704 | reverse complement strand
GAGAGGGGGGTTTCGCGACGGATAGCGGCCAGCAAACCCGCGCCGGCACTACATTTCCGCGCCGCCGCCGAGCCGCGGGAAAAAGTCATCAGAATCGAGTTTTTGGTCACTCGGCACTCCTGCCCGCAGACCCAGTGCCGCCTCCCCCACTCACGCCAGCCCAGCCTTCCTCAGCCGTTCAATGAAGCTCGGCTTCCTGGCCTGCTCCTCACGCAAACGAAGCAGACGCGCCTCCGCTTCAGACCCCCGGCCCCTGCGGAGAGCCAGATCCCGCAAGTCGCAAAGGAGCTTGACCGCCTCGTCATACCGGCCCGGCTGCTTGGTGGCAATGAGCCCATCCACCTCCTCCCACGCCCTGGCCTCCCGCTTCGCGAGGTTGTCGAGATACCGCTCTCGCTGCTCAGCCGCTTCCCGCTCACGCCGAGCCCGCTCAGCGGCGATTCGCACTGTCTCCTCTCGGTGCCGTTTCTCCGCGCACTCCTCGGCTGCTGTCAGGATCTCACCCACGGTTCGCTGGGCACCGCCAGAGCGTGACTCGCGCGGTGCCTGAGATTCGCGAAACCGCCGCAGCATCTCGGCACGCAGGTGAGGCTCCTTGCCGCCAGCCAGCCGAACAAGCCAGTCGGTCTTCGTGGCCTCAGGTAACGTCGCGATCCACCGCTCCACGTCAAGCTCGAAGGACGTTCCGTTGACCTTTGGGCTTTGGTCGGCAGCCACTGTGACCAGATCGCCGTCGATGCGGAGGAAATCTGCGAAGGCCTGGAGGGGAGCGGTCAGCTCACCCAAGCCGGCCGGAACCGGCGGCTCGGTCGCATCGTCGTCCAACTCCCTGTTCTGCACGCACAGGAGCCACGCCAGGTAGAGCGCCCGATGATCGCCCGCGGCGAGATCCGCCCGGAGCGAAATCAGCGAGGAAAGCCAGCCGTTTCCATCCTCCCAGTCGCCACCCTCCTCCTCGGAAGACAGCTCCAGAATGACGAAGTCGCCCTGGGCACGGGCCGACGCGGCGCGGCCACAGCAGTACCGCTTCGCGGTCTTCAAGTCGAGAACCTTCCGAGGGAGCCGGATCATCAGCTCGTGCGTGCCCCAGTTCGCCAGGTAGAGGAACGCATCGAAGTACTTCTCCATCCAGACGGAAGGGTTCCCCTTGAAGCTCCCCCACTCGTAGTGGTTCACGAACCGGGTAGCCGTGATCGTTGCGCGGGATGAGCACGCGCGCAGCTCCCCCATCTCGCGCTCGCTGAGCGGCCTGTCCACGGCCTGAAACTCGTAGTACTGGTACTCGCTCATGATCCGCTCTCCTGACCGGCGCGGAGCTGCTTCGCCGCGCGCTTCGAGGCCTTCCTCTCTTCCTGCCGGCGAGCCATCTCCTCGATCGGCAAAACGACGTCAGGGCGAGGCTTGCCGAACCGCTTCTCGTACAGATGCTCGATGAACAGAGGTAGAGGCAGCTTCCAGGGCTCCTGTTCGTGGTTGTCGAGCTTGCCGAGCTTCGCCGGATTCATTCCGAGCTCCCGTGCCATCTGCACCTGGGCGTGCGAGAGGTGATGCCGCTTCCGCGCATCAATCCAGACCTGCAGGCGAGCAGAAATACTCTTTCGGGCCATTCTCGGTACCACCTCCGGGGGTCGTCCAGCATGCCTGACGAAGAATGATACCGCAGACAAAGAAGCAAGCGCGAGAGCCGCCAACACCCTCCTCTCAACCCGCCTTGTCGTCCCTGCTGCCGCTCCCCCTCCCACCAACTCCTATACACTCACGCAATTCCTGCGCACCCGGCCAACCGCAGGGAAACACTCCCCTTCGTGCTCCGTTGGCTCGCCCGGCAAGCCCGATCTGGCCATCTCCCACGACCACGAAGGGTGCCCAGTAGCGCGGCTCGGAGAGCTTGTCGGATGCAATGAACTCGAGCATCGTGCGCCTGAGCGCCTCCGCGAGGCCAATATGGTTGGCTGTCGAGTGAGCGATCATCGAAGTGGTCAGCAGCACCGTGGGCTCCGAAGAGACGGCCCAGTGGCTGACGACCAGGCTTCTGGCGCCTGCGAGAAAGAAAGCGCGTGCGAGGCCGGAGAGACCCTCGCCCCCGGCGCCATCGCCGGGGGCGGCCGTATTGCACGCCGAGAGCAACACGAGGTCGGCGTCCAGATCGAGTTGGGCGACCTCACCGGCGCTCAAGAACCCGTCGTCGACAACACTCGCCGCGGAAGGCTGCGTGAGCACCAGACCGGGCTCCGCAAGGCCGTGCAACTCTCCTCCCACCAGGGCGTGGGTCGCGAAAGCCAGCACCCTGTATTCCGCGAGGCGGGCCTGCCGCACGGCCGATTCCGTGGCTTCCTCGGCCAAGTACAGCGAGGTCTCGGCCGCGCCGAGCGATGCGGCGATGGCCCGCAACTCCTCCGCCGTCTCAGGCAGCCTGCGCAGGGTCCGCAAGCCGGCTGTGCTCGCGCCGAACAGCGGATCGCCGAAAGCGAGGAAAGGTTCCTTCGCCCGCGACCGCGTAGGCTTCGCTCGCAGGGCGCGCAATGAGCTCACCGCGGGCAGAACGCTGAGAGCGTATCGCCGGATCAGCCAGGGCGCCGTCCGCGGATCGAACGCATTGGTCTCCACGTCACCCGTGAGCAGCAGTGAGAAGGGAATCCCCTGCAAGGGGCCATCACCGACGACCAGAAGATGGGAGATCCCCGCAAGCTCGTCGGCGATCGAGCCGACAAGCAGGCGGAAGAGCTTCGATGCCGCGTCATGAGGGAAGCTCGAATCGGTGGGATCGTCCACCGGCCGGGTGCCTCGCCCGAACGGGTCAACCTGGACCATCAGGCGGCGGGCGAGCGCCCGCACCTCCGGTTCGTTTGTTTCAAGACGCCGCACCAGGGCGCCGCTGCGCCTTACCAGCCAGACAAAGCCGCTGCGCGGGCCGAGCACGAAAAGGAGCAGACCCTCTCCGGGACTGAGCAGGCGAGACGTTGCATCGACGCTCAGTGCCCTGGGTTGCAGCAGCTCGGCATACGCCGGATCCATCTCGGCGAGGCGCCGGGCCAACCCGCGCAGATCGCGCTCCAGCGTCGTGCTGAGCGCCAACAACTCGGCTTCCTTGTCGTGATCCCGCTGCTCGCTCGCTGTGCTCGCCAGGGCGAGGATCTCCTCGCTGGCACGCGCCTGCTGCTCGGCCAGCCGCTGCTGGCGGCGGATGAGCTCGCCGATCTCGCCGGAGCTTTGTGCCAGGCGGGCGGTCGTGCCCGCCAGCGCGGCCGCCGTGCTGCTCGCCACGGCGAGCTGGCCGATCTCGAAACTGTCCGCAACGGTCTGGGCGGCAGGGCTTCCAGCGGTCGGCACCTTGAGCTCGAGGTTGGTGAGAAACACCTGGCGGGTCAATCGCTGCTCCTGAAGGACGTCTTCCGGCGACCGCGCAGCGAGGTCGACGAGCCGGCCGCGGTAGAGGTTCACGGCATCCGCCGAGTAGCGCTCGGCGGATGCCTCTTCGCCCACGCTCTGCTGAAGAACGGCCAGTCTTTGGAGCGTGCGCCCGACCTCCGGGGCTGACGGCCCGAGAACGCGCCGATAGATGCTCAGAGCGCGTTCCAGAGCCGGAATCGCCTCTCGCTGCCGGCCGAAGATCTCGACGTTCTGGGCTCCCTGGACGAGCGCGTTGGCCAGGGCGATTCCTGGACCGAGGGTCTTCTCCTGCCAGGCGAGGCCATCCCGGCCGGCATGGTTCGACACCACCGCGATCTGGATCTGGCCGGTGAAGAACGCGTCCAGCCGGTCGAGGTCGTAGCCGCGAAACTCGTGACCTGCCGGGTACAGGCGGTCGTACATCGCCCGGGCGGCTTGATCGCTGGCGTTCCCGAGTCCCAGCGCACCTTCCACCCGCCCCAGCCGGTGGAGCGCATGCGCAGTGAACGAGTGGTCTCCGCCATAAGCTCGCCGGCGTAGCTCGATGGCGCGGCGGTAGAGGTCCCTAGCAGGGGCGAGCTGACCGCGCAGGGCCGCGATATCGGCAAGGCCGGCGACGGCGAAGGCTGCACCGGCGGCGCAGGGATCGCACTCGGCCAGCACATCGGCAGCGCGTGAGAACAAGGGCTCGGCCTCGCCAAGACGGAACCGGTTGAAATGAAAAGAGGCGAGGTCGAGAAGGCCTTCAGCCGCCTCGACGGAGGCGGGTCCGAAGGCTCGCTCCCTGAGCTCCAGGCTCCTCTGGTACCAAACCGCCGCCTCGGTGTCGAGGCCACTCTGGTCACGTTGCAGGGCGATCACAGGAAGAAACGCGAGATCCCTCAAGGCGTCCTCCTCTTCGCCACCGGCTCTCATCACAGTCAGCATCTGTGCCGTATCGAGCTCCCCTGGTTCGAGCCCTTCCTGCCGCAGTGGCAGCGGTTGCCCCGTTTCGGCGGCGAAGGCATTCATCACCTCACGGTTGAGCTGCTGCATGCGAGCCATCACCCGGTCCAAATCCGCGGAACGATCGAGCACGATGTACACCGTGGCGAGCAGCCCCAGGACCTCGAGCAGCTGGTTCTGGTGTTCCGGATCTCGCTCAGCGATCGAGACCGCACGCTGCAGGATCGGCTCGGCCTCGGCAAAGCGCTGCTGGAGCAGCAGTGCAAATCCCAGAGTGTGAAGTGGCGATACCAGGGTCGGAGAGGTGCCGCCGGCATGGACTTCCCTCATGAGCAGAGCGCGCCGCGCGACTCGCTCTGCCTCAGAAACACGCTCGGCACGGACGAGGAGATCCGCCAGCTTTTCGAGCAGCGGGCCGAGCTCCTCCACCGAGTCCGGCGGAAGCTGCCGCTCGGCGAGGTCGACGGCAGCAGCCATCTTCTCGGCCGCGCCAGCCGCCGAGCCGGTTCCGGCAAGCTCTCTCGCCTCATCCGCCAGAGCCTGCCAGGTAGTGGGCACCGGCGTCGTAGAGAGCGTGATAAGCAACAACAGCGAAGCGAATCCCGGCATGGTGACCCGACCTCAGAGATTCGCGCCGACCGCTCTCAGCACTGCGGCGAGCAGCGCATCGAGGGCCGGCGCGGGATGTGCGAGATTGATCTCTACCGAGATCCTGCTCACCTCCGCCTCATCCCGATAGAGGATCACCGACAGCTTTCCATCGTCGCGGTATTGCCCGGCCATCTCGACCGCACCCGGAAAGCTCTCATCGTCAACGAAGACGATCGGCGAACGGCCGGTCGCTTCATCGGGTGTCGACAACTTCCGGAGACGAGCGTTCACCTGTTGCGAGAGATGTAGGTTGTCGCGAAACCGGGTGTCATGCTGGAGCCTGGCCCGAACGAAGACGGCGCGCTCCTCCTGGAGTCGGATGTGCGCAGCGTCCTCCGGCAAGACCCGACCGATGGGGAAGCTCATCCCGCCTCCCGGGCTGGAGTGCAGGGGACGCTGCACACCGCGGATCCGGCGCGCCAGCACGGGGACCTCGGTGGCAGCAAACTCGAACAGCTTGAGGACGTCGACGAGCCGCTCGTCGTCCAACGCTCCGCCGCGCATACCGAACAGCAGGGAGTAGGTCAGCAGGCCCTGCGAGAAGGGACTGGCCTCCCAACTGGGATTGCCGGCAGCGGCACCGGCGAGAATGTGAAATCCGGTTCGCTCCTGGAGACGCTGCAGCGCCCGGGCCTGATCGTCGGGCACGTAGCGAGCACTGCCGAACGCCTGAACGAACCGTCCTGCGCTGCACGTGTCGAGGATGATGGCCCGCTTCTCGGCCGGGATGCGCTTCATGATCTCGGCCAGCTCGTTGCCCGCGATCGCCACGCGCCGCCGCACCTCGGGGTCCGCCAGACCGAACGAGTCGGCGTCGGCGGTGAGAAAGTAGTAATCACCGTCCTCGTTGCCGAGGCTCACGCCATGACCCGCGAGGTAGACCACGACCACGTCGTCGCGCCCGGCCTCGAGGAGCCGCTCGAGCGCGGCCATCACATGCATCCGCGTCGGCTGCGTGGCAGGCGCCCCGGCAGCCGTCGAAAGGACCGTCACGGAGGTGTTCCCGTCCCCCAGCCACCGGTCCCCCGCCAGTCTCAGGGCCGCCCCGAAATCGGCGGCGTCCTTGGCAGCGAACCGCAGATCGATCTCCTTGCCGCTGTAGTCGGACACTCCCACCACGACCGCCCGGAGCCTGGCCTGGGCTGGCGGCGGCAGCTCTTCTCCGACATATCTGGTTCCCCTGCTGCGGCTGCGCAGGTAGTTCTCGCGCTCGAAAGCGAAGACCTCTATGAGGTTCTCCGGACCCTCCCGCAGACGTTGGTCGCCCCGCACGTCCACCCACAAGCGCAGCGTGCCTTCGACGACACGGGCGTCGCGGTTCTCGGGCAGCTCGCGGGCGTCGGGCGTCAGCTCTCGGCCGTTCAGATAGACAGGTACTTTCCCGATGCCGCCGCCCTGGTCGGTGAGCACGATCTCGATCCGGGGATCTCCGGCGGTCGAACCGCGGGTCTCGACGAGGGGGAACAGCTCCGGAGCCTGAAAGAGGGAGACGTCGCGCAGAGGTGCCGCGTCCTCGGCCAGGTAGCGGGCGAGCAGGTTCGGCTGGTAGTAGCGGGACCGCAATTGTGCGAGCTCGATCGGCTCGTCGCCCACCACCCACACGAACCCGTCCCCCGCTTCCGGCGCGGCGTCAAAGCGACCCAGGCCATCGACCACCGCCCACTGCTTCGCGCTGCGGATGGCCAGCGTCAGCGGGCCGCGGCCCGACCTCAGGTCCCAGAAGCGTAGGACCCTGTCGGCACCGCCCGAGATCACCAGACCGCTCTTTTCCAGCACCACGGCGGCGGTGGCGCCGCCGGTGTGCTGCGCGAAGCGACGGGTCTCTTCGCCTCTCTCGAGGTCCCACAACGCCACTCCGCCATCCTGGTAGGCGACGATGACGGCGTTGCCGTCATGGGCGAAGCGGCCGGAGGTGACGCCCCCCCGGCGGGGCTGCCACAGGGCGCGCCCGGTCGACACCTCCCAAACACAGGCGTCAAAACCTGCGGCCAGCAGACGTCTGCCGTCGGCCGAGAACTCGACCGAGCGCACCGGCCCGTCGAGCTCCAGGACGCGGAGCAGCTCCCCGCGTCCGTCCCACAGAAGGACCTTGCCCATCTCGCCCGATGTGGCAACGAGCTCGCGGTTCGGTGCCAGGGCGGCGACGCGAATGCCGGGGCCGGTCGCGGCGGAGCCTCCCGGCAGCGGCGCCCACCGCCACACCCTCCTGTTGGTCAGCGGATCCCACAAGGAGAGCGAAGCCCCCTCGGAAAGCAGGACAAGGCCCTCCCGGGCGAGGCCTTGTGGCCGTCCCCGTGGCATCTCGACGGAGGATACGACCCGGCCGCTACGGACGTCCCTCGCCAGACCTCCCTCGAGCACGTACTTTCCACCGGCCTCGAGAGCGAACCGGGAGTCGCGATCCGGCTGCGTCTCGCGGATCACCTCCCCTCGCTCGATATCGATCAGGTAGCCCCGCGGGTCGCGCGGGTCGCCCCTGAACACCGCGAGCAGGAGCCGCTCGTCGGCAGACACCTGGATGGAATCGATCGGCCCCAGCGCGCTGTTCGAGAGCGTGGCGACCCTTTGCCAGGTATCGACCTTCCACTCGTCGACATGGGTGCCATAACCTGTCAACAGCATCCCGTTCCGGTAGGCCATTCTGAGCTTGGTGCGGGACGACAGATAGGGTGCATCCGCGGTGGCGTGGCCGGTGGTGAGGCTCCACCGGACCAAGCGGGCGTCGAGGTCTCTCTCCGTGGAGAAACCGGAAGGAGTCGTCCGGATCAGCGCCAGCTCGTCGTCGCTCTGGAGGAAGACGGCGTCGACGACGTCCTCGCCGAAGACGGTGGGGTCCCCCGGGTTGGCGCGCTGCCATACCAGCAGCCGTTTCTTGCCATCGACGGCCAGAAGCCGCGTTCCGGTCGGCGAGAGCTCCACCCGTTGCAGAGAGGTGGCAACCCCCTCATAGAGATCCAGCAACCGGCGGCTGCCGAGGTCCCAGACGCCGATTAAGGAGGGCTGAGAGGCAGGTCCCAGGAAACCGGCGGCGGCGAGGCGCCGGTCGGCGGACCAGCCGCACACGACGGGGCCGCTGCCGTTGAAAGACCGGGCCGGTATCTCGATCGTGGCCTGGACCTCTCCCGTCGCGGCGGACCTCACCTCCATTGACGTCGCGCCCCCCTCCGCCGTTCCGCTGCAAGCCAGCACAGTCGTTCCGTCGGCGGAAAAGACCGGCGGGCTGACTCTCGTTGCCGGCCCGGATCGCCAGAGCACCTCGTTGCGCGCCACGTCGATGACGCCGATCGCCTCGTGAGTGGCATACACCACCCTCCCGCCGTCCGGCGAGAAATCGGCCAGCACGTGCCCAGGGGTGCCCGGCAAGGTACCCCCCAGGCGACGCAGCTCGTGGCCGGTCTCCGCATGCCACAGACGCACCGTGCCGTCCCGGCCACCGGTCAGCACGAAGCGCCCGTCGGGTGACCACGCAACCGAAGAGACGAGCCCGGCATGGCCGAGCTGAGGAACGAGGACCGGCAGCGATCCACTCTCCGCGGAAGAACCGGCGAAAACGGCGATTCCGACGATCGCGGCAGCCTCCTTGACCCGCATGTTCCTTCTCTCCTTTCCTGCCGGAGCTTCACTGGAGCCCGGCATGTCCCATGACCAGCAGGGGCGGTGCACCGCGCCGGACATACGCTCTGGGCCGTTGCAGCGTCGCCGCGTCGATGACTTCCCGCGTCCCCCGCGCCGTCGATCCCATGACGCGGATCAGATCGGGATCGGAGAGATCACCTCGCACGAAGGCGCTCCCCAGGGCCCGGACCATGAGGTCGGGCACTCGCTCGACCGCATACTCCAGCCACTCTTGCGCGCTGACCGAGCCGTCGACCGGCCCGCGGTCGGCCCGCCGGTCGCGCAGCCCCTCCTCGACCAGGGCGTAGGTGAGCAGGCCGTGCCCGAGCTCCCGCAGCTCCCAGGCGGCCTGGTTCCGTTGCGCTGCAGCGAGCACCAGGATGCCTTTTTCGTAGGCAAGCTGGGCCAGGCCCCGGTTGTCGAGAGGACCGAGCCGCTCACCCGGTTGAGACTGGAGCGCCGCCCCCGAGTGGCAGGTGTCGAGAACGAGCAGGATCCTCTCGGCATCGATCGTGGCGACGGCCTGTTCGAGGTCGCGGTCGGAGACAAAACCGGCGCGGGAAACATCGCCGGGCAGCGCACCTGAGGGAACGAGGTAGTAGCGGCCGTTCTCTTCCGTGCCGTGCCCCGCGAAGAAGAGGAACACTTCGTCCTCCGGCTGGGCAACCGCGAGAGCGCGGAGTTTGTCCGGCAAGCCGTCGCGCCACACCCCTCGGCCGCCGAGGATGGCGAGAGCTCCTAGCAGCGTCGACGCGGTGGCTTCACCGTTCGACAGCGAGAGCGCGACGACACGCCTCTCCCCGTACCCTCCGAGAGTTTGTCCCAGCGCTCCGGCGAAGGCCTCGGCGTCCGCTACCGCGTGGTGAAGGTTCTGTGCTTCGGACCCATAGGTGTCCACCCCGAAGGCGAGCACCCAGGCGGTCGGAGCATGTTCCAGGGGAACGGCTGCCAGGACGGTCACCGAGTCCGTGTTGCTCCGGACGTGATCGGCGTTGAAGCAGTAGACGCTGAGCTCGTTGCGGCCGGCGACCAGTCTGACAGGCAGATGGAGGCGGCCCTTCGCCCCTTTTCGTGGCTGGCCCGGTACCCGGGTACGGTTGCGGAAGAGACGACAGTCGCCGGCACCCGACCCGTTGTCGGTCAGCTCGATCTCCACCTCGATCTCGCGGCGCTTGAGCACCGGGCTGGTCACCATCTCAAAAGTGGATTGGAGCGCCGGAATCCTCCAGCCGGAGCTTCCGGTGGAGGACCACTCGGTCGGCGGCAACAACTTTGGTTGCCGGCGCTGTGTCGGCTGCGGAAAGAGGATGCGCACGCGCGGCGGCCGGCTGTCCTGGAAGCCAGCGACTTCGAGATCGGCCCGTGGGTCGCCGCTCTGGCGCAAACGCTCGCCAATAGCGACTCCGCGACCGACCGTGTCAGCAAGCAGATCGGGCTGGAAGAAGAGATTGAAGAACTGCTCGGCACCAAAGGCGCGCAGCGGCTGGCTCCGGATCTGGAATGGGACCAGCTCCCAGGCCTCGTCGGTGCCGTCAAAGAAGCCTTCGGGGGAAAATGCCAGCCAGGCCCGGCCGGGGAGGGGTTGCAGTGTGGCCAACGGCTGCAGGTCGGGAAGGCTCCAGATCTTGATTTCCGCCCCTGCTGAGGCGAGGCGATTGCCGGTCGCCGACATCGCAAGGGACCAGACGTTCCCTTCATGGGCGGCGCTGAGCTTCTCGATGTCGCCATCGCGACGCAATCGCCAGAGGGCTCCATCCAGGGTGCCGCCGAGTAGCTCGCCACGCCCGCCGTCGAACACCACCGGGCTGCCCTGGAGCTGCGGCAGCAGGGTGCGGCTGACCTCGGCATCCGCGATTCTCGCCAAATCCCATGTTTCCGCCTCTCCGTCCACCATGCGGAGCAGGGTTCGAGGTCCGGTGAAGCTCAGCACCGCGAGATGATTGAGGAAACCCGAGCCCAGGTCATCGCGCTGCATCAGCCACGCCTCCGTCTCCCGGTCGTAGATCCAAAGCGAGCGGGGTCCGCTCACGGCAATCCATTTCCCGTCTTCCGAGAGGGCGACACGGTCCACGCTGTCAGGTGCCGAGAGCGTCACCTCGCGGACCTCGGCGGCGCCGAGGTCCCAGATCTTGACCTCGCGCAGGCCGCACGCCACCAGCAGACGATTGCCGTGAAAGGCGAGATCCTGGCCGCCCGACAGCGTGGCGTCCAGCCGTTTCCTGCCGGCGACAAGGTCGCGCACCCTCACCGTGCCACCGCGCCCGGTGTAGGCGAGCCATCGCGAGTCGGGCGAGAACGCTATGGCCTCGATCCTCCGGTCTCGCGGCTGCTCCTCGTCCGGCAGCTCGAAGGCGGTGAGCTCGCTGCTCGCCACGTCCCACAGCCGTACCGATCCATACTCGTCTCCCGCGGCGAGACGCTCTCCCGAAGGGGAAAAGGCGAGCGCTGTCACCGCCGGTCGTGGGCTGCCCAGACGCAGCAGGCCCGCCGCGGTGCCCGAGTCCCGGATGTCGACGTCTCCGCTGGCGCCGGAGCTCACGGCGACGCGGCCGTCCGCCAGCACCAGCAGGGCCCCGAAGTTGGAGGGCAGGTGGAGGAAGCCCCACAGCTCATTCCAGTTCGACGCCTGCAGGCGGTAGACCTGGTCGAGCCACGCGCCGATCCAGAGCGTCCGCCCATCGGCCGAGAACGCCAGCGCACGGCACTCGCTGCCGCGGAGCAGCGCCGCACCGCCCAGCCGGCTGCGACGGGCCATGTCCCACACGGACACCACCGGCCCGTTGTCGCAGTGGGCCAGCAGCGCGCCGTCGCTCGAAATCGCCAGGGAATCCCCGGGCCCGGTTTGGATCGTCTCGTGAGTGCCTGTAGCGAGGTTCAGGATCACGATCGAGTTGGCGGCCTGGTAGACGACGTGGTTGTCGTCGAGGAAGGCCACGCCACTTCCGCTGGCCGCCAGGGTCACCAGACGCTCTCCCGTCTCGGTGCTCCACAGAGTCAACGCATCGCTGCTCACTGCCGCCAAGGTCGCATCGTCGGGAGCCAGGGCCAAGGAGGGACTGAGACCCGAGGGGTGACCATGGAAGACCCGCAGGCGTTGGGATGTGCTCATGTCCCAGAGCTCAATCACGCTCTCCAGGTTCCCGCCGACAGCGGTGGCCAGCCAGGGACGCGAGCGGGACGCCGCCAGACTGTGGACGCCACCGCCTTCCGGAGTGACCCGGAAGCTATGCACGGCACGGCCGAGCGAAACGTCCCACAGGCGCACGATGCCGTCTTCGCCGCCACTGACCAGCAGCCGTGGCTCCATGAGCTCGGCGAGCGCAAGCACATTCTCCGCATGCGGCGTCTGCGGCACCATTACGACTTCGCCCGGCCGTCGAGCCAGCTCGAAGGTCGTCGCCGCTCCAGCCAGCGGTGGTGCGCCGCTCGCGAGCCCCAACACACACAGCCAGGCAGCTCGCAGCACTCTCACGGCGCCCCCGCGGGCAACCCGCCGGGGTCCGGCAGCTCGAACGCAAACACCGCACCATGCCGGTCGCCCTCCACGCCGCCTCCCACCAGCACCGCCGAGTCCGTGAGAGCCACGGTGCGTCCGAAGCTGTACCTGTTCTCCTCGTCGGTGAAGAGCGCGATCCTCGACCAACGGTCCCCACGGCGCGAGAAGAGGTGGGCCCTGCCCCAGCCTCCGACGACGGCGGCCGAGCCCAGCCCTGCAAGGGAGCGGCCAAAACCGTCGTGCTCGGTGCTCGCACGCAGGGTCGCGACCAGATCCCAGGCCGGGCCGTGCTTCCGGAAGATCCGTACCAGGCCGGGCAAGCTGGGGGCTTCTCCGTCGTGCGGGCCGCCGACGAGGAGGAGGTCGTCGACCAACGCCAGGCTGGCGCCGAAACGCTCTCCCGGCTCCGGATCCGGGTCGACGAGGCGCGACACTTCCGGCCAGCCACCCGCGCCCCGCTCGAAGAGGTGCACCGCCCCGCTGCCTCCGCCGGTTCCCGGCGCACCCACCGCGACGACGCCACCGCGAATCGCCACGGCAGAGCCAAAGGCCGCGGACGCAACCGGCGGAGTGCCTTGAAGCCGGGCAGCCGGCTTCCAGGTGGCCCCGGTTCGTTCAAAGATCCACACGGCGCCGGGAGCGGGCGGATATCTCCCCCACGCAGAGGCGGCGATGGCCGCGACAGGGCCTTCCAGGGCGACTACGTCTCCGAATCTCGTCCCGGCCACCGGCGGATCGGCGACCAGGCAAGCGGTCTCCGTCCACTCGTCGTGATCGCGCCGGAAGACGTAGACCACCCCGGCGCGTCCCACCGGCGCCTGCCGTGACCACGGCGCGATACCGGGCTCGGCGACCACCACGGCGCTCGCAGCCGAATGCCCGGGGCTGTCGGCGTACGGTGATCCGACCAGCACGGTCTCGGCATCGGCCGCCACCGCGGTGCCGAAGGCATCTTCTGCGCCGGTCTCGCCCGCCCGCAGGGTCCGAATGTTCGACCAGCGGCCGTCAGCACGACGGAACACTTGGACCGAGCCCGCACGGCGCCCTCGCTCGTCGTCGCCCGGGACTCCCGCATAGAGGATCTCGCCGTCCTGGGCCACGTAGTGACCCAGCTCATCACCCGCCCTGCCGGCCTCCAGGCGAGCGACAGGAAGGCGACCACACGAGGCCTTGGGGTCGCAGGTCTTGTCCTTGTCCAGCAAGCGGGACCCGAACGCGTCAGGAGTCCGCACGCGGTAGCGCATGCTGCTCATCGTCCAGGTGGTGTCCTCCACCTCTTCGAACACGACCGAGGTACCCCGGGCGCCCGGCTGAAAGTAACGATGGAGCGCCCGATACAACGACCCACCCTCACCAGGGCCCCGCTCCTTCGCCGTGGCGGTAAGAAGATGCCAGGGCACCGGGTTGGTCTCCTGCGTTCCGAACACAAGGAGGTATTCAGGCCGTTCCAGGGGAAAGCCACCCTCGAACTTGGGGGTGAAGTCGCAGCTCTTGCCGGGATCGAGCTTCTGAACCCCAGCTCTGGGAAAGCCGAACATCGAACCGTCCGACGAGAGCGCCAGGCCACCGATGAGCAAGGGCCGGGGTGAGGAAGCGGAGAGTGTGACCCGGACCCGCCAGCGGTGGCACAGCGGAACGATCTGGTCACTTCCCACTCCGGCCTGGATCCAGGGTCCCGCCGCGCACTCGGTCTGCTCGTCGGCTGGAACCATTTCCACCCGCAAGGTCTCCCCGTCGACAAACTCGGTGCCTCCTTCCCCCCTCAGTTGCAGCACTGCTCGTTGACGGGCGAGTTGCCACAGCGCCTCTGCAACGAGCTTGCCCGTGCAGTCTCCGGTAAAGGAAGAGAGCAGGACGCCTCCTGATTCGCGAAGATCCACCTCTCCCGGCGCGCCTGCGCTCAGCTCCAGATCGGCCGGTTCCGCCGTCGTCTCCACCGACATCCGGGATTCTTCGTTTTCCTGGACAGCCGACCGGATGCCGGACGCGACTTCGGCGGAAAGCCCCTGGGGCTCGGCTGCGGGCCGCAGGCGAACGCGCAGCTTCAGGAAAGCGTCGCCCGGACGCACGAGGACGGCCAGGTCCCCCGCCTTGACCGCAGCCGCGCCAGGGGGATGGGAGACCACGCGGGCGGTGGTGTTGACTCCGTCGGAGCTGTTGACCACGAGGGTGGCCTTGGCCTGGCCCGGGTCCCCCGTCTCGCTCCCGCCGGCGGCACCGTCGTAGACCCGCATTTCGGCGCCGACGCCGATCCCTGGTATCGGAGGCCCGACCAGGGTGATCACCGGAGTGAGGGACTTCACCTCCAGCGACACGGGCCGTCTGCGGCTGCTCACTCCGAACACCACTTTGTCGAGATCGCCGTTGAAGTAGGGGATCTGATAGCTCCTCGCCGCAATCAGATGCGGCACCTGGCGCGCCACCTGGGCATAGGTGAGAGGCTGCCTGCCGACCGGAGAAAGGACGGTGAGCAGCGCGTCGGTGAAGATCCCCTTGCCATCGACCTCCAGGGCCGAGGTGCCATCGCTCGCCGCCGAGAAGACGACAAGGCCCGGCAGCTCGCCGACGACGCCGTCCACCGCGCGATCGGGAGGCGTCCTCGGAGGTGCCGGCACCGGCGCGACCCCGGAAGGTGGCTGGAAGCGGGCGAGGGCATCGCCACGCTGCACAGACCCCGAGTTGCAGGAGTCGAAGATCGCCGTCACGTGGGGCGTCTTGCGCTGGACCGCCGCGAGCAGCTCCTGGATCTCGTCGTCCACGAGATCCCCCACCCCCGGAGTGCGAGAGTCGTGGAGGAGGAGGGTCTCGTCCAGTCCGTCGGATGCTTCGTCACCGTCGAGGTCCGCCACCTGGGAGCCGTGCCCGGCGACGAAGATCACGGCCACGTCTCCCGCGGTGGCACGGCGGGCGAGCTCCCGCAGGGCCACGCGAAACGCGGCCACGGTGGCCCCCTCGTCGACCAGTTTGCAGACGTTGGCGGCGGGGAACTCATAGCCGTTGGGCCCCGTCAGCAGGTCATAGATCCGTTGCGCGTCGTTGGCCGGGCCCGGGAGGCGATCGACGGATGCGCTCGCGTAACGCCCGACGCCAACGACCAGCGCGTGGCGCGTCTGCCCGGCCTCGCCTGCCACCGGCGCGCTGAAACAACCTTCCTGCGACCATCCGGTCGACGGGATGACGATGCCCGCCAGCAGGGCGGCCACACGCCACGCCTGTCGGGCGCGCCCGGCCCGGCCCATCAGGGCCGGCGAGCACGGAAAGCTGTCACGTTGGAGCATGTTCTGGTTCCTCCTTGGCTCGGTTCTTCCCCATGGACGGACGTGAGAGGCGGTTTTCCGGCGTGGGAGTTTCTTGCTCCTGTCCGTCCAAAGCAGCAACGTGACCGGCCGGCAGCTCCGCCGGCCAATCTCGACAGGAGGAAAGCCAATGGGATTCATTCTCAAGATTTATCTTCTCGGATTGATCGCCTTTGTGCCCAGCCCGGATGGCCGTGCGATGACCATCCTGGTGGTGGATGCGGGTCGAGGCTTCACGACCTCGGACAACAGCGTCTTTCCGCCCCACTACCCGGTCCTGTTGGCGCGCGCCGGCAGCTGCGCCCCGGATTGCCGGTGCGAGGTCAAGGAGATCGGTCCTCACCTGTACGTGAAGCAAGGACAGGATGACGAGAACGAGACGAACGGGAAGAAGGACCCGCGCGAGCCAAAGAGCTCCAACCCTGCCGGGAGTCTCCGGGACCTGGTGAGTGGCGGGGGCGCCTGGGCTCTCAAGGGCACCGAGATCTCCATCTCCCATCCTGGAGAGATTTCTCTGAGCGGTCGACAGCAGACAGAAGGATTCCAGCTGGGCCAGCTGGTGCTCGCGACCGGCCGACAGCCGGCAAACGGGGCCGCGCGGGCGTCCATGCCCGCCGATCCCGAGGACAAGGAGGATTTCTCGTGGGTCGTGCCGATGGCCAAGGTGGCGCCGAGCTCCGCGGCGGTCGACCCCGACTGCCTCGCGGCCAAGCCGACCCGGTGCCCGATCGCCGGCCGGCTGACGCTCACCGAGGGAACTTTCAAGACCCACAAGCTGGCCGAATTCCACAAACCCGGCTCCGGCGGCATTGCCGAGTTCGCCTTCGCCCCGGCGGGCGCTGCGCTGCCGGCCGGCGGCTCTACACAGGCGATCGCCGATTGGACGGCCATCGAGATCCAGATTCCTTCCTGTGAAGTTTCATTCACCGTGGGCCCCTTCGGCGGTAAGCTCGAAACCGCGCAGCGGATCAGGCTGTCGCCAGCCGCCTGCGATGGCACCGGTCAGGTCGAGGTAGCCCTGCTGAACCTTCCCGATCTGAGCCTCGGCCTGGACGCCGCCCACTCCCATTCCCCGATCTCCGGTGATGCTTCGCATTTCGAGGCCTTCTACGAGCTGTCGTCCTACCGGCCCGCGGCAAACAACCGTCCGATCCCGCGGCTCACGGGCACGTTCGTCCCTACCCGCACGATCGGGCAAGACAAGGAACCTTCGACGCTCCTGGAACGTCTCGGCGTCCCCCGCGCCGGTACCGTCAGCCGGCCGATCTGCACACAGGCGCTGTTCACATCCAATTAACCCACTCCACGCCTTGAGGAGGCATCATGTCCCATCGCACCTCGCCCCGCGTGCAAAAAGCGTTCGTGCACCTGATTGTGTTGGCGATTGTGTCGCTCTCCACCTGCCGGGACCGGCCGGTCTTGGCGGAGACGAATCCCACGAAGCGCGCTCTGATCGTGGCGATCTCCACGTATGATCCACAGTCCTCTTGGCCCACCATCCATTCGAGCAACGACGTCCCCCTGGTGCGGGCGGCGCTCCAGGCCTACAGCTTCGATGACGCCAACATTCACGAGCTGCGGGATGGCGCAGCCACCCGGCAGGGGATTCTGGAGGCGTTCGAGGAGCTGGTCGAGAGCAGCGGCAAGGGTGACGTCGTCGTCTTTCACTACTCCGGGCACGGGCAACAGATCACCGACGACGACGGCGACGAGGAGGACGGCTACGACGAAACCCTGGCCGCTTACGACGCGCCACGCAATCCGGCACTCGATTACGATGGATCGAAGCATCTGCGCGACGACGAGCTTCACGATCTCGTGCAGCGGCTGCGCCAGAAAGTCGGAGCCGACGATCCCCGGGAACGCGGCAACGTCGCCATCTTCCTCGATTCCTGCTTCTCGGGAACTCCCCGCGGGGACACTCCGGCGCGCGGAGCCGCACCTCCCATCGGTTCGCCACGGCCCGGCTATCTTGAGGCCAGAATGGGCAGCGGGCTCTTCGCCAGGGGAACGTCCGTGGTCGAGGATCCCCGCCTCGCCCCTTATGTCGTGTTCTCCGCCGCGAGGGCGGATCAGCCCGACCAGGAAATCGTCGATCCCATCCGCGACGTCCTCGTCGGCCCTCTGTCCTGGGCCGTCAGCCGCGCCCTTTCGACACTGCGGGTGGAGCCCACCTACCGCAACTTGTTCGCCGAGGTGCGGTCCCAGATGCGCGAGCGCTTCGCTCCGTCCGAGCCCCAGCTTGAAGGCGACCGCGACACCAGGATCTTCAACGGCGAGGCCATCCTGCAGAAGCAGTTCGTCGAGGTCCGCCCGGTAGAGGACGATGGCAGAAAAGCGGTCCTCAAGCTGGGCTCGCTGGGAAACCTCCTGCCGGGCGCGGAGGTCGAAATCCACCGCGACGGCACACCCCGGCCGACTCCCGACTCTCTCCTAGCGACCGGAAAGGTGGTGGAGCCGCCCAACCTCGTCGCAGCGAGCGTCGAGCTCGACCGGACGGTGGACCCTGACGTGCTCCGACGGGGGCGGGCGTTCGTCACCCGCTTCGAATTCGGCGATCTGCGGTTGCGGGTCCAGGTCAAGGATCTCGGCAGCCCTTCCCTCCGTTCCGAGATCGTCGACACGTTGACCGCCAAGGTCGCCGCCGCGGAGTTGGTCGACTCGGCTCCCGACATCATTGTGGAGCTCGATCGCCCGACGAGCCCCTCCGAGCCGCCGACGGTGTCCGTTCTCACCGCCTGGGGAGCGCCGGTCCTCGAACGGGCCGACCGCGGCACCGCCGACCTGGCCGACACCATCGGCAACCGGGTTCTCGACCTCGCGCGTAATCTCTACCTGAGCCGGGTCAATCTCGACGATCCCGAGTTGTCATTCCTATTTGAAATCACTCCCTTGAAGGTCAGCAACTGTGTCGATCCAGCTGTCCCGAAGCTCTCCACCTGCACGGTCGAAGCGATCGATCGATCGAGGCTCCTCTCTGCCGGGGACCAGCTCCAGCTTCCCATCGGCTCGCACTACACCCTTACCGTCCGGCGAGGAGACGTTCCCGCCTACGTCTCCGTCGTCGACCTGGCACCGGACGGCAAGATCAAGGTCCTGTGGCCGCCTTTCAATGCCCGGGCGAAGCTCACGGCCACAGGACCCTACCGGCTGGGAGCGCTGTACACGGTAGGCGCCCCCCCGGGGATCCAGAAGCTGCTCCTCGTGGCCTCTACGAGCTATACCAACTTCTGGCCTCTGGAGACGGCACCGAGTCTGCGCGGCCGGCAGGCGTTGAGAGACGACGAGCTCAGGGACCTCGGACCCTTCGCTCCTCTGTTCGACGACGACGACGTACGCAGCCGGAACACCCCGACGATCTCCGCCCGCGGATTCGCGACCCGCTCTCTCGAGTACACGGTCGTCACTCCCTAGGACCTGTGCTAGCCTCGCGCCGAGCCCGACCGGATTCCCGTCCGGCTCGGCGCGGGTTCTGATGAAAACCGATCGGGTCCTCACAAAGCGTCGGTTGAGCGCCTGGATGGTCTGTCTCGCGGTTCTGTCCTGGAGCGGGTGCAACCGGCCACCGGGGGACATCGCCGATCTGGTGCGAGCTTTCGGCGGCCATCGCCCTGCAGCCGCGCGGCTGACCGGCGGCTTTGCCCATGAGCCTTGCCCGGAGCCGCTTGGCGAAGCTCCTGGAGTCCGGTTGCCCCGCTGCCCGCAGCGGCTTGACAGATCCGCAGCCCGCGAGGTCTCACGGCAGCTCGTACGCCTGCGGGCCGCTGCCGGCCCGCAAGCCGATGCCGCGACGCTCCATGCCGCCGGCCTTGCGGAGCTTCTCGCCGGCTCACCCGAGCGGGCGATCCGACGCCTCACGGAGGCGTCAAGTCGGGCTCCCGCAGACGCCACGATCCTGAGCGACCTCGCCGCCGCCTATCTCATCCGGGCAGATGCCCGCGATGATGCGCGGGACCTTGTGCGGGCACTCACGCGAACGTTGGAGGCTTTGCAGCGGGACAGCAGCCTGCGCGAGGCTCTCTTCAACAAGGCCTTGGCTCTGGAGAGCCTCGGCCTGCGCAGCGCCGCGGTCGCCTGGCGGGACGTTTCGCGATTCGAACCGGCCTCGGAGTGGACCGCCGAAGCGCAATCGCATGCGGAACGCCTCGCCCAAGAAGCCCTGGCCCGGCGCTGGAGGGTGGCGCTGAGCGGCCTCGAACAGGCGTCGCAGCAAGGGGATGTCGCAGGGACCCGTGCCATCGTGGCGAAGTTTCCCCAAGCCTGCAGACTGTTCGTGGAGGAGGAAGTGCTGCCGGGTTGGGCCGTCGCCTACCGGGCGGGCCGTGGGAGCGAAGCTCGCGCCCGGCTTGCGCTCGCCATGTCCGCGGCAAACGCTCTGCGCGAGACGGGAAGAGATCCGCTGCTCGCCGTCGCCGTCGCGCACGTTGCAACGGTCCAAC
This sequence comes from Holophagales bacterium UBA5704, assembly GCA_002420005.1. Taxonomy (GTDB): domain Bacteria; phylum Acidobacteriota; class Thermoanaerobaculia; order Multivoradales; family UBA5704; genus UBA5704. The sequence goes on along the minus strand of DIHE01000066.1, from coordinate 8,229 downwards.
GAGACGGCGACACGGCGAAGCTCGACCTCCTGGCCGTTGGTTTCGCCGCCTACGGCACCGGCGTCGAGGCCTATGCAGCGAATCAGATCGAGCAGGCGGTCGAGCACTTCGAGAAAGCGCGCCGGCTCTTGACGGTGGCGGGAAGTCCCTTCGCCTGGTGGGCCACGGTTCAACTCGCAAACGGCGACTACCGGCGCGAGAAGTACGCGGAGACCCTGGCCAGGCTGGCGGAAGTGACGGATCAGCCCCGCACGGCTGTCTACCCGAGCCTGCGAGGACGAGCCCTCTGGATCGAGGGCGTGACGCGGATCTCTCTTGCGCAGCCTGCCGACGCGCTACGCGCCTATCGGCTTTCGCTGGCGAGCTTCCAAGCTGCGCAGGAGCAAGAAAGCGAAGTGACCCTTCACGCGCTTCTCGCGGATGCTCTCGACTACATTGGCGAGGAGCGAGCGGCATGGCAGCAGAGACATCTCGCGCTGCGGGGCGTGCGCCTCCTGCAGAGCCCGCGACGTCGTCTGGCTGTCCTCGCTGACGGAGCCGCAGCAGCCTTGAGGCTCGGCGAACCGGAAAGTGCGCTGCACATCCAGGAGGAGGCCGTCAACGTCGCCAGACGCTCGGGAGATTCTCTCGATCTGGCCGAAGGGCTGCGGGTGCGGGCCGCCATCCAGCTGCAGTGCCGCGATCAGCAGAGCACCATCGCGAGCTTGCGCGAGGCCGAACGGGAGCTGAAAAAGCTGGGAGATCCGGCCCTCGAACAGGCCGTGGCTGGCGATCTCCTCGATATCGAGGGCCGTCTCCTCCTCACAACCGACCCGCGCCGGGCACTCCGGCAGTTCACCGCCGCCACCCGGGCGTTCGAGGAAACCGACTTTCGCGTCCGCCTCGCCGAGTCCTATCTGCATCAGGCGCTGGCACACCTGACCTTGAAAGCCCCGTCCCACGCCCAGGCTGCCCTTGATGCCGGGATCTCCCGCGTCGAATCCGAATGGCAGTGGACCCTCACTCACCGGAGCCAAAGCCTGGGTGATGACTTCGGACGCAGCTACACCGACAAGCGGAGGCGCCTCTTTGATGAGATGTTGCGGCTGCTCACCCATCAGGCTCAGGGCCGCCTGGCCTTTGATTATGCCGAGCGCCTTCACTCCTGGAGCCTGCTCGATCAGGCTCTACGCCTGCCTGTCTCGGCCTCCCGCGCTCCTGTCCTGGACACCGTTCGCCCGATCCACCACCAGGCTCTTCTCGATCAGCTTCCGCTACGCACAGTCCTCCTGGAATATGCGCAGCTCGATGACCGCCTGATCACGTGGACCCTCCGGCGCGGCTCCCTCCGAATGACCGTCACTCCGCTGGGCCAGAACGCTCTCGACGACCAGGTGAAACGCTTCTACGCCGCCCTTGCCGCGGGTCAGAGCGCCTCGATCGAGCAGAGTCTCGCGATGCTTCACTCGTTCCTGATCGCGCCCGTGCTGCGCGACCTCTCTCGCGGGGAGACCCTGGTGATCGTTCCCGACCGCTCGCTTGCAGCCGTTCCCTTCTCAGCTCTGCGCGACCGCTCCACCAGAAGGTTTCTGGTTCAGGATTTTCCTGTCAGCCTTGCTCCCAGTGCCACCTTGTATCTGCAAGCTCTCCGGCGCGATCGGAGCCTGGCTGGACAGAGGGTGCGGCGGGCGCTCGTCTTCGGAGATCCGGACTTCGATCCGCATGTCTTCCCCGGCCTTCGACGGCTTTCTGGAGCCGTTGCCGAAGCCATCGCGGTGGCATCCCTCTACCCTGACTCGCACTTGCTTCTGGCGTCCTCGGCGACACGGGAACGCTTTCTTGCTCTCGCAGGACGCCATTCCGTAGTTCATGTAGCGGCTCATACCCAAGCCCTGGAGAGCACCCCTCTCGCCTCGGCCCTTGCGCTTTCACCCTCTGCCGGCCAATCAGGAGCCCTCTACGCCTATGAGCTGATGAATCTGCGGTTTACCGACACCCGACTGCTGGTCCTCTCGGCCTGTAGCTCCGCTCGAGATATCCGCCAGGGATTCCAAGGGATTTCCGGATTTGTGCGTCCCCTGCTGGCCGCAGGCATTCCAGCAGTGGTCGGTTCCCTCTGGAAGGTTGAAGATCAGGCAGCCTCTTCCTTGATGAGGTCTTTCCATGAGAGCTATCGCCAGATCGGCGACGCACCGAAAGCCCTCCGCGATGCCCAGCTCAGGGCGATCGAAACCAGCAAGGATCCTCTGCGAAACCTCGAGAGCTGGGCGGCTTTTCAGCTTTACGGAGCAGCGGCCGACCCGAGTGACGCTGGGCCGGCGATCCCGTCGAAGAAGCCGCAAGCCGCCGGGGCGACCCCTTCCGGTTGAATCAGGTGGAGACCCGCGTCGCCATACGGTCAGGGCTCCGGAAACGGATTGAGGCTCTCGATGCGAAAAATGTAGCTTTCGCCTTCTTCATTCTGTGAAATTGCCTCCAGAGTACCGATCAACTCGATGGGCTTGTCGAGGTAGTCGGTCAGCGTCGGCAGGGACTCCGGAGCACTCTGGAGCGTCTCCACGGCCAACCAGTGCCGCACGGGGAGCGTGTTCCCTCCAGAGTCCTGAAGGACGATGCGCCCCTCAGGGAAAAGGCTGGGATTCTGGTTCACCAGGACGCCCGCGAGGCGCAGCTGCTGGTGCAGGAAGCTTGCAGGGTCGGCAACGACTTCCTGGATAGATGCCGCCAGAGGCTGTGTCGGCATGGCGATTTCGATGGGAACCGCCGTTACGGCCGTCTCGACTGTTGCGGCCGGTTGAGGCCCGGAGAGCTGCGGACACTTCCCCGTTGGGCTGAGCAAGAGATTCGCCGTCATTTTGGAGCCTGCCTCGCTGATGTCGCAAATGGCTGCGTGACCTACGCTCGAAGGAGCAGAGTCATTATCGAACCGGCCGTTGTTGGCGGAACCCCTGAATACATCGCCATCGTCGCCACCGCCGCCAACGAGTCGCTGGTCGAGGTCGTTCCTGCCATCTGCTTGAATGACGGCGACGCCCCGGTCGTGGGGATCGGCATTGACCGTGTTGCTGTCGATCCCGGCTCGAATGGCTTCCTCGCTGATCTCCCAGACCAGGAGGCCGCTCCCCATCAATTCGCTGTCGAATCCACCGCGCTCACGGTTCTCGATTAAGTAATATCGGGAATCGGAGATTGGTATCTTATAGGCTAACGGTGCCTTCCAACTCGGAGTGATCAGGGCCGGCTGAAAGTTCGCCTTGTCTTCCACCTCGACGGGAAAGATCCAGCCGAGGCGGCTCTTGGCCCAGGCGGAGAGGTGTAGGGGCTTGCTCGGGCTCTTGTTGTCGGCTCCCCAGGTACCGTTTCCCATCAGGCACCACTTGCCCACGCCGTCGGACCCCCCGTCGGTGTCGTAGAGGTCGGGCAGGCCCAGCGCATGGCCGAACTCATGGGCGAAGACACCGATTTCGATCATGGTCTGCCCGTCGCAGGCCAGGGCGGGCGTAATGACGAAAGCGTTCACCTTGATGAAGGTATCCGGGAGAATCAAGCCTCCCTTCTTGCGAAGATCCTGCGTGGAATACGCGCGGCCCGTCAGGCTCGAATAGAGGCCTTGATGCGACCAGATGCTTCTCTGGTCCCCTCCGCATTCACCCCCGGTCTTTGGCTGGACGAATGCGACGAAGTCCACGACGCCGTTGTCATCGCCCGAGTTCGGAATACCATCAGGCCCGTCATTGTCCATTTGGCCAAAATCGACGAGAGGGTCGGCTCCGCCAAGGGCCTCCTTCACGAGGTCCGCGATGTGGGCGTTGGGGCAGAGCCCATGGCAGTGGTATACATCTCCCTGATCATCGGTAAAATCTCCTCCTTCGTAGTGCTCTCCGTTCTGGCTCAGTGTCTGCCAGGGAAGGACGTGTCCATCGACGGTGAGCCGGTGATACGAAACCTCTTGATAGTAGTCCTTCAAGGTGAGAGTCTTAGGCGTTAGAGGACCGCCGAAGAGCTCGGTGTTCAACTGCTCCACGTCCAAAGGATCCTCCTGTCCAGTGTCGGCGAACTTCACCGGGATCACGGGAACGAAGCGCGTGCCCTGGACGATGTGCCAATTCGCTGGCGTTTCCCTGACCTTGAACGACGGCCTTGCGGCGGAATCCCGATTTGCCTGCATTTTCTCAATCTCTCTGTTGGCGGTGTCAATGGTGAAGGCATCCGGGTCGCTCTTGATGCGCTCCTCGTAGGCCTTGGGAAGAGGGCCTCCGGATGGAGGAGGGGGAATGGACTGTCCCGCCTCCGCGACGAAACCAAGGGCCAACCAGAGCAATAAAAACCGAGCGCTTCGGCGTTTCATGGGGACCTCCTAGCCAAGGAGCCGCAGGAAGTGATGCGGCCTTGAAGAGAGACGGACGCCGGAGAGAAATTTCCAGCCTGGTCCGTCTAGAGACTGCAGCCGGCGAGGAGATGACCAGACGCCGGCCAGACTAACTCCCCTCATGGAAAAGGAGTAGACCTATGTCTCGATTCCCTCGCACGCGCCATTCGATGGCGGCAACTTTGTTGGTCGCGGCGCTTCTTGGGCTTCTGTCCGCGGTCTCCCCCGTGTTCGCCCAGGCGGTCCCACCTTCGACACCGGCCGGAATCTGCGAGCTGAGGTGCAAGGCCCGCGAGAAGACCCCGCCTTTCGTCGAGATCGACGCGAACACAGGTCAAATACTCGCGGGCGCCACAGTCTTTGCGGATGGCGAGAAGGTCAAGGTGATCAGCTCGGGAAGAAATCCGTACAAGTACGAGTACCAGACCCAGATCAATTCGTCACCTCTGGACTCTGCGATCGTAAGCAGCTTCCTGGCACTCATCCCTGGAGCGGACTCACTCGCGACAGTCTTCGGCAACCTCACTCAGGTGCCCCAGCGACCCTCGCCGCCGCCAGGGATCAATGCCGCCTCTCCTGCCAATCCATGTGCTCCAAAGGAAGCCAAGCTGAACGATCTCATCAAGCTCTCAAACGACCTACAGAAGCAGAACGACGCCCTCAAGGATCCCGCTCTCAAGGTCGAGACGTCTTACAAGGTTTACCAGGCGTTCGTGTTGAAGACCAATAGAGAATCCATCGGCAGCCCGCAGGAGTGCGCTGCCATCTGTTCGGAGGGAGAACAACTGCAACCAGATCTCACCAGGCTTTCGGATGTAAAGAGCTTCGGAGAAAGCTTAGAAAAATTGCACTCTTCAGCCAAAGCGCTCGAGCCGCAGGTGGCCGATCTGAGAAAGGACCTTCCTACCCAATGCTTCGTGACCGAGCTGGCGCAGATCGACGACAATGTGAAGAAAGCGAAGGCGAGTGCTGAGAAAGCTCTGCCGCCGATTCAAGAGATCCAGAAGGCGAAGGCGTCGATCGAGCTCCTGGCGAAGATCATCCGGCGGGTCCAGACGGACGAGACGGCGTTTTCGGAGCAGTCCTTCCCCTACACGCAGGGTGGTCCGACCGGCGTCAAGGTCATACCCATCCGGAAGAATCTACGGGAGGAAGGAGCCACGAGCAAAGAGGTCGGGCAGGTCGACCTGACCGTCGGCCAGAGCCGTTTTGCCCTTTCGGGCGGTGTGGGGTTCTCGACGATCCAGGATGTGACGGTGGTCCGGCAAGGAAACAAGCTCGGGGAAGAGAACGAGTCGGATCTGAGGCCGAGTCTCACAGTGATGCTGAATACACAGCTCGGCCGGTTCTTCAAGACCGTCAAAGGAGAAAAGGATGGGACTCCCGACACGAGACACTATTTCTCGGTCTCCGCCGGAGTCGGGCTTGGCTTGGTGTTGACGCAGCGCAACAACACCACAGAGGCGGAGTTCATCGTAGGCCCCAGCTTTGGCTTTCTCGACAACCGGTTCTTCGCGACTCTCGGCTACCACACGGCACGGGTGCAGTCTCTCGGGGGAGGTTTCAAGGTCGGCCAGGAGATCCCGGCTGATCTCAAGGACATTCCTGTTGACAAGGATTGGAAGAGTGGCGTCATGCTGGCATTCACCTATAAAATGCGATGACGGGGCTCGGGGCTCCTCCTACCCTCGCGTCCCGGCCACAAATACACCATGCCCACCGGCTCTCGCCGGGTGAGCACCACGCGGTAGCGGTCCTGGATCGCCCTCGGCTCGCTCTCGATCTCGTGATCGAGGGCGGCCAGAGCTCTTCCATGTACCCGCGGTCCTCTTTCGATCTGCCAGATCTGCGCGCGAGCCTGGGGCTCGGCGGAAGACAAGGGCAGGCTAGGGAAGACCGGCCAGGATGCCGTCGATGCAATCCAGCACCTGGAGTTCGGTGGTGCCCTTCGAAGGGGTGGAGTTGCTCGGGGCCGTCGGCTTCCAGCTCAGGCGCGGCCACGGCCGTGATCTGTAGAGACGCGCGGCACCGGGGCCTGCCGCCGGCCGAAAGCGGCACACCGAGCTCCCCAAGCCCTTCAACCCCGCTCCCGTTTGCGAGAGGGAATTTTTACCGCCCCTGCTCGTGGAGCCGTGCTCGTCCTTGTCCCGTCCGTGTTCGTCCCTCAGCTCTCCCTCTCCTCGGCGCTTCCCGCCAGATCCGCCTTTTCCCCCGCCCGCGCACATTCTTCTATAGGCCGGCCCCGCGGCACATCTGCCGCAGCGGTCGCCGCGCCGGTAAGGAGAAACAGGATGCTGCTCTCGATCTGGTCCGCTCTCTGGGCTCTCATTGCCCTCCTGGGCAACGGCCCGAACCCCGAGGCCCCGCCTCCGTCCGAGCCTGACCTCGGCCACGGGATGGACCCGGACGGCTGATTCCGATGCTGGGCTTCGGTGCCGTCGGTGTGCCTTCTACGGTAACCTCATGCCGCCGGCACCATTTTTTGTTATCCTCTTCCGCGCCCATGGCCGACATCCATATCTCGCGCGAGCTGTACCAGGCGGTCGAGCGGGGCGAGCTTCCCAGAGCCTTTCTGGAGGAGGCCCAGATCAAGCATCTGCTGGCTCGTTGTCCTCATTGTCGGGCTGAGGCCGAGGCGTATGCGTCCAAGCGGAAGTCAGAGTCCTCCACCTGGAGCCGCCTTCTACATGCGCTCTCGTTCCTCATCGCACGCTGGATGCCTTCTGCGGAGCGGGCGCAGCGCGGCGCGCGGCGGGACTTCGAGGCGCTCCTCTCCCTCCCCCGCGAAGCTCGCGTCGGGCGGATCGCGGGAGCCCGTAGCCGCTTTCGCAGCCCCGAGTTGGTCCGGCTTCTCCTCGCCGAGAGCCAGAAGTGCCTCCCAGGCCAACCCTCCGCGGCGCTCCACTACGCCGAGCTGGCCTGGACGGTGGCGAACCGGAATCCGGGGATGGCGGAGTTCTACGATCTCTACGTCCTCGCCACCGTCGCCATGGCGAACGCTTGGCGGGTGCAGAACGAGGCATCGAGGGCTGATGAGCCTTTGCGCCCACTACAACCTGGCGCTCTATCTGGTCGCCGCCGGCCGCCTTGATGAAGCCGCCGATCAGTTGGAGATGGATGAGCCCCTGTATCGCCATTTCCCGGAACCATGGGCCCAGCTCCGCCTGCTCTGGCTCAACGGCGACATCGCCGCCGGGAAGGGTGACCTCGCAGCAGCGGAACGGGCCTACCTCCAAACGAGGGAAGGGTTCACAGCCCATCACATGGGCTACGACGCCGCCATGGTCTCGCTCGATCTGGCTGCCCTCCACCTCGAAGCGGGGCTCCTGGCTGACGTACAGCAACTCGCCGAAGAGATGCTCCCGATCTTCCAGGCCCAGGTCGTCGACCGAGAGACTCTCGCCGCCCTCCGCCTCTTCCAGGAAGCAGCCCGCCGCCAGGAGGTCACCGTCGAGAAAGTGCGGGAGCTCGCCACACGGCTGCGCCGCGAGTGGCCGGCCAACGTTCCCCCATCCCGCCCGTCTGGGTGAGAAGAGAAACGCCCCCCGCGCGAAAGACCTGTCTTTCTCTCTCAGACTCCTACTTCAGATTCCAGGTTGAGAAGAGGGAGACGCGCGCGCCCGCGCGTGGACGGTGTCCGCCACCGTGTCCCGTCCGTGTCCGTCCTCTCTCCCCTCTCCCGCTCGCGGGAGAGGGGCCGGGGGTGAGGGCCCGCCCGCGCGGCCAAACCCCCATCTGGATCGTCCAACGATCCACATTCCCGCCGCCACAAATCCGCGATCCCCTGTGAAATCTGTCGTTTACGCCGAGAAATCACCCTCCGCCCCCTTGAGGCCTTGCCTTCCCCGCGACAACCTTCTCCCGGCAGAGCAGCACCGACA
>DIHE01000063.1:105606-111998 GCA_002420005.1 Holophagales bacterium UBA5704 | reverse complement strand
TGCCCGATAATCCCCCCATGGCCAGCCCCGACACCCCCGCCTCCCTGCCCCTCGCCGGAGCCGTCCTCGAACGCCTGGAGCGCCGTGGCGCCTGGCTGGTGGCCGTCCTCTGCGGCGCAGCGGCCGGCCGGGTGCAGCTCTTGTTCTTCCATGGGGAAGCCCACGGCACGGTGGCGGCGCTGCCGCTGGTCCTCGCGAGCGGGCGGCTGGAGTCGGCGGACGGGCTGCTCGGCGCGAGCATCCCCTGCCCCTGGGAACGGCCGGGCGGGATCGAGCTGCATGCCGAAGGCGCAGAGGGGGAGCAGCTCTGCATCGTGGGGCAGGCGTTGACCGTGCGCGCCGCCGAAACCGCGGCTGTGCCGCTGGTCACCCTGGGCCGCTCCGCCGGGGTGCGCTAGACTCCGCGTCTTAACCGCCGGAGGAAGATGCCCATGCAAGTCGCCGATCTCGAGGATATCAGCAAGCTCTCACCGCTCCAGGAGGAGATGCTCGCCGCGGCTCTCCAGGATCCCGAGACCACCTCCGGGGTGGCCCAGCTCTGCGTGGAGCTGTCCGTCCCGCTGCGGCCGGTCGCGGTCGAGGCGGCGTGGCAACGGGTGACGGCGCAGAACCAGGCCCTGCGCACCACGTTCCGCACCGGCAAGGTGCCGTCCCAGATGGTGCAACGCCGCACCCGGCCGGATTTCGCCGTCCTCGAGGCCCAGCAGGAAGACGAAGCCGCCGCTCTGATCGCCGGGGAACGGAACCGCGGTTTCGATCCGACGGTCGGCCCGCTCTCCCGCCTCCTGCTCGTCCAGACCGCCCTCGCCGGTCCCGTGCTCGTGTTGACCTGGCATCCCCTGATCCTCGATCAAAGGTCGGCGGCGCGGGTGATCTCCCAGGTCCTCGCCGGCGCCCGCCGGGGGACCGAGCCCGAACGCTCGCGCGGCTTCCGCGACTATCTCCTCTGGCTGCGCAGTCAGGATGCCGCCGCGGCCGAGCGCTTCTGGCGCCAGGAGCTGGCCGGCTGGAACACCTCCGCCCCCCTCGGTGCCGCGGAGCCACTCGCCGGCCGCAGCGGCCATGACACCCGGTCGGCACGCCTTTCCCCCACCGCCGCCGCGGCGCTCCACGCTCTGTCTGCCTCTCATGGGCTCTCCCTGGAGACGATCGCGGCAGGCGCTTGGGCCCTCGTCCTCGCCCGTCACTCCAACCGGCGCGAGGTGCACCTCGGCCTCGACGCCACCGGCCGCCCGGCGACGCTTCCGGTGGCCGAGACGCTCGTCGCGCGCTGTGCCCAGACGCTGCCCCTGCGCCTCCTGGTCGAGCCACGGGTGTCGCTCGGCACATGGCTCGGCCAGCTGGAAGCGCGGCGCTCTGCCGCCCGGCCCTTCGAATACGTCCCGCCCTCCCAGATCCGTGGCTGGTCCGGCCTCCCCGCCGGTGCGCCGCTCACCCACAGCCGCCTCGCGGTCCTCGCGGACATCGGCGATCCGGGTGTACAGGAGGTGCGGCTGATCGAGACCTCCGGCGAGCCGCTCGCGCTCTTCCTCTGCCCCGGTGCCCCGACGATCCTGGACCTGGTCTACGACCGCGCCCGTTTCGAGGATGCGGAAGCCACCGCGCTTCTCGGCGGCCTGCACAGCCTTCTGGAGAGCTGCACGGCCGATCTCGACCGGCCGCTCGCCTTCGTCGAAATGTCCCTGCACAAACCGGCGGCCACGGCGAGCTCGAGCGGGCTCGATTCGATCCTCCACCTGGTTCTGCGCGGCACCGGATCGGAGGCGGCCACCGCCGAGCGGCGGGTCTCGTCACCGGTGGAGCGCAAGGATTTCGGAGCGCACGAGATCGTCCCCGTCTCGCGCGACCAACCGCTGCCCGCCACGTTCTACCAGGAATGGGCGCTCCAGCTCGACGGCGTCGAGCACAACAGCATCCCGAGCGCCCTCGCCATCCGCGGCGATCTCCAGCTCATGCCCCTGCGTCGCAGCCTGACCGAGATCTCCTGCCGCCACGAGTCGCTGCGGTCCAGCTTCCGGTGGGAGAACGGCGAGGTGTACCTGACCCTCGCGCCTCCCGCCGAGGTCCCCCTGCCGCAGATCGACCTCTCGGCTCTCCCGCCCGAGCACCGGGGCGTCACGCTGCGCCGGCTGATCGACGCGCAGGGAAGCTTCGCGTTCGACATGACGCGCGGCCCGCTCTTCGTCACCCAGCTCGTCCGGCTGAGCCCCCGGGAGCATGCGCTGCTGCTCAACATCCACCACCTGATCTCCGACGGCTGGTCGCTCCAGGTGCTGCACCGCGAGCTCTTGCTCCACTACGCCGCCTTCTCGCAGGGCCGGCCCGCGCCGCTGCCTCCTTTGGCGATCCAGCTTCCGGACTTCGCCTGGTGGCAGCGCCGGATCTTCGCCGGGGAAGCTCTCGGTGCGCAGCTCGCCTGGTGGCGCAACGCCCTCTCCCAACTGCCGCCCCCCCCCGGCCTGCCGAACGACCGGCCGCGACCCGCGGTCGTCGGTCCCAGCGCATCGCTGTTCGGCATCGACCTCCCCGCCGAGCCGGCGCAGGCCCTGCGGGCTCTGGCCCTGCAAACGCAGGCCTCGGTGCCCATGGTCCTGGCGACCGCGGTCTACGCCCTGCTCCATGCCTACAGCGGCGAGGAGGACCTCCTGCTGTCCATGATCTTTGCGGCGCGCAACCGGCCGGAGCTGTCGAGCCAGATCGGCCTGTTCATGAACACCGTGCCGCTGCGCGCCCGCCTCGCCGGCAATCCCACCTTCCGGCAGCTCACCGAGCGGGTGCGCGACGCGACGATCGACGCCTACTCCCATCAGGACGTGCCGTTTCCCCGCCTGCTCACCGAGCTGTTCCCGGGCCGCAAGCTCACCCGTACGATCCTCACCGGAGTCTGCTTCAACATGTTGAGCTTCGCCGCTCCGCCGGCGGAAGGCCAGGGCCAGACCTTGCCGGGAGGCCTTTCGGTGCAGATGCTCGGCGTCGAGGAGCTCTCGGCCAAGCACGACCTGGTGATCACCGGCACCGACACCGGCAGCTTCCTGCACTTCGAGTTCACGGGAGCCGCCGATCTGTTCTCCGACGAACGGGTGCGGGCGATGGCCGGGGATTTCACGGCCCTGCTCGCCCACGTCGCCACCCACCCGGACACCCCGCTCGCCGGGCTGCGCGACGTGGTCACCCGGTTCTGAGGGGCTCAGCTCCAGGTCAGCAGGATCTTGCCGAAGCTCTCGTTCGATTCCATCCGTTCGTGCGCCGCCGCGGCCTGACCGGCAGGAAAGACCGAATCGATCACCGCGCGCAGCCGGCCGTCCACGAGCAGCGGCAGCCAGCGCTCGCGAAACGTCCGGGTGATCGCCCGCTTCTCCTCGATCGAGCGCGGCCGCATCGCGGAGCCTTTGATCTGCAACCGCCGCAGCACCAGCGGCAACAGGTCGATCGACCCTTCCCAGCCGCCCAGCAGGCCGACCACCACGAGCCGCCCGCCGTCCTTGAGCGCCGCCAGATTCTTCGCCAGGTACTCGATGCCGATGAAATCCTCGACCACGTCGACGCCGGCCCCGCCGGTGACCCGGCGGACCTCGGCCAGGAAGTCCTGGGTCTTGCGGTCGATCCCGATCACCTCGGCCGCGCCGCCCAGCTCGCGGCAACGGGCGAGCTTCTCCGCCGAGCCGGCGGTACAGAAGATGCGCGCCGCTCCCAGCTCGCGGGCGAGCTGGATGCAGGCCGTCCCGACCCCGCTCGCCGCCGCGTGCAGGAGCAACGACTGGCCGGCCCCCAGCTCTCCCAGCTCGCGCAGGGTGGTGTCGGCCGTATAGAAGACCTCGGGGACCGCCGCCGCCGCCTCCCACGACCAGCCGGCGGGAACGGGCACGGCCATGCCGGCGTCGAGCAGGCAGTGCTCGGCATAGCCACCGCTCCCCACGAGGCCGCAGACGCCGTCGCCCACCCGGAACCCCTCGACCCCGGCGCCCCGGGACTCGACCTCTCCGGCGATCTCCACGCCGAGGATGGCCGATTCCCCCGGCGGGGGTGCATAGGCGCCGGCCCGTTGCAGCACGTCGGCCCGGTTGAGCGCCGAAGCCCGCACCCGCACCAGCAACTGTCCGGGCCCCGGCTGCGGCAGCGGCACGTCCGCCAGCCGCAGCACCTCGGGGCCCCCGAAGCCGTCACAGATCACCGCCCTAGTAGTTGGCATCGTCCTCCAGACCATGCTCCCGCGTGGGGAGAAGAAACGACCGGCGGAAGCTGAGGAAGACGGTGCCGTCCGCCTTCACGCCCCGCGTATCGCACGTCACCACCCCCTGGTGGGGCCGCGACTGCGAAAGCCGCTTGTCCACGTACTCGCTCTCGGCATAGAGCGTATCACCCACGAACACCGGCGCCGTCAGCCGGACGTTGTCCCAGCCGAGGTTCGCCAGCCCTTTGGCGCTGGTGCTCTGCACGCTCATCCCGGCGACGATCGACAGCGTCACCAGCGAGGAGACCAGCGGGCGGCCCCACTCGGTCTTCTCGCAGTACGCCGCGTCGATGTGCAGAGGATGATTGTTGTGGGCCAGGAGCGAGCCCCAGAGGTTGTCCGCCTCGGCCAGCGTGCGCCCCGGCCGGTGCTCGACGATGGCGCCGATCACCACGTCCTCGAAGAAAAGGCCGCGCACCTCGCGCCAGCGATTCTCTCCGATTTTCTTATAGGCTGAGATCCGGTCCATGCCTCCTCCTCGGCTACACCTTGACCGGCTCCGGCGCCGCACGCAGCCGCCGGCTCACCCGGTCGATCTTGTCGGCCAGGGCGAGCGTCCGGCGCGCCGCCAGACACATCGGTGGACCGATCATCTGTCCGTCGTCCAGCACGCCGATCTGGCCGCCGCTCCTCTCGGCCAACGCTACGACGCGGCGGGCGCGGTCCACCTCCTCCGGCGGCGGGCCGTAGGCCGCGTTGATCGCCTGGATCTGCCCGGGATGGACCGCCGCACGCCCGCGAAAGCCGAGCGCCCGCGAGCGGGCGTTCTCCTCCCCCAGCCCTTCCATGTCCTTGATCGCGAAATAGGGTGTGTCCATGGCCGGGATGCCGGCCCGCGTGGCGGCCACCACGATCCGCGAGCGCGCGTAGAAGAGGGGATCCCACAGCATGGGAATGCCGAGCTCGGTGGAATAGTCGGCGGCGCCGAAGACGAGCGCCCGCACCCGCGGCATGGCGGCGATCTCCTCGACCGCGCAAAGCCCCGCCGCCGTCTCAATGAGCACCAGAAAGAAGGTGGAGGCGAGCCGCTCCCCCAGGATGTCGGCCAGGATGTGCAGGTCCCGGGCGGTATCCACCTTGGGCACGAAGAGGGCGTCCGGCCGGGCTCCCCCGTCGAGCAACGCGAGAAGGTCGCGCAGGCCGTCCGGCGACGCCAGGCTGTTGATCCGCACCGCCTGCACCAGACCCTCCGGAGACCGCTCCCGCAAGAGCGGCAGGGCGAGGCGGCGCGCCTCCTCCTTCCGCGGCTCGGGCACGGAGTCCTCGAGATCGACCACGGAGATGTCGGCGCCCATCTCCCAGGCCTTGTCATACTGGCGCACGTGCAGCGCGCACGTCATCAGCAGGCTGCGGCAAAGAAGGGGCTCCGTGGAAGCCCACCCGAAGCTCATACCGCCACCTCCATCTTGCGGGTGCCGACCAGCTCGTCCACCGCATCGCAGAAACGGAGGACGTCCCCGGGGTCGTTGTCGGCCCGCAGCATCACGCGCAGGCCCGCCTTGCCCCGCTCCACGATGGGAAAGAAGACCGGCGAGGTGTAGAAGCCCCGGCGGAAGATCTCGCCGGAAATCGCCGACGCCAACGCCTCGTCGCCCAGCGGCACCAGGCGTATGGAGAACGGATCTCCCTTCTCCTCGGAATCGATGCGGCGGTCGAACAGCTCCAGGTTGTGCCGCAGCTTGCCTTGCAGCTCCGCCAGCTCCGGCGAGCGATGGAGGCGGGCGGACGCCAGAGCCGCCCCCAGACCCGCGGAGTTGAGCTTCTGCGACCAGGCGAGCGGCCCACCGAAGCGGATGGTGAGATCCTGGTGCTCGACCGGACCCAGCAAGATCACACCCCCGCTGCCGCCGAACCCCTTGCAGAGAGACGCCACGATCACGGTCAACGGGTTCAAATCCCCTTCCATCTGCGACCGCACGTACCCTTCGCCCTGCTCGCCACAAACGGACAACGAATGTGAATCGTCAAAGAAAAGAAAAAGGCCGTAGCGATCCTGCAGCGTCAGCAGATCCTTGACCGGAGCGCCGCCACCGAGCGAATAGACGCCGTCCGCCACATAGGCCACCCGCCCGTGCTTGCGGCAGGCGTCCTCGACGAAATCGACGTCGTTGTGCGGCGCGGTCAGCACCAGGGTCTCATCGGCGCAGATCGGCTTGATCAG
>DIHE01000063.1:81872-105413 GCA_002420005.1 Holophagales bacterium UBA5704 | reverse complement strand
TCGGCGCAGATCGGCTTGATCAGGTTCATCGAAAAGTGGCAGTGCTTGTCGAACACCATGACCGGAGGCCCGCCGTCCGAGAGATGGCCCGACGCGATCAGCGGCAGCACACCGGACGTCGCCGCGCTCGCCGTCACCGTGGCGATGCAGCGCGCCCGGAACAGCTCCGACAACACCGCCTCGGTCTCGTCCAGCATCGTCAACCGCATACGAACCCGTGAGATCGGCTCGTCGAGCACCTTCGCCCGTTGCAGGCCTTCGATCGCCCCCTGGAGCAGGGCAGGGTGGTAATGGAGCCCCAGGTAGGAGCAGGAAGAAAAATTGACAAACTCGAAGCCGCTGTCGTCCACCGCGAGACGGTCCTGCCCCTGCACCCGAATCCGGAGATCGATCAGATGATGCTGCCGCGCCTCTTCCCAGGCCGGATTGCCGAGCGCAATCGCCCGGCTATTGTTTCGAAAGCGATGAACTGCAGAGCTCATTCCATCCTCCTTCAGAGAGCTACAAAGTCAACCCGCCCCACGCGCCCTACTACATAGGTGCCGCGGGTGGCCCAGAAGGATACAGCCGCGGAAGAAAAAGGGAAGAAAAGATGAAGGCGCGAGGCTCGCGCGGGGAGTGGGTTCCGCCGGCCCGTGGAGGGTCAACGGCCGCCGGAGACCAGCGACAGCGCCGGCGCGGCCTTCGGGCTCGCAGTCCGGACATGTTCGCGCAAACGCGCGGCAGCCACCGGATGTCGTAACGTCGGCAGCGGCCGCATGATGCTCTGCAGGGCGAGGCCCTGCTCGAGAGCCATCAGGACGCCCGCGGCTTCCGCATAGGAGCCCACCTCGATGACGCTCTCGAGGCCCAGCGCCTGCCGGGTCACGCCGAGAATCGTCTCGTTGTCGCGCACCGCGATGGTGGGAATCCCATAGCGGGCCGCGAACAAGGTCGGAATACCGCCCAGGCAGCTCGCCGGCGCGACGACCGCCACGACGTTGTTGATGTTGACCACGTCGGAAACCCGCGTCCCCGGCCGTGGTGCGATCTGTGGCGCCCGCGCCAGGCCCATCAGGACGCAGGCGAGGCCGCTCAGCGAAGTGAATTCGCCGGCACCCCGCGCGTCGACGACCGGCGATTCCAGCGCCAGGTCCTTGACGTTCTGCAGGGGCGCATGCGCAGCGGGCACGCGGAAACGATTAACGATGAAATGTGAAATAATGGCCTCGACGCCACCCACCGGATTCGGCGCCTTCCCCGCAAAGTGCAAGGCGTAGTCGTCGAAGGGCAGATCCTGCACGTTGGTGGTGACCGCGATCGCATTCACGCCCTTGGCCAGCAGCTCAGCACAGGCCGCCGAAAGCACCTCCGGATGATCCACCGTACCGACGAAGGCCCCGGTCGCGTTCTTGTCACACCGCGAGCCGATCGGCCGGTCGGTGACGACACAGTGCTGGATGTCCACCCCATGGACCGCCCGCACGGCATTGATGACGTTGAAGGCGAGATCGAGCCGGGCATCGGACGACCTCTCGACGATCACGCCGATCGAGTTGGAATATGGAACGTACAGATCGACGAGCCCACGGCACAGAAGATCGATGCAATATCCCTCGGTGTACAGGACGTTCTCGCTGATCTGGGCGAAATCCGACGCATTCACGGCATTCGGATTGGTCACCAGGAAGTCCACCGCCGAAGCGAGCAGCCGGGTCACCGGCGCCGCATCTCCCGCGTACCCGCCGACGCTGCAGCCCACCCCGGTCGGGATGATGCTCACCGCCACCGAACGGCCCGGATGAAAACGGCCCTCGACGGTCTCACGAAATTCTGCGATCTCTTCACTGTTCACCGTGGCCTCGACCACAACTTCCTTTTCGGTGACCTCGCCGACGTACCAGCGCAGGACCCGGCCTTGCGTCGCCTCCTCCATGACTTCCGGAATTCCCTGCGGAACAACGACTTGCGCCCTGTCGAATCGGAGCTGCTTGTTCTCGATCATGACCAGTCCTCCCCGGCAGATCGCTTTCGTTAAATAAGCGGAGGCATATACGTTTGCCTCATGGGGCACCAAAGGATACACGGGTCGCCCGGGATGTGCCAGAGCGCTCGAGCGCGCGGCTCCTCCACTTCGCCTCTCTGCTAACCTAACGGCGCCATGGAGTTTTTTTCTCACCGGGACGGCCGGTGGACCAACCCTTTCCGGCTCGCCGTCGCGCCCCTCACCTGGCTGCTGCTGGCCACCGCCGCGGTGGTCCGGTTGCGCGGCTGGACGGTGGACGACTTCTACATCACCTACCGCTACGCCGAGAACCTGGCCGGCGGCGGCGGATTCGTCTACAACCCGGGGGAGCGGGTCTTCGGCCTGTCCGATCCGGGATTGGGGCTCGTGCTCGCCTTGCTTCGCTGCATCACGAGAGCTCCGGTCGAGTGGCTCGCCGCCGCTCTCTTCGGCGCCTCCCTCGTGGGCTGCGCCACCTTGCTGCTCCGGGAAGGCGCGGGCACCGGCCGGTCTTGGGAGACGATCCTCGGCGGCAGCTTCCTGGTGACCTCCTCGTTCCTCTGGTCGAATCAAGGCGCCGCCGCTCCTCTGACCCTCCTGGCTCTCCTCGCCGCGGCGTGGATCGCGGATCGGCGGCCCTGGTTGGCGGGGCTCCTCGCGGGCTTTGCGGTCTGGCTCCGTCCGGACGCCGCCGTCGGTGCCGCCCTTCTCCTGCTGCTGCTTCTTCTCGACCGGCAGCGCCTCCCCTGGAGGACCGGCATCGCCACCGCCGCGATGATCGCGCTCGGCCTCCTCCTGGCCTGGGGATGGTTCGGCACCCCGCTGCCCGGGACGTTGCACGCCAAGATCGAGATGGCGCAGGCCACCTCGGAGGCGGCGGTGGGAGCGGAAGGCTTCTGGCGCCGCGGGGTGCTTCCGCTCGAGCGCCATTTCGGCCCGGCCTGGCTACTCTTCGTGGCCCTCGGTGTCGCCGGCCTGTGGCCTTTCGCCCAGAGCATGCGGCGCCTCGGCCGGCTCACCGTCCTCTATGGAAGCACCCTGGCGGTTCTCTATCCCTGGCTGGGTGTCCCCTTCTTTTCCTGGTATGCGTTTCTCCCCGTGGCCGTCCTTCTGTACGGGCTGCCCTTCGGTGTCTTCGGCGTGGTGCGGGCCGTGGCGTCCTCCACGCCTGCAACGTGGAGGCCTTGGACCGCCGCCGCCGCGGCGGTCCTCGCCGCCGGGCTGCTGGTCCTGCCGGCCGGCCCGGCCCTGCGCACCTCCCTGCGCACGTACCAGGGGTTCGCACCTCCCCCCCGGCTGGTGGTCTACCGGCAGGCGGCGCAGTGGCTGCGGGAGAGCTCCCGGCCCCAGGATTCGGTGGCCTATGTAGAGATCGGCGTCCTCGGCTATTACAGCCGCCGGCCTCTCGAAGACCTGCTGGGGCTCGTCAACCCGCGGGTTCTCCCCTTTGTCAGCCGGAACGATCTGGCCGGCGGCTTTCTCACGAAGCCGACGGACTACGTGATCTTCCATTCCCGCGGCCGCATGGCTCCGATCGTCAAAGCCCCTTGGTTTCCCGGGGCCTACGAAGAAGTCGCCCGGTTCAAGGATCGGGGATTCCGCGGCGGCTCCCTGGTCATCTACCACCGCAGGCCCGGTGCGACCCTCCCGCCACCGGCCGGCTGAGAGACTCGCCGCGGGCCCCGCCGGCCCCGCACCTCTCAGTCCCGGGGCGGCACCAGCTCCTCGATGGCGTCGCAGAAGCGCACGATGTCGGCCGGATCGTTGTCCGCCCGGATCATCACCCGCAACCCGGCCTTGCCCCGCTCGACGATCGGGAAGAACACCGGGGAGGTGTAGAAGCCCCGCCGGAAGATCTCTCCGGAGACCTCCGAGGCCTTCTCCTCGTCGCCGACGACGACCAGCCGGATGGTGAACGGATCGCCGCTCTGCTCGGTGGGGATGCGGCTGTCGAACAGCTCGAGATTCTTGAGCAGCTGGCCCTGCAGCTCCCCGAGGAGCGGCGAGCCATGGATGCGCAGCGAGGCCAGGGCGAGCCCCATGGTGGCCGTGCCCAGCTTCTGCGACCAGGCGAGAGGCCCGCCCCAGCGGATCGCCAGGTCCGCGAGATGGGACGCTCCCAGCATGACCACGCCGCCGCTGCCGCCGAATCCCTTGCACAGCGAGACGACGTTCACCGTGAGCGGGCTCAGCTCGTCCCCCAGAAGGGCCCGGGCGTAGCCTTCGCCGTGCTTGCCATAAAGCGACAGGGAGTGGGAGTCGTCGAAGTAGAGGAACAAGCCGTAGCGGTCTTGCAGCTCCAGCAGCTCGCGGACCGGTGCCGCGCCGCCGAGCGAGAACACGCCGTCGGCGACATAGGCCACCCGCGGGTATTTCTTGCAGGCGTCCTCGATGTAATCCAGATCCTTGTGCGGACAGGTGAGCACTTCCGTCTCGTCGCCGCAGATCGGTTTGATCAGGTTCATGGAGAAGTGGGCGTACTTGTCGAACACCATCACCGGCGGCTTGCCGTCCGGCAGCAGATGGCCCGATGCGATGAGCGGCAACAGCCCCAGGGTGGCCGCGGAGGCCGTGGGCGAGCAGATGCACCGCGCCCGCCACAGCTTCGCCATCTCCTCCTCGACCTCGTCGAGCAAGGTCATGCGGATGCGGATGCGGGAGATCGACACGTCCCACACCTTCTCGCGCCGCATCGCCTCGACCGCTCCTTCCAGCAGCTCCGGACGGCCATGCAGGCCGAGATAGGAGCAGGACGAGAAGTTGATGAACTCGAAGCCATCCTCCATCACCAGGCGGTCGTTCTCCCCCACGCGCACCGCCAGGTCGATCAGGTGGCTCTCCTTGGCCTTGTCCCAGGCCGGGTTGCCCAGGGCGATGGCCCGGCTGTTGTTGCGGAAACGGTGCATCGGAATCTCCATGGAGTCCTCCTCAAGAAGGTGAAACACCTCAACTGCGGGCTACTGCGCCGGCTTTTCGCGGGAGAGCCCGTACCAGCAATCCGGCGTCCCGATGTCGGCGCCGAGTGCACGAGCATAGAGGAACAGCTGCATGCGGTAGCCGCCGAGCCAGCGCAGCGGCATTTCCATCAGCGCCCGGCCGAGCGAAAGCTCCTGGCCCAGCGGGTTCTTGGCGGTGCGCGTCGAGACCTCTTCTTCGGCGAGGCCGGAGAGCAAGGCGGTGATCTCTTCTTTCTGCCGGTCCATCGCCGCGGTGAAGCCGTCCATCCCCATCTCCTCACCGCGCTGCGCCACGCGCTTCCACCCGTCCCACGTCCCTTCGACACAGGTCAAGGTAGCGCCGATGCCGCAGTAGGAGAGGAACCGCAGCAGCTCCTCGGTGGACCGCTGCGCCGGAGACGGCCGCCACGCGAGAGTCGCCGCCCAATCCTCCCGCGGCAGCTTCGCGAACAGATGCTTCGCCACATCGCACTCCAGAGCCATTGCGTCGATCAGATCTTGCTTGCCGAACATGTCGCCTCCAGAATCAGGCCGGCCGGCGGGCCGGCGGAGGGAGGCATCGTAGCAGGTGGCGGGGGGGCCGGGGGCCCAGCGGCGCACACTTCGTCACGCGCGTGGTGCCCCCAAGAGTCCATGCAGCCTGCGGCAGCGTTGTCGCAAACGACCTGCGAGGGCTCATCTCTCCCTGGCGGGCGGCTTTGCAGCCTTTTTCGCAGGTGGCTTCGTCGGCTTCCTGACCCTCGCCGCCTCGGCCTCAGCGTCCTCGAAAGCCTCCATCTCCTTCTCGACCGGCTCCAGTCGGTCGAGCATCTCCCTCAGCGCCGCCTTGAGACTCCTGAGACCAGCGGCCCCGCTGACCTGGAAATGGGCAGCTTCTCCCGCTTTGCACTTCTGGCACTTCGTGTTGGTGAGCGCTTTGTTCTGGGTCCTCCCGCACGACGCGAGCGCCTGCACCGTCTTGTCCTTGCAGCCCGCGAGTCGAAGGAAGACACGGTCCTTCTCGGGGTCATCGTCGTCAAAACTAAGGCCAAATACGAGCTCCTTCGATTTGAAAGTCGCCATGACATCTCCTTTCTCTCCGTCCACAGACGGAACAAGACTGAGCTTTCCATTCAGGGCTCCCGCGACAACAGAACCTCGAAGGCCGATTCTTTGCGCAAGGGGTCCCAGGCCGGGTTGAGCCGCAGGTCGGCCGTTGAGACGGCACCCTGATACGGCATTGCGAGCAGCCGGGAAATCCGGCCGACCGCCTCGCTCGGTTGGCCCAGGACGGCATACATCAACGCCTCGACCTCGAAAATGCGGGGACCGGCAAAAGCGTCCTGGCCGACCAGCCGATGAGCCTCCTCGATCTGCGCCAGGGCCTCGTCCGCCCTGCCAAGTTGGGCCAGCGTGACCGCGAGATAAGCTCGATGGGCCGCGTCCAAGGGGTGGCTGCCGACCCGGGCCGCCAGGGTTACCCGGTTCGCTTCAGCCGCAGCCAGCGCCCCGCGCCGGTCCCCCATTCGCTCTCGAGCGATGACACCAAGGGTGATGATCTGGCTCTCCAGCTGAGGTGCGAGCTGATCCAGGTTTCGGGGGGTGAGCCAATCCAAGGCACGGCGGTAGTCCCGGCTGTAGAAGTCAAGCAGAAAATACGCCGAAGACAGCCTCGGGTCATCTCGAACCGGCGAGCTCTTCAGAATCCGCAACGCAGCACCAGGATCACCCGTCCAGTCGAGCTTGTTGAGCGCCCGATCTTCCCAAAAGGCAACCTGATCCGGAGACGCTGAGATGGCCTGGGCGTAGTAGGCATCCGCCTGCCCGTAGTCACGCATCGCCCTCTGGGTCTCGGCGATGGCCCAGACCAGCCGGATCGTCTTCGGGTCGAGCGCAGCTGCCAGCTTGAGCTTCTCGATCGCCTCACCGAGCCGGCCCCTCCGGCGCAGAACGAATCCAAGCGTTTGTAGAAGGTTCGCGTTGTTTGGAATCTTTCGGGCCGCGGCAACGAGCTGCTCTTCGGCCGCCGCGTAGTCCCCCAGGCAGCGATAGGTGAAGTACGCCTGAGCCAGGAGGACTTCCGGAAGGTCGGGATCGAGGACGCTGGCCCTCTCCAGGGGGCGCCGCGCCCTCTCCACCTGCTCCGGCGATTGTTCCGAGTTGAAGGCGAGATATGACTGAGCCTGGGATAGCTCGGCCCACGCGGTGGCGAAACCGGGGTCTATATCTACGGCCCGCTCGAACATGAGAACCGAGGACCGAACGTGGCGCTCCGAGTAGAAGGGCTGGTTTCTGAGCTCGAGGCCTCGCAAGTAGGCGCGGTAGGCCTCCAGATTTTCTGTGGGCTTCCGGCGTGGGAGAGGACTTTCTCCCGGTATCAGAGTGAGCCCGAGGTGGCTGATGACCCGGCGGGAGATCTCGGCCTGAACCTTGAAGATGTCTTCTACGTCCGTTTCATAGGCATCGGCCCAGACGTGGGCATCGTCCACTACCCGAATGAGCTGGGGAGTGACGCGCACCCGCCTCTTCCCTGCGGGTCCCAAAGCCCAACGGACCGTCCCCTCGAGGACATAGCGGACGTTGAGCTCCCGACCGATGTCGCGCAAAGGCCGGCGCACACCTTTGTAGGCGACGGCGGTCGTCCGCGAGATGACCTGGATGGCCGCGAGGGAGGCGAGATCCTTGGTGATCTCCTCGGTCAGCCCGTCTGCGAAGAAGGAGCCATCCGGCTCACCCAGGTTTTCGAACGGAAGGACGACGATCCGAAGAGTCTGGCCGTCGCCCGGTGGCGGCTCCTGCCGGCCCGACACTGTGGCGAGTGTGCCGCGGCCGAACCAGACCGCCAGGACCGCCGTCAGGCTGAGCACGGCCAACGCCAACCAGGGCCATACCCGCCACCGTGGTTGTGGGACACGGGCCGGTGCAGGGACCGATTCGGCGGCCACCCCTGAAGCCACCGCGCTCACGACCGGGGCGATCAGGCGATAACCGCGCTTGGGGATCGTCTGGATGTACCGTGGCTGCCGGGCGTCGTCCTCCAACGCCTTGCGCAGGCTGTGAACTGCCTGGGAGAGCGCTCCCTCTTCCACATAGGCCCCTCCCCAGACCGCCTCCAGCAGCGCCTCCTTGCCGACCACCTTCCCCGGCTCCGCCGCCAGGCAGATGAGCACGTCCATCACCCGGGGCTCCAGCCGGAGCGAACGCTCCCCGTAGCAGAGGGTCCCTTCGGCCTGGTGGACCATCCAGACCCCCAGCCGGAAAGCTTCGAGCTCCGGGACACGAGGACGGCCTGAATCTGGAGGCTGGTTCATGGGGCGGCTTCATTGTATGCCTCTCTTGATCTCTTCTTGAGGTTTTCTGAAGCCTTTCCGAAGGACGACTCCGACCTCCGCGAGGGAATCTGGCCTTCGAACCCGCCGCGCCCCATCCCGCGGCACCACTTTCTGGAGGCCTCCGATGATCGCCCGCATGGCCGAGCTTCCCTTGCCGCAGAGCCCTCCCCGCGTCGCCACCGATCGCTCCGGCCGGGCGGCCCCCCTCCCCGGTGCGGAGACCGCATCAGCGGATCGAGGCAGGGCTCTCCTCGAGAGCCACTTCGATCTGATCCAGGACAAGCTGCAGCACCTGGGCCGGCGTAGCGGCCTGCCTCAGCACGAAGCGGACGAGCTCCGCTCATGGGCCCTCTTCCGGCTCGTCGAGGACGACTACCGGATCCTGACCCGTTGGGAAGGCCGGAGCTCCTTCCCCACCTTCCTGACCGTCGTCCTGGTGAATCTGATGCGGGACTACCGGGTCCACGTCTGGGGCAAATGGCGCCCCTCTTCGGTAGCACGCCGGCAGGGAGCCGAGGCCGTGCTCCTGGAACGGCTCTGGGTCCGCGACGGCCTTCCTCTTGAAGAGGCCATCTACCAGATGCGCGCGGAGCATGGTGTTACCCTCTCCCCCTCCGAGCTCGAGCGGATCGCCGCCAGGCTCCCGCGGAAAATGGCGCGGCGGAAGGTTGGCGAAGAAGAGCTACAACATGTCGCGGTTGACGGCCAGGTCGAAAGCCGTCTCGAAGACCGCGAGCGCCGGGAGGACGCACTTCGGCTCCAAGAGACACTGCTCCCCCTCCTCCGCTCTCTTCCCGCTGAAGAGCGCCTCCTCCTCAAGCTCTGTTACCGAGACGGTGCCAGCATGGCGGCCATCTCCCCTCTTCTGGGCCGGTCGCCAAGGGAGCTATACTCCTTGCGTGACCGCTGCCTGAAGAATCTGCGGCGCGCGTTGGCAAAGGCCGGCTTGGCCTCGGAGCAGGTGAGACCCTTGCTCGGTTGGTCTCTCTGGGACCCAGAAGGCGGCAATGTTTGGGAATGAGCCCGCAGCGAAATCAAAGGAGCCTTGGATGAGCGCAAAGCATGGGATTGTCGAAATCGTCGAAAGCGTCGCGCCCACCGGTATACAGACCGAGGCATTCGCGATGACGGAGTCCGCCGCGACCGAGACGACGTTCAAGTTGCGGGGGATAGAGACGACCTACACGATTCCCCACGATAGATACTCCGGGCTCCACACCCACATCATCACCAGCCGGAAAGACAAACCTGTCTACCTCGAGACAAAAGCCGACGGCAAGCAGGTCACACGTATCCTGATCCCTCAGCTGAGACGAATTGCGGAAATTCGACCCGGACCGTTCAATGTAGAAATGCGTGCAAAGGGCTCTCCCCTGAAGCTCGTCATGCCGACTGAGCTCTTCGAGGAGCTTGGGGAGCTGGTCCGCGATGCCCCTCAGAACAAGAAGACCCTCCTGATGACAGATGACCCCGAGACACATAGAGTCCTGCATGCTCGACTCCCGTTCGAGCGCCGCGAGGAAACGGCTGCGGCCAGAGTATTTCGTGTTGACGCCGAACCCCTCTCCCTGCAAAAGGCGACAGAGGAGTTCCATCGCCTCGCCAAGGCCCCCGAGATCCCCTTCGACTTCCCGGACGAGTACTGTAACGCCCGAGCTCATCAGATGTTCCGCCGGCTGAGAAAGCGACGAGTCGCGTGTGAGAAAATCTGGAACTATGGCGGCGATGGCGATCAGCTCAATAGCGGGATTCGCATTTTCACCCCACACCACCCTGAAGGTCTCGTCCCCTGGGGTTTCCATGTCGCCGTCATGATCAAAGTGCACCTTCCGAACCCAAAGAAGACCGAGGTGGACATGGTTTTGGACCCTGCCCTTGCCGACCGGCCTGTCCGCCTTCCGGATTGGCTGGCTCTCCAACACGACAGCACTGCCGTCCACGTGAGGACGCCGCCGGAAATCTTCGATCAGGAGCTTGGAGGCACCGAACCTCCAATGTACGACGACAATTTTGTAGAGACCGATTACTGGTTGGACAAGGCTCGCACCTTGAGCTGGCAGCGCAAGTTGGCGCTCGCCGGGGCTTCGCGCTGATGCGCAAGGCTTGTACCCTCCACGGCCATAAGACTCCAGGGAAGCCTCGCCCCCCGGGAGGAGAACCTGTCCTCCCGGCCCGCCTCCCCTATAATGGCTCCCCGTGCCCGTCCTCCGGACGGAGGAGACCCAAGAGACCCTCATGAAGATCGTCGTCATCGGTGGTGGCCCCGCGGGGCTGTACGCGGCCCTCTTGCTCAAGAAGGCGGACCCGTCCCACGAGGTCGTGGTCCTCGAACGCAATGCTCCCGACGCCACGTTCGGCTGGGGCGTCGTGTTCTCCGACCAGACGCTCGGCAACTTCCAGCGGGCGGATCCGGAGTCGTTCCAGGAGATCTCGGAGAGCTTCGCGCGCTGGGACGACATCGATGTCCACGTGCGGGGCCGGGTGCTCACGTCGAGCGGCCACGGCTTCGCCGGCATCTCGCGTGTCAAGCTGCTGGAGATCCTGCAACGCCGGGCCGCCGCGCTCGGCGCCGAGCTGCGCTTCGGGGTCGAGGTGCGCGACGAGGCGGACCTGCCGGGTCTCGGGCTGGGGGACGCGGACCTGATCCTCGCCGCCGACGGCGTCCACAGCGCGATCCGCCGCAAGCACGCGGAGCATTTCGCTCCCGACGTCTTGTACGGCAAGGCGAAATTCATCTGGCTGGGGACGACGCTGCCGCTCGAAGCCTTCACCTTCGTGTTCGTCGAGAACGCCGCGGGCGTCTTCCAGGCCCATGCCTACCAGTTCAGCGCCGAGCTCTCCACCTTCATCGTGGAGTGCGACGAGGCCTCCTGGCGCAACCACGGCTTCGACCGAATGGACCTCGACGCCACCGTGGCCGCCTGCGAAGAGATGTTCCGACCCTGGCTCCAAGGCCACCACCTGCGCGCCAACACGCCGCCGCACCTCCACGCCGCACCCTGGCTCAACTTTCCGCGCGTGCACTGTGGCCGCTGGTGGCACGACAACCTCGTCCTCTTGGGTGATGCGGCACACACCGCCCACTTCTCCATCGGCTCGGGCACCAAGCTCGCCATGGAGGACTCGATCACCCTCGCCCGCGTGCTGGAGCGCGAGCCGGACCTCTCCAAGGCGCTGCCGGCTTACGAGGAAGAGCGGCGCGTCGAGGCGCTGCGGCTGCAGAACGCGGCCCGCAACTCGATGGAGTGGTTCGAGAACGTGCGCCGCTACATCGGCCTCGAACCCGAGCAGCTCTGCTACAGCCTGCTCACCCGCAGCCAGCGGGTCAGCCACGAGAACCTGCGCCTGCGCGACCGCGCCTATCTCGAAGGCGTCGAGCGCTGGTTCGCCGGCCGCGCCGGCGGCCGGCCCCAGAGCCCACGCTCCGCCGAGCCCGGTCAGGTGCCACCGCCGCTCTTCACTCCGTTCACCCTGCGCGGGATGACGGTGGACAACCGGGTGGTCGTCTCCCCGATGGACATGTACAGCGCCGGAGACGGGCTGCCCAACGACTTCCACCTCGTCCACCTTGGCGCCCGCGCCCTCGGCGGCGCCGGCCTTCTGGTGACGGAGATGACCTGCGTCTCAGAGGAGGGCCGGATCACCCCCGGTTGCGCCGGCCTCTACCGGCCGGACCACATGGCGGCTTGGCGGCGGATCACCAACTTCGTGCATCTGTGGAGCCGCTCGAAGATCTGCCTGCAGCTCGGCCATGCCGGCGCCAAGGGCGCCACCCGGGTGATGTGGGAAGGCATGGACGAGCCGCTGGCGACCGGCGCCTGGCCGCTTCTCGCCGCCTCGCCCATCCCCTACCAGCCGCACGGGCAGATCCCCCGCGAGATGACGCGCGAGGACATGGACCGCGTGCGCGACGAGTTCGTCCGCGCCACGCGCTGGGCCGCCGAGGCGGACTTCGACATGATCGAGCTGCATTGCGCCCACGGCTACCTCCTCTCGGGTTTCATCACCCCGCTCGCCAACCGGCGGACGGACGACTACGGCGGCTCGCTCGAAAACCGGCTCCGTTTCCCGCTGGAGGTCTTCCGCGCTATGCGCGCGGCGTGGCCGGACGAACGGCCGATCTCGGTGCGCATCTCGGCCACCGACTGGGTGGAGGGCGGCATCGACGGCGCCGACGCGGTGGAGATCGCCCGCGCCTTTCAACAGGCCGGCGTGGACATCCTCCACGTCTCCGCCGGACAGACCTCCCCGAAGGCAAAACCGGTCTACGGCCGGATGTTTCAAACCCCGTTCTCCGATCGCATCCGCAATGAAACAGGTTTGCCGACGATCGCCGTAGGCAACATCACCGATCCCGATCAAGTGAATTCGATCATCGCCGCCGGCCGCGCCGACCTCTGCGCCCTCGCCCGGCCGCATCTCGCCGATCCGTTCTGGACTCTGCATGCCGCGGCCCAGCTCGGCTACAAGATGCAGCCCTGGCCGGTGCAATATCTGAGCGGAAAAGACCAGCTCGAACGGCTGCTGGACCGCCAGCGGCAGACGGAAAGCCTGGAGGCCCCGATTTGAACCCTCTCCCCCGGCCCCTCTCCCGCAAGCGGGCGAGGGGAGAAAGACCAGGATTGCCTTGAACAACCGTATTTCTCTCGAAGACATCCGGCCGCAGAGCTTCGGCTGGCGCGTCGACGGCCGGGTCGCCACGGTGACCCTCGACCGGCCGGAGCGCAAGAATCCGTTGACGTTCGAGTCCTACCGCGAGCTCACCGACACCTTCCATCGCCTCCGCCAGGTGGAGGAGATCAAAGCCGTGGTGCTCACCGGGGCCGGCGAGAATTTCTGCTCCGGCGGTGACGTCCACGAAATCATCGGGCCGCTCGTCGCGATGCGCGAGGAGAAACGCATGGACCGGCTGCTGGAGTTCACCCGGCTGACCGGCGCCCTGGTGCGCACGATGCGCCACTGCCCGCAGCCGATCCTCGCCGCGGTGGACGGCATCTGCGCCGGAGCCGGCGCGATTCTCGCCATGGCGTCGGACCTGCGCTTCGGCACGCCGCGCAGCCGCGTGGCCTTCCTGTTCACCCGCGTCGGCCTCTCCGGCGCCGACATGGGCGCCTGCGCCCTCCTGCCGCGCATCATCGGCCAGGGCCGCGCCTCGGAGCTGCTCTACACCGGCCGCTTTCTGGAAGCCGAGGAAGCGGAACGCTGGGGTTTCTTCAACCGCCTCGTGGCCCCCGAGACGCTGCTCGCCGAGACGCAGGCGCTGGCGGCCTCGCTCGCCCACGGCCCCACGTTCGCCCATGCGATGACCAAGAACCAGCTCCATCAGGAGTGGGACATGGGCGTCGACGAAGCGATCGAGGCGGAGGCCCAGGCACAGGCGATCTGCATGCAGACCGAGGACTTCGCCCGCGCCTTCCGCGCCTTTGCGGCGAAGGCGAAGCCCGTGTTCGAGGGGAATTGAGGTGGAAGCTTCCTTTCTCGCCTGGCCGTTTTTCGACGACGGCCACCGCACGCTCGCCCGGGAGCTCGACGCCTGGTGCCCGGCGGAGATCGAGCCGCTGGAGGGGGCGGAGGATCACGACCTCGACGGCACCTGCCGCGAGATCGTCCGCCGGCTCGGCGCGGGCGGATGGTTGCGCCACGCCGTCCCCAAAGCCTGGGGCGGGCTGCGCGAGCCGCTCGACGTCCGCTCGCTCTGCCTGATCCGCGAGACGCTCGCCCGCCACAGCGGCCTCGCCGACTTCTGCTTCGCCCTGCAAGGGCTCGGCGCAGGACCGATCTCGCTCTTCGGGTCGGAAGCCCAGCGGCAGGAGTGGCTCCCGCGGGTCGCGACCGGAGCGGCGATTCCCGCCTTCGCGCTCTCCGAAGCGGACGCCGGCTCGGACGTCGGCGCGATGCAGACCGCGGCCCGGCGCGACGGCGACGGCTGGGTGATCAGCGGCGAAAAAACCTGGATCTCCAACGCCGGCCTCGCCGACGTCTACGTGGTCTTCTGCCGCCTGCCGGACCTGGGAGACAAAGCCTTCGGAGCCTTCGTGGTCCCGGCCGGCACGCCGGGCTTCGAGGTCTCGGCCCGCATCGACGTCATCGCACCGCATCCGCTGGGAACGATCACGTTGCGCGAGTGCCGCCTGCCCGCCGGAGCGCTGGTGGGCGAAGCGGGCAAGGGGCTCAAGGTGGCGCTCGCCACGCTCGACGTCTTCCGTTCGACGGTGGGCGCCGCAGCCCTCGGGCTCGCCCGCCGCGCGCTCGCCGAGGCGGTCGCGCACACCACGAAACGCCAAGCCTTCGGGCAACGGCTCGCCGACTTCCAGATGACCCAGGCCGCGCTCGCCGACATGGCGGTCGACGTGGACGCCTCGGCCTTGCTCGTCTACCGCGCCGGCTGGACGCGCGACCAGGGCGCCGAGCGGGTCACCCGCGAGGCCGCCATGGCCAAGCTCTTCGCCACCGAAGCAGCCCAGCGGGTGATCGACCGCGCCGTCCAGCTCCTCGGCGGCCGGGGCGTCGTCTCCGGCGCCCCGGTCGAGAAGCTCTACCGCGAGGTGCGGGCGCTGCGCATCTATGAAGGCACCAGCGAGATCCAGCGGCTGGTCATCGCGGGGCAGGTCCTGGCGGGCGCCTGAGTGTCAGCTCCGGCGCCGGTCGCTGCGAGCTATTGCTGCCGGACCAGTTTCCAGATCTGGCCGCTGACGTTCTGGCACTTGTCCATGAACGCCTTGCCGCCCTGCGCGGTGCCCTCCTCCTGGTTCCCCTCGAGGCACTCCTCCGCGCCGCGAAACACCGTCTTCAGCCGGTATTGGCCCGGGCCTTCCGGGATGATCTGCCACAGCTGGCCGGTGACGCTCTGGCATTTGTCCATGAACGCGGTGCCGCGCTGCGCGGTGCCCTCCACCCGGTTGCCCTCAAGACACTCGCCGTCGCCACGGAACAAGGTTTTCAGACGGTAGGCATTGCCATCCGGAACAGGCTTCCAGAGCTGACCGGTCACGTTCTGGCACTGATCCAGGCAGGCGGAGGGCCTGCACCCGGACGACCGGGACACCCTCGTCCTCCTCTTCCCGGCCGACCTGCTGCAACCCGGCGTCTACCGGTTGACGGTCGAAGGCGCACAGCCGGATGGTGGGTGGTTTGCCGTCGCGAGCTATCCGATGCGGGTGGTCCGGCGCCCGGCGAAGCCCTGACGACCGCGGCCCCACCGGCACCCAGCCACCGCCTCAGCCGGCAGCGACCGGCAGCGAGACCGTAAACGTCGAGCCGGCACCCGGGACCGAGCGGACATCCAGGGTGCCACCGTGCAGCTCGGCCAGCTTCCGGCTGACGGCGAGCCCCAGACCGGTGCCGCCATGGCGCCGCTCCGCCGAGCCGTCGGCCTGCTCGAAGGCCTGGAAGATCCGTTCCTGATGCTCCGGTGCAATGCCGATCCCGGTGTCGCGCACGGCGATCCAGACCCGCTCTCCGGCCCGCCCGGCCGACACCTCCACCTCGCCCGCGTCGGTGAATTTGATCGCATTGCCGAGCAGGTTGAGCAGGATCTGCTCCAGCCGGCGGGCATCGGCCGAAACCGGCGGCAAGTCCGCCGGCACGGCGGCGCGCAAGGCGACCGGTTTTCCGGCCGCGAAGGGCTGCACCAGTGCGAGGGCCGCCTCCACCACGCCTTGCAAAGCGACCGGCTGCCGGTCCAGCGCGAGCCCACCTTCCCGGATCTGTGAGAAATCGAGCACATCGCCCACCAGCCGCTGCAACCGCTGCGCCGAGCCGGCCAAGGTTCCCAGGGCTTCGCGGGCCGCGGCCGGCAGATCTCCCTCGGGCGCGCCGAGCAGCAACCCGGTGAGCCCGAGGATGTCGAGCACGGGCGTGCGCAGCTCGGCCGTGGTGGTGGCCAGGAACCGGTCCTTCATCCGGTCCACCTCCCGGAGCTGCTCGTTCACCCGGCGCTCCAACGCGAGCGTCTCACCCAGCCGCGCAGCACGGACGCCCAGACGGTAGCGGTTGAACAGCAGTCCCAGGATGGCGAGCACCGCGGCGAACGCGGCCACCAGCCCCAGGCGCAACTGGCGCTGCCGCCGCAGCTCCGCCGCCTGAAGCGCCTGATCCTTGGTCAAGAGCTGGATCTGGCGTTCCTTTTCCTTCGCCTCGAACCGCGACTGCATCTCGAGGACCGACCGCCGCGTCTCGCGGTCCCAGGTCTTGCTCTGGAGCGTCCCGTTCTCCTGCAAGGCGAGGAACGCCTCCCGATGCCGGCCGAGCGCGGCATAGGACGCCGCCAGCTCGGCGAGCGCCGGGATCAGGGATTCCTCGTTGTCGAGGGACCGAAACACCCCCACAGCTCGTTCCAGAAGGCCCACAGCCTGCGCCGGGCGGCCCTGGGCGGCCTGGATCCGCGCCATCCCCCGCCAGGACTCCGCCTGATCGCGCGCCAGTCCGAGCTCCGTGGCGACGGCGAGGGCGCTCTCGTACTCCCGCAGCGCGGAGGCCGCATCGCCCAGGGCGGCCAGTGCGTCCCCCAAGGTTCGGTGCGCGTCTGAGAGGTGGCCGCGCCGCCCGATCTTACGAACCAGCGCAAGCGCCCGCCGCAGGAGGGGCAACGCCCGCTGCGGCTCCTTGCGCTCGACCCAGAAAGCCCCCAATCCACGGAGGCACGTCGCGAGAAGGTCCTCATTCCCGGACTCTTCGGCCCGGCGTACCGCGGTCTCGTAGCTCGCCTGGGCCTCGCCGTAACGGCCGATCACGGCATAGCACGTGCCGATGTTGTTCGTGGTGAGGATGACCCCCGCGATGTCGCCTCCCCGCTCGAAGGCCGCCCGGGCGAGCAGGTAGTACTCCAGGGTCCGGGCATGGTCGGCCCGCTCGGTGTACAGGAGACCGATGTTGTTCAGCACGTAGCCCAGATGCTGATCGTCCCCGAGGTGCCCGTACAACGAGCGCGCCTCTGTGTAGCGCGCGAGCGCCGGCGCCATCTCGCTACGATAGCGGTACACGTCTCCGAGCCGCCTTGCGATAAAGGCGCGGTCCTGCGTTGACCCGGCCGAGCGGCCGAGCGCCTCGGCGCGCAGCCCGACCGCCAGCGCACGGGAAAGATCCCGGCGGTATGCATAGCCATGAAGCAGGGCTTTCAGCAGTGCCAGCTCGCGGGCGGGGTCCGGAAACAAGGGCTGCAGCTCGAGCGCCGCCTCGCCGGGCTCCAGGATCTTCGCCATCTCGTCCTCGTCGAAGTAGAGCGCGGTGAGCTCGACGAGCAGCTCGTAGCGCTCACGGCCCTCGGCGGCGCGCAGCCGTGCCTCGATCTGCGCGACGCGCGCCGGCACAGTCGCAGGCCCGGTCTGGGCGGCAGCACGGTGGGCCACCGCCACGATCAGACCGAAGGCCAGCAGCACAGCGCAAGGGACCGGGCGACGCATGGGTCGGCCTCAGGGAGCGTCGCCGCCCGGCGTGAGCTGGTCGGCGACCCGCGCCAGCAGCTCCTCCATGGCGACCGGCTTGGTCAGAAAGTCATTGCCACCGGCGGCGAAACCCTCTTCTCGGTCCTCCGGGCGGCTTTTCGCGGTCACGAAGATCACCGGCAGCTCGCGGGGCGAGAAACGCTCGCGCAACGTGCGGCACACCTCGTAGCCGGACATCCGGGGCATCATCACGTCGAGCAGCACCAGATCGACACCGTCGAGGCTTTCGAGCGCCTGGAAACCGTCGACCGCCTCTTTCACCGTATATCCCGCTACGGCCAGTTGGTGGCCGAGAATCAGGCGATTGACCGGCTCGTCGTCCACCACCAGAATCCGTGCCGGCGCCGAGGTCTCCTTGACCGCCTCCGGCGGCTCGGGGCGAGGTTCCTGGCGAGGCTCGGCGGGAGGAGGGCTCTGCGGAGTGTCGAGCGCGTCGCTCACCAGCCGCTGCAACCGTTGTCCCGAGCGGACGATCGTCCCCAGATGCTCGCGGGCCGTGGGCGGCAGCGGCCCCTTCGCCCCACCGAGCATCGACTCGGCGAGCCCGATGATGCCGAAGAGCGGCGTGCGGAGCTCGTGCGAGACGTTGGCCAGGAACTGGTCCTTCATCCGGTCCACCTCGCGGAGCCGGGCGGTGGCCTGGCGTTCCAGCTCGATGGTCTCGCGCAGCCGTGCCGCGCGCATCCCCAGGCGGTAGCGGTTGAACAGCAGCACCAGGATCGTCACCACGGCGAGGAAGGCGGCCACCAGCCACCCGCGCAACTGCTCTTGCCGCCGGAGCTCCGCGGCCTGGATCGCGCGATCCTTGGTCAACAGCTCGATCCGGCGCTCTTTTTCCTTCGCTTCGAACCGAACCTGCATCTCGGCCATCGTCCGACGGGTCTCGGCATCCAGCACCTTTTCCTGCAGGGTCTCCTGCTCCTGCAATGCGGCGAACGCTTCGCGGTGCCGGCCCAGCGTGGCGGAGCCCGTCGCCAGATCGGCGAGCGCCGCAACCAGCAAGCGTTCATTTCCATGGGCACGGAACACCGCGACCGCGCGCTCCAGAAGATCGACGGCGTCCGCCGTCCGGCCGCGGGTGGCTTCAATCCCGGCGATCTTCTGCCAGGCCTGCGCCTGGTCGATGGGGGTCTCGAGCTCCGTGGCCAGGGCGAGGGCGCTTTCGTACTCCGCCAGAGCGGCATCGGCCTCTCCCAGCTCGTCCAGGGCTTCGCCCAACAGGAGATGGGTCGCAGCGAGATGGCCTCGCTGGCCGATCTTGAGGAACAGCTCCAGCGCCCGGCGCAGATGGGGCAACGCCCGGCCCGGTACGTCGCGATGGATCAGGAACTCCCCAAGAATGCGCAGGTTCTTCGCCAGAATCTCCGGATTGTCGGCGCCCTCAGCCCGCCGGACGGCATCCTCCAGGCTCGCCAAGGCCTCTTCATAAAGCCCGAGGGTCTCGTAGTAGACGCCGAGATTGGCCAGAGCCAGGGCGACGCCCGATGCATTGCCCGCCCGCTCATAGGCCTCCAGGGCGCGCTGGCAGGCGTCGAGAGCTTCGGTATACCGGGCCAGGGCCTGGTAGGTGACACAGACGTTGCTCAACAGACCGCCCAGCTTCTCCGCGTCCCCGAGCTGCTCGTACAGGGTGCGCGCCGTGGCATAGTGGGCGAGCGCCGGCTCGTACGCGCCGCGGTACCGGTACACGTCCCCGAGCCGCCGCGCCACCCAGGCGCGGTCCTTCGACGCTCCCACCCGGCCGGCCAGTGCTTCGGCACGCCGGCCGATTTCGAGCGCGCGGTCGAGGTCCCGGCGCTGCGCATATCCCTGGAGCAATGCCTTCAGCAAGGCGAGCTCGCGGCCTGGGTCGGGAAACGCAGGCAGCAGTGCGAAGGCCTCTTCGGCGGGAGCCAGGATTTTCGACTCCTCCCCCTGATCGAAGTGGAGAACGGCCAGCTCGACCAACAGCTCATACCGCGCGCGGCCCTCGGCAGTGCGCAGGTGGTCTTCGATCTGCCCGGCGCGATCCACGGCCCCCGACACCGGCCCGGTGACCAGAAGCGCAGCGAGAAGGAGAGCTGTACGCATCGTCTCGAATCAACAAAGGCCGGAAGGCGGCGAGTATAGCGCAACCGCCCGAGCCGAACCGCGATAAGCTCTCCCCTCCACACCGGCGTGCGCCGCCCCCTGCCGGGGCGGCGACGCTCCTCGTGAGGGAGATCCATGGCCGAGCCGCACAGCGCGTTTCCCGACTCTTTGCCGTCCGAGCCCAGCGCCCATGTGGACACCTTCTGCCGCGACGCGCTGCCGCCGCCGGAGCTGATGCCGGAACGGCGGTACGACACGCTGCCGGACCTTCTGGTCTACCCGCCGCGCTTGAACTGCGCCGCCGAGCTGCTCGACAAGATGGTCGCCGCCGGCTGCGGCGAGCGCACCGTCTTTCATTTCCACGGCGGACGCTGGACCTATCGCCAGCTCCTGGAGACCGCCAACCGCATCGCCTGGGTGCTGGTGCAGGACCTGGGCCTCGTACCGGGAAACCGCGTCCTTCTGCGCGGCCCGAACAATCCCATGATGGCGGCCTGCTGGTTCGCCGTGCTCAAGGCCGGCGGCGTCGTGGTCTGCACCATGCCGCTCCTGCGGGTGCGCGAGCTCACGTTCCTCGCCGACAAAGCGAAGATCGGCCTCGCCCTCTGCGACGCCCGCCTCGCCGCCGAGTGCGAGCAGGCGATGGCGACGACCGGAGACGGCTTCCCGCGCGAGGAGGCCCGCGTCGTCCTCTTCCACACCGCCCAGCACGACGCGCTCGAAACGCTGATGCGCGGCAAGCCCACCCATTTCGACAATTGCGACACAGCCGCCGAAGACACCGCGCTCATCGCCTTCACCTCCGGCACCACCGGCCAGGGCAAGGGGACCATGCACGCCCACCGCGACGTGCTCGCGGTCTGCGACTGCTTCCCGCGCTATGTGCTGAAAGCCGATGCCGACGACGTCTTTTGTGGCTCGCCGCCGCTTGCCTTCACCTACGGGTTGGGCGGGCTCGTCCTGTTCCCGATGCGCATCGGCGCCTCCTCCCTCCTTCTGGAGCAGGCCGCGCCGCCGCAGCTCCTGCAAGGCATCCAGGACCACCGCGCCACCGTCTGCTTCACCGCCCCCACGGCCTACCGGGCGATGACCGGCCTGGTGAAAGGTTTCGATCTGTCGAGCCTCAAGAAATGCGTCTCCGCCGGCGAAACCCTGCCCAAGGTGACGTTCGAGCAATGGCGGAGCGCCACCGGCCTCGACATCATCGACGGCATCGGCTCGACCGAAATGCTCCACATGTTCATCAGCTCCTCGGCGTCCGACATCCGTCCCGGCTCGACCGGCCGCGTGGTCCCGGGTTATCAGGCGATGGTGGTCGATGACGATTTCCAGGAGGTGCCGCGCGGCACCATCGGCCGCCTCGCGGTGAAAGGTCCTACCGGGTGCCGGTATCTCGACAATCTGGAGCGCCAGAGCGCCTACGTTCACGGCGGCTGGAACCTGACCGGTGATTCCTACGTCCAGGACGCCGACGGCTATTTCTGGTACCAGGCCCGCACCGACGACATGATCATCTCCGCGGGCCACAACATCTCCGGCCCCGAGGTGGAGGCCGTGCTGCTCGATCATCCGGCGGTCGCCGAGTGCGGTGTGGTCGGCGTGCCGGACGAGGACCGCGGCTCGATCGTCAAAGCGTTCATCGTGCTGCGCCCCGGCTTCGCGGCCGGGCCCTCCCTGATCGAAGAGCTGCAGGCGTTCGTCAAGGCGGAGATCGCCCCCTACAAATACCCGCGCGCCATCGAATTCGTCGACTCCATGCCGCGCACCGAAACCGGCAAGCTGCAGCGCTTCCGCCTGCGCCAGAGGTCCACATGAGCACTCCGGGCACCGACGACTTCACCCTCCTCCAACCCGCCGGCTGGGCGAAGCCCATCGGCTACGCCAACGGCATCGCCGCCACCGGCCGCCAGGTCTTCGTCGCCGGCCAGATCGGCTGGAACCCGGCGACCGGAGCCTTCGAAACAGACGACTTCGCCGCGCAGACCGCGCAGGCCCTGCGCAACGTCGTCGCCGTCCTGCACGAAGCCGGCGCCGAGCCGCGACACCTCGTGCGCATGACCTGGTACGTCACCGACAAAGCGGCCTACCTGGCCAGCCGGAAAGAGATCGGCAAGGCCTGGAAGGAGATCATCGGCCGCAGCTTTCCCGCCATGGCGGTCGTCGTGGTGAGCGCGCTGATCGAAGACCGGGCGCTGGTGGAGATCGAGGCGACCGCGGTGGTGGGGCCGCGGGAGGATCGGGGGTATACGTTTCTGTAAGGCCCCTTCGGTTCCGGCGGCGGGCCACCGCCGGAACCGGGGAGGCGGCGGGGCTCAGCGGAGGTCGAAGCGGTCGAGATTCATGACCTTGGTCCAGGCCGCGACGAAGTCGTGCACGAGCTTCTCCTTCGCGTCGTCCTGGGCATAGACCTCGGCCAGAGCCCGCAGCTGCGAGTTGGATCCGAACACCAGATCCACGCGGGTGCCGGTCCAGCGCAGCGCGCCGGTCCTGCGGTCGCGCCCTTCGAAGACATCGCCCGCTTCAGAGGTGGGCGTCCACACGGTGCCCATGTCGAGGAGGTGGACGAAGAAGTCGTTGCTCAGGGTTCCGACCCGCTGCGTGAGCACGCCGTGCTGCGAGCCCCCGCTATTGGCTCCCAGCACACGCAGGCCGCCGACGAGCACCGTCATCTCCGGCGCGCTCAGGGTCAGGAGCTGGGCCTTGTCCACCAGCAACTCCTCGGCCGAGACCGTGAAGGCCTGCTGCTGGTAGTTGCGGAAGCCGTCGGCCTGGGGTTCCAGCACCGCGAAGGAGGCCACATCGGTCTGCTCCTGCGAAGCGTCGGTGCGGCCCGGCGTGAAGGGGACCGCCACCGCGTAGCCACCCGCCTGGGCCGCCGCCTCCACCGCGGCGCAGCCGGCCAGCACGATGAGGTCCGCCAGGGAGACCCGCTTGCCGCCCGCCTGGGCGCTGTTGAAGGCCTGCCGGATGGACTCGAGCACGCCCAGCACCTTGGCCAGCTGCGCCGGCTGGTTGACCTCCCAGTGATTCTGCGGCGCCAGGCGGATCCGCGCGCCGTTGGCGCCCCCGCGCATGTCCGAGCCCCGGAAGGTCGAAGCGGAGGCCCAGGCGGTGGAGACCAGCTCCGCCACCGAGAGGCCCGAGGCGAGAACCTTGGCCTTGAGGTCGGCGACGTCCTGGGCGTCGATCAGCGGGTGATCGACCGCGGGCACCGGGTCTTGCCAGATCAGATCCTCCGCCGGGACCTCGGGGCCGAGGTAGCGGGCCTTGGGGCCCATGTCGCGGTGGGTCAGCTTGAACCAGGCGCGGGCGAACGCATCGGCGAAGGCCTGCGGATCGTGGAGGAAGCGGCGCGCGATCGGCTCATAGATCGGGTCGAACCGCAGCGACAGGTCGGCGGTGGTCATCATCGGCCGGTGCTTCTTCGACGGGTCGTGGGCGTCCGGAATCATGTGCTCTTCCTTGACGTCCTTGGCCAGCCACTGCCAGGCCCCGGCCGGGCTCTTGACCAGCTCCCACTCATAGCCGAACAGCATTTCGAAGTAGCCGTTGTCCCACCGGGTGGGGTTGGGCTTCCAGGCGCCTTCGACACCGCTGGTGTTGGTGTCCACCCCCTTGCCGGTGCCGAGCCGGTTGATCCAACCCAGGCCCTGCGCTTCGATCGGAGCCGCCTCGGGCTCCGGTCCCACCAGCGCCGGATCGCCCGCGCCGTGGGCCTTGCCGAAGGTGTGACCGCCGGCGACCAGGGCCACCGTCTCCTCGTCGTTCATCGCCAT
>DIHE01000063.1:81277-81559 GCA_002420005.1 Holophagales bacterium UBA5704 | reverse complement strand
AGGCCCATCTGCACGGCGGCCAGCGGATTCTCCAGGTCGCGCTCCCCGCTGTAGCGCTTGTCGCCCAGCCAGGTGTCCTCCTTGCCCCAGTAGATGTCCTCCTCGGGCTGCCAGATGTCCGCCCGGCCGCCCCCGAAGCCGAAGGTCTTGAAGCCCATCGACTCCAGCGCACAGTTGCCGGCCAGGATCATCAGGTCGGCCCAGGAGATCCGGTTGCCGTATTTCTGCTTGATCGGCCAGAGCAGGCGGCGCGCCTTGTCCAGGTTGCCGTTGTCGGGCCAG
>DIHE01000063.1:53460-80979 GCA_002420005.1 Holophagales bacterium UBA5704 | reverse complement strand
TGGCCCCAGTCGGCCGGCCACCAATCCTGCG
The DNA here is from genome assembly GCA_002420005.1 of Holophagales bacterium UBA5704. Taxonomy (GTDB): domain Bacteria; phylum Acidobacteriota; class Thermoanaerobaculia; order Multivoradales; family UBA5704; genus UBA5704. Next base: position 80,948 of record DIHE01000063.1, on the reverse strand, counting down.
AGTCGGTCATCAGCGCGTACAGGTCCTTCTTCAGCGCGGCCAGATCGAGCTTCTTGAATTCTTCCGCGTAGTTGAAATCAGGGCCCAGCGGGTTGGAGGCCGGCGCGTGCTGGTGCAGGATGCCCAGGTTCAGCTGATGGGGCCACCAGTCGCGATTCGACGTCCCTCGGCCCGCCGAGGTTCTGCCGGTATGGCCGGCGATCGGGCACTTGCTCTGTTCGCTCATCGTGTCTCTCCTTCTGACGTTCGGGAATTGCAGGCTCGGGGGAGGCGCTGGGACGTTCCGTGTTGTTCGGGTCAAGCCTCCCCGGCTGCGGCTTCGCGCGCGGTCTTGCCCAGAGTCTCCAGCTCGGGCACGTCCCGCCCTTTGATCGACGGCCAGGTCACCTTACGCGCCGCCAGGGCGGCGTCGAGGCGTTGCCAGAGCTCGCGGTTGGAGACCTCGGCGCCTTCCTGGGTCTTCCAGCCGCGCCGCTTCCAACCTTCCATCCATTGGGTGGCACCATTTCTCAGGTAGTCGGACCCCGTGTGAACGGCCACCGAGATCCCCCGCGGCAAGGCCTCCAGCGCCGCGACGGCGCCGAGGAGGTCCATCTGGTTCGGCGACGTCTTGCCGCTGCGGCCGGTCTGGAGATTGTCCGTGCCGCCCCGGCGGACGAGCGCCGCCCAGCCACCCTTGCCACCGCCGCAGGAGACGCGCAGGAAGACCTCGGCCTCCGGCGGCGGGCCGGAGGCGGCCGGCGCCTCGCGCGAGGCCCCCCTCTGCGCGCGGATCGCTTCGCTCGCCAGCTCATCGGCACGGTTGTTCCAGCGGTTGGAGGCATGGCCCTTGACCCACTGCCAGTCGATCTGGTGCTCGCGGACCAGCTCGGCGAGACGGCGCCAGAGGTCCTCGTTCAGCAGCTCGCCGTCCTTGCGCTTCCAGCCGCGGGCGATCCAGCCGGCCATCCACTGGGTGATGCCCTTCTTCAGATACTGCGAATCGGTGAACAGGTGGACCCGGCACGGCTGCTTGAGCGCCTCCAGGGCGCGGATCGCCGCGGTCAGCTCCATCCGGTTGTTGGTCGTCCGCGGCTCGCCGCCGGAGAGCTCCTTGGTCTTGCCGCTCTCCTTGTTGAGGAGGATGGCCGCCCACCCTCCCGTGCCCGGATTGGGCTCGGCGCCGCCATCGGTATAGATCGTCACTTCCGGGCGCGCAGGCCGCGCCGAGACCGGTTCCGTCATGGCCCCGGATGGTAGCAGAGGTCACCCGGAAGCCCACGTGGGTTCCTGTGAAACCTCACGCCCCCACGTGCACCAGCACGTTGCGGCGGCTCCTGTGCCGCCGGTGCTCCCAGAGGTAGATGCCCTGCCAGGTGCCGAGACCCAGCCGGCCGTCGAGGATCGGGATTGCCAGGGAGGTCGCGGTGAGAGCGGCCTTGATGTGGGAGGGCATGTCGTCCGGCCCTTCGGACGTGTGGGTATAGAGCGGGTCGTTCTCCGGCACCAGCCGGTTGAGCCACCTCTCCAGATCGTGCCGCGCCGAAGGATCGGCGTTTTCCTGGATGGTCAGGCTGGCCGAGGTGTGCTGCACGAACACGGTGCACAGGCCCTCGGCGACACCGGCCTCCAGCACCGCCTGCGCCACCGCCTGGGTGATCTCCTGCAGGCCCCGGCCTTGGCTGTCGAAGGTGAGACGCCGCACCATGAGCCGACGATAGCACCGCTCAGGCCGGGAGGGGGCCTTGCCGCCATGATCGCCGAGGTGCCACTGATTCCTGAATGGCTCACCTGCCGGCTCTTCGGGAAGTAGCCGCGCCGGGTTGACCCTCAGAGGCGGCGCCGGCCGTCCGCTGCAAGGCCGGGGCTCGCCGTCCCGCCGGTGTCCAACACGTAGACCCATTGCTCTCCATCACGGGGCGAAGCTGAAGTCCGGCCGCTTGGGGAAGGCTGGGTTGTCCTGCCATCTGCTCTCCCGAGATCCCTGAGATCCTATCGCAAAGGCGGGAGGCAGGCACACGAGCGAGGGCGGCCGGGAGAGCATTTCCGAGAAGAGGGCGGACGCCGCGGGGGGAGGTCCCTTGTGGTTCCTCGACCGACGATGGGAGAATCGCGCCATGGATGCCAAGGACAGGGTGGACCTTCTCCTCGAAGAGTACCGGGCGATGCGCTCCGAGATCGAGAGCCGGATCAGCGCCCGGTTCACCCTGGTGGGCTATGTCGCGGCTCTCGGCACCTATGCCTTCTTCGAGACCGAGACAAACCGCTTGCCCTCCGTCCACCTCGGACCCTGGACCTTCGAAGGACGCACCGCTCTCTTCGCTGCCGCTGCGCTCGCGCTGCTCTTTCTCTGGCTTCGATTCGGCACCCTCATCCGCCGCTGCTCCCACCAGTTGGTGGAGCTGGAACAGAGGATCAACGCCCTCGCAGGGGAGGAGCTGCTGACCTGGGAGACGCGCCAGGTTCTCGGGCAGAGGAACCTCTTTCACAAGATTTACGACCTCATCCAACCGGGTGCCCGGCTCTCGCCGACCGCTCGTCCTGCACCACCGCGCGGGCGCCGCCGGTAGGCGGGACTTTGAAGACCTGAGAAAGCGGTTCCTCTCGTAGCACCCTCTTCAGCAAGCCGGGAGGACCCGGCCGGCACCTCCACCCGGATCAGCTTCAGGCTACGGCGAGGTCGCCGGGGGGCCTGATCAGGCATTCCGCCGGAATCCCGAGCCCCTTGTGCAGCTTCCAGATCATCCGGAGAGTGAGAGGCCTCTTGTGGCTGAGAACCTCGTAGACACGGTTGGAGCGGCCGATCATCGGCTCCAGATCTTTCGGGCTCAAACCGCGCTGGTCCATGACGAACTTGATGGCTTCCACCGGATCGGGCAGATCGAGAGGGAAGTGGACCCGCTCGTACGCCTCGACCAACGTGACCAGCACGTCCAACCGCTCGCCTTCGGGGCTTCCGGGTACGGCGCTCATGAGCCGCTCGATCTCCTGAAGGGTCGCTCGATAGTCCTGTTCGGTCTTGACCGGCTTGACGTCCACTCTGTTCCTCCTCAGACCGTTTGCGCATCGATCTCGTCGTACTGAGCGTGGGTACCGATGAAGCGGATGTACACCACCCGATAGGCGTAGTTGACCCAGACCACCAGCCGGTACTTGTTGCCCCCGATGTTGAACACCACCCGGCCGTCTCGCAGGATGCTCGCCTGGCCGAAATCGGCCGGCCGGATTGTAGTCCCGAAATGGGACCTGCGCAACAGGCTCCCGTGGAGACCACGGTGGGTACCGAGCCTGCCTCTCCTGCCGGCCTGCGTGATACGCTTCCCTGGATGACCCGGGACGAGATGGCATCCGCACGGCTGAGGACCGCCTTCGACCTCTTCACTGCGGGTGAACGGATGATGCGCCAGAACCTCCGGCGTCGGCATCCGGAGGCATCCGCCGCGGACATCGAAGAGATGGTGTGGGCTTGGCTCATGCACCGCCCTGGTGCGGAATACGGCGACGGCGTCGGGAGGCCGGTCACGTGGCCGCGGAAGGCTTCGCCAGCCAGTTAGAGCGCGTGGCCGTCCAGGCCAAGGAGACATTGGCGGATCTCGGCTACCGATGGGCCCTGGTGGGTGGTTTGGCGGTTTCCGCCCGGGCCGAGCCCCGCTTCACCCGCGACGTCGATTTCGCCGTCGCCCTCAAGAGTAACCGCGAAGCGGAAGCCCTGATCCTCGCGGTCCAGCCTTCGGCCCGCTTTCTTGAATGCCGGCGAGACGCCAGCGCTCCCAGGCACAGGTGTCGGCGGATAGGGCGGTTCGGTGCGACTTTGTCCAATTCCATTGGACAACTTTCATTCTCGCGCGCGGCCCGTATCTCTCGTGGATTCTGTGGATTGCGGCGCATCGGCCCCGGCGGCCCGTTTTGGGGTCTTGCGCTTCCCGGGGGACCCTGCTCTCCGCCCGGTGTCATGCAGGCGCCGGGACGACCGGGGCGGCCGGGATGCCCCCCGAAGGAGACACACAGATGCCACGCAAGATCACCACCCAACCAGAGACCCGGGACGACTGGCAGCGCTTGATCCCGACCCTGGTGGCCAACTCCGCGGACCTCCCCCATCTGGAGGCACCGCGCCGCCAGCTCGAGGCGATCCTCGCCGAGACCGGAACTCTCCTCCAGCAGCAGGCCGCCCTGGCGGCGAGCCGGCAGGAGGTCTCCCGGCGGCTTCAGACCCTGGTCGCCGAAGGGCGCCAGCTCGCCGCCTTCCTGCGCGCCGGGGTGAAGCAAAAGTATGGGCGCCGGGCCGAGAAGCTGGCCGAGTTCAACCTCCTGCCCTTCCGAGGCCGCAAGGCGGCGAAGCCCGAGGAGGCGGCCCGCAAGAAGTCGGCCGGCACGGCACTCCCTGCCGGCGCGACGCCCGAGACCGCCACGTAGAGCGGCACACGCAAGATCAGCGACTCCGCTCGGGCGTGGCCGCCGGCCACGCCCCTTTTTTTGCCCGCCGCTCGAAGACCCGAACGGTCCATCGCCCCGTCGCCCCGGTCGATTGGGCCGATGTCCCGGGGCATTGCCCCACGACACAGGTACATCGCTCACGCGAACGGGTGCGACGCTCCGACGTACCGGTTCACTGCATCCGTGGGGCGGTACATCAGGACCCGACCCCAGTTCATCGCGACGATCTCCCGGGGTATCACCCCTTTGCACCGGTACAACGCGCTTGTGAACAGGTGCGGTGAACCGATGCACCGGTTCATTGCATTCGTGAACTGGTACATCTCGTCGCTTCCCCGATCCGGCGCGGCGATGACCGGGGGAATCGCCTGATTGCACCCGGTTCATTGCGCTCTTCAACCGGGGCAAGGCGCCGATGTACCGGTTCACGCCCGGGGCCGAACCTCTGTGTTACATTCGACGCCATCTTTCTGTGCCAGCTCTGCCGCCAAGAGCTGCCGCTTTTGCCGATCCGCCCTGCGCGGATCAAGGAGACCGCGATGAGCCAGATGTGCCGCAGGTCCATCGCCGTCGCCTTCCTGCTCTGCACCCTCGGGTCGGCCGCCTCGGCGCAGACCACGGGTGGCATTGCAGGACGGGTGACGGACGAACAGGGTGGCGTCCTCCCGGGCGTCACCGTCGAAGCGCGGAGCCCTGCCCTGCAAGGCGTCCGCACCACCGTGAGCGATGAGACCGGCAGCTACCGCCTCACCCTGCTCCCCCCGGGAGCCTACGACCTCAGCTTCACCCTGTCCGGCTTCGCCACCGACAACCACAAGGCCGTCGCCGTGGCGCTCGACGACGATACCGTCCTCAATCCGGTGCTGCGCACCTCGGTCTCCGAGGAGATCACGGTGACCACCGAGCTGCCACTGGTGAACACCACCACGAGCGAGCTGGGGACCAACCTCGACACCCGTTCCCTGCAGACCCTGCCCACCGGGCGCAACTACTCCTCGGTCGTCCAGATCACACCGGGTGTCTCCTCCGACGCCAACCCGGAGAACACCGGGCAGTCGTCGATCACCGTCTATGGCTCGACCGGCGCCGAGAACGTCTTCTACGTCGACGGCGTCAACACCACCGGCGTCGAGTACGGCTTCCAGGGCAAGGAGCTCAACTTCGAGTTCATCGAGGCGGTCGATGTGAAGACCGGCGGCTATGAAGCGGAGCACGGGCGGTCGACCGGCGGCATCATCAACGTGATCACCAAGTCCGGCGGCAACACCTTCCATGGCGACGTCTTCGGCTACTACGACTCCGACTCCCTCCAGAGCTCGGCGGACGCCGTGGTCGCCACCAGTGGCACGGTGACCGGCTTCACCCGGGAGGACTATGGCGTCGGCCTCGGCGGCTATCTCGCCAAGGACAAGCTGTGGTTCTTCGCCGCCTACGACCGGGTGAGCAACAGCACGGACAGCGTGCTCCCCGGAGGACCGCTGGCCGGCACGACCGTCCGCTCCGAGAGCGAGCGCGACCTGGGCGCCGCCAAGCTCACCTGGCGCGTGAACGATGCGCACTCGCTCATCGGCACCTTCTTCCAGGACCCGCGGGACGACACCGGTGCGATCAACGACGCCCAACACTCCCTCAACGGCGAGCCCTCCACCTACACCGGCGTCCGCAGCTTCGGCGGCCAGGACTACGCCCTGCGCTATGAAGGCATCTTCGGCTCGGACTGGGTTCTCACCCTGCAGGGCTCCCGGCACGAGGAGGAGAATTCGGTGGGACCGGCCACCGCCGAAGGCGACCGCATCCAGTACCGCGCGGTGGACGATGACTTCTTCCAGACCGGCGGCTTCGGCCTGATCCAGGAGAAGTCGTTCAAGCGCGATTCCTGGGGCGGCACGGCGACCCGGTTCCTCGGGGGCCATCAGCTCAAGGCCGGTGCCGAGTATGAGACGGCGTCGGCCGAGGTGGTCCGGCGCAATTCCGGCGGCCAGCAGGTCGACGTCTTCGCCAACGCCGCCAATCCGGGCCGGCCGGTCTACAGCCATTTCTATTGGACCACGCCGACCGCCACCGTCGGCAACGCTCCGGTGTCGGCGCTGATCGCCTCCCCCGAGCACAAGAACACCTCCCTGTATCTCCAGGACCGCTGGGCGATCCGGCCGAACCTGATGCTCAACCTGGGGATGCGCTGGGACCGCCAGGAGATCATCGACGCCTCCGGCGAAAAGCGGATCGACCTGAAGGACGACTATGCGCCGCGGCTCGGCTTCGTCTGGGATCCGGACAGCCAGGGACGCTCCAAGGTCTTCGGCTCGTTCGGCCGCTATTACGAGCAGATCCCGATGGACCTCGTCATCCGCTCGTTCTCCTTTGAGCGCCAGGCCCGTATCTTCAACTACAGCCCGACCGACACCCGGCCCGATGCGCAGGCGGAGGCCGATCTCGGCGTCTCGTCCGCCATCCTCGGCGGCTTCACCGAGCCGGTCGATCCCGATCTCGAGAACCAGTACATCAACGAGTACATCCTCGGCTACGAGCGCGAGATCCTGCCCGGCGTGTCGCTGGGAATCAAAGGGGTCTACCGCAACTACGGCCAGGTGATCGAAGACTTCCTGTGTGCGGACGACGGCACCTACTGCATCGGCAACCCGGGCGAAGGGATCATGAGAGAGGTGTTCACCCTGGACTACGCACGAACCCTCCCCGCACCGGAGCCGAAGCGCGTCTACAAGGGCGTTCAGGTCGACGTCCAGAGGCGCCTGTCGAACAACTGGCAGGGCTTGGCCTCGTACGTCTACTCGAAGCTCGACGGCAACTTCGACGGCCTCTATGCGCCGTTCACCAACGTCGGCGCCGACCCCAACATCTCGGCGGCCTACGACTACTATGACTTCTTCACCAACGGCAGCGACCTCACCCGGATCACCAACAAGGGCCCGCTGTCGAACGACCGCCGGCACCAGTTCAAGGTCTCCGGCGTCTGGTTCAGCCCCTGGAAGCTCTCGGTCGGCGCCTCCGCCTACTACCGCACCGGGACGCCGGTCACCCGCTACGGCTATTCGGACATCTACAGCCGCTATGAGTTTTTCCTCACCCAGCGCGGCGCCGAGGGGAGAACCCCTGCCAACTACGAGGCGGATCTCCAGCTCGGCTACCCGCTCGACGTCGGCCCGGCCAAGGTCCACTTCCTGGTCAACGTGTTCAACCTCCTGAATGCCCAGAAAGCGGTGCTGATCGACCAGCGCTGGGGCTTCCAGGAGGCCGACAACAGCTCGCCGACCCCGGTCAATCCGGGCTACAAAAAACCGGTTCTGCGCACACCTCCGACCTCGTTCCGGCTGGGTGTCCGGGTGAGCTTCTAGAGCCGGCTTCCGCGACGGTGAACGCCTGCCGGAGGTCGTCGAGGAGGTCGTCCGGATCCTCGATGCCCACCGACAGGCGGACCAGATCGGCCGGTGGCGCCAGCCGGCCGCGCAGCTCCGCCGGCACGCCGGCGTGGGACATGAAGCACGGCAGGCTGATCGACGAGGTCACCGAGCCGAAGCTCACTGCGATCGTGAACCACCGCGCCGCTTCCACGAAGCGGCGCGAGAGCTCGGGATCACCGGTGGTGAAGCTCACCACCGGCCCCACACCCGGATCGAAGACCTGCCGGACCCCCGGCTGCTCCGCCAGAAAGCGCGCCACCTTGCGCGCGCTCGCGCTCTGCCGCTCCACACGCAGGGCGAGCGTCTTCACCCCGCGCAACAAAAGCCAGCTGTCGAACGGCGCCAGGCCGGCGCCTTCGGCGTTCAGGTGGAAGGCGATCTGCCGGTGGAGGTCCTCGTCATCGGTCACCACCACACCCGCCATCACGTCGCCATGCCCGCACAGCACCTTGGTCGCCGAATGGATCACCAGATGCGCGCCGAGCGCGATCGGCCGCTGGAGGACCGGCGAAAGGAGCGAATTGTCCACCGCCAGAAGGACGCCCCGCCGCCGGGCGAGCGCGGCGAGCCGTTCGAGATCGGCGACGCGCAGCAGAGGATTGGTCGGCGACTCGACGAGCAGCAGCCGGGTGTCCGGCCCGATCTCCTGCTCCACCGCTTCCGGATCGGTGGCATCGACCCAGCGGACGCGGATTCCCTGGCGCGGCGCGATCTTGGCGAGGAGGCGGGTGGTGCCTCCATAGAGGTCGTCGCCGGCCAGGATCTCCTCACCGGCCTGCACCAGGCGGGTCACCGCGGTGATCGCCGCCATGCCGCTCGCGAAAGCGCAGGCAAAGCGGGCGTGCTCGAGCCCGGCGATGTGCTGCTCAACCAGGGTACGCGTCGGATTGGCGGTGCGCGAGTAGTCGTACTCCCCGAAGGTCACCGCGGACGGCTGGCGGAACGTGGCGGTCTGGTAGATCGGCGGCGCCACGGCGCCGTAGGGGTCGTCTTCCGCAAAGGCGCGGACACAGCGGGTCGCGAGCTTCATGCCACACCTTCCTCGGCCTCGATGCCCTGCAGACAGGAGACCTCGCACCGCGCGGCGAGAAGATCGTAAAGATCGGCGAGCACCGCCTCGCACGTGGGCCAGCGGCCGGCTCCTTGCGCCGCGAGATCGATCACCTCGCCGCCCGTGGTCTCGATCCGCAAAGCGTTGCCGGCTCCACAGGCGCGGCCGAAGGGATGCGATCGCTGGATCTCCTGTGGCCGGATGCCCGCGCGCAGCCCGGAGGCCGTGCGTTCCACCGTGGCCACCAGGCGCACCACCCGCCCCCGCCCGGCGGCGGCGGCCACCGCAGCAGGATCGAGCGCCGAGATGCCGAGACGGGGGATCGAGTCCCACCGCGGCGCCGCGCCGAAGGCGGCGCGCGCCAGAAGGCTCAACTTCTGCGCGGCATCGGAGCCGTCGAGGTCGAGGGTCGGATCGGCTTCGGCGAAACCTTGCGCCCGCGCCGCTGCCACCGCCGCCTCCAGAGACTCCCCGGCGGACAGGCGGTCGAGGACATAGTTGCAGGTGCCGTTCAACACGCCGGACAAAGCGCGGATGCCGCCGGCATGGCGGCGCACCGCCTCCAGGGCCGGCAAGGCACCACCGACGCTGGCGCTGGCGAGAAGCGTGGCGCCGCGGCGGGCGGCCAGGCGCTCCAACCCGTCGATCTCTTCCGCCAGGAGGGCCTTGTTGGCCGTGACCACCGAAATCCCCCGCTCCAGGGCGCGCACCACGGCGCGGCGGGCGGGTTCCCGGCCACCGAGAAGCTCGACGACCACGTCGGCCTCCCCTTCCGCCAGGGCCACGGGTCCCGCGGCGAGCAGGCGCTTCGGCAGCCCCGAGCGCCGCGCCCGCTCCGGATCGCGCACCGCGACGCCGGTGACCCGGAAGAGGTCCGGCCGGGCGAGCAGCCGCTCCAGGACGCCTCCTCCAACCGTGCCACAGCCCAGCAGGGCGACGCGCAACGGAGTGCGCGGCTGCGTGGCGGGCGCGAGGCGATCCGGGCCGGGTCCGATCACGGTGCCGGCGAAGGGACCGGCCGCGGTCACCTCCAGCGAGAGGCCGGCCTCCTGCGCCAGCCGGATCGCCTTGGGCTGGACGACACCGTTGCCGACGCGCAGGGCGGTCTCCCACGACGCGGTGGCGAAACGGACGGCACCGGGGCGGCCGGGATCCGAGGTGTAGAGGCCGTCCACATCCTTGATCAGCCGGCAGGAGCCCCCGAGCTCGCGCGCCAGGAAGACGGCGGTCAGGTCGGAGCCCCCGCGGCCGAGCACGGCCGTATGGCCGGAGACGTCGCGGCCGACAAAGCCGGGAACCACCACGATGCCGTCGCGCAAGGCGCGGTGGATGCGAGAGGCGGACACACCGACCAGCTCGGCGTCGAGCAGATCTCCACGGGTGGCGAGGCGGGCGGTATGGGCGTCGAGGAGGGTGGCCGGAAGGCCGGAACGCTGGAGGGCGAGGGTCAGGAGGGCAGACGCGGCGGACTCACCGGTGGCGAGCAACGCGGCGACCGCGCCGGGACTCGGTGGCAGGCCCAACTGCTCCGCCCGTTTGAGCAGGTCGTCCGTGGTGTTGCCAAAGGCCGAGACCACGGCCACCACGGCGGCACCGCGCCGCCATTCGCGGTAGATCTCCTGCACCGCGGTGGGCAGGTCGGCCTCCGTGCGGAGGACGGAGCTGCCGAGCTTCAAGACACGGATCTGTCGGTTCATCGTCGTTCCTTTCTTGGTGCTGTCCGGTTCAGAAGCGCTCACGCCGACAGGGCGCGGCGCAAGTCGGCGATCAGATCGTCCGGGTTTTCAAGACCGACGGAGAGACGGATGAGGCCCTCGGTGATGCCGGTGGCGAGGCGCTGCTCGACGGGCACGGAACCGTGGGTCATGGAGACCGGATGGGTGATCAATGTCTCCGCCGCGCCGAGGTTTTCGGCGAGAGAACAGAGGCGCGTGTTGTTGAGGACCCGGATGCCCGCCTCCGTCCCACCCTCCACCTCGAACGCCAGGAGGGCACCCCCCGCCCGGTGCTGGCGCAAAGCCAGCTCGCGCTGCGGGAAGGAGTCGAGCCCGGGATAGGAGACGGCGGTCACCCGCGGGTGCCCCTCCAGGAAGCGGGCCACCTGGAGAGCGTTCGCACAGTGCCGCTCCATGCGCAGGGGCAGGGTCTTCACCCCCTGGAGGGTGAGCCAGGCGTTGAACGGCGACTGGATCGCCCCGGTGGCGTTGCGTACCCAGACCAGCCGCTCGTGCAGTGCGGCGTCGCGGGCGAGGAGCGCGCCTCCCACGGTGGCGTTGTGACCGTCGATGTACTTGGTCGTGGAGTGGAGAACGATGTCCGCCCCCAGCTCGAACGGCCGCTGCAGAACGGGCGTCAGGATCGTGTTGTCCACCACCACCAGCGCACCGGCCGCATGGGCCAGGTCGGCACAGGCGGCGAGGTCGGTCAGTTTGAGGGTCGGATTCGCCGGCGTCTCCAGAAACACCAGCCGGGCCGGCGTCCGCAAAGCCTCCGCGAGGCACTCCGGCTTCGCCGTGTCCACAAACTCGGCCTGCACGCCGAACGGCGGCAGAACCTCGCGGAACAGGCGGACGGTGCCGCCATAGGCGACGTCGGAAACGAGCACGCGATCCCCACCCTTGAGCAGTCCCAGCGCGAGGGCCGTGGTGGCGGCGAGACCGGTCGCGAAGCACAGGGCGTGCTCGCCGCCTTCGAGAGCGGCGAGCCGGCGCTCCAGGGCGGCCACCGTCGGGTTGCCGGAGCGGCTGTAGGTGAACCCTTTGTGCACCCCCACCGCCTCCTGCACGAAGGTGGTGGACTGATAGATGGGCGTCAGGATCGCGCCGGTGGCGGGATCGGGCGAAGCGCCGGCATGCAGCGCGAGAGTGGACAGCTCGAACAGATCGGTCGACATTTGCAATCTCCCCTTGGAAAAAGGTCCAAAAGCGAAAAACCACCGCCGGAGGAGGCCGGGCGGTGGTCGATTTCGCGGGGAGAACGCTCTGTCGTCGAGACTTCTAGGAGGCGTCCTCTGCAGCGGAACGGCCAGCGCCCGGCCTGCGCATGACCATGGTCATTCGCTGGCGCATCTGACGGGCGGTGGCGTTCGAACGGTTCCGCATGACGGCGCAGAAGGTACCGGGCGGCGCGGGCGGTTGTCAAGAGGGGCGATACAGGATGTGCTATCCTTTCCCTGGAGGCCCGAGGATGATGCACACCGCCAGCTCCCGGTACACCCGCACCGGGAGCTGACCCCCACTCCCACAGCCTCAGAGGCCGGCCAGCCGCGCCGCCTCCTCCACCGCCCGGCCGGCATGGACGCGGCCGAAGCCGAAGTCGTCGCTGTGTCCTCGTGCATCGTAGCCCTGTCCGATCTTCTCGGCCGTCCCTTCAAGGAGCGACTTCAACTCCCCTCGATCCTGGTCTGGATGCACGGAAAGAACGAGCGCCGCCACACCGGCGGCGATCGGCGTCGCCGCCGAGGTCCCACCAAAGCGGTCGGTGTGAAGATCCTGAAGCTGGAACCCTCAGTCACTGATGGCGCCCTCTCATCGCGGCGCTCCCGGCGTCTCGATCCGCCAGCTCCCATCCTCCCCCACCCGCACCAGCACCATGCCGCTCCGGTCGGTGCGCAGCAGCGGCACGCCGCGTTCGGCGAAGCGTTGGAGGACGGTCTCGGAGGGATGGTGGTAGAGGTTGCGGACGCCGGCCGAGATGAGCGCCAACCGGGGCTGGGCCGCGTTGAGAAACGAGACCGAGGAGGAGGTCTTGCTGCCGTGGTGGGCGACTTTGAGGAGGTCGGTGTATACGTCCGCCTCACAGCAGTGAAGGAGCCGGAATTCGGCCCAGCTCTCGATATCACCGGTGAGCAGGGCGCTCCGGCCAAAAGCCTCCGCCCGGATCACCAGCGACCGCTCGTTCGTCCCCCGCCGCTCGTCCGCCGCCGGATGGAGCACGCGCAGGCTCCAGCGGCCGACCCGGGCTTCGTCCCCCTGGGCGAGGAGGCGCGTGCGGGCTCCGGGGAGGGTCTGCAGCGTTCCCGCACACCCCTTCGGCTCCCAGCCGGCGCCCATCCAGACCTCGCGCACCGGCAGGTAGGCGGCGATGTCGACGAGACCGCCGCAGTGGTCTTGGTCCGGATGGGTCATCACCACTGCATCGAGCGAGCGGACCCCCTCGGCCAGGAGGGCCGGCAGCAGGACCCGGCCTCCCAGGTCTCCGTGCTCCCAGCCTCCTCCATCCACCAGCACGGCCCGGGCACCGTCGCGCAGCAGGATCGAATCCCCCTGCCCCACGTCGAGCATCGCCAGCTCGATCCCCCGGTTCCGCGGGCCGGCGAGGGGTGTCCAGAGGGACACCACGAGGCAGACGGCCCCGGCGCCCCAGGCTCCCACGCGAGCCCAGAGCGCACGGGGCCTTGCGAAGAGGAGAAGCGCCAGGCCCCCGGCGAGCACCCAGGCCGCCCAGGGCTCCACGAGGACCGGTACGGCGAGCCAGACGTCCGGGCGCGTGCGGGCCGGCCACCCGAAGGGAGCCGCCAGGGCGTCCAGAACCGACAGAAGAGCCGCTGCCTGCGCCGGTGCCACCAGGGCGACACCCGTCCAGAGAATCGAGGCGAGAAGGACGACCCCCGACCAGGGGACGGCGGGGAGATTGAGCAACGCGGCGAGCGGTGCGAGGGTTGGATAGCGCGGCAGCGCCCAGGGAAGGGTGAAGAGCTGCGCCGCCACGCTCGCCGCCAGGGAGGTGGCGAGCCAGCCGGGGAGCCACGTCCGCCAACGATCGGCCAGCGGACGGGACGCCACGAGGAGCCCGGCGGTGGCGGCAACGGTGAGTTGAAAGGCGGGGTCCTGCACCACGCCGGGGTCCGCCAGCACGAGCAGGAGCACCGCCCAGCCCAGCGCATTGGCCGCGGCGGGTGGGCGCTCCACCAGCAGGGCGAGGACGGCGAGCAGCCCCATCACCGCCGAGCGCACCAAGGCGGGGAGGGGTCCCACCACCAGCAGATAAAGCACGATCGCGGCGAGCATCAGCAGGAGGCGGAGACTGCGCGGCAACCAGCCGGCCAGGAGCCACACCGCCCCCGCCACCAGGGCCACATGAACGCCGGAGACGGACATCAGGTGATAGGTGCCGGTGAGCCGGAGACCCCTTTTCCAGGCGAGCGGGAGACCCGAAGCGTCTCCCAGGACGAGAGCGCGCGCCAGGGCCTTGCCCTGCTTGTCGCCCGAGCTCTCCGGGCCGGCCGCGCGAAAGGCCCGGTCGACGCGGCGGCGCAGGGCTCCCGAAAGCACGTCGAGGCGATCCGGCGGCGCTTCGACCTCCAGCAGCGCACGGCTCTTCGCCCGCAGCCGCCACCGGCCGGGAGGCACTGCGGCCCGGTTGGCGAAGCCGGAGGAGCGGGCCAGGTAGCCCCGGATGCGGACCCGGGAGCCATACGCCGGAGGCTCCTCCAGGCCCGGCACCCGCACCGTCAGGTCCACGGGGGGCGCGGCGATCCGGTCTTCCTGGCGGAGGAGGACGAGCTCGGCCGGAGCGGCCCAGCCGCCGTCCTCGTCCACTTCCGGGCTCCAATGCCCGGAGATCCGGACGGACGCTTCGACCGGCCGCTCCAGGTTGAACCCGGCGAGAGGGTCCGCGGGGAGGCCGAGACGGAGAACCGCGGCGATCACTCCGCAGGCGAAGAAGGCCAGGCAGATTCCGGCGCGCCGGAAGAGGGCCAGGCCCAGGAGGGCGAGAGTCCCCCAGAGAGGGAGGGAGATCCAGGAGAGCTCGAAAGCGATCAGGGTGCCGGCGGCGAACGCCGCGGCGGGGAGAAGGATGGGAGCATGAGAGGACAGGGTGGCATTTTGCATGCCCTGAGAAAGTCGGATTCTGGGGTGCGATTCTTGCACTTCTGCCTTACTTTCCCGTCGACTTCCAGCCGCCACCCACAGGACTGGCATAGAATCCACCTGTGCTGACCAAGGTCACCATCCGGAACTTCAAGCGCTTCGAAGAGGTCATCGTCGAGCTGGGGAACCCGGTCGTCTTCATCGGACCCAACAACTCGGGCAAGACCACGGCGCTCCAGGCCCTCGCCTTGTGGGACATCGGCCTGCGGCGGTGGAACGAAAAGCGGCGGGGGCCCACCACACCCGAGAAGCGGCCGGGAGTTACGATCAACCGCCGGGACCTCATCGCGATCCCCGTACCGAGCGCCAACCTGTTGTGGCGCGGCCTGCATGTCCGGGACACCCGGCGCACGAATGGCAAAAGCGAGACCCGGAACGTCCGAATCGAGGTGATCGTCGAGGGTGTGACGGAGGGCGAGCACTGGTCCTGCGGGCTCGAGTTCGACTACGCCAACGAAGAGTCGTTCTACTGCCGCCCCTTGCGGCTCTCGGACGACAAAGCTCCGCAGCGGATGGAGATCCCCGACCTGGACCTCGACCGGATCGCCTTCCTGCCGCCCATGTCCGGCCTGGCAGGCAACGAAACGCGGCTCGACCCCGGCGCCATCAACGTGCGGCTCGGCGAAGGCCGGACGGCCGAGGTCCTCCGCAACCTCTGCTACCAGATCGCGGAGGAAGGGGAAGGAGACTGGAACGGCCTGAAGGCGCGCATCTCGCACCTCTTCAAAGTCGATCTCGACGACCCCGTCTACGTTCCCGAACGCGGCGAGATCAACATGACGTACCGCGACCCGGCGGGGTTCCATCTCGACCTTTCCGCAGCGGGCCGGGGTCTGCAGCAGATCCTGCTCCTTCTCGCCCATCTGGCCCGCAATCCACGATCCGTCCTGCTGATCGACGAGCCCGATGCGCACCTGGAGATCCTGCGCCAGCGGCAGATCTACCAGATGCTCAGCGAAGCGGCCCGGGAGCGCGGGAGCCAGGTGATCCTGGCCAGCCATTCCGAGGTGATCCTGAACGAAGCGGCCGACCGCGACGTGGTGGTCGCCTTCCTCGGCAAGCCGCACCGGATCGACGACCGCGGAAGCCAGCTCCTCAAATCCCTGAAGGAAATCGGGTTCGACCAGTATTACCAGGCCGAGCAGACCGGCTGGGTCCTCTATCTCGAAGGCTCGACCGATCTCGCCATCCTCCAGGCCTTCGCACGGGTCCTGGAGCATCCTGCCCAGGAGGCGCTCGAACGGCCGTTCGTGCACTACGTGGAGAATCAGCCGGTGAAGGCCCGCGACCACTTCTTCGGGCTGCGCGAGGCCAAGCCGGATCTGCAGGGATTTGCGCTGTTCGACCGGCTCGACCGAAACCTCGATGCCAACCCCCACCTGGACCAGTGGATGTGGAAACGGCGAGAGATCGAGAACTACCTGTGCACCCGGGAAACCCTTCAGCGCTGGGTCCGGCAGACCGCCGAGCTCCAGATGCCCCCGCTCTTCCGGGGTGTCTGGCTCGACCAGATGGAGGCCTCCATCCGGAAGGTCGAGCAGGCCACGGTTGTCCTGGGAAAGGGCTCGCCCTGGGATGCAGGCACCAAGGTGTCCGACGACTTTCTCGATCCCCTCTTCCAGGACTTCTTCAAGAGCCTCGAGCTTCCCAACCTGATGCGGAAGACGGACTACCACACGCTGGCGCCCTATGTTCCGCGCGAAGCCATCGATTCCGAGGTGAGCGAGGTGCTGGACCGCATCGTCGCCGTCCAACGGCGGGCGGCGCCGCTGCGGTAGAGCCGCCGACCGCGGACCCTTCTCACTCCGCCGGCTCGGCATCCGGCGAGAACAACGACAGCACCGGCAACCCCAGCCGCTGCCGGAGCACCTGCCAGCCGAGGCGCTCGCGGGAGCGCTCCAGCTCGTCGGCGGAGAGGCGGCCGCGCAGGCCGGCGAGGGTCTTCTCGACCGCCGCCTCCACCTCGCGGCGAGCGGGCTCGTCCAGGGCGGCGGAGGCGGTGGCGAGCATCTCGGCGTCCAGGGCGGCGAGGGACTCCTCGATCTCCTGGGCGTCTCCCGCGAGGGTGACGACGCGCAGGGCGAGGCCGGACTGAGCCGGGGGCAGGGCGGTGGCGAGGGCTTGCAGGCGGGCGGCGGGATCGAAGACCGGTGCTTCGAGGCGCTCGCCGGGGGCGGTCAGCTCGCGCAGGTCGGCCCAGGCGGCCTCGATGGCGGACGCGCAATACCGGAGGCTCGAGATCTTCCCCTTCGCTCCCCGCTCCTTGCGCTTGGCGAAGATCTCCTCCAGCACGCGGCGCACCAGATCCAGCGGCACGCCGTCGCGATGCCAGCGGCGGGCCACCTGCCAATCGGCCGGGGACAGGAGGAGCGGCGCTCCCCGCAGGCGGACGAACACCTCTTCGATCGCCTGGAAATAGGCGTGGTCTTCGCTGCTCTCACCCACGATTGCGATCGTAGATGAGCTTCAGGCCGATCAGGGTGAGCATCGGGTCCACCTGGCGGATGAATTTGGAGCCGGAGGCGATGAGATCCGCCTGGCCGCCGGTGGCCACGATGGTCTTCACGTCCGGCATCTCCGCCAGCAGCCGCTCCAGGATGCCGTCGACCAGCCCGACGTAGCCGTAGTAGATCCCGGCCTGCATCGCACCGGCGGTGTTCTTGCCGATCAGCTCGGCCGGCTTGCGCACGTCCACCCGGTAGAGGCGCGAGGCCTGGGCGAACAGGGCTTCGGCGGAGATCATGATACCCGGCGAGATGATGCCCCCCGCGTACTCCCCCGCCGCGTTGACCAGGTCGAACGTGGTGGCGGTGCCGAAGTCGACGACGATCACCGGCGCACCGTAGAGCTCGCGCGCCGCGAGCGCGTTGACGATCCGGTCGGCCCCCACCTCGGTGGGGTTGTCGTAGCGGATCGGCATGCCGGTGCGCACGCCGGGCTCGATGAACAGCGGCTTCTTGCCGAAGTAGCGGCGCGCCAGATGGTCGAGGGTGAGGTGGAGGGGAGGGACCACCGAGGAGATGACGACCGCCTCGGCCGAGGCCGGATCGATCCCCCGGCGGGCGAAGAGCGGCAGCAGGAGGGACCCGTATTCGTCCGCCGTGCGCTCCTTCTCCGTGGACAGCCGGAAGCTCTCCACCAGGTCGTCTCCCTGGTAGAGGCCGAAAACGGTGTTGGTGTTCCCCACGTCCACGAGGACGAGGAGGCCGCTGCCTCCCTCCTCCCGCGGGCGGCGACGCCTTGCTTCGCTCATTCGATCACCTCTCCGGAGGCCACCAGGACCTCCTCGCCGTCCCGGTCGAGGCGCAAACGGCCGAGCGCATCGAACCCGAGGAACGTACCGGCCAGGACCTGCTCGCCGACCCGGCACGACAGGAAGTCACCCGGCCGGTGCACGGACATCGCACGGTACGCCTCCACCGCAGCGGAAGGCTCGTCCAGGTGCGCCAGCTCGTTCTCCACGCCATCCACCAGGTCCCAGGTGAGCTCGGCCAGCGGCAGCTCGGCGCCGGCTCCTCCGAGCAGGCACAGCGACGTACCCGCCGGGGGCAGATCGTCCTCACCGTGCGCATGGTTCACCCCGAAGCCGATGAGCGCCGCCGCCCCTTCCCCCGGGTGGATGAGGGCCTCGATGAGGATGCCCCCCAGCTTGCGGCGTCCTTCCGCCGTTTCCACCACCAGGTCGTTGGGCCATTTCAAGCGGCAGGGCAGCGGCAGGTGGCGGGAGAGGGCTCGGCAGAGACCCAGGCCGACGAGCATCGGCAGGTTCTGAAGTCTCGCAGGATCGCGCAGCGACAGGACGCGGGTGGCATAGACGCCCTTGCCGGCCGGGCTCGACCAGCTCCGGCCCTGCCGGCCGCGCCCCCCGGTCTGCTCCAGGGCGAGGAGGAGGAGGGGACGCAGGTCCTGCGCCTCCACCTCGTAATCAGCCACGATGGCGCGGGCCAGCTGGTTCGTGGAGCCGACCCGCCGGACGACGACGAGATTTTCCGGGCGGCGTTGCCGCTCCGGGCGGGCACGATCCAGCTCCGCGAGAAAGCGGGTGAGGGAGTCCACCGCGGCGGCGCCCACCGCTCCGATTACTCGAAGCTCTCGGCCTGGCTCTCCAGCTCGCGCAGGCGGTCGCGGATGACCATCTCGGCCATGTCGGGAATCACTTCCCAGGCCACGTCACGGATCGCCCGATCCGCCATCAGCTCGACGACCCGGCGGGCGATCCGGTCGACGTCGGCGTCGCTCAGGTGGCCGTTGCCCGCCACCGCCGCGGGGGCCACCTCGGAAGGCGCCGATGCGGCGGCGACGGCCGGGGGAGCCGGCGGCTCTGCGGGCTCCGCGGCGTAGGTGGGCAGCTCGGGCAGGGCCTCGACCACCGGCTCGGGCTCCGGTTCCGGCAGGGGCTCCGGTTCCGGAGGGGCGGCGTAGACCGGCGCCGGAGGCTCGGGCGGCGGCGGAGCCGAGGCCTCCGGAGCCACGTCGAATCCCGCCGCGGCGAGCACGCTGGTGCGCAGCCGCAAAGTGTCCGACTGCGCGGCTTGATGATTGTAAGGGCGCGCTTCGAAGGAAGGGACGTCCTCGAACGGCTCCGGCTCCGCAGGCAGCTCCTCGAACGAGGGTGTCGCGAAAGAGGGCGCCTCCTCAACCACCGGCGCGGCGGGGACCGCGTCGAAATCGAACAGGACCTCTCCCGCCGGCAGAAGAGCGCTCTCGTCGACCTGCAGGGTGCCACCGTGGGCGGGCTCTGCGTCCACCAGCGGGAACGGAGCCTCGTCGAACGTTCCCCGGGCCTCCACCGGGAACGGTACCGGCGCCGGGAACGGCTCGGCCGGCTCCGGTGGTGCCGGCGAGGCTTCGAGGTCGTAGCTCCCCCAGTCGGTGGGCGCGGCGGCCAGATCGTCGGGGAAGGCCGGCAGCTCGGTCAGAGACGGCATGGCGAGGACGTCCGCCCCGCCGGGCAGAGCGGCGGCGGCCGGCGGCGTCACGGCCGCCAGCAGCTCCTCGACCCGGTGCAGGAGCTCCTGGGAGTCGAACGGCTTCTTGAGATAGGAGTCGGCTCCCACCGACCGTGCCTGCCCTTCGTCGAAGGGCTCGAAGGTGCCGACCAGGAGAAGCACGGGGACGTCCGGCCGCCGCTCCTTGGAGCGCCGACAGACCTCGTAGCCGTTCGCCCCCGGCATGTGGACGTCGGCGATCACGAAGTCCGGGTTGACCTGCGGAAGGGCCGCGATCGCCTCGTCGCCATTGCTGACGGCCTTGACGTCGTAGTCCTCGTCGAGGAACGTCAGCTCGATGACTTTCTGGATCGTGACGCTGTCATCGGCGAGCAGAATCCTTCTTCTCATTCACGCCTCCGCGAGGTAGGGCTCAGGCCGCCTGGAGACGGTCCTGCAGGTAACGCACGATGTCCTTGGTGGACGTACCGGGGAGGAAGATCTCGTCGATCCCCACCTGTTTCAAATGGACGACGTCCTGCTCGGGGATGATGCCGCCGGCGAAGACGAGCACGTCGTCGGCCCCCTGCTCGTTGAGCAGGCGGGTGACCTCGGGCAGCAGGCTGTTGTGGGCTCCGGACAGAATGGAGAGCCCGACCGCGTCCACGTCTTCCTGGACGGCGGCGGCGGCGATCTGTTCGGGAGTCTGGCGCAGACCGGTGTAGATGACCTCGTACCCCGCATCGCGCAGCGCGCGCGCCACCACCTTCGCCCCCCGGTCATGCCCGTCGAGACCCGGCTTGGCGATCAAGATGCGCATCCGTCGTTCGTTCATGGCGGTTGATTGTAGCAGAGGCAGGCCGCCGGGGTCCCGCGCGCAGGATCCTGCGTGCTGCGCGGGGTGCCCGGCGGCCGAATCCGCCGGCGTCAGGGAACCGTCTCGACCGTGGCCAGGCGGAAGCCCTTGGCGACGCGGTCCTTCCAGTCCTTGGCGAACGCCGCGCCCTCCAGGAGCGGGCTCATCTGCCCCTGGCCGCCACCGGTAGCAACGTCCCAGATCTGCTTGCCCTTGTCGTTGTGGGTCACGATGTCGGTGAGGCTGGTGCGTCCCTCGGCCTCCTTGGGCTTCCAGAACGTCTGCAGCTCGTCCCAGGTCATCGCGTTACGGATGCCGTAGCTCCCCGAGCCGCCGCGGAAGACGCCGGCGTAACGCCACTTCCCGGTCGCCTGGTAGACCTCGAGGTCCACGAGCCGGAGGCCGCCCCCCGAAAGGCTGCTCCACTTGGCGACGAACGGATTCAGCTCTTCGAGCCAGAAGGTGTTCTCGTCGTCGCCCTCGTGGTAGACCCCGGTGAAGTAGAACTTGTTCCCCTTCGCGTAGATCTCCATGTCCTGGATCCGCATCCCGCCGTCGTACAGGGGCTTGAAGCGCTTCAGGAACGGGTCCCACTCGAGATCCGTCACCAGCTCCTGCTTTCCCTTGTACGAGCGGAAGATGCCGCCCCAGAGGCGCTTGCCGCCATCCTCCCAGTTCTGCATCGAGAACAGCAGCACGCCCTGGGCGGCGTACTGGTCGATCCGCGCCTTGAAGGCGTCCCAGGGGAGCCCCAGGACGACGCCGTGCCCATGATGGTCCTTCAGGTACCCGCCGACGAGCTGGCGCGCTTTGGCGGCGGGCTTGGCCGGCTTGCCCGCCGCGGCGGCCGGAGCGGGTGCCGCGATGCCGTCGGGCATCTCGAAGCTGTCCGCCACCGCGGTCAACACCACCGTGCCTTGATCTCCCTTGAGGCTGAACGAGTAGTCGCCACCCCCGGGAAGGTCGATGGACGCCGTGCCCGCCGGGATCCAGGACTCGCCGAACCAGCCGTCGTCCTCGAACAGCGAGCACTCCACCTTGGCCGGAAAGCTCTTCACCTCGAACGACTTCTCGATCTCGAGGTCCTGTGCCACGCCACCGGGCGCAGCGAAGACCTCGGCGTCCTCGCCGCCGGCGATCTTGCAGGTCGCCTTCCACTCACAGGTTCCGAACCAGTCTGCGCAGTCGTCCACCGCCGCCTGGGTGAAGGCCAGGCTCCCATAGCTCACCGCCGCAGCAGGCGCCGCCACCAGCGCTCCCGCCAGCAGAACGAACCCCATCCCTCGGCTCCAAACCGATCCTCGTCTCATAGTCGATCGACCTCCTGCGGACATTCTGTCTCAATTCCGCGACAAAATGGCAAGCCGCGGGCGGGTTGGCTCGCCCCACCTCGCGGGGCGGGGCTCAGCGCTCATCGTAAAAGCGGATCAGATCGGTCGAAGCAGCCGGGTAGCCCATCTGGCGCAGCAGGGAGACCACCTGCCCCCGGTGGTAAGTGGTGTGGTTGACCAGATGCAGGACGAGCTGGCCGAGGGGACGGGTGGCGGGAGCTCCCGCCAGGCTCGTCCAGGCATGGGGCGCCGCGAGCTGCTCGTCGGTCAGGCCGGCGAGGAACGCCTCGACCCCGGAGGCGGTCTCCTCCCAGGCCTTGATCCAGGAGAGCAGGTCGGGAAAATCGCCGGGCCCGAGCAGGTAACCGTCCGGATGGCCGAGAAAGCGCGAGAGCCAGAGCTTCTGGGCTCCCAGCATGTGGGTCATCGTGCCGAGGAGCGAGTGGAAGCTCACGCCGGCGTCGCGGCTCAGATGCTCGGCGTCCACCGGACGAACCGACTTGAGCATCTGGCGGTCGGCCCACAGCATGTAGAGGAGAAGGTCCCGGGCGGTCCCGGCGGTGATCGACATGGCGTTGGTCTCCCTGGCTTCGGCTCAGAAAACCGCCGGTTCCTCATAGGTGCCGAACACGTCGCGCAGGGCGTCGCTGATCTCTCCCACCGTGCAGTAGGCCTTCACGCAGTCGAGGATGAGCGGCATGGTGTTCGCGCTGCCCGCCGCGCCCTGCTTGAGTGCCTCCAGGGTGCGCGCCACGCCACCCGCGTCGCGGCGGTCGCGGACCTCGTTCAGGAAGGCGACCTGACGCTCGGCGAGATCGTCCGGGATGTAGAGGATGTCGATCGGCTTGTCATCGGTCACCTGGAAGGCGTTGACGCCGACGATGAGCTTCTCCTTCTCCTCGAACGCCCGCTGGTAGGCGAAGGCGGCGTCCATCAGCTCGCGCTGCGGGAAGCCGGCTTCGATCGCCTCGACCATGCCGCCGAGGTCGTCGATGCGCCGGAAGTAGTCGAAGGCGCCGTCGACCATGCGCCGCGTCATCTCCTCGATGAACCAGCTGCCGCCCAGCGGGTCCACGGTGTTGATGACCCCCGACTCGTGGGCGATGATCTGCTGCGTCCGGAGAGCGGTGCGGGCGTTCTCCTCGGTGGGCAGGGCGAGCGTCTCGTCGAGCGCGTTGGTGTGCAGCGACTGCGTGCCGCCGATCACCGCGGCGAGCGCCTGGAGGGTGGTTCGCACCACGTTGTTGATCGGCTGTTGCGCGGTCAGCGAGCAGCCGGCCGTCTGGGTGTGGAAGCGCAGCATCCACGAACGCGGGTTCTTCGCGCCGTAGCGGTCGCGCATCACCGTCGCCCAGATCCGCCGCGCCGCGCGGAACTTCGCGATCTCCTCGAAGAAGTCGTTGTGACTGTTGAAGAAGAAGGACAGCCGCGGCGCGAACTCGTCGACCGGGAGACCGGCGTCGATGCCGTACTGCACGTACTCCATGCCGTCGCGCAGGGTGAACGCCAGCTCCTGGAGGGCCGTGGAGCCCGCCTCGCGGATGTGGTACCCGGAGATCGAGATGGTGTTCCAGCGCGGCACGTGCCGGGCGGCGAAGGAGAACTGGTCGGTGATCAGCCGCATCGACGGGCGCGGCGGATAGATGTACTCCTTCTGCGCGATGTACTCCTTGAGGATGTCGTTCTGCAGCGTCCCCGAGACGTGCTTGTGGACATCGACGCCCTGCTTCTCCGCCACCGCGAGGTACATGGCGAACAGGATGGGCGCCGTCGAGTTGATCGTCATCGAGGTGGAGACCTCGCCGAGCGGGATGCCGTCGAACAGGGTCTCCATGTCGGCCAGGGTGTCGATGGCGACGCCGCACTTGCCGACCTCCCCCTTGGACATCTGGTGGTCGGAGTCGTAGCCGTACAGCGTCGGCAGGTGGAACGCCACGGAAAGACCGGTCTGGCCCTGGGAGAGGAGGTACTTGAAGCGCTGGTTGGTGTCCGCGGCGGTGCCGAAGCCGGCGAACTGCCGCATGGTCCAGAGCTTCCCCCGGTAGCCGGTGGGGTGGATGCCGCGCGTGTACGGGAACTCGCCGGGGATGCCGACGTCCTTCTGCAGATCGACGTCCGCCACCTGTTCGGGGGTGACCAGGTGCGGCACCTCCATGCCGGAGACGGTGGTGAAGTCGCGCTTCCAGGCCGGGACCTGCGCTTCGGAGCGGGCCTTCGCCACCTCCCAGCGCCGGCGCGCCTCGGCCATGGTCTCGAGGGCGTCGTCCTCCTGGATCGTCGCGCCGGGTCGCTCGGCAAGCATCGTCGGCTCCGGGTCCTTCACAGCCATCGGGGCGGCTCCTTTCCTGGATCAGAAACCGGGCTGCGGGGGCGTCCGCCGGCCCGGAAAGATCTCTGAGTATACCCGACCGCTCCCAGGCCGTTGACACCTGAGCCGGCTCGGGCGTAGCCTCCCCGCTTCGGGCCAGACCACCCACCCCCTCCGAGGATACCGACCCATGACTCGACGCAGCACGTTCCGCTTCTTCTTCCCGGGCCTCGCCATCGCCTCGCTGGCGCTCCTCGCCGTGGGGCTCTCCGGATGCAACCGCGAGGAAACCCCGGCCGAGACGCAGACCTCCGAATCGACCGATGCGCCGCCCCCCGCGGCGCCGCCCGCGCCGGCCGGCACCTCTCCGGCCACCCCCGGCCAGCCCGGCATGGCTGCGCAGGCCGAGCAGGCCCTCGACCCCGCCAAGATTCCGGCGGTCGTCGCCCGCTGCAACGGCCAGGAGATCAAGAAGGACAAGCTGCTCGCCCGCGCCGAGGCGCTGCGCGGGCTGCGCGCCCAGCGCCAGGGGATCGAGGCCCCGATGAGTCTCGAGTTCTATCGCGAGATCCTCGACGGCCTGATCGCCCACGACCTGCTGCTCCAGGAGGCGAAACAGAAGGGGATCCAGATCAGCGACGCCGAGGCCGAGCAGATGATGCAGGGGTTCAAGAGCCAGTTCCCCAGCCGCGAGGAGTTCGAGAAGCAGCTCGCCGCCGGCAAGATGACCGAGGCGGGCCTCAAGGCGCAGATGAAGAACGACGACGACAGCAGGGTCAACAAGCTGGTCGAGACGACGATCGTCCCCACCGTCAAGGTCACCGAGCCGGAGGCCCGCGCCTTCTACGACCAGAATCTCTCCCGGATGAAGACACCGCCCCGGGTGCACGTGCGGCACATCCTGATCGGGGTGGCACCGAAGGCACCGGCAGCCGACCGCGAGGCGGCGAAGAAGAAGGCCGACGACCTCCTCGCGCAGCTCCAGGGCGGCGGCGACTTCGCCCAGCTCGCGGCCCAGAACTCGAACGACCCGGGCTCCGCCCAGCGCGGCGGCGACCTCTCCTGGATCGTCCCCGGCCAGACCGTCCCCCCCTTCGAAGCCGCCGCCTTCGGGCTCAAGAAGCCGAACGACTTGAGCAAAGTGGTGCAGACCGGCTATGGCTACCACGTCATCCAGCTCATCGAGCGCCAGGAGGAGCAGACCGTCCCCTTCGAGCAAGCCAAGGGGCGCATCGGCATGCTGCTGCGCGACGAGAAGGTGAAGCAGGCCCTGCGGGTGCACGTCGAGCAGCTCAGGACCAAGGCGAAGGTGGAGACGTTCCTCTAGTCCCGCACCCCCCGGTCCACCGCCTCCAGCGGCTCGATCTCCTCGCCGCCCGCCGCCCCCAGGTCGCGGAAGCGGCGGGCCGCCGGCAGGGCGCGCCCTTCGAGCGAGCCGACGGCGCGGTTGTAGGCGTCGACGCTCTGCGCCAGGTTGCGGCCCATCTGGGCGAGGTGGCCGGTGAAGACCCGCAGCCGCTCGTGGAGGAGCTTGCCGAGATCGCTGATCGCCCGCGCGTTCTCCTCCACCTGCTCCTGCCGCCAGCCGTAGGCGACGGCGCGCAGGAGGGCGATCAAGGTGGTCGGTGTGGCGAGGATCACCCGCTGCTCCACGCCGGCCTCGATCAGGCTCGGGTCCTGCTCCAGGGCGGCGCTGAAGAACGTCTCGCCCGGCAGGAACAGGACGACGAACTCCGGCGCCGGCTCGAACTGACTCCAGTAGCTCTTCTGCGCCAGCTTCAGGAGATGGCCGCGCACCTTGCGCGCGTGGTCCACCAGCCGCTCGCGCCGCCGCTCCTCGTCGGGGGCGTCGAGCGCGTCCAGGTAGGCGTCGAGCGGTGCCTTGGCGTCGATCACCACGCTCTTGCCGCCCGGCAGGCGGACGACCAGATCGGGGCGCTGCCGGCCGTCCTCGGTGCCCACGGAAGCCTGCACCGTGAAGTCGCAATGGGCGAGCATGCCGGCCATCTCGACCACCCGCTGGAGCTGGATCTCCCCCCACCGCCCGCGCGACCCGGAAGCCCGCAGGGCGCCGACCAGCTTGACCGTCTCGCGCTCCAGGCTCGCCTGGGCCGTGCCGAGGGTCTTGAGGTGCTCGGTCAACCCGGCATAGGCGGCGGCGCGCGTGGTCTCCAGCTCCTGGAGCTTGCGGTCCACCTGGTCGAGAGAGGCGCGGAGCGGCGCCACCAGCTCGCCGATCGCCTGCTGGCGCCGCTCCAGATCGCCCCGCGCCCCCTCCTGGAAACGCTCCAGGGTCGCCTTGGCCAGGTGGAGGAAGGAGGCGTTGTTCCCCTGGAGAGCCTCGGCGGAGAGCGCCTTGAAGGTGTCCGCCAGCCGCGCCTGCGCCTCGCCGAGCAGCCGCAGCTTCTCCACCGCCGCCCGCCGTTCGTGCTCCAGCGTCGTCTCCAGCCGCGCCAGACGAACCCGCGCCAGCAGCCACGCCACCCCCATGCCGGCGGCGAAGGCGGCGGCGAGGAACAGCAGGGACCGTACGTCTTGCATCGTGCCCTTCATCATAGTGGAAAGCTCGCGCCGATCCGGCGTGGTATCATGGCCTCAGGGGTTGCGTCCTGACACCTCCTGGTGATCTGATGGCGCAACCCGTCGGGATTGTTCCAACAGGGGGCACCTTATGTGCGCACTGCCGCTCGAGAAAGAGATCGAGTACCCCACCTCCGACGGCCAGCCGATGGCCGAGACGACGCTACACCGCCAGGTGATGTCCAGCCTGATTGGAGGTCTGGAACGGCGCTACGCCGAGGCGGAGGACGTGTGGGTGGGGGGCAACCTCCTGCTCTACTATGAGGAGGGGAGGGCGGACAGGTCGGTGTCTCCCGACGTGATGCTCGCCCGGGGAGTCGCCGGCAAGCACGGCCGGGACACCTGGCTCGTCTGGGTGGAAGGGGTCCCGCCGACCCTCGTCTTCGAGATCACCTCCCGCTCCACCAGCAAAGAGGACACCGGCCGCAAGAAGGATCTCTACCAACGGCTCGGCGTCGCCGAGCTGGTCCTCTTCGACCCCTACGGTGAGTACCTGACTCCGCGCCTGCAAGGCTACCGGCTCGACCACCGGGGCCGGTACCGGCCGATCCCGCTGCATTCCGACGGCTCGCTCGACCTGGAGACCACGGGATTGACCGCGGTCCCCGAAGGCCAGCGGCTACGGCTGGTCGACCCGGCGACCGGGGAGAAGCTCCTGTGGGAGGAAGAGCTCGAAGCAGCCCGCCGGGACGCTGACGCGGCGCGCCGGGTGGCGGAGACCGAACG
>DIHE01000063.1:38177-53216 GCA_002420005.1 Holophagales bacterium UBA5704 | reverse complement strand
CGAACGCCGGGTGGCGGAGACCGCACGCCGGGAGGCGGAGGCCGCACGCCGGGAGGCAGAGGAACGGTGGGCCCAGGAAGTCTCGGCTCGGGAAGCGGCGGAAGCTCGCGAACGAGCCCTCGCCGCCGAGCTCGCCCGCCTGCGCTCCGGGACGTCCACGTAGACTCGAACGCGCCTCTTCAACCCCGCGTTTCCACCCGCGGCCCGGGGGCCGGCGCGACGCCCGGCTCGATGCCCAGCGCCCGTTCCAGCGCCTCCCGCAGCCGCGCCGCCAGCACCTCCCGGTTCCGCGGATCTCGCAAGAGCGTCACGTGGTTGCCGGGGATGGCGAGGATCTCCAGATGGGCGGCGAAGGCGGCCCAGCCGTGGCCGGGCTCGGCAGGGGCGCCCACCGGCGGCTCGGCGGCGGCGAAGAAGGTGACGGTGCCCGGATAGGGCTCGGGACGGCCGGTGCGGGCCGCCTCCAGGTGGGCCTTGAAGAGCCGGAGCCGGCGGCGCGCGTCGTCCAGTGGATAGTCCGGCGGCAACAGCCCCGCCCCCTGCGCCCGCACCACCAGGGCGGCCACCGGGTCCGGCGCCCGGCGCAGCTCCTCCGCATCGATCTCCAGCTCCCCCGCCACCTGCGCGGCCAGCAGCTCGGCGTCGGGCGAGACCGGATCGACCGGCTCCGCCAGGCCGGTGTCGATCATGCCGACGAAAGCCACCGACTCTCCCTCCGCGGCGAGCCGGCGGGCCATCTCGAAAGCGAGGCGGCCGCCGAAGGACCAGCCGGCCAGCAGGTAGGGGCCGGCCGGCTGCACGGTGCGCACGTGGCCCAGGAATACCTCGGCGAGCCCGGCGACGCTGCGCGGCGCGTCCGGCGGCGCCACGTCCTGGAGCGCCCAGACCGGCCATTCCGCACCGAGGGCACGCGCCAACTCGGCATAGGCCAGGGCGCCTCCTCCCGCGGCGGGCAGCAGGAAGAGCGGCGGCCCTCCGCTTCCCTCTTGCAGACACACCAGAGCCGGCTCCTCCTGGCCGGCCCCTCCTTCGCGCAGCAGACGGGCCATCGCCTCCACCGTGGGGCTGCGGAACAGCGCGGCGAGCGGCAGGGTTGTGCCGGCGTCGCGGGCGATGCGGGCGAGCAAGGTCGCGCCGAGGAGGGAGGTGCCGCCGCGGGCGAAGAAGTCGTCGGTCACGCCGCCCGCGGTGCCGAGCACCTCCTCCCAGATCCGCGCCAGGCGCAGCTCCAGGGCATCGCGCGGCGGGACGCGGCGGCTCCGCCGATCCTCGGTGTCCGGCACGCTCTGCGGGTCGGGCAGGGCGCGGCGGTCGACCTTGCCGTTCGGATTGAGCGGCAGCTTTGCGAGCGGCACGAAGACGGATGGCACCATGTAGGCCGGCAGCCGCCCGCCGAGCGCCTCGCGCAGCCGGGCCACGGAGGGCGGCGACGCCGGGTCCAGGACCACGTAGGCGACCAGCCGCCGGCCGCCGTCTCCGTCCGCCCTCCCCACCACCACGGCCTCCCGGACACCGGAGATCCGGCCCAGCTCGGCTTCGATCTCTCCCGGCTCGACGCGGAAACCGCGGATCTTCACCTGCTGGTCCGCGCGGCCCGCCGCGGCCACCTCGCCGTTCGGCAGGTAACGGCCGAGGTCTCCGGTCAGATAGATGCGGTCGCCGGACTCCCGGGTGAACGGATTCGGCACGAAGCGGCGGGAGGTCAGCTCCTCGTCGTTCAGGTACCCTTCGGCGAGGTGCGGGCTGCGGATCGCCACCTCGCCGACCTCGCCGATGCCGGCGATGCCGCCGCTGCGCCCGAGGACGAGAAGCTGCACGTCGCGCTGGCCGCGCCCCAGAGGCAGGATCTGCCGGCCGTTCTCGCCGCAGGTGGTGTCGATCCGGTGCCAGGAGAGGGCGCGGTGAGACTCGGTGGTGCCGTAGACGTTGACCTGGCACGCCTGCGGCGCGAGGCGGTGGAGGCGCGCCACGTCGCGCCGGGTGAGGATGTCTCCGGCGAGCACCACCACCCGCAGCGCGGGTAGACCGGCCTCCTGCCGATCCGGCGCCGTCTCGGTGAGCAGCCAGGCCATCGCCGGGGTCAGGTTGGAGACGGTCACCCCCTCGCGGCGCATCCACGCGGCGAGATAGCCGGGCTCGCCGATCCGGCCGGGATCGGGGATGCACAGCGCCGCACCGGTGCACAGCGCATGGAAGACGTCGCGCTGCAATGGATCGTGCGCCAGGCCGGAGAGCAGGGAATGGCGATCCTCTTCGCCGTAGCCGAGCACCTCCTGATGCCACGGGATGAAGTGCGACAGCGAGCCGTGGGTCTGCACGATCCCCTTGGGAACGCCGGTGGAGCCCGAGGTGAAGGAGACCGCCGCCGCGTCGCCCGGCGCGACGGGCGGCCACTCGGCGGGGAGCGGGAGGGAGCCGAAACGGGCGACCGCCCCCTTGGCCGTGGTGGAGGGAATCTGGTGCATGGAAAGGAACGGCTCCGCCTCCACATACGCTTCGAGCTGCGCCGGCAGAGGACCCGCCGCGTCGAGGCGCAGGAAGCCATGCGGCCGCGCGAGCTGCAGGATCTCCAGCAGCCGGGCCTCCGGAGAGGCCGGGTCCAGGATCACGATCGCCGCCCCGGCGCGCAGCACGCCGAGGATCGACCAGACCAGCGGCGCTCCGCGGTGCGCCCAGATCGCCACCCGGTCGCCGGGGCGCAGGCCGTCGGCGCGCAGACGGGCGGCGAGGCGGGAGACGGCGAGGTCGAGCTCGCCGTACGTCCACTCCGCTTTGCCGTCCACCAGCGCCACCCGTTGCGGATCGCGGCGGGCCTCGCAGGCGAACAGGTCGTGGACCGCACCCGGCCAGAGGCGGCCCAGGGTCTCCCGTGGATCGGGCAGGACCTGGCGCGCCTCCGCCGTCACCAGGGTGTACAGGTCGATCACCTCCCCGGGGCGGTCGGCGATCTGCTCCAGGAGGAGCCGGTACTGGCGCAGCAGCTCTTCCAGGCGCGGGCGGTCGAACAGGTCGGCGTTGCCCACGAGCTGCAGGCGCAGGCCGTCGGCGCGCTCGGCCAGATACAGGGTGAGGTCGAGCTTGGCGAGGGCCTCCGGCAGCTCGAACGGAGCCAGGTTGAGCCCCGGCAGGTCGAGCGCCGCATCGGGCGCGTTCAGCAGGTTGAACAGAACCTGGAAGAGCGAGGTGCGCGACAGGTCGCGCTCCGGGCCGAGATCTTCCAGCAGCCTCTCGAATGGAACGTCCTGGTGGGCATAGGCACCGAGCGCATGGCCGCGCACCTGCGCCAGCAGCTCCTCGAAGGTCGGCCGCCCGGACAGGTCGGTGCGCAGCACCAGGGTGTTGAGGAAGCAGCCGATCAGCTCCTCCACCTCGGGCTGCGTCCGTCCGGCGACGGGCGCACCGACCGCCACGTCGTCCTGGCCGCTCAACCGCTGCAGCAGGAGCTGGAAGCCGGCGAGGAGGACCATGAACAGGGAAGCGCCATGGCGGCGGCCCAGCGAGCGCAGGGCGTCGGTGAGCGGCGCCGGCAGCCGGCCCGGCAGCGCGGTGCCGCGGAAGGTCTGGAGCGGCGGGCGCGGCCGGTCGGTGGGCAGGTCGAGCGACGGCGGCAGGCCGGCCAGCCGGCCGCGCCAGTACGCCAGCTGCTCGCCGAGCAGGTCGCCGTGCAGCCAGCCGCGCTGCCAGCGGGCGAAGTCGGAGTATTGGACCGGCGGCTCGGGGAGAGGCCGGCCGCTCCACAGCGCGGACAGCTCGCGCGACCAGAGGCCCAGCGACCAGCCGTCGCAGGCGATGTGGTGGGAAACGAAGAGCGCCGCGGCGTCGCGCGTGCCCAGCCGCACCACCAGGGCACGGAACACCGGCCCGCTCTCCAGGTCGAACGGCCGCGCCGCCTCGCTCTCCACCAGGACCCGCGCCACCGCCTCGCGCCGGCCGGCCGGCAGCTCCGCCAGGTCCACGACGGCGAGGCACTGCGCCGGCGGCGGATCGAGCACCGCCATGGGCCGGCCCTCCCGGGTCGTGATGCGGGTGCGCAAGGTCTCGTGGCGGCGCGCGATGTCGCAGAGCGCTCCGGCGAGCCGGCCGAGCGCAGCGGGGTCGAGCGGCCCGCGGACGCGCAAGGCCAGGGGCATGTTCCACGCCGGGCTCTCCGGGTCGAGCTGCTGCAGGAACCAGAGGCGCTCCTGGGACCAGGAGAGCGGCACCGCCTCGCCCGCCGCGGCCGGGGGATGGCGCTCGACCGGTGCCAGCCGCCCGGCCGGCGGGCGCGGGGCCTCGTCGATCTCCGGCTCGCGTCCCAGCACCCGCGCCGCGCTCCGCGGGTGCGCCGCTTCGACGTACGCCGCGAGCCGGGCCACGGTGGGGGACGCAAACAGTGCCGCGACGGGCAGGGACTCGCCGAGGCGCCGCTCCAGGCGATGGATGAGGATGGCTCCCTTGATCGAATCGCCGCCCAGGGCGAAGAAGTCGTCGTGAATGGCGTACGTCCCTGTCGCGGCCGGCCCCAGCGCTTCGCGCCACAGGGCGTCGATCAGCTCTTCCAGGGCGTTCCTCGGAAGCTCGCGCGGCAGCCCTGCCGGTACCGCGGTGAACGGATCGGGCAGGGCCTGCCGGTCGAGCTTGCCGTTGGGGGTGAGCGGCAGCGCCTCCAGCTCGACGAAGGCGGCCGGGATCATCGAGGCCGGCAGCCGCCGGCGCAGGAAGCTGCGCAGGTCGGACGGATCGGCGTCGCGCCGCGCCACCAGGTAGGCGGCGAGGGCCGGCGTGCCGTCCGCCTGGGGACGGGCGAGGACGGCACATTGGCGCACCGCCGGATGGTCGGCGAGCGCGGCGGCGATCTCGGCGGTTTCGATGCGGACGCCGCGGATCTTCACCTGCTGGTCGCGCCGGCCGGCGTATTCCAGGGTTCCATCCGGGCGGAAGCGCGCGAGGTCCCCGGTGCGGTAGAGCCGCGCGCCGGAGCCTCCCCACGGATCGGGGATGAACCGCTCCGCGGTGCGCCCCGGCTCGCCCAGGTATCCACGCCCCACCGCCACGCCCCCGGCGCAGAGCTCGCCGAGGATTCCGGCCGGTACCGGCCGCAGCCGTCCGTCGAGGACATGGAGGTGCGTGTTGGCGATCGGCCGGCCGATCGAGGTGGCCGCGGCAGCCGGCACCTCGACGAGCGGCGCATGGCTCACCCGGTCGGTGCACTCGGTCGGCCCGTAGGCGTTGAGCAGGCGGACGCCCGGCCAGGTGGCGAGGAACGCCCGCGCCAGGTCCGGGGGCAGCGCTTCGCCGGTCGAGATCAGCCAGCGCAAGCCGGCGAGGGCCGGGGGCGGGTCGAGCTCGGCGGCGCTCTGCACCATCCCGGCGAGGAGCGACGGCACGACCTCCAGCACGGTGATCCCGGCGCGATCCGCCAGCGAGAGCAGGAGGTAAGGGTCGCGGCTCGCCTCGTCGGGGACGATGCGCACCCGGCCGCCCGCCAGGAGGACCGCCAGATGCTGCCAGATCGAGATGTCGAACACCGGCGCCGCGGTCTGCGCCACGGTGTCGCCCGGCCCCAGCTCCAGGTCGGCGATCTTGGCCCGCAGATGGTTGAGCAGTCCCCGGTGGGTGAGCATCGCCCCCTTGGGGTTGCCGGTGGAGCCGGAGGTGAAGAGCACATACGCCAGGCGTTCCCCCGGCAGGCGGTCGAAGCCGGCCGGCGCCGCTTCCGCCGCCGCCGGATCTTCGGCCAGCAGGTCCGCCAGGCCGAGGGTGGTGAGCGCATGCCGCCCGGGGGCCGGAGGCTCGACGTGGCCTTCGGTCAGGACCCACCGGGCGCCGCTCTGCGCGAGGACGTGCGCGAGCCGCAGCGGCGGGTGCTCGGGATCGACCGGCAGGTAGACGCCGCCGGCTTCGAGAATGGCGAGGAGCGCGGTGAGGAGATCGGTGCCGCGGCCGGCCATCACCGCCACCACCTCCTCCGGCCGCACGCCGCGCGCGGCGAGGCGCCGGGCGAGGCGGCGCACCCGCCGCGCCAGCTCGGCATAGGTGAGCTCGACGCCGTCGGCGAAGACCGCCGTCGCCCGCGGGGTGAGCTCGGCCCGGCGGGCGAAGAGGGTGGACACCGACTCCGCGGGCAACGGCGCCTCCCGGTCGTTCCACTCGTGCACGGCCTGATGCCACTGTGCCGCGGTGAGCAACGGCAGGTCCGCCAACGGCCGGCCGGGGTCGGCGAGAAGGCCGCGGACCAGGACCTCGAAGCACCGGGCGGTGCGCTCGACGGTCGCACCGTCGAACAGCGCCGTGCTGTAGCGCCACTCGCCCTGGAGGCCTCCGGCGGCGCGGACGAAGCTCGGCATCAGGTCGAACTTGCTGGTGCGGCTCTCCACCTCGGGGAAGCGCAACGTCAGATCCGGCAGCTCGACGGCGGGCACCTGCGCCGTTCCGCCCGGGAGGTCGAGAAGCTGGAAGAGGACCTGGAAGATCGGCGCATGGGCCAGGGCGCGCTCGGGGCGCAGCTCGGCGACCAGCTTCTCGAACGGCACGTCGGCATGGGCGAAGGCGGCGAGCGACGCCTCCCGCACCTGCTCCAGGAGGCGCAGGAAGCCGGCTTCGGGTTCGGCCTGGACGCGCACCGGCAGTGCGTTGACGAAGAAGCCGATCAGGCCTTCGATCTCCTCCCGGTCGCGGTTGGCGCTCGGCACCCCGACCACCAGATCGCCCGTGCCGGTGAGGCGCACGAGGAGCGCGTCGAACGCGGCGAGGAGAACCATGAAGAACGTCGCCCCCGCGCGGCGGGCGAGCCCTTCGAGCCCTTCGACGAGGCCGGCCTCCCAGACCACCTCCCGCCGGTCTCCGGCGAAGGACTGGACGGGCGGGCGCGGGCGGTCCAGGGGCAGCGCGAGCAGCGGCGGTGCGCCGGAAAGGTGGGACCGCCAGAAACGCAGGCGCTCTTCCAGCACCGCGCCTTGCAGCCAGCCGCGCTGCCAGAGGGCGAAGTCGGCGACCTGCACCGGCAGCTCCGCCAGGCCCGCCCCGGCCGGAGATCCACCCGCCGCATAGAGGGCGGTCAGCTCGCGGGTGAGCACGCCCATCGACCAGCCGTCGGAGACGATGTGGTGCAGCGCGAGGAGCACCCGGTGTGTCCGCGGCCCGAGGCACAGCAGGCAGGCGCGGAACACAGGGCCGCGCTCCAGGTCGAACGGCCGCAAGGCCTCCGCCTCCCCCACCTCCCGAGCCGCGGAATCGCGGCGGGCGGCGGGCAGGCCGGAGAGGTCGACCCGCGCCAGCAGACCGCTCCGGGGTGGATCGATCACCTGCACGGGACCGCCGCCGGAGGTGGAGGGGAAGCGGGTGCGCAGGCTCTCGTGGCGCACGGCCAGGGCGTCGAGACTTCTCCCCAGCGCCCCGGCGTCGAGCCCACCGGTGAGCTCGGCCACGGTGGCCATGTTGTAGGTGGCGGTGTCCGGCTGGAGCTGCTCGATGAACCACAGACGCTCCTGGGCGTAGGAGAGCGGCATGACCCCGGCATGGGCGCCGCGCGGCAGGAGCGGCGGTGCCGGATGCACCGGCTCGGCGCGCAACAGGCCGGCGATCCGGCCGGCGAGGGCCGCGACCGTCGGCGCGTCGAACAGCCAGCGCAGCGGCACCTCGACACCGAGCACGGCACGCAGGCGGGAGATCGCCTGGATCGCCACCAGGGAGCTGCCGCCGGCGGCGAAGAAGTCGTCGTGCCGGCCGATCCGCGCGAGCCCCAGCACCTCGCGCCAGACGGCGGCGAGGGTCTGCTCCACGCCGTCGCGCGGCGCCGCCTCCTCCGCCACCGGCCGCTCCACCGCCCAGGGGAGCCGGGCCAGGGCGGCGCGGTCCACCTTGCCCACCGGGGTGAACGGCAGCTCCGGGAGGACCGCAACAACCGCGGGAACCATGTAGGCCGGCAGGTGCGCGGCGAGATGGACGCGCAGATCGGGCGGGGGGGTGGCTTGGGGGGCGAGGACCGCAAAGGCCGCCAGCCCCCGCCCACCCGGCAGATCGTCGCGCACCACGACGGCCGCCGCGGCCACCTGCGGGTGCGCCGCGAGGTGGGCCTCCACCTCTCCGGGCTCGATGCGGAAGCCGCGGATCTTCACCTGGCCGTCCAGCCGGCCGAGGAAGCGCAGCCGGCCGTCGAGCCCCCAGGCGGCGCGGTCGCCGGTGCGGTAGAGGCGCGCGCCGGGGCCCTCGCTGAACGGATCGGGCACGAAGCGCGCGGCGGTCTGCTCCGGACGGTGCAGATAGCCGCGGGCGACGCCGTCGCCTCCGGTGACCAGCTCGCCGGGCACTCCCGCCGGCACCGGCCGCAAGGCCGCATCGACCACGTAGGCCGTGGTTCCCGGGATCGGCCGGCCGATGGGAAGAGGGGATTCCACGTCCGCCGCCGACCGCGCCTCGTACGTCGTGGTGTGGGTGGTGTTCT
This sequence comes from Holophagales bacterium UBA5704, assembly GCA_002420005.1. Classification (GTDB taxonomy): domain Bacteria; phylum Acidobacteriota; class Thermoanaerobaculia; order Multivoradales; family UBA5704; genus UBA5704. Next base: position 44,794 of record DIHE01000063.1, on the reverse strand, counting down.
CGGTGGGGCCGTAGCCGTTCGAGACGACGCAGCCCGGCGCCGCCGCCAGCGAGCGCACGACGGCCTCGGGGAAGAGCACGTCACCGCCCACCGAGACGAACCGCACGAAGCGCAGCATCTCCGGCCGGGCCGCCGCGATCTGATGGAAGAGGCCCGGCGGGATCACCAGTTGCGTCACGCGGTGGCGGAAGAGGACCCGCTCCAGCTCGTCGAGCGACAAGACACCCGGCGGCGGCAGCACCAGCCGGCCACCGTTCAGCAGCGCGCCCCAGATCTCCTGGGTCGAAGCGTCGAACGACGCCGGGGAGAACTGGAGAGTGACCTCGCCGGGCGCCACGAGCCCCAGGACGAGCCGGGCCACCGCGCGGTGGCCGACGCCGACCGCCTTCGGTGTGCCGGTGGAGCCCGAGGTGAACATCACGCAGGCGAGGCGATCAGTTCCCGGAAAGACGTCAGGGAGCGGCTCCACGCTCTGCGCGAGGATCGCCTCCCGCTCCCCCCCCAGGGAGACCGTGGCCGCTCCCGGAAAGACGAGGTCCGCGGCCCGCCGCGATTCGGCGATGACGAGCGGCAGCCGCGCCTCGGCCACCATCACGGCCAGGCGCTCGCGAGGGTTGTCGAGGTCGAGCGGCACGTACGCCCCCCCCGCTTCGAGCACCGCCAGGAACAGGACGATCCGTTCGAGCGACGGCTCCAGCGCCACCCCGACCGGGGTCTCGGCCTCCACCCCCAGACCCCGCAGCCAGCGGGCCACCCGGTGTGCCCACGCCGCCAGGTCGCCATAGGTCATCTCGGTGCCCGCCGCATCCACCAGCGCGATGCGCTCCGGGCTCGCCGCGGCCTGGCGGGCGAACAGCCGGTGGAGGGGCACATGAACGTCCGGATGCGGCGGGTCTCCGCCGCTCCACTCGGCCAGGAGCTGGCGGACCTCCGCCGTCGCGAGCAGGGGGGCCGCGGCGGCCTCGGCCTCCGGCTCTGCCGCGAGCCGGTCGAGAGCCCGCGCATAGGAGCCGGCCAGCGCCTCCGCCTGCCGCGCATCGACCTCGGCCGCCAGGTAGCTCAGCCGCAGATCGAGCCGGCCACCGTCCGGATCGACGTGGAAGCTGGCGGAGAGGGGCGAGTCGATCTCTTCATAGGCCTGCCAGTCGAGCACCTCCACGCCGGGGACGCCGGAGAGACCCTGGTAGACGTGGAAGTGGACGAAGTTGAACAGCATGTCGAACAGCGGGCCCTGCCCGGCGAGCGCCTGCAGCTCGGCCAAGGGGAAGCGGCGGTGCGGCAGCAGGCGGGTCTCCAGGGCGAAGAGGGCCGCGGTCAGCTCGCGCCAGCTCTCGGCTCCCAGCCGCACGCGCAGCGGCAAGGTGTTCAGGAACAGCCCGAGGGCGCGGTCTCCCCCCTCCGTCTCGGGCCGGCCGTTGGCCACCAGGCCGGTCAGCAGGTCCGAACGCCCGGTCCAGCGCGCCAGCACCGCCACGTGGGCGGCGAGGAGGACGCTCTTGAGCGGCGCCCCCACCGCGCGGGCCACGGCGCGCAGCCCCTCCGTGGTCGCGGGCGACATTGCAACGACGACGTCGCGCGAGGCCTCCCCGGCCGCGGCACCGGGACTCGCTGCGACCGGCCGGCGGGGCACCCGGCAGGGCTCTGCGCCCGCCAGCAGCTCCTGCCACACCGCGCGCGCTTCCGGGGAGGCCAGGGTGTGCCGCTCCAGGCGGACGAACTCGCGGAAGACTCCGGGCGGCGGCGCGTCGGCCTCCCCGCCCGGCAGGTCGAGGCAGGCGCGGAACAGGCCGGCGAGGAGCGACGCAGCGCTCCAGCCGTCGAGCACGGAGTGGTGGAACGACAAGGTGAGCTGGAACGAGTCGTCGCTGCGGCGGTGCACGTGGAAGCGGGCGAGCGGTGCGCGGTCCCAGGCGAAGGCACGGTGGCGCTCGGCCTCCAGCCAGGCCTGCACCCGCCGGGCGCGCTCCGCTTCCGAGCACCGCCGCAGGTCGTCCACCGTGAACGGCACCTCGACCTCGGCATGGACGAGTTGCAACGGCTCCCGGTAACCGGTGAGGGCGAAGGAGGTGCGCAGCACCGGATGGCGCGCCGCGGCGCGCCGGATCTCCGACCGCAGGCGCGCGGCGTCGAACGGCGCCCGTACCCAGGCGCTGAACACGTCGTGATAGACCGCGGTCTCCGGCCGCAGCTCGGAATGGAACAGCATGCCGCTCTGCAGATGGGCGAGCGGATAGGCATCCGCGAGGCCCGCCGGCAGGGCCGCGCGGTCCTCCGGGCCGATCAGCGAGAACGGGCCGGCGTCCCCTTCCTCCTCCTGCGACGCCTCCAGGCGGGCCGCCAGGTCGCGCAGCGTCGGATGCTGGAAGAGCTGCTGCAACGACAGGTCCAGCCCCCGCTCCCGCGCCTTGGCGAGGACCCGCAGGCTGAGGATCGAATCGCCACCCAGAGCAAAGAAACCGTCCAGAGCTCCCACACGCTCCAGACCCAGCGCCTCGGCCCACACCGCGGCGAGGATCCGCTCGGCCGGGGTCTCCGGCGCGGCGTACGCCTCCACCGCCACGGCCGCCGCGCCCTCCGGAGGCTCCAGAGCGGCCAGAGCGCGCCGGTCCAGCTTGCCGTTGACCGTGAGCGGCAAGGCGTCCAACGCGACGTAGCGGGAGGGGACCATCACCTCGGGGAGGCGGCCGGCCACGAAGCAGCGCAGCTCTGCGGCGTCCGGCGCGCTCCCCGGACGCGGCACGTACCAGGCCACCAGGCGCTTCTCCGCTCCCGCACCGCGGACGAGGACCGCCGCCGCCGCCACCGCCGGATGCGCGGCGAGCGCCGTCTCGATCTCGCCCGGCTCGATGCGAAAGCCGCGGATCTTGACCTGGTCGTCGCTGCGGCCCAGGTATTCGATCTCGCCGCCGGGGAGGCGCCGCGCCAGATCGCCCGAGCGATAGAGCCGCGCGCCGGGCACGCCGGCGAACGGATCGGGGACGAAGCGCTCCGCGGTCAGCTCCGGCCGGCCGAGGTAGCCGCGGGCGAGCCCGACGCCGCCGACGTGGATCTCGCCGGGGACGAGATCCGGCACCGGCCGGCCGCGCCGGTCGAGCAGGTGAAGGGAGAGGTCGGGAAGCGGCGCACCGATGACGCTCCCCGCCGCCGTCTCCAGGTCGTGCCGGCGGATCTCGCGGCAGGTCACGTGCACCGTCGTCTCGGTGATCCCGTACATGTTGACCAGGCGCGGCCGCTCGTCCCCATGGCGCTCGAACCACGGGGAGAGCATCGGAAGGTCCAGCGCCTCGCCGCCGAAGATCACCGTGCGCAGAGCCAGGGCCGCCACCGCCGGCTGCTCGCGCTCCCACTGCACGAGCTGGCGGAACGCCGACGGCGTCTGGTTGAGCACCGTCACCCGCTCGCGCGCCAGAAGCGCATGGAACGCCTCGGGAGACCGGCTCACCGCATACGGCACGATCACCAGCCGCCCGCCATGCGCCAGCGCCCCCCAGATCTCCCACACCGAGAAGTCGAAGGCGTAGGAGTGGAACAGCGTCCACACGTCCGCCGGGCCGAAGCCGAACCACCGCTCGGTCGCGGTGAGCAGGCGAGCCGCCTCGCCATGGCGCACCACGACGCCTTTGGGGCGGCCGGTGGAGCCAGAGGTGTAGATGACATAGGCGGCGTGGTCGGGGGAGGGGGAAAAGGACGGCAAGGTCGCCAAGGGCTCCAAGGACGAAAGACCGGATTCTTCCTGGTCCTTGTTGTCCTTGGTGACCTTGCCGTCCTTGACCACCACCCGCACCCCCGAGTCCTCGCGCAGAAACGTCAACCGCTCCTCCGGCAGGTCCGGGTCGAGCGGCACATAGGCGCCTCCGGCCTTGAGAATGCCCAGCAGGCCCACGATCAGCTCCGGCGAGCGGGCGGCGCAGAGGCCGACCCGCACCTCGGGACCGACGCCCAGCGCGCGCAAGTCCCGCGCCAGGCGGTCGGCCCGGTCGTTCAGCTCGCCGTAGGTGGTGTCGTGCCCCTCCCAGGTGACCGCCACGGCCGACGGATGGCGTGCCACGGCGGCCTCGAACCGGCGGTGGAGGGGCTCTTCGCGGGCGAACACCGGGGGCGGCCCGGCCCCGGCCGCCATCTGCCGCTCCTCAGCCTCGGTCAAGAGCGGAAGATCGGCGAGCCGCGCGTCGGGATCGGCGGCGATCCCGCCGAGGAGGGTCTCCAGATGCCCCACGATGCGCCCGGCGGCGGCGGCGTCGAAGAGATCGGTGCTGTATTCGAGATGCCCCGGCACACCGTCCCGGTCGAACATCGAGAACAGAAGGTCGTAGCGCGACGTCCGCCGCGTGAGAGGCAGGGGCGCCAGCTCGACGCCCGCGAGCTGCAGCGTGGGGGCGGGAGTGTTCTGGAACGACAGCACCACCTGCACCAGCGGCGGGCGCAGCGGATCGCGCTGCGGCCGCAGCTCCTCGACGAGCTTCTCGAACGGCAGGTCCTGGAAGGCCTGCGCCCCGAGCGTCGCCTCGCGGGCCTGCGCCAGCAGCTCGCGAAACGGCCGGTCACCGGCCGGCCGGGCCCGCAGCACCAGGGTGTTGACGAAAAACCCGATCATCCCCTCGAGCTCGTGCCGGTTGCGGCCGGCCACCGGCGCGCCGACCAGCAGATCCTCGGCGCCCGCATACCGGAAGAGAAGAGCATCGAGCGCCGCGAGCAGGGTCATGAACAGCGTCGCCCCTTCGCGCCGCGACAAGGCACGCAACTGCGCCTCCACCTCCAAGGAGAGGCCGAACGGCTCCTCCGCACCGTGCCCCGAGCGCGCCGCCGGCCAGGGGCGGGTCACCGGCAGCTCCGTGGCCACGGGCGCGCCTTCGAGGGCGCGGCGCCAATGGGTGAGCGCGGCCTCCAACCGGTCGCCCGCCAGCCACTCCCGCTGCCAGACGGCGAAATCCGGATACTGCAAGGGAAGCTCCGGCAATGGCGACGGCCGGCCTTCGCAGCGGGCCGCGTAGAGGGCCGCGAAGTCCTCGATGAACACGGCGAGCGACCAGCCGTCCGAGACGATGTGGTGCATGGTCACCAGCGAGACGTGCTCCTGCGCCGTACAGCGCAGCAGCGCGGCCCGCACCAGCCGGTCCTCGACGAGATCGAACGGCCGGCCCCGCTCCTCCTGCGCCAGGCGCCGGGCCTCCTCCTCCCGGAGCGCCGGCGGCAGCGCTGCGAGGTCGATCAGCGGTGCCTCCAAAGGCCACGGCGGATCCACCCTCTGCACCGGCCGGCCGTCCACCGCGGCGAACCGCGTGCGCAAGCTCTCGTGCCGGCGCACGATCTCATCGAACGCCTGGCGCAGAGCGCCCAGGTCGAGCCGGCCGGTCAGCCGCGAGGCGGCGGCGATGTTCCACGCCGGGTTGCCCGGCTGCCAGCGGTCGAGAAACCACAGGCGCTGTTGAGCGAACGACAGGGGAAGGTCGCCGGTGCGCGGCATCGGCGCCGGCCCCGCCTCGCCCGCTCCGGCCGGAGCCGCACGCCGGCGCAGGCGCACCATCAGCAGAGCCCGCTGCTCGGGCGTCAGGCCGGCCAGGCTGTCCGCCAGGCGCGCTGGCTCGGGGGTGTCGGGTTTCGTCATCGGAAGAAGCGCCAATTATGGTCTTTTTCCGCCGCCGCCGAAAGAGTGTCCATGCCGGCTTGGAACGAACGCCGACCCGCAACCCTCTCCCCTCCGTGGTACTCTGCCGGCACTGCCCGAGGAGCCCCGCATGCCGGCCACCGTCCACCTCGTCGATGCCAGCCCGTACATCTTCCGCGCCCACTTCTCGGTGCCTTCGTCGGTCAGGACGCCGGACGGGTCGCCGGCCGCCGCCACCCACGGCTTCACCAGCTTCCTCCTCAAGCTGGTCGGCGACGAGCGGCCCACCCACCTCGCGGTGTGCTTCGACCGCAACTTGAACGGCAGCTTCCGCAACGACGAATATCCGAAGTACAAAGCACATCGGGAAGAACCACCCGCCGAGCTGGTGGCGCAGATCGACACCTGCGTCGAGGTGGCCGCCGCCCTCGGTGCCGCCTGCTTCATCGACGACCGCTACGAGGCGGACGACCTCATCGCCACGCTCCTCGCCCGGATCACCCCCGCCGGCCACGGCGGCGTCGTGGTCTCCTCGGACAAAGACCTGGCGCAGCTCGTCACCGACCGCGTCACCCTCTTCGATTTCGCCCAGGAAACCCGTTACACACCGGCCGCGATCATGGAGAAATTCGGCGTCCGCCCCGACCAGATCACCGATCTGCTGGGACTGGCGGGCGATCCGGTGGACAACATCCCCGGCGTCCCCGGCATCGGCAAGAAATCCGCCGCCGACCTGCTCGGCCTGTATCCCCACATCGAGGACCTCTACGCCCACCTCGACGAGATCGCCTTCGCGAGGATCCGCGCCGCGAAAAACCTTTCGTTCAAGCTGCGCGAGCACCGCGACCTCGCCCATCTCTCCAAACGCCTCGCCACCGTCGCCACCGACGCCCCCGTCCCCGCCGCCATCGGCCTCGACGATCTCGCCTGGCGCGGCCCCGACCTCGCCCGGGTGGAGCCGCTCTTCGGCCGCCTGGGGTTCAAGCGGATCCGCGACCGGGTGGGATGACCC
>DIHE01000063.1:32182-37932 GCA_002420005.1 Holophagales bacterium UBA5704 | reverse complement strand
CGTTGCCCGGAGCTACCCCAGAAACCGCGCCTTGAGCTCCGGCGTCGGCAGCCAGCAGGCCTCGGTCTTGCCGAACCAGTGGTACCGGTTGCGGGCGATCCAGCGGTAGACGGCGTCGCGCAGCGGCCGCGGGACGGCGATGAAGACCCACAGCAGCTTCCACGCCCCCGGCAGACGCCGCGCGATGCGCAACGCCGCCGTGCTCTCCCGGAACGCCTGCCCGCTCTCGATCAGCACCACGCTCCCCAGGGAGTCGGCCTCCATCGCCTGCACCCCCAGCAGGCGCCGCCCGGCCTCGGACTGGAGCGAGGCGAAGCGGAAAAGCCCCTGCGGATCGCGCTCCAGGATGAACTGGACCGAGCCGGTGCACAGATTGCACACGCCGTCGAAAAGGACGATCGGCGACGAAGCGGCGGACGGAACGGGCAGAGCCGGCATGGCAGGAAGCATGGTAGCACCCTGCACCGCGGTCCACCCGGGCACCGCCCGCGATACACTTCCTTCCGCCATGGCTGCGGACGGCGACCCTCTCGACGTCATCCCGGCGGACACGCCGGTTCCGGTGCTCACCGTGCTGTCGCATCCCACGCTCTCCCGCATCGGCGACCGCGTCTTCCTCGGCGAGCTCCTGCACGGCCACGAAGCGCTGCTGTCGCGCCACGTCCCCCCCTTTGCGGCGCCCCGGACGCAAACCGGTGCCGGGAAACCGCTCGGCGATCCTTTCCTGAGCCGCAGGCCCTTGCGCTTCACGCCGCTTCCGGACGGCGGCGTGGCGCTCCACCGCGACGCCAGCCCGACCCCGGTGGCCGTCGGCGGCGGCCTGCTGGAGGAGCACCAGAGCTTCTCCGCCGCTCTCCTGGACCACGGCGTGGTCCTGGAGCTCGCGGGCCGCATCGTGCTCCTCCTCCACCGCCGGCCGCCTCCCGAGCCCGACCCCGCCCCGGTTGCCGGCCTGCTCGGAGAAAGCGCAGAGATCGAGGCGCTGCGCCGCGCCATCGCCCGGGCGGCACCACGGCCGGCACCGGTGTGGCTCCACGGCGCCGCCGGCACCGGCAAGGAGCTGGCGGCGCGTTCGCTCCACGCACAAAGCCCGCGGGCCGGCGGGCCCTTCGTGACGGCCAGCCTCGAAGAAGCGGCACCAGACCTCTCCGGCCCTCTCGGCCACGCCGTCGGCGGCACGCTCTTTCTCTCCGCGGTCGGCGAAGCCTCGCCCGCGGCGCAGAAGGCCCTGCTGCAGGTGCTGGAGAGCCGGGCGCCGGAGCGGGGGGACGTGCGGGTGATCGCCGCCGGCGCCGCAGATCTGGAGGCCGCCTTGCGGGACCGGTTGGGCGGCCTCACCCTGCGACTGCCCCCCCTGCGCAACCGCCGCGAAGACCTCGGCCGGCTCCTGCTTCATTTCCTGGGCGTCGAGCTGGCGGCGCTCGGCGCAGAGATCCCCAAGGACCGCTTCGGAGCTGCGCCCTGGATTCCCCCGGCGATGATGATCCAGCTCGCCCTTTGCGACTGGCCGGGCAACGTGCGCCAGCTGCGCCACGTCGCCCGCCAGCTGGCGGCCGAAGGATGCGGAGAGGACGTTCTCTCACCCGGCGACTGGATCAACGACCTGCTGCCGCCGACCGCCCAGGTCGGCGAGGGGTGACGCCGCCCCCGCCACCCTGCCGACCAGCACACGCGCTACGCGAACACCTCGCGGTCGATGGCGTGTTTGCGCAGGAGTCGCTGGAATGAGCGGCGCTCTTTGCCGACGCTCTGGGCGGCGCGTGTCACATTGCCGGCATGGGCGGCGAGCGCGTCGAGCAGGCACGAGCGCTCCGCCAGCTCGACGGCCTGCTCGCGGCGCCGGCGCAGGCTCCCCGCCACGGCCGCCTCGACAAGGGCGCACGGGAAGGCGAGACCATCCGGCAGATCGAGATCCTCCGCCTGCACCACCGGCCCGTCGCACAGCAAGGCGGCGCGCTGCACCACCGCTTCGAGCTCGCGGACGTTGCCGGGCCAGGTGTGCGCGGACAGTCTCTCCACGGCTCCCGGCGAAAGCCGCAAGGCGCCGCGGCGATGCCGGGCCGCATGGCGCTCCAGAAACCGCCAGGCCAGCAGGGCGACGTCTCCGGGCCGGTGGCGCAGGGGCGGCAGGGACAGGCGCAGGACGTCGAGCCGGTAGTAGAGGTCCTGCCGGAAGCGTTGCTCCGCGACCAGCCGGGGCAGATCGGCGTTGGTGGCGGCGAGGATGCGCAGGTCCGCCCGGCGGGTGCGCGCCGAGCCGAGAGGACGGTATTCGCAGCTCTGGAGGAACCGCAGCAGCTTGACCTGGGCACCCGGTCCGAGAGAGTCCACCTCGTCGAGGAAGAGGGTGCCGCCGTCGGCCTCGGCGAGCAGACCGTCGGCCTGGGACGTGGCATCGGTAAAGGCGCCCCGCGCGTGCCCGAACAGCTCGTTCTCGACCAGCGCCTCGGGCAGGGCTCCGCAATTGAGCGGAACGAAGGCGCGGCCCTGGCGGCGGCTGCGGTCGTGCAGAGCCCGCGCCACCAGCTCCTTGCCGGTCCCGGTCTCGCCGGTGATCATCACCGGCGCCTCGGTTTCGGCCAACCGGGGAATCCGGTCCAACACCGCGAGAAACGGCGGGCTCTCTCCGACCAGCTCCTCCAGACCCGGTTCGCGTCCGCCGGGCCGCCGGTGCACAGAAGATTGAATCTGGATCTGCATCGCTCCTCCCAGGACTCCCGGCCTTCCACCCATCGGGGAGGCCGCACATAGAGAGATGCGGAAGGTGCGGGAAGAACGGGACATGCCGCCGGCCGGATCGGATCACGGAGCCGCGCAGGCCACCGGATCGCCCATCTCGCACGCCTTCCGGCAGGCGCGGGAGCTGCCCAGCGCACACCCTTCGAGGAACGTCGCGAGAGCCCGGGCCGGGTCGGGTGCGGCGCCACGCCCCTCGGTCATCCTCGTGGCGAGATCGAAGCAGCCCTCGGCATCCCCCTGGTCGCAGGCCCGTGCAGCGAAGTCGAAGGCCCGCGCCTCGTCCATCGCCTGGCGGGCGCCGGCGGCACACGCCGAGCCGCTGCCGTTCTGGCAGGCCTGCTCGAAGAGGGCCGACGCGCGCTCCGGGTCCGCGGCGATTCCCCGGCCTTCAAGAAGCGCTCCGCCGAGCGCCGAGCAGCCCTCGGCATAGCCGGTGTCGCAGGACCGCCGGTACAGCTCCAAGGCGCGGGGAACATCCCCCACCAGCCCCCCCAGCAGGTGGCAGGCGATGCCGTCTCCCTGTTCGCAGAACCCTCCGAGCAGCTCGCCGGCATCGGCCAGGACCACGGCGGCCTGCCGCGTTCCGCCGCCGCGCCGAACCGACAAGGTCACCGGAGTGCCGGCGGCGCGCCGGGCAACCTCCTGCTGAAAAGCGCGGGAGCCGGCCAGGGGCGAGCCGTCGATCGCCTCGATCAAGTCCATCGCCATCACGCCGGCCTTCTGCGCCGGCCCGTGATACAGCACTTCCAGCACGAGCGCACCCTGCGAGCCTTCCGGCAGCCCGAGCCGGGCGCGCCTCCTGGGTGACAGGTCCCCGACGCGCACGCCGAGCGTCGGCCCAAGGCCGGCCGGCCCCGCGGCGGCAGCCGCCTCCTGCGGGGCTACCGGCGTGACCGCCGTCGTCCCGGCGCAAGCGAGACAAGCGAGCGACAAGAGGCACGAAAGAGATGACAGAGACCGATGGAGCATGGCGCGATCCTTTCTCCCTTGGGGTCCGGCGGCGAGAGCATACCAGCGCGGTTTTCGGGTAACCTTCCTCCCCGCTTCATCTGACGGAGGAGGCTCCCCATGCGCTGGATGGTCCGCGGTGACATCGACGGATTCTTCGGGCTCGCGCTCGACAACCTCGTGCAGCTTCTGTTGATCGACTCGCTGTGCCGGGGCGTGCTCGGCTTCCCGGCCGAGCTGGTCTATGGCCGCATCCTTCCCGCGGCGGCCCTGTCGCTGGTGATCGGCAACCTGTACTACTCCCGGCAGGCCCTGCGCCTCGCCCGGGCCACCGGACGCACCGACGTCTGCGCCCTGCCCTACGGGATCAACACGGTCTCGCTGTTCGCCTACGTCTTTCTGGTGATGCTGCCGGCCAAGCTGGCGGCGGTGGCCGCGGGCCATCCGGACCCGGTCAAGGTGGCCTGGCAGGCGGGTCTGGTGGCCTGCCTGGGGTCCGGCCTGATCGAATGTGCCGGTGCCTTCGTCGCCGAGCGCATCCGCCGCTCGACGCCGCGCGCCGCCCTCCTCTCCACCCTGGCCGGCATCGCGCTCACCTTCATCTCGATCGGCTTCCTGTTCCGCACCTATGCCCGGCCGCTCATCGGGCTCACCACGCTCGCCCTCATCCTCCTCGTCTACTTCGGCCGCGTCCGCTTCCGCGGCGGGCTGCCCGGTGGGCTGGTGGCGGTGGCGGCCGGCACGGCCATCGCCTGGGGGACCGGCATCGCTCCGGTGGGCACCCACCCGGCAGGCGGAGTCGGCTTCTTCCCGCCGGTGCCGGTCGTCGGCGATCTGTTCGCCGCGCTCGGCCGCGGCGACCTGCTGGCCTATCTCTCCGTGATCGTACCGATGGGGCTGTTCAATCTCATCGGCTCGCTGCAGAACATCGAATCCGCCGAGGCCGCCGGAGACTCCTTCGCCACCCGGCCGGCGCTCGCCGTCAACGGCATCGGCACCCTCGCCGCGGCCTGCTTCGGCTCCTGCTTCCCGACCACCATCTACATCGGCCATCCCGGCTGGAAGGCGATGGGGGCACGGGCCGGCTACTCGGTCCTGAACGGCGTCTTCTTCGCCGTCGTCGGTCTCACCGGAACGCTCGCCTGGATCGCCTGGGCGGTGCCGATCGACGCCGGCATGGCGATCGTGCTGTGGATCGGCCTGGTGATCACCGCGCAGGCCTTCCAGGCGACGCCCCGTGAGCATGCGCCGGCCGTGGTGGTCGGCCTGCTCCCCGGCGTGGCCGCGTGGGGCGCCTTGATGGCGAAGAACGGCCTGCGCGCCGCCGGGGTGGGCCTGCCCGGCGGGCCACCGTTCTCGCCCGATCTGGTCCCCGCCTTTCTCGCCTCGGACACCTGGATCCACGGCGTCTTCGCCCTGGAGCAGGGCTTCATCTTCACCGCCATGATCCTCTCCGCGGCCACGGTGGCCCTCCTGGAGCGCCGCTTCCGCCTGGCCGCGGTCTGGAGCCTCGCCGGGGCGGCCCTCTGCGCCCTCGGCCTGATGCACTCCTACGCCTGGACCCCGGCCGACACCGTGGTCTCCCTGAGCCCCGCCTGGCCCTGGGTCCTCGGGTACACCGTGATGGCCGCGGTGTTCTTCGTGGCTCCGTGGGTGACGGTGGAGGGGGAGGGACATTAGTTAGTTTCGAGCAGGATGGAGCCGCATGTCGCGGCGGGCACCGAGCCCGTGCGCCCGGGCTCAGCCCCGCAGGTAGGCGTCCCGGGCGAGCCCGTAGCACAGCATTTCCCGACCCAGATGCGAAGGCCCTGCGGCTCTTCAAGGAGGCCGTGGAGCGCGACGACGCTCCTTCCGAGCTGGCCGGGCGCGTGCTGCACTACCTGTTCCGGGCGGAGCACCAGCCCGAGCTGGCGTTTGCGGCATAGGGCACCCGCGGAACGGCTACGCGCCGCGCGGAACCGATCCACGGCGCACGGAGCGGATCCAAACCGCGCGGAACCGATCCACGGCGCGCGGAACGGATCCAAACCGCGCGGAACCGATCCGCGGCGCGTGGAACGGAT
>DIHE01000063.1:28854-31883 GCA_002420005.1 Holophagales bacterium UBA5704 | reverse complement strand
AGCTCGGGAACGGATCCAAACCGCGTGGAACGGATCCACGCCGCGTAGAACGGCAAGCCACGCCCGGATAACGGCTACGCGGGGCCTGTCGAGGGCGAAGGGCTTGGAGGTTGGGACTTGATCAACGACCTCCTGAAAAGGGCCCTGCCCCGCCCCTGACCGACATGTCGCCGACGTGTCGCCCGCCCGGGCCGACACGTCGGCGACACACCCTCCTCCTCGCAGTGGACCGGGCACGATCCTTGATGCAGAATCTCCGACTGCAGAGCCCCGAAGGTCCCGTCCATCTTGTGCGAGGAGGTCGCGATGAACCGGAAGCTGTTCTTCGTTTCCGTCTGTCTGTTGTGTTCGCTGTTCTTGCAGGGCGCCGCCGCGCAGGCCCAGGAGGCGCCCGGTGCGGCTCCCTTTGCGGCGACGGCCGGCGAGCCCGCCTGTCCCGGCAAAGGCGGCCTGGTCAAGGCCCGCGTGGTCGCCCTGGACCAGGCGATCTGGCTCAACCGGCTGGGTGCGACGATCCCCAACGGCATGATCTTCGCCCTGGAGCAGGACGTCGTCTGCTCCCCCGCTTCCGGCATCCCCTGCGATCCCGCCGAACCGCTCCAGCCCGGCCGGGTCATGCTCCGGCCGGACAAGCGCCCGCGCCCGCTCGTCCTGCGGGTCAACCAGGACCAGTGCCTGGAGGTCACCTTCACCAACCTGCTCGCCACAACGGCGCAGAACGTGACGACGCCGCTCCCCAACGCCGAGAACCAGCCCACGACGCGGGCCGCCTCGCTCCATGTCCAAGGCATGGAATGGGTCGCGAGCAGCGCCGATGACGGTTCCTGGGTGGGGAACAATCCGAGCAGCCTGGCGGCTCCCGGAGCCACCCAGGTCTACACGCTCTATGCGGCGAAGGAAGGGACCTACCTGCTCTACAGCACGGCGGACTCGTACACCACCCCGGGAGGCGTTGCGGCCGACGGCGGCCAGGTGGCCTTCGGGTTGTTCGGCGCCGTCCACGTGGAGCCGCAAGGCGCCGAGTGGTACCGCAGCCAGGTGACCGCCGACGATCTCAAGCTGGCGACGAAGGGGCTTACCCCCGCAAACCAGCCGATCCTCGACTACCGGGCGGTCTATCCGCAGGGACATCCGCGCGCCGGGCTGCCGGTGCTCAACATGCTCCATTGCCCCAACCAGGCCAAGGAGGGTTGCCCCTGGGGCGGCGAGATCGTCAACGTGGACCTGACGGCGCTGATCACCGGCCGCGAGAAGGACGGCCGGCCCGGCCGCTTCCCGCTGCGCGACCTGCGGGCGCCGGTGTTCAATCCGGCCTATGCGCTGCCGGATCGGTTGCAGCCGTACCGCGAGGTGACGGTCATCTATCACGAGATCATGCAGGCCGTGCAGGCGTTCAATCAGCTGTACAACGGCGCCGCCCTGAACTTCGACGGCAACGGCGCCGACAACTACGCCTTCAACTACGGCTCCGGCGGCATCGCCTCGGAGATCGTGGCCAACCGCCTGGGTGTGGGACCGATGGGCAACTGCCCCACCTGCAAGTACGAGGAGTTCTTCCTGACCTCCTGGGTGGTCGGCGACCCCTCGATGGTGGTCGACACCCCGGCGAACGACGCCTGCACCGCCCAGGGGGCTTGCAGTGTCGGCGGCGCCTCGTGCAATCCCGACACGGTCGGCTCCTGCGGGGCGAACAATGCCGGCAAGTGCCAGTTCACCGGCTACACCTGCGATCCGACCGTCAAGGCGACGCAGGCGTTCTATCCGGACGACCCGTCGAACGTCTACCACAGCTACCTGTCGGATCACACCAAGTTCCGCATCCTGCACGCCGGACCCGACCTGCACCACCTGCACCACCAGCACGCGCACCAGTGGCTGCACACGCCGGATTCGCCGAATGGCGACTACACCGACAGCCAGTCGCTCGGACCCGGCTCCGGCTTCACCCTGGAGATGGTCTACAACGGCTCCGGCAACGTGAACCAGACGGTGGGCGATTCGATCTTCCACTGCCATTTCTATCCGCATTTCGCGGGCGGCATGTGGGCGCTCTGGCGGGTTCACGACGTGTTCGAGGACGGCACGCGCAAGCTCCCCGACGGCGAGATCACCGCCGGCACGCCGATCCCCGGCGTGGTGCCGCTGCCCACCCTGGCGATGGCTCCGATGCCCGGCAAGACCCTCCTGACCCCCGACGGCAAGGAGGCCCTGGTCTGCGACCGGCAGGGCAACGACTGCGTGTCGCCGTTCTCGACGGCGCAGCTCGATCCGGCGAAGTACAAGAACCCGGGCTATCCGTTCTTCATCCCCGGCCTCGCCGGCCAGCGGGCACCGCATCCGCCGATGGACTTCGCCAAGGAGAACCCGGACGACCCGAAGTCCGCCAACCTGGACGGCGGCCTGCCGCGCCACGTGGTCCGCGGTTGCCCGGCGGGGCAGACCTGCGCCGAGACACCGCCGCTCAATGCAATCGACTTCAGCAAGACGCTCGAGAATGTCGCCGCGTTCGAGCTGCCGGAAAACGGTACCGGCGTCGAGCGCCTGGCGATGGCCTACCATGCCCGGCGCCTCAACCCGTCCTTCACGCCCGAAAACCGCAAGAATGAATTCCTGCTCAACGGCCTGCCGGCGGTGCCGGGAGCGCCGTATGCGGACCCCTGCATCCGGTTCAGCCGCAACGGCGGCCGGCCGGAGGGGATGACCCTGCGCCGCTACAAAGGCGTGGCGTTCCAGACCGACGTGACGTTCAACCGGGAAGGCTTTCACTTCCCGCAGCAGCGCATGCTCTCGCTGTGGGGCGACGTCACCGACACGCTCGCCGGCACCCGGCCGCCCGAGCCGCTGTTCTTCCGCTCCAACTCGGGGGAATGCATCGAATACACCCACGCCAACCTGGTGCCCAACGTCTATGAGCTGGACGACTTCCAGGTGCGCACCCCGACCGACATCCTCGGCCAGCACATCCACCTGGTGAAATTCGACGTCACCTCCTCCGACGGCGCGGCGAACGGCTTCAACTACGAGGACGG
>DIHE01000063.1:0-28649 GCA_002420005.1 Holophagales bacterium UBA5704 | reverse complement strand
AACGGCTTCAACTACGAGGACGGCACCTTTTCTCCGGACGAGGTCTCCGAACGCATCCGCGCAATCAACGCGGGCGGCGGCCTCGCCGCGGGCGCCGCGCCGGGCAGCGCGCAGAAGAAGCTGACCGCCAAGGCGATCCCCTTCTTCGGTGCCGGCCCCGGCGGACGCTGGCTGGGCGCCCAGGCCACCATCCAGCGCTGGTATGCCGACCCTCTGTTCGACGGCAATCGCCACGACCCGGTGCAGCTCGGAGCCCGCGACCGGACGCTACGCACCGTCTTCACCCACGACCACTACGGTCCCTCCACCCACCAGGAGGCGGGTCTCTATGCCGGCCTGGTCATCGAGCCGCCGAGGTCGCTCTGGTATGAGAACGAGAAGGTCGCCGGCGCCCCCTTCGGCGGCAGCGATCCCGCCACCGGCAAGCCGCTTCCCGGCCGCAAGGTGACCGGTCCCGGCGGTGCCGCCACCCTCGACGGCGGCCCGACCACCTGGCAGGCGGTCATCGAAACGCCCGACCTCCCGCGGGTGAGCACCAAGCGGGACAGCTTCCGGGAGTTCCTGATCGAGCTGCAGGACACGACCCTCACCTACTCCCCCTTCCCGGCCACGGCGGTGAGCGCCTTCGCGAACCAGGGCTATTGCTCCGACACCGGGGCGGCCTGTACGCCGGCCACCGCCACCCAACCCTCCCGGGGCTGCGCGGCGGGGGCCACCTGCTTCCAGCTCGGCTTCTGCTCGAACAACCTGAAGCTTTCCTGCAAGCCGGGCACCTGGCTGACCGCGGAGGACACCTCGGGCTGCGGCGGCTCGTCCCTGGTGCCGCCCCCGACTTGCAACCTGGTGGCGGGCATCCCCGGACAGGTGGTCGCGTACGCCCCCTTCCTGCCCGGCGCCGCCAACCCGACGGTCGCCACCGGCATCGCCACCTGGGGAACGCTCCCGATCGATCCGCCCAACAAGATCGCCGCCGAGGTGATCGCCCTGGCCGGCGGGACGAACAGCTTCTCGGTCAACTATCGCAACGAGCCGCTCTACCCGCGCATCAACTCGCAGAAAGCCGCCTCGGCGACCGACCCGGCCGTCGCGGCGGAGCTTTCCGACCTGTCCTTCGCCTACCGGTCGATCGACCGTGGCCCGCTGGGCGGGCTCTGCAAAGGCACCTCCCAGTTCTGCACCACGAATGCGCAGTGTGGAACCGGCGGCACCTGCGAGCTGATCACCAAGGCTCCCTACCGGCCGCTCACCCCGGACGTGGGACCCGGCGATCCGTTCACACCCCTGCTCCGGGCCTATGCCGGTGACGACGTGCAGATCCGCACCTTGACCGGCGGCCAGATCAACCCGCACAACTTCACCCTGCACGGCCTCAAGTGGCTCGCCGAGGCTTCGTTCGTCGATTCCGGCTGGCGCGCCAGCCAGACGATGGGGATCTCCGAGCACTTCGAGCAGCTCGTCCGCGTGCCGTCCTGGGTGTCGGCCCAGGGAAGCAGCGACTACCTCTACATGGGCGGCGCCGCGGCGATCGAGCAGGCCGGCGGCAACTGGGGCCTGCTGCGCGCCTATGGGGCGCGGCGCGACGACCTGCGCCCGCTGCCGCAGAACGGTGATCCCCGCAAGAACGCCGACGCTCCGGTCTGCCCGCCCGGCGCGGAGGTCCGGAAGTACACCGTGGTCGCCACCACCGCGCAGCAGGCGCTGGGCGGCCCCCTGGCCTTCAGCTCCCGGGCCAACGGCGCCTCGCAGGCTTCGGCCATCCTCTATTTCAAGCTGGAAGACCTGAACTGCCCGAACGGCCAGCCGGGCGGCGGCTGCACGGCGAAGAACCCGCAGAACCCCGAGCCCCTCGTGCTGCGCGCCAATGCCGGCGACTGCCTCCAGGTGACGCTCTACAACGCCATCGCCTCCGGCGAGCTGCCATCGTCCGCCGGCGCGAGCTCCATCAACCTTCCGCCGGCGGCGCAGACCAACCCGCCGGGCTTCAATTTCACCGGTATCACCTGCGGTCCGGCGCCCGCCGGCTGCCTGCCCTCGCAGATCTCTCTGGAGGTGGGCCTCCATCCACAGCTCGCCTCGTTCAACGTCACCCAGGGCGACGCCTTCAACGCCGGCAACAACCCGGTGCAGACGGTCAAGCCCGGCACCTCCCGCAGCTACACCTGGTACGCCGGCAACATCGACACCTCGGTCGTGCCGCCACGCTACATCCCGATCGAATTCGGCGTCTCCAACCTCCTGCCGTCCGACGTGATCAACCACTACCAGCTCGGCCTGTTCGGCGCGCTGGTCATCGAGCCGCGCGGAGCGACCGGCTGGCGGGCGGCGGATGGCATCAGCACGGTCGTCCGCGACGCGCAGGGGGGCTTCCTGTTCCGCGAGCACGTCCTGGCGCTGGAAGACGGTGTCTCGACGTCGACGCCGCTGGCCATCGGCAACGACCACCTCAATGCCTTCAACTACAAGACCGAGCCCCTCGCCAACCGCACGTGCAGCGCGACCGGCGACTTCTCCTGCGTCCTCTCTTCGACGGCAGCCCTCTGCTGCACGCGCTTCTCCAGCAACGGCAAGACCTGCCTCAAGACTGCACCCTGCGGCGAGCCGCAGACCCCGATCCTCTCCGCCTGCGCCGGGGAGCAGGTCCGCCTGCGCCTGGTCCATCCGGGAGGCATCAACACCGATCACACCTTCGAGCTCTTCGGCCACGCCTGGGCCGAGACCCCCTACATGAGCACGGGCCTCCTGGGCTGCACACCGCCCACCACCCACACCAACCTGTATGCCTCGGCGACCCTCTCGGACGACCGCGGCTGCACCCTGGCCAACCTCACCCCGCTCGCCAAGCTCGCCAAGCCCGGCGAGAGCAACGCCGTGCCGCTGCCGCTCTATGGCGCCAAGCTCGACACCCTGTCCGAATGGCAGGGGTTCCGCCTCGGCCACGGCCCCTCGAACCATTTCGAGGTCCTTCTCGAGAGCGCCGGTGGCCGCAACAAGGTGCCGGGCGACTACCTCTACCGCTCCTTCCCCTCCATGCACTTCCTGCTCGGCCCCTGGGGCATCTTCCGGGTGGAGGATGCGACGACCAACCCGGCGCTCTGCGCGCCGAAGACCGCGGCCGGCGGCGGCGCGGTGGCAGCCGGCGGCGCCGGCCGCTGAGCCTCCCTCCGGGGCGCCTCTCTCCGATGCACCGGAGGGGGGCGCCCTTGCCTTCCTTACATCCCTCCTGCGGCGTTTTGCCATAGAATCACGGCCATTGACCTTCGAGATCACGCGGTTTTTCTGCAACGCTGCACCTTGTGGATCAGAATTTGATCGACATCCGGACACTGCTCTTCGCCAACGCCGTGGTCTCCGTGGTCCTGGGGATCGCCATGGTCCTCGTCTGGCGCGGCAACCGCGAGCGGAAGGGACTTGCGGTTCTCGCCCGCGTCCACGTGACGATGATTCCCGGGGTCGCCCTGATCGGCTTGCCGGATGGCCTGATCCCCTCCGTCGTCTCCGCGTTCTTCGGCAACGGCCTGGTCCTCCTGAGCATGCTCTGGCTCCTGCAGGGGATCGACGGACTGTTCGACCGTCCCTCCCGCCGCTGGCCGGTCAACGCGGTGGCGGCCTGGGGTCTCGGCCAGTTGATCCTTCTGACCGCCGTGCCCAGCCTGCGAGGCCGGATTCTTCTGACCAGCTTTGTGGCTTTCCTGCTGCTTTTCGGAGCCGCGAGGACTGCCGGAGCGGGGCTCCGCCGCCCGACGGAGCGCATGGCGTCGCTGCTGATCACCGGGTCCCTGGGTGTGCTGAGCGTCCTCTTTGCGGCGCGCTGCCTGAGTCTCGCCCTGTCCCCCGGGACGGTGACCCCTCTCAGCTCCGACGGCGCCACCCTGGTCCTGCTCACCGTCTGCCTGGCGGCGGCGACCGGATGGTCCATGGGGGTGATGATCCTCGTCTATGCCCGCCTGCACCAGGATCTGGCCCGCGACATGACCGAGCGCAAGCGGTACGAGGCCGCCTTGGAAGAGCTGGTCCAAGTCGCAGCCCACGAGCTGCGCAGCCCGCTGACCTCGATCTTCGGCACCCTGCAGCTCCTCGCCGCCCGCGGCGACGCCCTGCCCGTCGCCGACAAGAACCGGCTGCTGGAGATCGCCCGGCGCAACAGTGAACGGATGGTCCGCCTGGTCAACGATCTGCTGGACCTGGAGCGCGTCGAATCCGGCCGCGCCTCATTCGAGATCGAGCCGGTCGACCTGCGGCAGCACATCGGCCAGGCGCGCGATCTGGCCGAGAGCGCCGCCCACCACCGCCGGGTCTCGATCGAGATCTCGACCTTGCCACCGCTCCAGGTGCGCGCCGATCCGCAGCGCCTGCAGCAGGTCCTGGCCAACCTGCTGTCCAACGCCGTGAAGTTCTCGCCCCCCGGCGAGGCCATCCGGCTGCGCGCCCACCACCACGACGGCAAGGTCCGCGTCGAGGTCCAGGATCGCGGCCCCGGCATCTCCCCGGACCTCCAGGGCCGCCTGTTCCAGCGCTTCGCCCGCGGCGAGACACCGGGGCTCTCCGACGAACAAGGCAAAGGTACCGGCCTCGGCCTCGCCATCAGCAAGGCGCTCGTCGAGGGGATGGGCGGTTGGATCGGTTACGAGCCCGGCAGGCCCCGGGGGACGACGTTCTACTTCGAGCTGCCGGCGGCGGGGGCCTGAGAGGCCTTATAGTACCCCCTCGGATCGCACCCGCTCCCCGAGGAGGTCCCGATGTCCACCCGAGCCCGGCTCTTCGTCCGCTGCGCCCTGCTCCTCTGCGCCGCCGTTTCCCGCCTCGCCGCCCAGGAGGCACCGTTCGACCTGTTGATCCGGAATGGCCGGGTGATCGACGGCACCGGCTCGCCCTGGTACGCGGCCGACGTCGGCATCCGGGAGGGCCGGATCGCGGCGATCGGCCGGCTCGACGGGGCTCCCGCCCGGCGGACGATCGATGCCGCGGGCCGGGTCGTGGCGCCGGGGTTCATCGACATGCTGGGCCAGTCGGAGCTCTCGATCCTGGTCGAGCCCCGGCTGCCCTCGAAAATCTTCCAGGGCATCACCACCGAGATCACCGGCGAAGGCGGCTCGATCGGTCCCATCTCGGACGCCCTCGTCGCAGCGGACCAGATCGGCTACGCGCAATACGGAATCACGCCGGACTGGCGCACCCTCGGCGAGTACTTCACCCGCCTGGAAAAACAGGGGATCGGCCTCAACTTCGCCTCCTACGTGGGAGCGACCCAGGTGCGGCGGATGGTGCTCGGCGACGTGGACAGGGACCCCACACCGGAAGAGCTCGACCGCATGCGCGCCCTGGTGCGCGAGGCGATGGCGGACGGCGCGGTGGGTCTTTCGACGTCCCTCCAGTACCCGCCGGCTCCGTATGCCTCGACCGAGGAGCTGATCGCCCTGGCGACGGAGGCGGCCCGCGCCGGCGGCGGCTACGCCACCCACATGCGCAGCGAGGGCAACGCCATCCTGGAGGCGCTCGACGAAGCGATCCGCATCGGCCGCGAAGCCGGGCTGCCGGTCGAGATCTGGCACCTCAAGGTGGCCGGCCAGCACAACTGGGGACGCATGGGAGAGGTGATCGCGAAGATCGAAGCCGCGCGGCGCTCCGGCGTCGACGTGGCGGCCGACACCTACGCCTATCCCGCCTGGTTCAACAGCCTGTCGGCCTTCATTCCGCCCTGGGCGCACGACGGCGGCGCGGCGAAGCTCGTCGAGCGCCTGCGCGATCCCGCGCTGCGCGTGCGCATCCGCCGGGAGATGGAAACCCCGTCCAACGCCTGGGACAACGAATGGCAGGAGATCCCCGGCCCCGAGGCGGTTCTCCTCTGCTCGGTCCAGGCCGCCGAGCTGAAGCCGCTGGTCGGCAAGTCGCTCGCCGAGGTCGCGAAGCTGCGCGGGCAGGACCCGATCGACGCCCTCTTCGACATCCTGATCGCCGACTCCGCCTATACCGCCGTCGCGGTGTCCGCCATGTCCGAGGCCGACGTCGCGCTCGCCCTCGTGCAGCCCTGGGTCTCGATCAACAACGACTCGCAGGGGACCTCCCCGGAAGGGCGGCTGGGCGAGGAGCACCCGCACCCGCGTGCCTACGGCACCTTCCCGCGCATCCTGCGCAAATACGTCCGCGAGGAGAAGAAGCTCTCCCTCGAAGAGGCGATCCGCAAGTTCACCGCGCTCCCCGCCCAGCGCATGCGCCTCGCCGACCGCGGCGTCTTGAAGCTCGGAATGTGGGCCGACGTGGTGGTCTTCGATCCGGAGACGGTGCGCGATCTCGCCACCTTCGAGAACCCCAATCAGCTCTCGCAGGGGATGGAGTGGGTCCTGGTCAACGGCGTGCCGGTCCTCGACGGCGGCAAGATGACCGGCGCCCTGCCGGGGAAGGTGCTGCGCGGCGCGGGATGGAGGGGCTCTCCCTCCTCCTAGGAGATCTCCCAACGCCGCGCGAGCCGCCGTGCAAGAAGGAGGCAGCCGAGCCCCAGGGCGAGAAGGACGCTGAGCTGGGGCCACAGGGCGAGCGGCGGTGTGTCGTACCAGAAGACCTTGCGGTAGCCGTCGAGCGCCCAGGCGTTGAAGGTGAGGAGACCGACGTTCTGCATCCAGCCGGGCATCAGGAAGCGCGGGAACATGCTGCCGCCGAGGGCCGACATGGTCAGGACGACGATCGAGGAGACACCATTGAGCTGACCCCGGGTGCGGCAGGCGGTGGCGAGAACCAGACCGAAGGCGGAAGCGGCGGTGGCGGTGGCCAGGGTCATCAGGGCGAAACCGAGCAGGTGGCCCGGTGTCCACAGGTCGAGCTTGAACAGCAAGGAGCCCCAGACGAACATCAGGGTCACCTGCACCATGCCGTACAGAGAGTTGTAGATCCAGCGGCCGATCAGCAGGCGGCTCATGGTGAGCTTGGAGCTGAGCAGCCGCTCGAGGACGCCGAAGCTCTCTTCGTCGAGCAGGTTGCCGGCCGAGCCGCTCATCGTGAAGAGAAGAAAGAGGACGCCGGTGCTCGCGGCATAGTAGGCGATGGAGGGGTTCTTCTTGCGCCCTCCGATCACGTCCTCGACCACGACCTTGACCGGCTCTCCGGTCAACACCTTGGCGGAGCCCGCGGTGGCCTCCACGCGGCCCGAGAGTCCGGCGAGAAGCTGCCGTTCCGCCTCTGTGAAGATCCCTGCGGAAGCTTCCAGGGCGGTGAGATCACGCCGCAGCAGAAGGTCGGGCAGGCCGCGCGAGATCGCGGCCTGCAGAAGGCCGCTCACCATCGGCGGCCCCATGGGATCGGAGATGTCGGCCAGCACCGTCGCCGCGATCCGCCGGCGCCCCGGATCGAGCACCGCGGCTTCGAACCCTGCCGGGATGACGATGGCGACCGAGAGCGTGCCATCCGCCACCATCGCGCGAACCGACCGGGCGTCGAAGGGCCGGCCGTCCGCTCCTTGCGTCGACACCTCCAGGCTCTTCTCGGCCCGCAGCGCGGCAATCAGCCGGGCGCTGGCGGCGTTGTGCGCTTCGTCGACCACGGCCACGTGAGGGCGGGGAGCGCGCGGGGCACCGAGGCCGCCGAAGATGACCGCAAAGATCGAAAAGAACACCAACGGCAGGACCAGACTGAGGAGCTGGGCCATGCGGTCCCGTTTGTGTTGCATCCAGCCGATGCGCAGGAGAGTGGTGATCATTCGCGAAGCTCCCGTCCGGTCAGGTGGAGAAAGACGGCCTGCAGGCTCGGCGGCTCCAGGCGGAGCCCCAACACCCGCCGGTCTGCATCGTCCAGGGATTTGAGGGCGGCGGGGAGATCGGCCGCCGGGTCCTCCACCGCCCCGCTCAAGGACCGCCCGTCCTCCGCCGGCTGCCAGCGGGTGAGGAGCGGATGCCCGGGTTCCAGGGGCCGGTCGATCTGGAGGGTCAGATGGCCCTGGTGGCCGATGGTCTGCCCGACCAGCTCGTCCAACGTCCCATCGGCGACCACCTTTCCGTGGTCGACGATGACGATGCGGTCGCAGACCTGCTGCGCCTCGTCGAGCTGATGGGTGGTGAGGAGCAGGGTGGCGCCGTCCTTGCGCAGCTCCCCGAGCATCTCCCAGATCCGCTCCCGGCTTTGCGGATCGACGCCGACGGTGGGCTCGTCCAACAGGAGGACCTCGGGTTTGTGCAGCACGGCACAGGCGATGTTCAGCCGGCGCTTCATCCCCCCCGAGAAGGAGCGGATCGGCTCGTCGGCCCGCTCGGCAAGGCCGCTCCAATCCAGGGCCTCGACGATCCGGCGGCGCAGCTCGGCGCCCACGACACCCTGAAAACGGCCGAAGGCCTGGAGGTTCTCGCGCGGGGTGAGCGAGGGGTAGAGGGCGATGTCTTGCGGCACGATCCCCAGCCGCTGCCGGACGTGGGACGCACCGCGCTCGTCCAGTCTCGTCCCCAGCAGCTCGATGCTGCCGCCGTCGAGGCGGACGCGGCCGGCGATGGCGCGCACCAGCGTCGTCTTGCCTGCACCGTTGGGTCCGAGCAAAGCCAGCCATTCACCGCGGCGCAGGGACAGATCGAGACCCTGGAGGGCGGCGGTCGCACCGAAGCTCCTGCGGGCCTGCTCGACTCTAAGCACGAAGGTCATGGGGCTCCCTTTCGGGAAGAGCGGCAGCTGCAGAGCGACCTGCGCCGGGCGCCTCGAGAGAGCGCCGGAGCTGCGCCGCCAGATGCGCCACCTGGGGTTGGGCGAGCATCGTCGAATGGTCGCCGGGAACGTCGATCACGGCGACCGGCAGGTGCGAAAGGGTGTCCCATCCCAGCGACGGCTCGGCGCGCAGGGCCCGGTCTTCCAGCACGTCGTGGCTGGGCTCGGCCGCCCGGAAGAGGGTGAGCGCTCCGTCGAAAGGCTGCGGCCGGTACTGCCGGGACGACATCATGTGGTGTTTGTAGAGACGGAAGAAACGAGAGAAATGACGCCGGTCCACGGCGGCAAGGTCCGACAGGCCCCGGAACCGGTCGAGCACCCGGTCGAGGCGCTCGGCGGGGGCCACCGCCTCCAGCTCGTCCACCGAAAGGGCCAACGACCGGCCATAGAAACGGCTGAAGGTCTCGCTGATGTGGGCGAGAACACGGACGTCGTCGGGAAGCTCGGCCAATCGGCCGGGGGCTCCGGCGTCGAGGACGGCGACGAGAGCCACCTCTTCGCCCTGCCGGTGGAGCTGCCGGGCCATCTCGAACGCCACCACGGCACCGAACGAGTGGCCGCCCAGGCGATAGGGGCCGTTGGGCTGCACGGCGCGCACTTCGGCGAGGTAGCTCCCGGCCAGCTCTTCGACGCCCGCCGTGGGCGCCTCCTCGCCATAGATGGCGGGGTCCTGCAGGGCATAGAACGGCTGGTCCTCCCCGAGGCTGCGCGCCAGCTCGACGAGGTTGAGCACCATGCCACCGGCCGAATGGACACAGAAGAAGGGCGGCCTCTCTCCCTTCGGCTGCAGCGGCACGAGGGCCAGGTGCGACCAGGCCGGCGCCTGCTGGCGCAGGGTGACGGCGAGCTGTTCCACCGTGGCGCCGCCCACCAGCGACGGGAGCGGCAGGTGCCGCCCCAGGCGTTCCTGGATGCTGCGCAGGAGGCTGAGGGCGAGCATGGAGCTGCCGCCCAGGGCGAAGAAGTCGTCCGTGACACCGATCGGCCGCAGATCGAGGATCTCCTCGAAGATCGCGGCGAGGGCCTGCTCCAGTGGCTCTCGCGGCGGCACGTGCTCATCTCGGCGATCGGGTGCCGCCACCGCCGCGACGGCAGGTACGAGGGGCTCCGGCAAAACGGCCAGAAGGTCGGCGAGGCGCCCGGCCGCAGGGCCTGGAAGGGCCTCGAACAGCGCCAGCAGATCGGCAAGCAGGCGGTCCACCGTCGCCGCTTCGAGGCGCCGGCCGTCGTAGGCGAGGGTCAGCTCCAGCTCGGCGCCGGGCATCGCCACCAAGGTGAGCAGGTAATTCGTCTCGACCGGCGCCCGCAGGTCACCGAGGGTGAACGAGCCCGCCGCTGCGGCCTCGGCGGGAGCGCCCATGGGATAGTTCTCCACCACGCAGAGAGTGTCGAACAGGCGCCGGACGCGCGGCACCTCGCTCCATTCCTGCACTCTCTCGGGTGGCGTGAAGTCCCACGCACCGGCCTCGACCATCTGCTGCTGCAACTCGCGCAGCCAGTCGAGCGCCGGACGGTCGGGATCGATCTGTGCCCGCACCGGCAGGTTGTTGATGAACAGGCCGGCGATGGATTCGATGCCGGGTATGGCCGCGGGGCGCCCCGCGACCGTACTGCCGAACACCACGTCGCGTTGACCGCTCCAATGGCTGAGCAGAAGAGCCCAGGCTCCCTGGACGAGCACGCTCACGGTCATCCGCTGCGCGCGCCCCAGCCGCTCGAGCTCCGCGGTGGCCGCCGCCGGCAGGCGCCGGCTCGCATGACCGGTCGCGCGCGGTGCCGCGGGCGCCGCCGGCCGGTCGGCCGGCAGCGGCGTCGGCGCGGTGAACCCCTGCAGGCGGCGGCGCCAGAAGGCTTCGGCCTCCGCCAGGTCCTGCTCTTGCAGCCAGGCGATGTAGCGGCGGTAGGGCGGCACCGGCTCCCTCCCGGGCTCGACGCCAGCCCGCAGCATCTCGTAGGTGGCGAAGGCTTGCTGCAAGAGGAGCACCCCCGACCAGCCGTCGAGAATCAGGTGGTGGCGGGTGGAGACGAAGCGCCAGGCGGCCTCGCCCAGGCGGACCAGGGCGAGCCGCATCAGGGGCGGGCGCGCCAGATCGAAGCCCTGCTCGCGCTCCTGTCGCAACAGGTCGGCCAGGAGACTCTCCTGTCTGGCGGCCGGATCCTCTCGCCAATCCTCCTCCCGGTAAGGCAGGGCCGCGCCGCGATGCACCCTCTGGAGCGCCTCGCGCACCCCCTCCCAGACGAACCCGCTGCGCAGGATCGGATGGCTGTCCACCACCCTTTGCCAGGCGCGCCAGAACAGGCCGGCGTCGATCTCCCCGGCGAGGGCGAAGCTCATCTGCTCTACACCGACGCTGGTTCCCGGATTGTGCAGCGCGAAATAGAGCAGGCTCTGCTGCATGGGCGACAGTGGATAGACGTCCTCGAACTGCCACCCGTCGCGCCCCAGGAGCTGGTCGATCTGGCGCTGGTCGAGGCGCGCCAGCGGGAAGTCCGAAGGAGTGAAACCACCGGCATCGGGCGACAGGCAATGCTCGACGAGCGCCGTCAGGGCCTGGCGAAAGCCTTCCGCCAATCGCTCGATCGTGGCGCGGCGGTGGGCGCTCTCGCACCAGGTCCAATCGACGTGCATCTGCCCGCCGCTCACCCGGGCGTTGATCTCCAGAAGATGGCGGCGCGCGGAGCGCGGGCTGCGCGGTGCGCCGGCCGCGCCGTCGCAGGGGCCGAAAAGGTGCGAGCCGCTCGCCGTCTGGTCGAACTGGCCCAGATAGTTGAACACCACCTGGGCGGCGCTCTGCGCACGGAGCGCCTCGTTCGCGGCGAGCTCGCGCAGAAGCCCGTAGCCGAGACCGCCGCGGGGAACGGCGCGCAGCTGCTCCTTGATCGACTTCAGGGAGCCGCCGAGATCGGCGGCGTCGGCGAGCCGCAGGCGCACCGGGTAGATGGCGGTGAGCCAGCCCACCGTGCGGGACAGGTCGACGCCGGGCAGCAGAGCCTCCTCGCGGCCGTGCCCTTCCAGATCGAGCAGCAGGTCGGCGCCGTCCGTCCAATGCGAGAACGCCTGCGCCAGGGCGGTGAGCAGCACGTCGTTGATCCGCGTGTGGTAGGCGTCGTGGACCTCACGCAGCAGCGCGCCGGTGGTCTCCGCGTCGAGCACGATGCCGACCGTGTCCGCCGCACCTTCGGAGCCCGACCCGCCCGCCGCGTCCACCGGCAGGGGCGGCGGAGGTGCCTCGCCGACGCTCCTCCAGAACGCCTCCTCCGCCTGGATGGCCGTCGAGCCGGCGAGCTCGCCGAGCCGCTCCGACCAGTCCTTGAAGGAGGTCGTCTTCGCCGGAGGGGCCGGCGGCGCGCCGTGGCGGAGCTCGCCGTAACCGCGCTCCAGGTCTTCGAGCAGGATGCGCCAGGAGACACCGTCGACCACCAGATGATGGGCGGCGAGAAGGAGGCGGCGCGGGGAGGCGCACCAGAGCACGCGAAACAGCGGGCCCGTCGCGAGATCGAAGCCCGCCTGCAACGCCGTGGCCGCCTCTCCCCAGGCCCGCTCCCGCCCTCCCTCCGGAAGCGCCGTGAGATCGATCTGCAGCAGCAGCGCCGCGCCGTCCGGTGCACCGCAGCTCTGCAGCCAACCGGTACCCTGCCGTTCGAAGCGCAGGCGCAGCG
Source organism: Holophagales bacterium UBA5704 (assembly GCA_002420005.1). Lineage (GTDB taxonomy): Bacteria > Acidobacteriota > Thermoanaerobaculia > Multivoradales > UBA5704 > UBA5704. The sequence goes on along the minus strand of DIHE01000063.1, from coordinate 16,313 downwards.
CATCGTGATGCCGCCAGAGCCCGAGGAGCACCCGTTCCAGGAGGGCCGCCTGGAGCGGCTCCTGCGGAGCGAGAAGCACCGCTTGGTTGTAGTGGTGCGGATCGCACCGCTCCTGACCGAAGAAGCGGAGCTGGACGGGCGTCAGGGGGACGGGTCCGGTGACCGCCCCCTGCTCGGCCTCGACGGCACCGGCCGTCTCGGCGAACGGCGCGAGCTCGGCGATCGTCTGGTGCTCGAAGATCTGCTGGGCGGTCAGCCGCAAGCCGCGCCGGCTCGCCCGCGCGATCACCAGGATGCTCAGGATCGAATCGCCGCCGATCTGGAAGAAGTTGTCGCCGATCCCCACCTGGTCGATCCGCAGAACCTCCTGGAAAACCTCGACGAGAACCTGCTCCACCTGCGTCCGCGGCGCGACGTAATCGGCCCGCCGCTTCTCCTGCACCGGCTCGGGCAGCGCCCGGCGGTCGATCTTGCCGTTGGCGGTGACCGGCAGGCTCTCGAGCCGGACGAAGGCGGCGGGCAGCATGAAGTCCGGCAGCCGGGTGGCGAGCGAGCGGCGCAGCTCGTCGTCGCCCGCCGTGGCTTGCGCATCGCAGGCCAGCCAGGCGACGAGGCGCGGATGGCCCGCCACGTCGTTGCGCAAGCCGGCGACCGCGTCGCGCACGCCGGCCTCGCGCCGGAGGGCGGCCTCGATCTCCCCCAGCTCGATGCGGAAGCCGCGCAATTTGACCTGCGAATCGGTGCGCCCCAGAAACTCGAGCCCGCCCTCCGGCCCCAGGCGCACCAGGTCGCCGGTGTGGTAGAGGCGCTCCCCGGGCACGTCGCCGAACGGATCGGGAAGGAAGCGCGCAGCGGTCTCCGCCGGCCGGCCGACGTAGCCGCGGGCGACGCCCGGGCCACCGATCAGCAGCTCCCCCCGGGCTCCCGGCGGCACCAGGCGCTCCCCGGCATCGACGAGAAAGACGCGGCCGGCGCCGATCGGACGCCCCAGAGGGACCACAGCCGGGCTCGCGCCGGAGCCCGGAAGCAGACGGCCGGCCAGCACGCCGACGGTGGTCTCGGTCGGGCCGTAATGGTTGTAGATCCGGCATCCGGGAGCGCGGGCGAGCATCTCGGCGATCCAGGCCGGGGACGACGCCTCGCCGCCCAGCACCAGCCGTTGCCGCGGCAACGCGCGCTCCGGCGGCTCGGTGCCCTGCAAGGCGCGCAGATGGCTCGGCACGATCTTCAGGCAGTCGACCTCATGCTCCCGCAGGTAGGCCTGGAAGGCCTGGGAGTCGGTGGCCTCGGCGGCGGTCAGAAGGTGCAGACAGCCGCCCGAGCAGAGGGTCGGGAAGATCGCCGTATTGCCGAGATCGGCGGCGAGAGTCGACACCATCGCGAAGCCGCCACCGGGCGGCAGGTCGAGGCTGACGCGGACGTTCTCCAGGTAGTGGACGAGCTGCCGATGCTCCACCCCCACCCCTTTGGGCCGGCCGGTCGAACCGGAGGTGAAGAGGATGTAGGCGAGGTTGGCGGCCGTCGCCGCGGGAGCGGCGGCCGGCCCCGCCGCCTCCGGCGTGGCGCCGTCCCCGAGGGCCCCGTCGAGCACCAGGACGCAGCTCCAGGGAGGAAGCGACGGAAGCAGGTGCTCCTGGGTGACCAGCACGGCGGCGGCAACGTCTTCGAGCATGCCCGCCAGGCGCTCGGAGGGCAGCGACGGATCGAGCGGGACATAGGCGCCGCCGGCAGCGAGCACCGCGAACATCGCGGTGATCGCATCGACGCCGCGGTCGAGCGCCAGCGCCACCGCGACCTCCGGCCCGACGCCCAGGCCGCGCAGCGTGCCGGCGAGCGAACGGCTGCGCCGGGCGAGCTCGGCGTAGGTGAGCCGCCGGCCGGCCGCGACCACCGCCGGCCGCTCCGGGGTGCGGCGGGCCTGCTCCGCGAAAAGCTCGTCCACCGTGCGGCCGGAGGGAGCCACGGCCGCCGTCCCGGCGAGCTCCCACATCGCGCGGTGGCGCTCGCACGGCGTGAGGATCTCCAGGTCGGCGACCGCCGCCTCCGGCCGTCGGACGGCATCGCCGAGCAACGTCCGGAGCTGGCCGGCGAGCCGCGCGGCCTGCCAGGGGGCGAGCACACCGGGGTCGTACCAGAGCCCGGCCTGGAGCCCACCCGGGCCGTCGCTCGCGCGGAGCAGGAGGTGGAATCGATCGAGATCGACCTCGCGGCGCACCGTCTCGAAGGTGAGGGCACCGGTGGAGCGGGGCGCCGGCCAGGGCGTCCCGTCGAATCCCACCGGCAGGAACGGCACACCCGCTCCCACCGCGGCACCGGCGGCCCCCCAGTCGAAGAACTCCTGCCAGCCATGGGCTTCGGCGAGGCTCTCTTCGACGCGGTGCACCAGATCGCAGAACGGCACACCTCCGTCCACCTCGGCGACCAGCGGAACAAAACGGGCGAGCGGCCCGAACGCCTCCTCCAGCCCCTCGTAGGAGCGGCCGTCGAATCCGGCGCCCAGCAGCATCCGCTCCTGCTCCCCGAGACGCCACAGCAAGACCTGCCAGGCGGCCAGCAGGAACGACGCGGGCGCCACCTCGAGCAGACCGCACTGCACCGCGAGGCGGGCCGCGAGCTCACCGCCCAGAGCCAGGTCGATGCCGTGGAGCACACCGGAGGCCTTGCCGCCACCTCCCGGAACCGCCGCCGCTGGGATGCGGGAAAGCCGCCGCTCGGCCCAGAAGTTGCGCCCCTCCGCGGTCTGCTCGCCTTCGAGAAGCTCGTTCTGCCAGCCGGCGATCTCCACGTAGTGCATCTCCGGCGGCGGCGTGTCCGGCCCTCCTGCATGCTCCGCACAGGCGGCGGCGATCTCGCCCACCAGAAGATCGAGGGAGGCCGCGTCGGCGAGCAGGGTGGGCAGGGCGAGCAGCAGCCGGTGAGCGTCCGGCCCGGTGCGAACGAGCGCCGCGCGGACCAGCGGCGATGCCGCGAGATCCCAGGGGTCCTCCGCGGCCGCCGCCCACCAGGCCTCCCGCTCCCCGGCGCCGCCGTCCGGAAGCGCCTCCCAGGCGACACCCGGGCCGCCGATCGACTGCAGCGGGATCTCCGCACCGGCGGGAACGTGGAACACCGTGCGCAGGATTTCCAACCGCGCCGTCGCCTCGTGGAGCGCCCCCCGGAGGGTCGCCGCGTCGAGCGCGCCGGTGATCGCCACCTCCAAGCGCGCAAGAAGCGGCCGGCCTCCCGAGCGCCCAAGCAGCCAGGCCCGCCGCTGCTGCGGGGAGAGGCGGAAGCCCTGCGCCTCGGCCGCCGTGTCCATCGGTCCCTCCTCCCTCATGATCATGCCGTCCACCTCGGTTGCTGGCTGCGGGTTGCCGCCTTCTCGCCGCATCGTCAGGTCCGCCGCCGCTGCCTGAGCAAAGAAAGACCGGCGGACTTGAGGTCTTGCCGGGTCTCCTGACGGCGCGCCCGCTCCGCCGCGCCCGCCTCCCGCACCAGGTCCGAAAGCCGCGCGTCCGGGCGCGCCGCCACTGCGGCGGCCAGCTCCCGGTAGCGCTCGATCAAGCGGCGAACGCTCTGTGGCTTGAAAAGATCGAGCCGCGCCTCGATACCACCGCGAAACTCGTCGCCTGCTTCCTGCAGCTCGACTTTCAGATCGTGGGGCGCCGCCACCCGCGCAAGCTCGCCCTCACCGCCCCCGGCGGTGACCTCGGCCTCCGGCAAGGGATTGGTTTGAAACAGGAAGAGCACCTGGAACACCGGGTTGTAGCGGCGGTCGCGCTCCGGGCTCAGCTCCTTGATCAGCCGCTCGAACGGGAGCTCTTGATGGGCGAAGGCGTCGAGGGCGGTTCGACGGACCCGCCCCAGCAGCTCGCGAAACGTCGGGTCGCCCGCCAGATCGGAGCGCAACACGATCTGGTTGACGAACAGACCGATCAGGTTTTCCGTCCCCGGCCGGCGGTTGGCCACGTCCGTCCCGATCACGAAGTCGCGTTGTTCCGTCTCGACCAGGAGCAGGATCTCGAAGACCGCCAGGAGGACCATGAACGGGGTGGCACTCTCGGCGCGGGCGAGCCGGCGCAGTGCCTGCGAAGTGTCGCGGTCGAGCGCCAGGCGGCCGCGGGCTCCCCACGGCCGGCGTTCCGCCGTGCGCGGAATGTCCAACGGCAGAGCGAGGAGCGGTGGCACGCCGGCGAGCTTCTGCCGCCAGTAGGCCAGCAGCTTCTCCGCCCCCTCCCCCTCCATCCAGCGCCGCTGCCAGACGGCATAGTCGGCGTATTGGATCGGCAGCTCGGGCCGGGTGGCCGCGGTGCTCTCCCGCTCGAAGACGCCGAACGACCAGCCGTCGGCCACGATGTGGTGGAGCGTGAGAAGCAGCAGGTGCTCTTGTGCGCCGAGGCGCAACACCAGCCCGCGGAAGAGGGGCCCGTGCGCCAGGTCGAAAACGGTCACGGCTTCCTGCCGGGCGAGGCGCCGCGCCTCGGCGGAGCGCACCGGATCGGGAAGCGCCGCGAGATCGGCGAGCGGCAGGTTGAACGGCCGCGGCGGCAGGACGACCTGCACGGCACGCCCGTCCCGCTCCGGAAACACCGTGCGCAGGATCTCGTGCCGCCGCACCAGCTCGCCCAACCCGCCGGCCAGCGAGCCGAGGGAGAAGCTCCCCGCGACCGGGAAGCTCCCCGCCAGGTTGTACGAGGGATCCGCCGGGCTCATCCGCTGCAGGAACCAGAGGCGCTCCTGCGGCGAGGAGAGGGGGAGGTCGCCGTCGCGCGGCGCCCGCTCGATGGGCGGCAGAGCCACCGCCGGGCGCCCGGCAGATTGCGCTGCGGCCACGGCCTGCGCCAGCCCGGCGAGCGTCGGGTGGTCGAAGAGGTCGCGCAGCTCCAGATCCACCCCACACGCCTCACGGATGCGCGCCAGCACCCGGGTGGCGAGCAGGGAATGGCCGCCGAGAGCGAAGAAATCATCGTCGCGACCGACCTGCTCGACACCCAGCAGATCGCGCCAGATCGCGGCGAGAGTCCGTTCGAGAGCGCTCCCTGGCGCCACCGCGGCCTCCGGCGCCGGCTGTGGCAGGCCCTGCGCCGCCTCCACCTCCGGCTCCTCGCGCACGGCGGGGCGCCGCGCGGCCAGCCGCGCCGCCAGGTCGCCGGCCGAGATCACCACCTGCGCAAAGCGCCCCGCCGCCGCGCGCTCCAGGGCGGCCAGCCTTTCCTCCCGCGACGGGGCGAAGCGCGCCTCGGCCGCGCCCCACCCTTCCCAGTGGACGCTCACCCAGCCACCTTCGCCCCGTCCTTGGGCCGCGGCGAAGGCATCGGCCATCGCCGCCGTGGCGGCCGCCAGGCCGCCGCCGGCGTCCTCTCGCAGCTCGGAGAGAGGCGACAGCAGGCAGCGGATCGCGAGCGGGGCGCGGAGCTCCGCCAGGACGCCGAGGGCGCGGGCATGGCGCGCCAGGACCTCCACCTCCGACGGCGGCTGCCCACCCTCGGGGTTGAGCACGTAGAGCAAACCCTGGATCGCGCCATGCTGCCGCGCGGCGGCGCCGAAGGCCTCGCGAAGAGCCTCCTCACCGTCCTCAGCGAGACGGACCACGCGCGCGCCGAGCTCCTCCGTGAGCACCGCGGCCAGCTCCTCCGCCATCGCTCCCCCGTCGCCCGCCAGCGCGTAGACCCCGCCGCGGCGCCAGCCCGGAGCTCCGGCGGCGGGCGGCGGCAGGCGGACGGCATCGAACGCCGGCACGAAGCGGCCCGCCGCGGTCCAGGCCACCACCGGCTCGGCCGCCTCTCCGGCCAGCTCGGCGGCCAGGTCCTCCGGGCCGCAGGCCTCCGGCGTGCCGTCGATCAGCCGGCAACGCACTCCGGGATGCTGCGCCGGAATCGCCCGGCACGCCCCGAGGAGGGCGGCCCGCCCGGGGTCTGGAGCGCCGGTCCCGAACGGTTCGAGGAGACCGCGGGTGAGCACCGAGATCTCCACTCCCCCGCCGCCGAGGAGATGGGAGAGCTCCAGGAGGGAACCGAAGCCTCGGGCGAGCGCCTCGCCGTCGCCGGGAGCCGGGGCGTACGTCCAGAGGTGCACCACCCGGCGGGGAGGGCCACTCTGTGCCAGCACGTCGGCGAACGACTCTCCGGGGGAGATGCGCACCACCTCCTGCGCCGCCGCAGCGAGGTGATCCGCCAGCCGCTCGCCCAGGCCCTCCCGGTCGAGCAGGATCCACCAGCGGCCCGCCGGCTCCGGGCCGGCCGGAGGCGGTGGCGCGGTACGCCGCCAGGACGGCACGTAGAACCAGTCGGCGAGGTCCTTCTTCTTGCCCACGCGGGGTGCGTGCCCGCCGGGCAAGGCCTCGACCCAATGCCGGCGGCGCTCGAACGGATAGGTGGGAAGTGCGACCCTCTGCCGCCGCTCGCCCCGCCAGACGGCGGGCCAGTCGATCGCGACGCCGGCCAGCCAGAGGCGCCCGAGGGCGGTGAGCAGACACTCTTCGCCGTGCCGCGGCTCCCGCGGGTGGGAAAGCGCCGAGAGCACCGGGGGAGGCGCCGCACCCGGCGCGAACGAGCGGCGGGCGAGGGTGGCGAGCGCGGTGCCGGGACCGACCTCGAGCAGCACCGTCCGCGGCTCCTGCAGCAGCTCACCCACGCCTTGGGCGAAGCGCACCGGCGCGCGCAGGTGGCGCACCCAGTACGCCGGGTCCACGGCTTCCTCCGGGCGGATCCAGGTGCCGGTCACGTTCGACAGGAACGGCCGTTCCGGAGGCCGGAGCGCGACACGCCGCACCGCCGCGGCGAACAGGTCGAGAATCGGTTCCAGCATCGCGGAGTGGAAGGCGTGAGAGGTATGGAGCCGCCGGCAGTCCGTCCCCTCCGCACGGAGCCTCCCCTCCAGGCCGGCGAGGGCCTCTTCGGGACCGGCGACCGTCACCAGCTCGGGGCCGTTGACCGCGGCCAGATCGAGCCCGGGGCCGAGAGACGGTGCGATCGCCGCTTCCGAGAGCCCGACGGCGAGCATCCCCCCGGGCGGCATGTGCTGGACCAGCCGGCCGCGCTCGGCGACCAGGGCGAGGGCGTCGTCCCGCGAGAACACGCCGGCCAGGCAGGCGGCCACGTACTCACCGACGCTATGGCCGAGCATGCCCTGGGGCTCCACCCCCCAGGCCAGGAGCAGGCGGGCGAGGGCGTGCTCCACGACGAACAGGGCCGGCTGGGCGAGCCGGGTCTGCCGCAGCTCCTCCTGCGCCGCCGCCTCGCCGCCCGCGGGGAACAGCACGGTGCGCAGATCGCAGCCCAGCCGCGGCGCCAGAATCTCGCAGCATGCGTCGACCTCGCCGCGGAAGACCGGCTCCGAGCGATAGAGGTCCTCCGCCATCCGCACGTGCTGCGAGCCCTGACCGGGGAAAAGGAACGCCACGCCCGGCGCCGCTCCCGTCACGCTGCCGGAGAACAGGCGGCCGGCGGCACCGCCGGTGAAGATCTCGGCCGCCTCGGCGGCGCCGGAGGCGACCACGATCCGCCGGTGCGAGAAGGCGTGGCGGCCGGTCTGCAGGGTATAGGCCACGTCCGCCAACGGCACGTCCCCCGCCTGCCGCAGGAAGGCCGCGAGATCGGCGCCGGCGCGGTCCAGGGCGGTCGCGGTGCGCGCGGAGACGACCAGAAGCTGGTACGGACGCGACGGTCCCGACGCCTCCCGCGGCGGCGCCTCCTCCAGCACCACGTGGGCGTTGGTGCCGCCGATCCCGAAGGAGCTGACCCCGGCGCGGCGCGGAGCGCCGCCGTCCGTCTCCCACGGCGCAGATGCGGTGTCGATCCGGAACGCCGAGCGGTCGAGGCCCAGGCGTGGATTGGGCGCCTCGAAACCTGCGAGCGGCACGCGGACGCGATGCTTCAGCATCAGCACCGCCTTGATGAAGCTCGCCACCCCCGCCGCCGCTTCCAGATGCCCGACGTTGCTCTTCACCGAGCCGATGGGGCAGGCCCGGCCCCCCGGGGCGGCCCGGAACACCCGGTCGAGCGCGGCGATCTCGATCGGATCGCCGAGCGCCGTGCCGGTGCCGTGGCACTCCACGTAGCCGATCTCCGCGGGCTCGACCCCGGCCATGGCCAAGGCATCGGCGATCACCCGCGCCTGCCCGGCGACGGCGGGGGCCGTGTATCCGACCTTCTGCGAGCCGTCATTGTTCACCGCCGAGCCGCGGATCACGGCGAGTACCGGGTCTCCGTCGCGCCGCGCGTCCTCCAGCCGCTTCAGCAGCACCACACCGACGCCGTTGCCGAAGACCGTGCCGGCGGCCCGCGCCTCGAAAGCACGGCAATGGCCGTCCGGCGAGAAGATGCCCTGGGGGTGGTAGTGGTACCCGGATGTCTGCGGCAGCCGGATCGTGACCCCGCCGGCCACCGCGAGATCGCACTCGCGGTTCGCCAACGCTTCGGAGGCCTGGTGGATCGCCACCAGCGAGGTCGAGCAGGCGCTCTGCACCGTGAGGCTCGGGCCCGTGAGATTCAGCTTGTAGGAGGTGAGCGTCGCCAGATAGTCCTTGTCGTTGCCGAGCACCGCCTGGAAATAGCCCACCGTCTGGAGAATCTCCGGATTGGCGTAGACGTGGTGGATCAGGTAGTCGCTCATCCGCATGCCGGCGTAGACGCCGACGCGGCCCGGGCAGGCGGCGGGATCGTAGCCGGCCTGCTCGATGGCCTCCCAGGTGCACTCCAGGAACAGGCGGATCTGCGGATCGAGCACCTGCGCTTCGCGCGGGTTGAAGCCGAAATGCTCGGCGTCGAACAACTCGATACCGTCGAGCACAGGCGCCGCCCGCACATAGTGGGGATCCGCCAGCTCGTCCGGATCGATCCCCGCGGCGGCGAGCTCCTCGGCGGAGAAGAACGTCACCGACTCGGCGCCCTGCTGCAGATTCTCCCAGAACGCGCCGAGATCGCGCGCCCCGGGAAAGCGGCCGGCCATGCCGACGACCGCCGTGCCCTCGGCGGGCTCGGCCCCCTCGTCTCTCTCCAATCCGAGATCGTCCTCGGCTTCCATCGACCCGTTCCTCACCCTGCCGTCCTTTCTTCTCTCATCCGCGGCGCTGGCGGCGCTGGCGCTGCGCCGCCTTGCGGCTCGCCGCCTGCTGGCGGCTCTCCTCCAATGAGAAGTCCTCGCCCCCGCCGCCCAGGTGCTCGGCCAGGGCGCGGATCGTCGGGTGCTCGAAGAGCTCGACGATGGCGATCTCGCGCCCGACCTCCACCTCCAGGCGGTTGTGGAGCTGCACCATGTTGACCGAGGTGCCGCCCAGCTCAAAGAAGTTGTGCTCGACGCCGACCTCGGCGAAGCCCAGGATCTCGCGCCAGAGCTCGGCCAGCCGCTGCTCCAGAGCGTTGCGCGGCGCGCGGAAGGCGGTCTGCGGCCGGCTCGCTTCGGCCCCCGGAACCGGCAGCGCCCGGCGGTCGATCTCGCCGCCGGGCGTGAGCGGCAGCCGGTCGAGATAAACGAACACCTCCGGCACCGGTCGGCCCGGCAGGCGCCCGGCCAGAAGCTCGCGCAGAGCCGCCGGCTCGGCCCCGGGGAACGCCTCCGGACCCAACGGCCGCGGGGGGCCGAAGCTCGGTGGCGCTCCCGGCGGAGCACCGGCGCCCGGTGCACCGGCGACCGGCCGCGCATCGGCCTGCTGCTCGGCCACCACCGCCTCCAGCGTGGCGGGGCCACCCGGCACCCGGCCACCGACGAAGGTATGGACCAGATCCTGGTCGGGCGCGAGCTCGAACATCTCCCGCAGGGGCTCGAAGCCGATCCCGCCCAGCGGCGTCAGTCCGATGCGGTGGGCGAACCCCTCGGTCATCAGAAGCTGCCCCATGGCACCGGCTTCGAGCAGGCAGAGATCCCGCGCCACCCCGGGGAACAGCGGAGCGACGGCGCCCAGCCGGGCGATCAGGAAGACCGAGAAGGCGGCCTCGTCGTAGATCGGCTGGTTGGGCAGCCCATGCAGCGAGCGGTCGATCTCCACCCCGGCCCGCAGCTGCACCAGCCGGTGGAGCTCCGGATCGTAAGCCCAGGTGCCGCCCGCCACCCCTTCCACCCGGCCCTCCTTCACATGCAGGAAGGTCTCGACCGGAGGGAGGTTCTCTTGGCGCAGGCTGCCCAGCCAGGCGCCGAAGTCGGCCAGGGGGACCGCCTCCGTCTGGTAATGGTGATAGCTCCGGCGCTCCGCCCAGAGGCGCTTCACCTCCGCATCCACCGGCAGCGCCGGCAGCGCCACGGTCTCCCGGCCGTCGAGCGCGCGCAGGCCGCGCTGCTTGAGCTTGAATTCCAGCCGGTCGATGGGGTCGTAGACCGCACCCGCCTGCCAGTCGCGGCTCTCGGGTCCCGGGTTGGGCCGCCAGGAGAGACCGCCGTCCTCCGCGGCGCCGGCCGCCGCCGCAGAGAAGCTTCCGGCCGCCAGCGCATAGACCAGCTCGTCCGTCCCGTCGAGGTCGAAACGGGAACGGATGGCGTCGAAGGCGATGCCGCCCAGGGGCACGAGGGAGAGCCCCGCCGCCGGCGCCTCGCCGCGCAGGAGCTGCCCCATGTAGCCCGCCTCGAGGAGGCAGAAGCTGCGCCCCATCTCGGGATAGAGGGGGCAGACCGCCGCGAGTCGACCGACGAAGAACAGGGTGAACGCCGCCTCCGCGACGAGATCCCGGTGCTCGGCGGCATAGGCCTCGGGACCGATCGCGCCGCCGGCCGATGCGAGGGCCAGGCAGTGCCGCTTCGGATGGTAGTAGTAAAGACCTCCGGCCAGCCCTTCGACCGCCCCGGAACGCACGGAGAGATAGACCTGCACCGGATACAGACCGCCGCCCGAGGGGTAGCGGTACTTCGGCAGCGGCAGGCCCGGCGGCTGGATCTGCCGCAAATGGCCGAGGAAGCGGCCGAGGTTCTCCGGCGAGAGCGCTCCGGACAAGGGAGGACGGGCCTCCTGCGGACGCGCCGCCGGAGACGGCGCCGGCAGCTCGACGCCCGGACGCCCCGCGAGATCGCGATGCCGGCCCCGGCGGGAGCTCTGGAAGCGGCGGCGCTCGGCGGGGTCGGTGATCGGCTCGATGGCGAGACCGGCCAGCCGGTCCACCGCCGCGGTGCCGGCCGGGCCCGCAGCGGCTCCCGGCGTGACGCTCGCCGTGCGCGCCAGGAACGCGACCAGCCGCCGCCGGCCGGTCGCCGGGTCCGGCAACGTCTCGACCACCGCGGCGCCGACCGCCGGGAGCTCGCGCAGGAGCGCCTCGACCGCGCCCGGATCGGGGACCTGGGGCTCGATCTCCGGCTCCTCGGCGCCGAGGACCTCGAGCACGCCACCGGGAAGGAAGCGGGCGAGCTCGCCGCTCGCCTCCCCGTCGACGAAGAGACGGCCCGCAACCCAATCGGGACGCGGCTCGCCCCGCCCGTCGAGCACCTCGCGCCGGGGCGTCTCCGCGCCGGTCGCGGCGCGGGCGGCGAGCTGCTCCGGCGGCACGAGGGGACCGGGGTGCCCTTGCCACTCCTCTCCCTCGGCCGCCAGATGCTCCAACAGGCTCCGGTAGGCCGCGAACATGGCGTCCGCCAGGCCGGCGGGGAACACCTCCTCCACCACGTCCCAGGTCCAGCTCAGCCCCTCCCCCTGGTCGGTGACCTGGTGGTCGAGCCACACCTGCGGCGTCTGCGACACGCTGTACACCACCTCGCCGCTCTCCGCCTCGCGGCGGGCGGCCTCCTCGCCGGCGGCCCCGGCGGACTCGGATCGGCCGGTGCCGAACAGGCGGCTGGTGAACACCACCGGCATCAGCACCGCCGCGGCGCGCCCCTGCATCCGGGCGAGCTCGCGCAACACCTTGACGCCGCCGAAATAGCGGTGATCGAGATCCTGCCAGAGCTGCTCCTGGAGACGCCGGGCGCGCAGCGCGAACGTGTCGGCGGCGGCGAGCGGCGTGGTGTCGGCGGCCAGGAAGGTCAGCGACGTGAAGTCGCCCATCAGCGCATTCACCTGCGGATGGAGCGGCAGCCGGTTGAAGGTGGTGACGTTGATCGTGAAGCGCGGACGCCGGCTCCACGCCGCGAGGACCTCGGCGAAGGCGGCGAGGAGGATGCCGGACGGCGTGACACCGATCTCGGCGGCTCGGCCGCGCAACCGCGCCCACGCCGCATCCGCCAGGTGCCCGGCGAAGCGCCGGAACCGCGGCGCCGGGCCCGCCTTTTCCAGGTCGATCGGCAGCTCGGGGGCCGGCGGCAAGGTGGGCAGGCGCTCCTGCCAGTAGGCTTCGGAGCGCCGGTAAAGCTCGGTCGCCTTGATCGCCTGCTCGGCCATCACATAGTCGCGGAAGCTGATCTCGAGCGGCGCAAAGAGGTCCGGCCGGGGATCGGCGATCGCCTGTCCCAGCTCGCGGAAGAGGATCTCCGAGCTCCAGGCGTCGGCGATCAGCAGGTCGAAGCTCAGGTGGACACGCATCCGGCCGCCGTCCAGCCGCGACACCCGGACCTCGAACAGCGGCCAGCGATCCGCCGGCAGCACCTGGTGCGACAGGTGGGCACGAACCGCCTGAAGCTCCGCCTCGGCCTCCTCCCGGGGCCGGCCGCGCAGGTCGAGCACCGCCACCTCGTACGGCGGCACCTCGGCGAGAATCCGCTGCCGGCCGTCGCGCAGGAAGACCAGGCGCAGCGCGTCGTGGCGCGCGATGACCTGGCGGAACGCCGCGGTGAAGACGGCGATGTCGAAGTCGCTGCGCTCCACCTCGGTGTACGAATGGGCCGCCACGTTGCCGAGGTCGAAGACGTTCAAGCGGCCCACCCAGTAAGCTTGCTGCACGTCGTTCAACGGGAACGGCTCCCAGCGCGCCGCCGGATCGGGGATCAGGGCGGGCAGGCGGGCGGCGAGCTGCGCCTCGGCGTCACCACCGGCGCGGAGCCGGGCGATGGCGCCCGCCAGGCTCGCGATGGTCAGATGCTCGAACAGGGCGGTGAGCGAGATTTCGACACCGAAGCTCTCGCGGATCTCGTTGACGAGCTGGATGGCGATCAGCGAGTTGCCGCCCAGGTCGAACAGATTGTCGTGGACGCCCACCGACTCGACCCCCAGCATCTCGGCCCACACCGCGGCGAGCCGGCGCTCGACCGGAGTGCGGGCGGCGGTGGCCGTCGGATCGGCGCCGCGGTCGGGCGCCGGCAGCGCCTTGCGGTCCACCTTGCCGTTGGCGGTGAGCGGCAGGCTCTCGAGCTCGATGAAGAGCGCCGGCACCATGTACGCGGGAAGGCGCTCGCCGAGGAAGGCACGCAGCTCGTCGACCTCCACCGGCTCTCCGGCACGGGGCACCACGTACGCCACCAGACGCCGGGCGCCGCGGACCTGACCGGCGCCCGGACGAAGCTCCGGCGCCGCGACCACGGCCGCGGCGAGGCCGGGGTGTCCGGCGAGGACCGCCTCGATCTCACCGAGCTCGATGCGGTATCCCTGGATCTTGACCTGGAAGTCCGCCCGGCCGAGGAACTCGATGTCCCCACCGGGCAGAGGGCGTCCGAGGTCGCCGGTGCGGTACAGCCGCTCCCCGCTCTCCGGATGGACGACGAAGCTCGCCGCCGTCTTCTCTTCGTCCCCCCAGTAGCAGCGCGCAAGGCCCACGCCGCCGATGTACAGGTCCCCGGGCACCCACTCCGGCCGTGGCCGCAGCCGCGCGTCCAGCACGTGGAAGCTCTGGTTCACCATCGGCTTGCCGTAAGGGATGCTCTTCCACTCCGGCGCCACCTCGCCCACCGGGTAGAGGATCGACCAGATCGACGCCTCGGTCGCACCACCCAGGCTCACCACCTGCGCCGCCGGCACCTGCCGGCGCAGGCGCGACGCCACGTCGAGCGGCAGCCAGTCGCCGGAGAGGAGTGCGAGGCGCAGCGTCTCCGGGATCGCCCCTTCGCGCCCTTCGGCGTGCTCCAGGAGAAGCTCGAGGAGCGCCGGCACCGAGTTCCACAGCGTCACCCCGTGCTCCCGCGAGAGGGCCGCCCAGCGCGACGGATCGCGGCCCGCCCACGGCTCGGGCATCACCAGCGCGCCGCCCGCGGCGAGCAGGCCGAACAGATCCCACACCGACAGGTCGAAGGAGAGCGACGACAGGGCGAGCACGCGGTCCTCCGGCCCCACGGCGAAGCGGCGGTTGACATCGAGAATCGTGTTGGCGGCGCTCCGGTGCTCGATCGCCACCCCCTTGGGACGGCCGGTCGAGCCGGAGGTGAAGATGGCGTAGGCGAGGCTCGACGGTGTCGCCGGAGAGGCGGCCGGAACCTCCTCCTGCCGCGCGATCTCGTCGCCGTCGACCGCCACCGCCGTGACGCCCGCGGGCCACACCAGCTCACCGGCCAGGCGCTCCTGGACGAGCGCCAGCTCGACACCGCCCTGCGCACACAGATCGAACCGCCGCTCCTCCGGCCAGGCGGCGTCGATCGGCAGGTAGGCCGCGCCGGAGCGCACCACACCGAGCGCCGCCACCGCCTGCTCCCAACCCTTCTCCATCACCACGGCGACCAGGTGGTCCGGCCGGGCGCCGCCGGCCTGGAGCCAACTGGCCACCTGGCCCGACCGCCGCCACAGCTCGCCGTAGGTGAGCGTGCGCTCGGCGGTGATCACCGCCGGGCGCTCCGGCTGCGCCGCGACCCGCGCCGCCACCAGGGCGTCGAGAGTCACCTCGGCCACCGGCGCCGCCGTCGCGTTGACCGCGGCGCGCCGGGCGAGCTGCACCTCCGGAACCAGGTCGAAGGCGGTCTCGCTCCAGCTCTCTGCCGCGGTGGCCAGGCGCTCGACCAGCCGTGCGAAGGCCGCGAGCATGTCGTCCAGCAGCCCTTCCGGGAACAGCTCCTCCACCGCGTCCCAGGTCCAGAGGAGCGCCCCCTCCTCCTCCGACACCTGTTTGTCGAGCCACACCTGCGGCGTCTGGGAGATGGCGTAGACCATCTCGCCCCGCGGCCCCTCCGGAGGCGCCGCGGCGGCGCCCCGCGTGTCGTGGAAGAGGCGGCTGGTGAAGACGACCGGCATCAGCGCGCCGGGCGGACGCCCCTGGTGGCGGGCCAGATCGCGCACCACCTGGACCCCGCTGATCTGGCGGTGGTCCAGGTCTTCCCAGAGCTGTTCCTGAAGCCGGCGCGCGCGCAGCTCGAAGCTGCCGCCCTCGGACAGATCGGCGGCGAGCAGGGTGAGCGAGGTGAAGTCGCCCACCACCTCGTAGATCTCGGGATGGATCGCCAGGCGATTGAACGTCGTGACGTTGATGGTGAAGCGCGGGCTGGCGCTCCACGCCGCCAGGACCTCGGCATAGGCCGCGAGCAACAGGCCCGAGGGCGTGAGCCCGGCGCGCGCCGTGCGCTCCTTGAGCATCTGCCAGGCCGCCGCCTCCAGGCGCCCGCCGCGGCGGACGAAGCGCGGCTTGCCGATGGCCGCCGGCTCCTTGGCCAGCGGCAGCTGCGGCGCCGGCGGCAGCTCAGGCAGCCGGCGCTGCCAGTAGGCATGGGCCCGCGCCCAGGCCGCGGTGCGGGTCAGCGCCTCGGCGGCGAGCTGGTAGTCGCGGAAGGTGAGCTCCAGGGGCGCCATCTGCAGCGCGGGATCGGCGGCGAACTGCGCGAACTCGCGCAGCAGGATCTGCGAGCTCCAGGCATCCGCGATCAGCAGGTCGAGGCTGATGTGGATGCGGATCCGCTCCGCGGCCAGGCGGGAGATGCCGAACTCGAAGAGCGGCCAGCGATCGGCCGGCAGCACCTGGTGCGACAACCGTTCGCGCACCGCGGCGAGCGCCGCCTCCACCTCGTCCGGCGGCAGACCGGCGAGCTCCAGGATCTCGATGCGGTATTCCGGCACCTCGGCGAGCACCCGCTGCCGGCCGTCGGGGGTGAAGACCACGCGCAACATGTCGTGGCGCTCGATCAGGCGCTGCCAGGCCCGCTCGACGCGCTCGGGCTCGCGCGTCTCGACCTCGATCTCCAGGTAGGAGTGCGCAGCCACGTCGCCCAGCTCCAGATTTCCCAGCCGGCCCAGCAGGTAGGCCTGTTGGACCTCGTTGAGCGGGAACGGCTGCCAGCGGTCGGCCGGCGCCGGCACGACCCGCGGCAGCTCCTCATCCATCGCTTCCCCGCCGGTCTCGCCCGCGACCGCCTTGAGCTGGGCGATCACCGCCGCCAGGCCCGCGACCGTCGGCGCCTCGAACAAGCTGCGCAGCGAGACCTCGACGCCGAAGGTGGAGCGCAGGCGGCCGAGCATCTGGATGGCGACCAGGGAGTTGCCCCCGAGGTCGAAGAGCTGGTCGTCGATGCCGACCGTCTCGACTCCGAGGAACTCGCGCCACAGCGCCGCCAGCTCTCTCTCCAGCGGCGTG
>DIHE01000087.1:2015-6067 GCA_002420005.1 Holophagales bacterium UBA5704 | reverse complement strand
GCCAGCACCACCTTGCCGCCCCAGGCCAGCGGCACGAACAGCTCGAACACCGACAGGTCGAAGGAGATCGACGTCGCGGCCAGCACGCCCGCCAGCTCGTCGGGGGAGAACACCGTGCGCGCCCAGCCCGCGAAGGCGACCGCGCTGCGGTGCTCGATCGCGACCCCTTTCGGCCGCCCGGTCGAGCCCGAGGTGTAGATCAGGTAGGCCAGGTTGGATGGGGCCGGGGGCTGTGGATCGGTCGGATCGGCCGGATCGGTCCAATCCGTCCGGTCGGCCTCCACCACGGTGCCGGCGAACGGGCCGCAGCACCCGGCCAGATCGCTTTGCGTGAGCAGCACCGCGGCGCCGCTGTCCTCCAGCGTGAAGGCGAGCCGCTCGCGCGGGTAGCCGGGGTCGAGCGGCACGTAGGCTCCCCCGGCCTTGAGCACCGCCAGGAGCGAGGCGACCAGCAGCGGCGTGCGCGGCAGGCAGACGCCGACCCGCATCTCCGGCCCGATCACCAGCCGGCGGGCGAGCCGGCCGGCCCAGGCATCCAGCTCCCGGTACGTCCAGCGCTCTCCGGTGGCTCCGCACACCAGGGCCACCGCCTCGGGCGTCCGCGCCGCCTGGGCCTCGAACAGGCCGTGCAGCGTCGTCTCTGCCGCAGAGAAGGCGGTGTCGTTCCATTCGACCAGAAGCTGCGACCGCTCCGCCTCGCTCAACAGCGCCAGCTCCGGCAGGCGGCGTTCCGGGTTGGCCGCGGCGTCCGCGAGCAGCCGCCGGAGGTGCCCGGTCAGCCGCTCGATCGTCGGGGCGTCGAACAGGTCGCGGGCATAGGAGAGAACCCCTGCGATCCCTCCACCGGCCTCCTGAAGCGACAGATGCAGATCGAACTTGGCGACCTCCTCCGGGAGCTCCAGCGGAACCAGCCGCAGCCCGGGCAGCACGAGCTCGCCGAGCGCCGCGTTCTGCCAGGCGAGCATCACCTGGAACAGCGGCGCATGGCCCAGGCTGCGCTCCGGCGCCAGCTCCTCGACCAGCTTTTCGAACGGCAGATCCTGGTGCGCATAGGCGTCGAGCGCCTCGCGGCGCACCCGCGCCAGGAGGTCGGTGAAGCGCGGCGCGTCCGCCAGATCGGGCCGCAGCACCAGGGTGTTGACGAAGAATCCGATCAGGCCTTCGATCTCCAGGTGGCGGCGGCCCGCCACCGGCGTGCCGAGGGTGAGATCGCCCTGGCCCGTCCAGCGCGACAGGAGCACGCCGAGCGCCGACGCCAGGACCATGAAGAGGGTCGCTCCCTCGCGGCGCGAGAGGGCGCCGAGAGCCGCCGCCAGCTCCGGCGGCAACGACACGGGGCGTGTTGCGCCATGGAAGCTCTGCACGGCGGGCCGCGGCCGGTCGGTCGGCAGCTCGAGCAGCGGGGGAGCCCCCGCCAGGCGATCGCGCCAGAACCGGATCTCCCCCTCCAGCGCCTCGCCGGAGAGCCGGTTGCGCTGCCAGGCGGCGAAGTCCGCGTACTGCACCGGCAGCTCGGGCAGCGGCGAGGGCCGGCCCGCGGCGAACGCCGTATAGAGGTCGGTCACCTCGCGCACCAGCACCCCGAGGGACCAGCCGTCGCCCACGATGTGGTGCAGGTTGAGGAGCAGCAGATGCTCGTCCGCGGCCAGCCGCCAGAGCCCCGCCCGCAGCAGGGGCCCCTGTGCCAGGCTGAACGGCCGCAGCGCCTCCGCCGCCAGCCGGGCCAGGGCCTCCGGCTCGCGCAGCTCCGGGCGCAGAGCCGTCAGGTCCACCAGCGCGAGGGCCGGTGGGGCCGGAGGCAGAATCACCTGCCGTGGCTGCCCGCCGTCGTCGGGGAACACCGTGCGCAGGACCTCGTGCCGGCGCACCACCTCGGTCAGCACCTGCTCCAGCACCGCCACCGACAGCTCACCGCCCGCCCGCAACGCCAGCGGCATGTTGTAGAGGGCCCCGCCCTCCAGCTGATCGATGAGCCACAGGCGCTGCTGCGCGAACGACAGCGGCAGGTCGACCGCCTCCGCCGTCCGCGGCAGGCGTTCGAGCGGCGGAGCCGCCGGACCCGCCTGTGCCTGCACCGCCTCTTCCACCCGCGCGGCGAGGCCCGCCACCGTCGGATGCTCGAAGAGCGTGCGCAACGGCAGCTCGATGCCGAAGGCCGAGCGCACCCGCGAGACGAGCTGCGTCGCCAGCAGCGAGTGCCCGCCCAGCGCGAAGAAATCGGCCTCCACTCCCGGGGCTTCGATCCCCAGGACCGAGCAGAAGATCCCCTCCAGGATCTCCTCGGCGGCTGTGCGCGGCGCGACCCGGGACGCTCCGCCGGGCGACGGAGCCGGCAAAGGGCCGTGCTCGGCGAGCCGGCGCCGGTCCACCTTGCCGTTCGGGGTCAACGGCAGGGCCGGGAGCTGGACGAAGACGGCCGGCACCATGTACGCCGGCATCTGCTCCTCGAGCGCCTTGCGCAGCGCGCCCGCGGTGAGCCCGGCACCCTCCTCCTCCACGAAATAGGCCACCAGGCCCCGGCCCCCGGGCAGATCGGCGCGCAAGACCACCGCCGCCTCCACAACCCCTTGCGTCGCCGTCAGCGCCAGCTCGATCTCCGCCAGCTCGATGCGGAAGCCGCGCAGCTTGACCTGCTGGTCGTCGCGGCCGCGGAACTCGATCTGGCCGTCCGGCCGCAGGCGCGCCCGGTCTCCCGTGCGATACAGGAGCTCCCCCGGCAGGGCCGGGCTCTCCACGAACCGCTCCGCGGTCAGCTCCGGCCGCCGCCAATAGCCCTGTGCCAGCCCCTCGCCCCCCAGATACAGATCCCCGATCCCGCCCAGGACCACCGGCTGCAGCCCCGCGTCCAGCAGAAACGCGCGGCTGTTGGCGATCGGCCGCCCGATCGGCAGCGTCACCGCCCGAGCCGGCACCTCCTCCACCCGGCACCAGGTGCTGAACGTGGTGTTCTCCGTCGGCCCATAGACATGCAGAAGGCGCTGCGGAGGCCCGCCCGCCAGCACCTTGCGCACGGCGCCCGGGTCCACCGCCTCGCCGCCGAACAGCACCGTATGGAGAGGGGCGAAGGCGCCCGGCGCCTGCTGTGCCACCTGGTTGAACAGCGCGGTGGTCAGGAAGAGCACGTCGATGCGGGCCGCCGCGAGAAACGCCGCGAGCTCGGCCGGCACCAGGAGCGTCTCCTGGGGCACCCCCACCAGCGTCGCCCCGGACAGCAGAGCACCCCAGATCTCGAACGTCGCGGCGTCGAACGAGAGGTTCGAGAGCTGTGCCATCCGTCCGGCCGCCGAGAGATCGACATAGTCGGTCGCGACGACCAGGCGCACGACGGCGCGGTGTGGAACCACGACACCCTTGGGCCGGCCCGTCGAGCCGGAGGTGTAGATCACATAGGCCGGGTCCGGCGGGCGCGGAGCGCTCACCGCGCCACGCGCCGCGGCGATCTCCTCCCAGTCCGCGTCGAGCCGGACCACCCGCGCCCGGGACGGTGGCAGGCGAGGGGCCAGGCCCGCCACGGTCAGCAGCAGGGGCGCGCCGCCGTCTTCGAGCATCCACGCCAGGCGCTCCCGCGGGTAGCCCGGGTCCAGCGGCAGATAGGCCGCTCCGGCCTTCAGAATCCCCAGCATCGCCACCAGCAGGGCACCGGAGCCTGCGAAGCAGATCCCCACCAGGTCTCCGCCTCCCACCCCCTGCCCGCCCAGGAAGCGCGCCACCGCATCCGACCGGGTGGCCAGGTCCCCGTAAGACAGCTCCTCCTCTCCCAGCTCCCAGGCGATCCGTTCCGGATGGGCCGCCGCCTGCCGGGAGAACAGCTCCGGCAGCGTGGCGCCGGACGGCCAGGAGGTGCCCGTGGCGTTCCACTCGACCACCATCTGGTGCCGGGCGGACGGCTCCAGGAGGGGGAGCCGGGCCACCGGCAGCGCGGGGCTCTCGACCGCCGCCGCCAGGAGAACCGGGAGCGCCGCCGCCAGCCGGTCGATCGTCGGGGCGTCGAACAGATCCGCCGCGTAGGAGAGGGAGCCTTCGATCCCCCCGCCGGTCTCCCGGAGCGCCAG
>DIHE01000087.1:497-1746 GCA_002420005.1 Holophagales bacterium UBA5704 | reverse complement strand
CCGCCGCGTTCTGCCAGGCGAACAGCACCTGAAACAGGGGCGCATGCGCCAGGCTGCGCTCCGGCGCCAGCTCCTCGACCAGCTTCTCGAACGGCAGGTCCTGGTGCGCATAGGCGTCGAGCGCCTCCCGGCGCACCCGCGCCACCAGATCGGCGAAGCGCGGCGCGCCCGACAGATCCGGCCGCAGCACCAGGGTGTTGACGAAGAACCCGATCAGGCCTTCGATCTCCAGGTGCCGGCGGCCGGCCACCGGAGTGCCCAGGGTGAGATCGGTCTGGCCCGTCCAGCGCGACAGCAGGACGCCGAACGCCGCCGCCAGGGTCATGAACAGCGTCGCGCCTTCCCGGCGCGCGAGAGCGGCGAGGCCCGCCGAGAGCTGCGGAGACAGCGACACCGGGCGCGCCGCGCCGCGAAAGCTCTGCACGGTGGGGCGCGGCCGGTCGGTGGGCAGCTCGAGCAGCGGGGGAGCGCCCGCCAGGCGGTCGCGCCAGTACCGGATCTCCCCCTCCAGCACCTCCCCGGAGAGCCGGCTGCGCTGCCAGACGGCGAAGTCGGCGTATTGCACCGGCAGCTCGGGCAGCGGCGAGGGCCGGCCCGCGGCGAACGCCGCGTAGAGCGCCGTCACCTCGCGCACCAGCACGCCCAGCGACCAGCCGTCGCCCACCATGTGGTGCAGGGTGAGCAGCAACAGGTGCTCGCCGGCATCCAGGCGCCAGAGCGCCGCCCGCAGCAGAGGCCCCCGCGCAAGGTCGAACGGCCGCAGCGCTTCCGCCGCCACCAGGCCCTCGGCGACCGGTCGCCGCAAAGCCGGGCTCAAGGCCGTCAGGTCCACCAGCGCCACGGCCGGGCCGGCCGCCGGCAGAACCACCTGCCGCGGCTGCCCGCCGTCGCCGGGGAACACCGTGCGCAGGACCTCGTGCCGGCGCACCACCTCGGCCAGCACCCGCGTGAGCACCGGCACCGACAGCTCGCCGCTCATCCGCAGCGCGAAGGGCATGTTGTAGAGAGAGCCGCCCTCCAGCTGATCGATCAGCCACAGCCGCTGCTGCGCGAAGGACAACGGCAGGGCGGAGCCCTCCTCCCGGAGGACCCGCCCGAGGGGCGGTGCGGCCGGGCGCGCCCCTGCCTGCAGCGCCTCTTCCACCCGGGCGGCGAGGTCCGCCACGGTCGGCTGCTCGAAGAGGGCTCGCAACGGCAGCTCGATGCCGAAGCCCGCCCGCACCCGCGCGACGAGCTGGGTCGCCAGCAG
>DIHE01000087.1:0-174 GCA_002420005.1 Holophagales bacterium UBA5704 | reverse complement strand
CCGGCCCTTGAGCCCTTCCCGCAAGGCGGTGCCCGAGAGCTCCGCCCCGGGCACGGGGGCCACATACGCCACGAGCCCCCGCCCGCCCGCGAGACCCTCGCGCAGAATCACCGCCACGTCGCCCACCTGCGGCTCCGCGGCGAGCGCGGCTTCGATCTCGCCCGGCTCGATGCG
>DIHE01000095.1:51989-57561 GCA_002420005.1 Holophagales bacterium UBA5704 | reverse complement strand
CACCCCCATTACCCCCTATACCCCCAAAACCAAAGACAGGAGACCTTCGGTCTCCGGCCCCTGCCGGGGCCGCAGAGCGCCGTCTTTCGAGTCAACCGGCTGCTCGAAGAAGCCGCCGTACCCTTGCCGTCCCCGGCCCGCATCGGACTCTGGGCCAAGACCCTCGGAGGCATCGAGCCTCTGCTCGGGCTCCTCATCCGGCTGATCCAAGCCGGGCTCGCCACCAAGCGCGAGCCGCTCTCCTACGTCCACCGCGTCGTCCTGGAAACCGCCGCCCACCCGGAGCACGCGCCGAAGCCGGCCCCGCTCCGCGGCGGCCGAGGCCTCAACCCCCTGCTCGCCGCCGGCTCCGACGACACCCGCC
Source organism: Holophagales bacterium UBA5704 (assembly GCA_002420005.1). Lineage (GTDB taxonomy): Bacteria > Acidobacteriota > Thermoanaerobaculia > Multivoradales > UBA5704 > UBA5704. Next base: position 57,197 of record DIHE01000095.1, on the reverse strand, counting down.
GCCGCCAGGCCGAGCGCATCATCGCCAATGCACGCGCCGCCCGCGGCGCCGCGCTTGGCGCCGTCCCCCGAGGTGCCGCATGACCCCATGGATCTGCACCCGCTGCAGCGAAGACCAGATCGCCTTCGGAGCCCTCCCCGCGGTGCTCCTGTGCCATACCTGCCGCGAAGCCGACGCCGCACGAACCCGCTTCACCGAAGCCGGAGCCGGCGTGCCCGCGCGCTACCGCAACCTCACCCGTGAAGGCTGGTGCTCCCGCTTCCAGAGCCCCTGGCCCGCCGAGCTGGAGCATTGGGCCGGAGAGCCCCAGTGGGTCGCCATCTGGGGACCCACCGGCACCGGCAAAACCGGCCTCGCCACCGTCCTGCTCGCCGAGCACCTGCGCACCGGCCGCCGCGGGCACTGGATCTCCGGCCCCGAGCTGTCGCGACGCATCCAGCGCGACTTCGCCAACGCCGAGGACGTCATCGTCCCCCTCCTCGTCACCCCGCTCCTGGTGCTCGACGAGCCATTGACCGGCGCCGCCGCCGACTGGTACCTCGAGCGGCTCGTCCTGATCACCCGCACCCGCGACGAGCAGTGCCTGCCGACCATCGTCACCAGCCAGCTCCTTCCCGAGCTGATCGCCGCGCCGTCCACCATGGCCCCGCCGCCGCTCCTCTCCCGTTGGCTCTCCGGCCTTCGCATCGAGGCCGGTGGAGAGGACATCCGCCTGCAGGAGGCGCTCGGATGACCAAGGCCACCCCGAAGCTCCTCCCGCACAGCGACGACGCCGAGCGCGCCGTCCTCGGAGCCCTCCTGCTGGAGCCCAAGAAGCTGATCCAGGTGAGAACGCGCCTGGAGCCCCGCGACTGGTTCCGCGAGAGCCACCGGCTCCTCTTCCAGGCCATCCTCGACGTCACCGACGCCGGAGCCACACCCGACGTTCTCACCCTCCAGGCCCACCTCGAACAAGCCGGCCAACTGGCCGACGTGGGCGGCGTCTCCTACCTCGCGGCCCTCGACATCCACCTGCCCGACGTCGGCCGGATCGACGAGTACGCCGAGATCATCCGCGAGCGCAGCGTCCGCCGAGACCTGATCACCGGAGCCCACAAGACCATCCTCGGAGCCGGCTCGACAGCCCGGCCCGTCACCGAGATCCTCGCCGACCTCCGGGGGACCACCGACCACCTGCTCGGACGAGCCGCCCGCGTCCATTGGGAGCCCGCCGGCGCCGTCCTCGACCGCCTGCTCGCCACGATCGAGGATGGCCACCCCGAAGCCCTCAAAGGCCTCACCACGGGCTTTCCCGCCTGGGACGACCTCGGCCCCGGCTTGTTGCGCGGAGGTCTCTACGTCATCGCCGGCCGGCCCGGAATGGGCAAGACCTCGCTGGCGCTCGACATCACCCGCCACGTCGCCGTCGAGCTGCGCCGGCCGGTCGGCGTCTTCTCCCTGGAAATGAGAGCCGACGAGCTGGGCCTGAAGCTCGTCACCGCCGAGGCGGACATCGCCTCCCATTACGCGCGCATCGGGCATCTTTCCAACCGCCAGTGGAGAGACCTCTACAACGCCACGAGACGCATGTCCGCCGCGCCGCTGTACCTCGACGACACCACCGGCCTGGTCCTGCGCGACCTCGAAGCCCGCGCCTGGTGGTTGAAGGCGGAGCACCCCGACCTGGCGGTCCTGGTGATCGACTACCTGCAGCTCGTCACCGCGGGAGTGAGGGTGGAGCAGCGCCGCCTGGAGATCGCCTTGATCACCCGCAAGCTGAAAGAGCTGGCCGGCGAGCTGGGCGTGGTGGTGATCCTCCTCTCCCAGCTCAATCGAGAGCTGACCCGGAGAAGCGATCCGCGCCCGAGGCTCGCCGACCTGGCGGAATCCGGAGCGATCGAGCAGGACGCCGACCAGGTCGCCTTCGTGCATCGTCCCGAGGTCTACAACCCGACCGACGAGACCCTGCGAGGTCTGGCCGAGATCCACGTCGCGAAGCACCGCCACGGCCAGACCGGAGTCCTGGACCTCCACTGGTCCGGCGGCACCACCTCCTTCCGCAACCCCTCACCGGCCTCGGCCACCGCGGAGGCATTCACATGAGCCCCCGTTCGGCCGAAGCACTGGCCCTCCTTTCCCGCGCCGGTAGCCTTCCCCGGTGGGGGAGAGGGCGGCCCCTCAGCAAGCGAACGAGCGCCCTGCTCGCCCTGGTCGCAGCGGGACTGACCTCGGTGGAGATCGCCGCCCTCCGAGGGACGGGCTTCACCCTGGTCGAGGGTCGCACCGTGATCACCCTCAAGCGGCGTGCCGCCGTCTGGTCGGCCACCCTGCCGCCGATGCTTGCCGCGCCGTTGATGGCGTGGCTCACCGAGAGCCGGCTCTGGGGCGAAGAAGCGCACCTCTTCAGCGACACCCGGGGGCCTCTCACCCCCGCCGCCATCCGCAAGAGCCTCTCGCGCCAACTCTCGCGCCACCTCTCGCCCCGCCGCCGCCGCTGCTTGGCGCACCGGGAGGGCAAACGTCCGGGGCCACCCGCGGCCGTCGTGAACCCTCGCGAGCTGTTGGCCCTCTGGGAAGGGCGTGGAGGCTGTCGTCCTCTCTCCCTGCGCGCCATCGCCGCCCGACTCGGCGTCTCGCCGCCGACAGCCCACCGGCGCCTCCAGGCCCTCCGGGCAGTCGGCCAGGTTGACGACGAAGCCCGCGCCCGGCGCCTCGCCCGCTGGGGCGGCAGCACCCGCAACCGGTCAGGCCCGGAACCGCGTCCCATCGACGACACAGCCCTCCAGGCAGCCTGGTCCAGCCATCCAACCGTCAGCGGCATAGCGCGCCGCCTGCGCGTGAGCCGGACTCGCATCCGGGCCCGGCTCCAGCACCTCAACCTGCTCCGACCCGAAAGGACCGAGTAATGCGAACCACCTGCGCCGACCTGGCAGAGTCGGGGTCGGAGTCTTTCTGATGCTCGGACTCCAGCACGCCCACCAGCTCCTCCTCCGCGTCGATCCCGGCCGCGCGCGCAAAGGCAAGGCAGTGGGTCTCCGCGCCGGAGCTCTACTGTCCCTTATCGCCGCAGGCCTGAGCGTCACCGAGATCGTCGCCCTCCAGGCCACGGCGATCACGATGAACGAGTGCCAGGTTCAGCTCGCGATCCACCGCCGCGGCATCACCTGGGCCGCCACCCTGCCGGCCGACCTTGGCGCCCGGCTTCTCGCCTGGCTGACCGAAAGTCGCCTCTGGGCCGAACCCAAGCCCCTCTTCCGGGGGCCGAGAGGCTCCTTGACTCCCGCGGCGGTCTATCAATACCTCAAGCGCTACCGTACCCGCCCAACCAAACCCGCGCGCCGGAAGAAGAAGGCGTCGCGTCGCCGACCGACTCCAGCCCGCAAGCCCAACACCCCATCGGAGGTGGCCCATGAGCAAACCTGAAGTCACCGGAATCGAGCCCATCTTCGACACCCGCACCGCGGCCCCTCTGCTGGGCGTGACCCCGGGCACCCTCGAGGTGTGGCGCTGCCAGGGGAAAGGTCCCCGCTTCGTGAAAAGCGGAGCCCGCGTCATCTACCGCCTGCGCGACATCAACGCCTACCTCGACAGCCGCACCCGCAAAAGCACCGCCGACCCCGGAGAGTAGGCGTCCCCCCAGCGGGCCGAGGCACCCCCCGGCCCGCCCATCCCCACCAGCCCCGGTCCCCCTCGAATCCACCCGCCGTCGCCCCGAATCCACCCAGAACCCCCGTCGCCACCCCAGCCAAACCGCCCCACCGGGTTACGCACGGCTTACGCCACCGAGAGCAAGGCCCCCGCCAGCCATCCGGCCCAGAACTATAAGTCGTGATAGGAGAAGAAGTTAGGATGGAGCCGACGACCGGGATTGAACCGGTGACCTGCTGATTACGAATCAGCTGCTCTACCGCTGAGCTACGTCGGCCCTCTTGAGGCGGAGCGAGATTGTAGGGCAAGTTGATCCGGCGCGCAATCGGTCGATGCGTCCGGATTTGACGCCCGGTGACCAGCTGAGGACGAATCGCGGCTCTGGGGGGTGTGGGTGATACCATAAGCCGTCGCCCCGTGGTCGAACCGGGGTGGGAAAGGAGCCGGCGATGGAGATGGTGTTGAGCATCCTGATCGGCCTCGGGCTGAGCGCGGCCTGCGGGTTCCGGGTCTTCGTCCCCCTGCTCGTGATGAGCCTGGCTTCCCGGTCGGAGGTCGGCCACCTTGTGCTCGGCGACGGCTTCGCCTGGATCGGCTCGGATGCGGCGCTCATCGCCTTCGGAGCGGCGACGCTCCTGGAGATCGCCGGCTACTACATCCCCTGGGTCGACAACCTGCTCGACGCGGTGGCCACGCCGACCGCGATCATCGCCGGCATCCTGGTTTCCGCCTCGGCCTTCACCGACGTCAGCCCGTTCCTCAAATGGACGCTGGCCATTCTGGCCGGTGGGGGCACCACTGCCATGTTCCAGGGCTTCACCGCGACGGCGCGGCAGATCTCGTCGTTCACCACCGGCGGCCTGGGCAATCCCGTGGTGGCGACGATCGAGGCCGGAGGGTCCGCCCTGCTGGCGGTGCTCGCCATCACGCTGCCGGTCCTGGCCTTTGTCGTCGTCGTCAGCTTGCTCTTCTTCGCGGCCCGGCGGCTGCTCTTCCGGCGAACCGCCAGCGCCTGAGGCGGCCGCGATGCGGGAGTGGAAATCCACCGCGCTGCCTCTCCTCGCGCTCGGTGGGGTTTTCTGGATCGCCGGTTGTGCCACGGCCTCCCGGGGGCCGATCGTTCTGAACCTGGATCGCGAGCTGCGCGCCCGGGGCCTCGATCCGGCCACGGTGGTGAATCCTTTCGCCCTCACCGACGAAATGCGCGCCTGGGCGCATGAGCAGGTTCCTCCCGGCACGCCGGTCGAGGCGCGGCTGGACCGCCTTCTCGCTGCGCTGCTCGACCCCGCCCGCCTGCGCATCGAATACGAAGCGCGCGCCACCGGTACGGCGATCGAGGTTTTCCAGACCCGCCGTGCCAACTGTCTCGCCTTCACCAGCCTGTTCGTCGGGATGGCCCGTGAGGTGGGGGTGCCGGCGATCTATCTGGACATCGACGACATCGAGCACTTCGAGAAGGAGGGAGACCTCGTGGTGGTCTCGGGGCACGTGAGCGCCGGATTCAGCACGGGGCATTCCTTGAAGATCCTGGACTTCTCGCTCGCGCCGGCGGCGGAGTACCGGCGGGGCGAGCCGATCTCG
>DIHE01000095.1:0-51780 GCA_002420005.1 Holophagales bacterium UBA5704 | reverse complement strand
GTCCCGGCGGGTCGAGCCGATCTCGGATCTGACCGCGATCGCGCTGTTTCATTCGAACCGCGGGGCCGAGGGGTTGCGCAGGGGCCGGACGGACGAGGCGCTCGACTGGCTGCGCAAAGCGGTGGCGATCGATCCGGATCTCGGCGGCGCTTGGATCAACTATGGCGTCGCGCTGCGCCGCTCCGGCGATGCCCGGGGAGCGGAAGCCGCCTACCGCAAGGCGCTGGAGGCCGATCCGAACGCGCTCTCGGCCTACCAGAACCTGTCCGCCCTTCTGCGCCTGCAGGGACAGACGATGGAGGCCGACGAGCTGCTCGCCCTGTCCTCGCGGCTGGGCAGCCGCAATCCATTCATCTACTTGACGCTGGGGGACTTGAGCCTGGCCAACGGCCGCATGGAAGAGGCGCGCCGCTTCTACCAGAGGGCGCTGCGGCTGTATCGCGGCAACGCGGAGCCCTATGCAGCGATGGGGCAGGCTGCGCTGGCGCAGGGAGAGACGGGAGACGCCCTGCGCTGGCTGAAGAAAGCCCTGGCGATCGATCAGGAGAATCCGCGGGTGAAACAGCTCGCGCAACGTCTCGGCGGCCGGCGAGCGGCCTGATGCCTTGCGCGTGACGAACGGAACCTGGCGGCTCTGGGCCGATACCGGTGGGACGTTCACCGACTGTCTCGCCGTCGATCCGGAGGGGCGCCTGCACCGGGCCAAGGTGCTCTCCACCAGCGCGTTGCGTTGCCGGATCGCCGGGGGCGCAGGGCCTGCTGCGATCCGTCTGGACGCTCCCTGGCGCCTGCCGCCGGATTTCTTCCGCGGCTTCACCTTCCGCCGCCTGCCCGAGGAGCCGGCGCCTCGCACGGTGACCGGCTGGGATCCGGAGACCTCCACGTTGCAGCTCGATGCGGCTCTGGCCGGCTCCGACCCGGCGGGGCTCTCCTGTGAGCTGCGCTCGCCGGAGGAAGCGCCGGTTCTGGCCGCCCGGCTGGTGACCGGCGTGCCGCCGGGCTCGCCGCTGCCGGCGATCGCCGTACGGCTCGCCACCACGCGCGGGACGAATGCGCTGCTGGAACGCAAAGGTGCCGCCACGGTTCTTTTCATCACCCGCGGGTTTGCCGACCTGCTGCGGATCGGCACCCAGCAGCGCCCCGATCTGTTCGCTCTGAAGGTCGTGCGTCCGGAGCCTCTCTACGGCGCCGTGGTCGAGGTCCTGGAGCGGCTGGCGGGCGATGGCTCGGTGCTCACGGAGCTCGATGTCGAGGCTCTGCGGCCGGAGGCCGAACGTCTCCTCGCAGCAGGGTATGAGTGCGCCGCGGTGGCCCTCCTGCACAGCTACCGCAATCCCGGCCACGAAGAGGAGCTGGGGGCGTACCTGCGCACGCTCGGGTTCCGCCATGTAGCGCTCTCGGCCCGGCTGGCGCCGCTCATCAAGCTGGTGCCGCGCGCCGAGACCGCGGTGGTCGATGCCTGTCTCTCGCCGATCCTGGAGGCGTATCTGGAAGGCGTGGCCTGCGCGGTGCCGCACGGGTCGCTGCACGTGATGACCAGCGCCGGAGGCCTGGTGCGGGCGGATGCGTTCCGTGCCAAGGATGCCCTGCTCTCCGGCCCGGCCGGTGGGGTGGTCGGCGCGGCGTTGTCGGGCCGGCGGTCGGGGTTCTCGCGGCTCATCGCCTTCGACATGGGGGGGACGAGCACGGACGTGGCCCGCTATGACGGGGACTACGAGTATCTGTTCGAGCACCGGGTGGGGGACGCCCATCTGGTGGCGCCGGCCCTGGCGATCGAGAGCGTGGCGGCGGGAGGGGGCTCGATCTGCGCTTTCGACGGGATCCAGCTCCGCGTGGGGCCCGGGAGCGCCGGTGCCTGGCCCGGCCCGGCCTGCTATGGTGCCGGAGGTCCGCTGACGCTCACCGACGTCAATCTGCTCCTCGGCCGAATCGATCCTCTCCGCTTCGAGATCCCTCTCGACGCGGCGGCGGCGGAACAGGCGCTCGGGGTTCTCGCGGCGCGGATCGGAGAGCGGGAGGCAGGGGAGGCGCCGCCCCGGGAGGCGATCCTCGCCGGGCTGCTGGAGATCGCCGACGAGCGGATGGCCGAAGCGATCCGCGACATCTCGCTGCGGCGCGGCTACGATCCCGCGGACCATGCCCTCGTCGCCTTCGGCGGCGCCGGCGGCCAGCATGCGTGCGCCGTCGCCGACCTTCTGGGGATGACCCAGATCGTGGTGCCGCGCGACGCCGGCCTCCTCTCGGCGCTCGGCCTGGGCGCCGCCGTGGTGGAGCGCTTCGCACAGCGCCAGGTGTTGCGGCCGCTCGCCGCCGTGCAGGCAGAGCTGCCGGGCTGGCTCGGCGCGCTGGAGACCGAGGCCCTGCAGGCCGTCGTCGCCGAAGGCGCCTCCGCGGCCGAGGTGCGGCGCCGCCTTCTCCATCTTCGCTTCGCCGGCCAGGAGGAGGCTCTTGCGGTGGAGGTCCGCGACGGCGAGGCGCCGGAAGCGGCGTTCGCCGTGGCCTACCGGGAGATCTATGGCTATGCGCCCGAAGGGCGGGCCATCGAGCTGGAGTCGATCCGCGTGGTGGCCTCGTCGGCTGCCGAGGATCTGCCGCTGGAGAGGCTGCCGGAGGTGCCGCGGGACGCCCCTCCGGCGGGAGCGCGCAGCGCCTGGACCGGCGCGCAGTGGGGGGAGGTGCCGGTCTACGATCGCACCGCCTTGCAGCCGGGTGACCGGTTCCACGGCCCGGCCCTGGTGTTCGAGAGCCACAGCGCGACGTGGGTCGGCGAGGGCTGGAGCGGGCGGCTCGACGGCGCGGGACATCTCGTCCTCGCTGCAGGGACTCCGGGTTAGACTCCGCCGAAAGGAGAGATCAGGTGTTCGAAATCGAGCCGGAGGAGCAGAAGAAACGGATCGCGGAGTGCGTCGAGCCGCTGCGCACGGTGTGCGGCGTGATGGCCATCGCCGTCGGCGCCTCGGCGATGGCGGCGTGGTTGCTCGTCGAGGGGCGCGGTATCCGCTGGGACCAGGGGGTTCCCAAGGCCCTGCCCCTGGGTCTGACGATCGGCGCGATGATCCTGATCCTCCTCTCCTCGCGCCTGCGCACGACGGTGCTGCGCCGTGCCTTTCCCCGCACGCCGGAGGTGGAGATCCGGTTGGACACCTTTCTCGAAGCCTACCGGCGGGCGACGCTGGTGAGCTTCGCCGCCCTCGCGGCGGCGGCGATGCTGGCGGTGCTGGTGGCGCTGTTCTCCGGTACCGCTTTCTACGGCATGTTTCTCTGCCTCGCCGCCGGCTTCGCCATGTTCACCCGCTGGCCGAGCCTCCACGACGCCAGCCGTCTGGTCCGCGGCAGGCGCGCGCCGTGAGCCCCGTCCGCTCGCGCCCCGAAGCCGTCCAGCTCGAGCTGTTCACGCACCGCTTCGCCGCGGTGGCGCGGCAGATGGGGGAGATGTTGCGGCGCACCGCGGTCTCCACGAACGTCAAGGAGCGCCTCGATTTTTCGTGCGCGTTGCTCGATGCGGGCGGCGAGCTGGTGGTCAATGCACCGCACATCCCGGTGCATCTGGGGGCGCTCGGGTTGTGCGTCCGGCGGCTGCGGGAGACTCTGGCCATGGCGCCGGGCGATGTGATCGTCACCAATCATCCGGCGTTCGGAGGCTCGCATCTGCCGGATGTCACGGTGGTGACCCCGGTCTACGAGGGGGAGGCTCTGCTGGGCTACGTGGCGAGCCGGGCGCATCACGCGGAGATCGGCGGCATCCGGCCGGGCTCGATGCCGCCCGGAGCGCGCCGCCTGGTGGAGGAGGGCGTGGTGCTGCCGCCGCTCCATCTCGCCCGTGGCGGCGTCTTCGCCTGGGACGAGCTGCGGGAGCGGCTGCTCGCTCCGCCGTATCCGACCCGGGCGGTGGAGGAGAACCTGGCGGATCTACGGGCGGCCGTGGCGGCGAACCACCGCGGTGCCGAAGCGCTGCGCAGCCTGGCCCGCGAGCAGGGCCGGGAGGCGGTCGGCCGCTACATGGCGGCCCTGAAAGCGCGCGCCGAAGAGCGGCTCCGCTCCGCGCTGGCCCGCCTGCCTGCGGGGCGCTCGGCCGCGCTCGAGCGGCTCGACGACGGCTCGCCGATCGCCGTCGCCCTGGAGGTGTCTCCGTCCGGGGCCCTGGTCGACTTCACCGGCTCGGCCGGCGTCCATCCGGGGAACTTGAACGCGCCGCCGGCCGTTGTGCGCAGCGCCGTGCTCTATGCGCTGCGCCTGCTGATCGCCGAGCCGCTGCCGCTCAATGAAGGCATCCTGCGGCCGGTCGAGATCCGGGTACCGGAGGGCATGCTCAACCCGCCGTTTCCCGATGATCCGGCGGCGGCTCCGGCGGTGGTCGGTGGCAACGTGGAGACCAGCCAGCGGATCGTCGACACCCTTCTCGCCGCCCTCGGCCTCGCAGCCTGCAGCCAGGGGACGATGAACAACGTCCTGTTCGGCAACGGGCGCTTCGGCTACTACGAGACGGTCTGCGGCGGTGGCGGCGCGGGACCGGGATTTGCGGGCGCGAGTGCGGTGCACACCCACATGACGAATACGCGGATCACCGACCCGGAGGTCCTGGAGCACCGCTATCCGGTGCGCCTCGACCGCTTCGCCATCCGCCGTGGCTCGGGAGGGGCCGGCCGCTGGCCGGGTGGAGACGGGGCTGTCCGTGAGCTGACCTTTCTAGAGCCCGTGGCGGTCTCTGTGCTCACCCAGCACCGCGTGGAGCGGCCCTATGGAGTCGCGGGCGGGGAGCCGGGTCTTCCGGGCCGGCAGCGGCTGGTGCGGGCCACGGGCGAGGTCGTCGAGCTCGCGCCGGTCGACGGCTGCGAGGCCGGGCCGGGCGACCGGCTGATCCTGGAGACGCCGGGTGGGGGAGGGTGGGGGGCGGTCACCCCGCCCGGTGCTGCCGCAGCACCTCATACAGCGCCAAAGCCACCGACGTCGAGAGATTGAGCGAGCGCAGGGCAGGGTCGAGCATGGGGATGGAGACGAGGCGTTCGCTCCAGCGGTCCCGGATCGCCCGGGACAGGCCGACGCTCTCGCGGCCGAAGACCAGCACCGGGCGCGGCGGATAGGCGACGTCCCAGAAGGTCCGCGGTGCTTCGGACGTGAAGAAGAAGGGCTCGCCCAGCTCCGGGAGCGCCTCTTCGAAGGTGGCCCAGTTGGGCCAGACCCGGGGATCGACCCGCGGCCAGTAGTCGAGCCCGGCGCGGCGCACCTCGCGTTCGCCGAGGGAAAAGCCGAGCGGCTCCACCAGATGGAGCCGCGCCCCCGCCGCGAGGCAGGTCCTCCCCGCGTTGCCGGTGTTCCAGTGGATCTCCGGCTCGACGAGGACGACTTGGAGTCCGGGGGTGCTCACCGGGTGAGGCGGATGTCGATCTGCCCGACGCCGCAATCGGCCTCGAGACGGGACTTGCCCGGCCCCTTGTTCCAGCGGATCTCCCGCGCCACCAGCCCGGAGCTCCGATAGCGCCGGCCGGCGGCGATGAGGCCCGCGTCACCGATGCCCGCGTCCGCGCTCACCGACGCGATGGCGGCGAGCGGCAAGGTGACATTGAGCTGTCCCACGCCGAGATCGGCGGTGACGTCGCTCTCCAGGCCGGCGATCGACAGCCTGCCGACGCCCAGGTCGGCGCGCAGGTCGATCTGGCGCGGCATCAGCACGCGGATGTGCGCCTCCAGGCCGCGGTTCGTGCTCTTGGGCCACTCCTTGACCCGCAGCGTGAGCTCGCCCTCGTCGCGGCTGAACACCACCTTCACCCGTTGCGCCAGCTCTTCGCAGGACCCGCCGCGGTCGGCGCACTCCAGGTTCACCTCGAGCTCGACCTGTGCGGCCGTCGATCCTTCAATGACGACATCGCCAACCGGGACGTCCACGAACACGCGCTCGATCCCGCTCGCCGGGAATTGTTTGACGAAATGGCGCACGACCACGTCACCGTCGTCCGCACGCAGGGCGGTGGTCCAGAGCAAGGCCGCGGTGGCGGCCAGAGTCCATGCGGTCTTGTTCATTGTCCTTCCTCCGGTTGGAGCCCGTCGTGGGGCTCTCTTGTCCCATACGAGGGGAGGCGGCGAAAGGTTCCAGGGCGTCAGGGATCAGGTGGGGGAAGGCGGGGCAGGGCATGGCCGTCCAGCCGGCCCACCGGTAGAACGCCGATCAGGCTGTTGGTGAGGAACACCGCCCGAGCCCGGGCGAGGTCCTCCGGCCCGAGCGGGCGTTCGGTGATGCGGCCGGCGGCGAGGAGGCGATGGCGGACGATCCCCGGCAGGCACCCGTCGTCGAGCGGCGGAGTGAAGAGGCCGCCGTCCAGGGCGAGGAGGAGATTGCTCCGCGCCCCTTCGACGAGGCGTCCGTTCTCGTTCAGGAGGATCGCCTCGAACGCTCCGGCCCGCCCGGCGCGCAGGAGGGCGAGGCGGTTCGCCTGCCAGCAGAGGCTCTTGAGGCCGATGAGAGGTCCCCGGGAGTCGATCCGCAGGTCGGGGACGAGGATGGCGTCTACCCCGTCCCGCACCTGCCCGGCTCCGGGGGGCTCGTAGGGAGCCGCGGCGAGGAGCCGGGTCGGGGTCCCGCCCGCGCCGCGGGTGACCGTGAGGCGCAGGCGGGCCACCGGTCGGGGCGCGGCGGACGCCACCGCGGCCACCGCGGCGGCGAGGGCGGTGCGATCCTCGGGGATTTCGATCTCCACCCGCCGCAGGCCGGCGAACAGCCGCTCGAGGTGCAGGTCCACGTGCCCGGCGGTGCCCGCATCGACCCGGAGGGTCTCGAACAGGCCGTCGCCGTGGAGAAATCCGGCGTCGCCGGGGTCGATCCGGACCTCGCCGGCGTCCAGCGCGCGGCCGTTCCACCAGGCGAGGCTCATCCGCTCTCCGTGGCCCCGAGGGCGGTGAGGAAGGCGCGAGCCTTGACCGAGCTTTCTGCGTGCTCCATCTCCGGGTCCGAGTCGGCGACGATGCCGCAACCGGCGTGATAGGCGATGCGGCCTCGTGAGGCCACCGCGGTGCGGATCGCCACGGCGAGCTCGAGATCACCATCCAGGGAGATCCAGCCGAAGGCGCCCATGGCGGGTCCGCGCCGCACCGGTTCCTCGCGCGCCGCCACGGTCATCGACCGGATCTTGGGAGCACCGGTGATCGAGGCCGGGGGAAACGCCGCGCGCAGGAGGCCGACCGAGCGCTCCGGGGCGCTTTCGGCGAGCCGGCCGCGCACGGTCGAGACGGTGTGGTGGAGCGTCGGCAGGGTGATCAGCTCGGCGTGGCGCGGCACGGTGACCGAGCCGGGGACGCAGACCCTCCCCAGGTCGTTGCGGGCCACGTCGACGATCATGGTCAGCTCCGCCCGGTCCTTGACGCTTTCCAGGAGCTCGCGGGCGAGCGCCTGGTCGGCGCGCGCGCCGGCGCCGCGCGGGCGTGTCCCTTTGATCGGCCGCGTTTCCACCTCCCGGCCGTGGACGCAGAGGAAGAGCTCCGGGCTCACCGAGAGGAGCGCCCGGCCCCGGCCGAGGTCGAGAAACGCGCCGTGGTCCGCCGGGCTCGCCGCGCGCAGCCGCCGGTAGAGGCCGGGGAGGAGGGAGGCCGGCAGAGCCGACTCGATCCGCCGGCAGAGGTTCACCTGGAAGATCTCGCCCGTCCCGATCCGCTCGGTGGCCCGGCGAACCGCCGCCTCGAACCCGCTGCGGTCGGGGCGGCTGGTCACCGGACCCACCGCCAGCCGGCCGGCCGGTGGCGGCTCGGGGAAGGGAAGACTCCGGGCCGCCGTCAACACCGCTTCGGCCGCGCGCACCGGATCGTGACCGTGCCAGGCGGAGCTGCTCTCCAGGGTCCAGTCCCGGCCGTCCCAGCGCAGGGCGGTGGGGTAGAGCGCCAGATGGAGGTCGGGCAAGTGGAGGTCGTCGAGCCGGGTGGAGGGCGAGGGATCGAGCGCCTCGATCTCGGCTCCCAGCTCGTAACCGAGAAACCCGACGAGCGCCGCGTGGGCGGGACCACCCCAGGCCGCGAACGCCGCCTCCAGGAGGGCGAATCCCCCGGCGGTCAGGCGGCAGAGCCCGCCGGGACCGGTCACCCGCGACCGGCCGTTGCGCGCGGTCAGCACAGCCAGGGGCTCGGCGAACAGGAGATGCCCTGCGGCGCCGCCGTCGAGCCAGGAGAACCCTGGACGGTGGCGCAGCACCTCGGCCACCTGCTCCGGCCGGGGTGGGTTGCCGCGGCGCAGGCGCAACGGGGTGACCGCGCCGCGGGCGGCCGGAGCCGGAGCCGGGAGGACGCGGTGCAGCCGCTCCACCAGCCGGCGGCGGCGTGCCGCGGGAAGCCGGTCGTGCCACATCCGGTTCACCAGGTCTGCGAGCGGTACAGGAAGTTGAACAGCAGGTCGGCACCGACGGGGGTGAGAAACGACGGAGGGAGGACTTGCAGTCCCTCGACGCCGAGCCCGGACAGACGCAAGCCCAGGATCGCCCCACCGTCCATCGACCAGGCGGAGTATTCCAGGAACGGCGGCGGATCGTCGCCTCCTTCGAGGGCGAGCGGTGCGTCGTCGCGGCCGAGGGCGAGGGGCGAAGGGAGCGCCTCGAAGAGCCCCTTGCCGTCGTGGCGCAGCAGCAGCGACAGGTCCTTCCGGCGGCGCTTCTTCGCCGGGACCAGACGGGCTCCGGAGACGGAGGCGATGACGTGCATGCCCAGGCCGATCCCGAGGATCGGGACCTGTCCCGCCAGCTCCTGCACGATCTGCCGTGCGATCCGGCAGTCCTCGGGAGCCCGGAGGCCGGGTGCCAACAGGATCCGCCGTGGCTTGCGGCGCAAGATCTCGGCCAGCTCGAGGCCGTCGGCGGGACAGACGTCGCAAGCGGCCTCCAACCCCTCCAGGGCTCCCACCAGACTCGTGGTGTCGGGTCCTCCGTGGTCGATCAGCAGCACGCGCACGCCTGAATCCTATCAGGACTCGCCGGGAGGGCTGCGCCGGTTGACGGGAAGCCGGAAAGACGACAAGCTGGCAGCTCCTTTGCCCGTTCGAAGGGGGGTCCGATGAGAAAGGGAGTCGCCGTCCTTTGTGTGCTCATCTGGTTCTGCCGGCCGGCGCCGGCTGCGGCGCAGCCCGCCTGTGCCGCAGCACAGCCGGCGCCGGTGTTGCCCAAGGATCCGGCGCTCTGCACCCGCCTCGCGCCGGTGATCCGGCGGCCGGGGGCCCTCCCGCTGGCAGAGTACGAGCAGGCGCTCGGAGACTTCCTGCGCAACGTCTGCCATCGCGACCCGGCGGGCGGCTGGAAGCGGGACAAACGGGTGCGCGACACCGGCCCCTTCACCGCGAGCCTGCAGGATGGCCGATGGACCGGCACCTATCACGGCACGCATGCGCCGGTGGTGATCTGGTACTCACCGGAGATGCTCGCCTGGATGAAGATGTACCGACCGGCCGAGGAGGGATCGGCGCCCCGGGACGAGGCGCCGATCCCCGACGGCGCCGTGATCGTGAAGGAGATGTACCCGGCGCCGGCCGCCGCCTGTGCCGGGGTCGATCCGGTGCGCCTCCTCCCCACCTCCGGCGCCGCGGTGATGGTGCGCGACCTGCGGGCGTCGCAGGACGGCTGGTTCTGGGGCTGGTTCGGCTGGAGCGGCTGGACACCGGACGAACCGCCCGATGCCACGAACCGCTATCCCTATATGGGATTCGGCCAGTACTGCCTGAACTGTCACGCCTCGGCGAAGGACAACCACACGTTTGCCAGCCTGCGCAACGTCGAAGGGGAGTCCGGCGAGCCGCTCGTCTTCCTCTCTCAGCACTTCTTCGATCCGCAGCCGGTGGCGAGCCACCACCGGCTCGTCTCGCTCCCCACCGATGACGCGCCGCGGCTCGGCCAGCCTCTCTATGTGTACAACCGTGCGGTCACCGACGCCCTGCGCGCCGGCCGGCTCACCCGGCCCACCTGGGAGAACGTGGCCCGGATGCCCTCGGAGACCTACGACAACGTCTGGGTCAAGGCGGGGACGGTCACCGCGGCCAGCCAGTTCGTGACCTCTTCCCAGTGCATCGGCTGCCACGATGCAGGTGCCACCGGGCTCCAGTTCGACATGACGAAGCCCAACCCGCACGGGAACAACCTGCTGAACCTGTCGCCCTACGCCACCTGGAAGACCTCGCCGATGGGGCTGGCCGGGCGCGATCCGATCTTCTATGCGCAGCTCGCCAGCGAGACCGAGACCTTCCATCCCGAAGCCTCGGCACTGGTGCAGACCACCTGTCTCGGTTGCCATGGCGTCGCGGGCCAGCGTCAGCACGGGATCGACAGCTTCGCAAGATCCGGAGATTGTCCACCCTTCCTGCGCGAGACCGCCGATGCCGTCCCCTATCCAGCCGGCCACCCGCAGGCGCATCTGGCCCCGTATGGAGCCTTGGCGCGCGACGGGATCACCTGCACCTCGTGCCACCGCATGCTGCCCGGCCAGGGGCCGGAGAACCCGGCGATCGATGCGCCGCAGAACGCCTGCGTGAAGCAGCGCCAGGATTTCCTCAACCCGGGCAACAAGGGCTTCGCCAGGACCTTCACCGGCAGCTACCTGCTCGGGGGCCCGGGCGAGCTGTTCGGCCCCTTCGAGAACCCGCAAACCCTGCCGATGCAGCGGTCTCTCGGCGTGACGCCGGTGCACACCACCGCCATCCGCAGCTCGGAGCTGTGCGGGAGCTGCCACACGGTGCACCTGCCGGTGCTGGTGAAGGGAAAGGTGATCGGTCACGTCTACGAGCAGACCACCTACCCGGAGTGGGCGTTCAGCGCCTATCGCACCGGAGACGGCCCCACCGGGCCGTTGCCGAACGGTGCGGGCGCGCTCGCGCAGTCGTGCCAGAGCTGCCACATGCCGAGCCGGGGAGCCGACGGCAAGCCCCACCGCAGCAAGATCGCCGGCATCCAGGAGCACAGCAACTTCCCGCAGGCCGAGTACGCGCTGGGCGGGAAGGACGTCGACCTTCCGGTGCGCGAGGGATTCGCCTACCACACGCTGGTCGGCCTGAACCTCTTCCTGGTCAAGATGGCGCAGCAGTTTCCGGACGTGCTGGGCCTGCGTACGCAGGACCCGATGCTGGTGAGCAAAGGGCTCGACCCCCTGCTCTACACCGAGCAGGCGATGCTCGACCAGGCTTCGCAGGCGACCGCGAAGATCCGGCTGTCCGTCCAGGCACAGGACGGCAAGATCGCGGCGACGGTGAAGATCGACAATCAAGCCGGCCACAAGGTGCCGTCCGGCGTCGGCTTCCGCCGTGCCTTCGTCGAATTTTCGGTGCTGGACGTCAACGGCAACGTCCTCTGGGCCTCGGGCCGCACCGACGGTGCCGGTGTGATCGTCGACGAGAAGGGACGGCCGGTCGCCGGTGAGCTCTGGTGGAAGGACGACTGCTCGGCGCGTCTCCACCCGGACGAGCTGCGGTTCCAGCCGCACCACCAGGTGATCCGGCGGCAGGATCAGGTACAGATCTATCAGGAGCTGGTGACCGCACCGCCCCCGGGAAAGAAACCTTCCTGCGGCCCGGGCGTCCCGGCCCGGCCGCCGCTCACCACGAGCTTCCTGTCCATCTGCGGCCGGGCCAAGGACAACCGCCTCCTTCCGAGCGGCTTTTTGCCGCTCGCCGAGCGCACCGCGATCGCCGAGGCGCTGGGTGCGGGAGCGGACCTGGCCGAGGACGTGGAGCCCTTCGGAGTGGGCGGCGACCCCGACTACCATCTGGGAGGCGGCGACTCCCTGGTCTATGAGGTCGGTCTCGCCGAGCTGGCCGGCCTGCCTGCCGCCGTCCAGGCCACCCTCTACTACCAGGCCACACCTCCCTACTACCTCCAGGACCGCTTCTGCACCGCAAGGGGCGAGGACACCCAGAGGCTCTACTTCCTGGCCGGCCACCTCAACCTGGAAGACACCGCGGCCGAGAGCTGGAAATTCAACCTGGTGAGCACCGGGAAGGTGGCGGTTGTCGCACCTTGATCAGCCCCGCGGCCCCGGCTCCAGCCCGTACCGCGCCAGGATGCGGCGGGCCACCGCGGCTTTGTGGACCTCGTCGGGTCCGTCGTAGATGCGGGCACCGCGCTCGTGGCGCCACCAGAAGCCGAGCGGGGTCTCGTCGACCAGCCCATAGGCGCCGTGCACCTGGATGGCCCGGTCGAGGACCCGCTGCAGCACGCCGGCCACCTGGAACTTGATCAGCGAGACGTCCTCCCGCGCGGCGTGGGCACCTTCGCGGTCGATGCGCCAGGCGGTGTGCAGCACCAGCAGGCGCGCCGCGTCGATCTCCGCGCGGCTCTCGGCGATCCGGTCCTGGACCGCCGGCCGGGAGCCCAGCGGCTCGCCGGGTGCGATCTCGCGGGTGACCGCGCGCCGGCACATCAGGTCGAACGCCCGTTCGCAGATGCCGATCCAGCGCATGCAGTGGTGGATGCGCCCCGGCCCGAGCCGCTCCTGGGCGAGGGCGAACCCCTGGCCCTCCTCGCCGAGGCGGTGGTCGACCGGCACGCGCACCCCGCTCAGCCGCACCTCGCCGTGGCTCAACCAGCCTTCGCCGGCTTCGCCCATCACCGGGAGGTTGCGCACCAGGGAAAACCCCGGGGCGTCGGTGGGGACCACGATCATGCTGGCCCGCTGGTGCGGCCGGGCCTCCGGCGCGGTCACCGCCATCACCACGCAGAACGCGGCGCCCTCGCACGAGCTGGTGAACCACTTGTGGCCGTCGAGCACGTACGTCTCGCCCTCGCGGCGGGCGGTGGTGCCGAGCCAGACCGGGTTCGAGCCGGCGAATTCCGGCTCGGTCATGCCGAAACAGCTGCGGAGGTCCCCCTGCGCCAGCGGGCGCAGCCAGCGCTCCTTCTGCGCCGCGGTGCCGTGCTGGAGCAGCAGCTCCATGTTGCCGGAGTCCGGCGCCTGGGCATTGAAGACGTAGTGGCCGAGCGGGCTCCGGCCGAGGATCTCGCCGACGTGCGCCAGCTCCAGCAGCGAAAGCCCGGCGCCGCCCCAGGCGGCGGGAAGCTGCGGCGAGAACAGCCCCATCTCCCGGGCGCGTCCGCGCAACCGTTCCAGCTCCGGCTCCAGGGCGCCGAACCCTTCCGCAAACAGCCGCGGCTCCAAGGGGACGATCTCCCCGTCGACGAACGGCCGGAGCTTCTGAGCGATCTGCAAAACCTTCTCAGATAAGGAGAAATCCATGAGAGGTGACCTCCGTAAGCAGAGTCTACCTCTGCGCGGGCTTCTCGTCCTGCCTCTGGCTATTCCCCCATCGTCCGCGCTATCCTGCCTCTCAGCTTCACCTGCGATGATGTCTCTCTCTTGGATGCCGGGTGTGCCTCGAAAGGCTGCAACCCGAGTGGGGAAAATGCTATGTCAGAGTTTCTCAATTGCCCGAAATGTGGCAGCACCAGCATCAAGAAGATCCCCTTCACCTGGTGGGGAGGCGCCCTCGGCCCGGCGCTGCTGACGCACGTCAAATGCCAGGGGTGCGGGACGCAGTTCAACGGCAAGACCGGCCGGTCGAACAGCTCCGCCATCGCCGTCTATCTCATCGTGTCGACCGGCTTGGTGGCCATCCTGGTGTACTTCCTGATGACCAAGCTCTGAAGGCGGACCTGCGTGTCGTCTTCCTCCGCCCCTCGTCTCATCCTCCCCGTGGGCACCCAGGTGGTGACCCGGATCGAGAAGCGGGACCGGGCGGGGACCCTCCTGTGCCCGGCCGGGGCGGTGGGGGAGGTGATCCAGGCGCCGCTCGACGGCACGCATTCCTACCGCGTCCGCTTTCCCGATGGCCGCGAGCTGGCTTTCCGCCGGCAGAACCTGACGATCCACAAGCACACCCAGCGCGAGGACCTGGCGGCCGAGGCCGCGACGGCGGAGCGGGAGCTCTGGGGGCATGTCATCTACCGCTGCATCACCGGTTCCCAGGCCTATGGCCTCGCCGGCGAGGGCTCGGATGTGGACCGGCGCGGCATCTACCTCCCGCCGGCCGATCTCCAGTGGTCGCTCTACGGCGTCCCCGAGCAGCTCGAGAACGACGCGACGCAGGAGGTCTACTGGGAGATCCGGAAGTTCCTCACCATGGCGCTCAAAGCGGATCCGAACGTCCTGGAGTGCCTCTACACGCCGCTCGTCGAGATGTGCGCGCCGCTCGCCGGGGAGCTGAGAGAGCAGCGCGGCCGGCTCCTCTCCCGGCTGGCGTACAAGACGTTCAACGGCTATGTCCTGTCGCAGTTCCGCAAGCTGGAGCAGGACCTGCGCACCACCGGCACGCTCAAGTGGAAGCACGCGATGCACCTCTTGCGCATCCTGCTGTCGGGGATCGCGGCGATGGAGATCGGCGAGGTCCGGGTGCGGGTGGCGGAGGAGCACCGCGAGCGGCTGCTGGCGATCCGGCGCGGTGCGCTGCCCTGGCGCGAGGTCGATGCCTGGAGGCTCGATCTCCACCGCCGCTTCGATGCGGCCTTCTCCCAGACCACCCTGCCGGAGCGGCCGGACTATGCCTGGGCGAACGACTTCCTGGTCCGGGCGAGGAGGAGCGCGCTGTGAGGTCTCCCTCTCCCGCGCTCAGCCCGCCTTCTGAGCCTGCACCTGGCGCATCTGGGCGACCACTTCCTGGCCGCTGAAGAACAGGGCACCCAAGGGGTTCTCGGTGTCCACCAGAGACTCGCGGTCGGTCTGAGCGGTCAACGTCCCGCGCGGCGTCAGTGCATGGAAGAACACTTGACCGGGCTCCGGCAGAGGCTGCGCGGTCGACGGTGCCATCTGCGGGAGCGCTTTCGGCACCAGGGCCATCAGCGCCTTGGCGGCCTTGCGGATGTTCTCATGAGCCCCGCCGCCTTTCATGCCGCCGCCCGACTGGTAGTAGAGGCCGGCGTCGCCGTCCGCGAAACAGGCGAGGGTCAGGACGGTGTCTGCGATGCCCATCTCCATGATGAAGGCATACGCCTCGTCCTCCTTCACGTCACCGGCCTGGCCGAGGCTCTGGGGCGAGGTCTCGAACGCCCGCTTGCGCAGGTTGGCGTAGACCACCTCCGGTGGATCCGCCGGCTTCACCGGCCGTTCCACCGCCGGGCGCGGTGCCCCGGGGCCGGTTTTCTTGACAGGGCCCTCGGCCTCTTTCTTCTTTTTGCGGATGTACCAATAGGCGGCGATCAGGGCGATGACGATGATGGTTCGGATGATGTAATCGACGCTCATAGGATCTCTCGTTGAGGCGTTCTCTCGCGCTGGGTGGGCTTGCGGCGGCCCCCCGGGTGGATCCTCCAAGATTCCGTTGCGCTCTTGCGGCTGGATCGTACCAGATCACGTCTGAAACAGCGAGAGCTGCTCACCCGGGCCGGCCGGGCGCCGGAAGCCCGCGGTGGACAGCTCCGGCCGGTCGCGGTCGAGCCCGTAGCGACGGCGGAAGGTCTGGAACGTGGCGCGGATCTGGTCGGCGAAAACGCCCTCGCCGCGCATCCGGCTGCCGAATTTGGGATCATAGATCCGGCCGCCGCGCGTCTCGCGCACCCGGTTGAGCACCTTGTCCTTGCGCTGCGGGACGTGCTCGGCGAGCCAGTCCTCAAACAGGCCCGCCACCGCGCCCGGCAGGCGCAGCATCACGTAGCTCGCGGTGCCGGCACCCGCGGCGGCGGCGGCTTCCAGGATCTTCGGCATCTCGTGGTCGGTGAGGCCCGGCACCACCGGCGCCACGTTGACCCCGGTAGGGATGCCCGCGGCGGCGAGCCGCTCGATGGCCTTCAGCCGGTCGCGCGGGTGCGAGGCGCGTGGCTCCATGCGCCGCGCCAGCTCGCCGTCGAGGGTTGTGATGGAGATGGCGACGGACACCGCCTGGTGCGCGGCGAGCTCCGCCAGATGATCGATGTCGCGGGTGATCAGCTCGTTCTTGGTGATCACCCCCACCGGGTTGCGAAACTCCGCCAGCACCGCGAGGCAACGGCGGGTGATCTCCAGCTTGCGTTCCACCGGCTGGTAGGGGTCGGTGTTGCCCGAGAGGGCGATGACCTGCGGCTTCCACTTGGGGGCGGCCAGCTCGCGGCGCAGCAGCTCCGGCGCGTCCTCCTTGACCAGGATGCGGGTCTCGAAGTCGAGCCCCGCCGACAAGCCCAGATACTCGTGGCTGGGCCGGGCATAGCAATAGACGCAGCCGTGCTCGCACCCCCGGTAGGGGTTGATCGAGGCGTCGAAGCCGACGTCGGGGCTGTCGTTGAAGACGATCAGTGAGCGCGAGCCGTCGCGCAGCAGCTCGGTGGCCACCCGTTCGGGGCCGGGCACCTCCATCTCCACGGTCAACCGCTCGAAGCGGTTGGCGGGATTGGAGGCGGCGCCCCGCCCGCGGGGAGAGACGGTCGGTGCGGTGATCGGGAGGTCCGGCATGGTGGGGAGTCTAGCGCATTTTGCGCCTCAATACCGCCGCTCCGGGCCGCGGGGCTTTTGATACCCTGTTGGTCCCTATGAAGAAGGCACTCTGGATCGGTGGCGGTCTCGCGGTGGTGTTCCTGGCGCTTCTGGTGATGGTGTTCCTGGTGGACTTCGACGCCCCGCGTCTGGGGCAGGCCGTGCTCGCCGAGGTGAGCGCGCGCTCCGGGATGCAGATCGAGGCCACCGGCTTCCGGCTGAACCTGTCGCGCGGTCTGCGCATGGACGGCGTGCGCTTCGCGTCCGAGGTGCCGGGCGGCGGGCTGACGATGGAGGCGGCGAGCCTGTTGGCCGAGCACCGGCTCCTGCCGCTGCTCCGCGGCCGGGTGGAGATCGAGCGCATCGTGCTCGACGCGCCGCGGATCGAGCTGGTGACGGCGGCCGAGACCGCCCCCGCCGCCGCGCGCCCCGCGGCGCCGGCGGTGCCCTCGGCGGGCGGTGGGTTGAACAAGGCCCCTGCCGCGGGCTCGCCGGCGGCGGGGAAGGGGCCGCTGCTCGCGGTGGACCGCATCCTGGTGCGCCAGGGCACCCTCGCGACGCGGGTGGAGGGGGCGCCGGCCCCGGACGTGGAGATCCGCGGCCTGGAGATCGAGCTGCGCGACCTCGCTCTGGAGGACGCTCCCTCGGCGGTGCAAGGCCTGCGGGCCGGCGGCGACCTGCGCACCGGTGAGATCGCCCTCGGCGGTCTCACCGCCACCGAGGGAAGGGGCAAGCTGCGGCTGGCCGACGGGCATTTCCGCCTCGACGACTTCGGCTTGAAGCTGCCGCAGGGACGGTTCCTGCTGGGAGAATTCGACGCGGACCTGAACCGCGATCCCTTCGCGTACCGGGTCTCCCTGGGCGTCGATCCGCTCGACACCAACGCGGTGCTCGCCGCCGGCGCGGGCGGCGGCTTCGGCCCCGGCGTGGTGAGCTTCCGGGCGACCGGGACCGGCACCGAGACGCGCGACATGGCGGGGGAGGGGACGCTCGCGCTGGCCGCCGGGACCCTGCCGGCCTCGCCGCTCTTCGTCGGCATCGAAGCCGTCCTCGGCCGCGCCAAGCTCCAGGGCTCGGCCTATCAACCCCTCACCGTGGCCTTCCAGATCCGCGACGACCGCCTCCACCTCGAGCCGTTCGAGCTGCGCACCTCCCTCCTGTCGATGGGCGTCTCGGGCTGGGCGGACGTGGCGGGCCCGGTCGACCTGCGCCTCGCCGTGCGTACGCCGCGCGACGCCGTGGCCCTGGCCGGCGTCTCGTCCGACGTCCTCGACCTGATCGACGACGGCGGCTGGGTGACCATTCCCGTGCGCGTGGTGGGCACCCTGGAGGCGCCGAAGGTCACCGCGGATCGCGACGCCCTCGTGGCCCTCGGCCGCCGCGCCGCCGGGCGGGTCGTCCGCCAGCAGGTGGAGAAGGGCGTCAGCCGGGTGCTCGGGAAGCTGTTCGGGCACTGACCCCCTCCCGCCGGGCAGGCGCCGCCCCGCCCCGCGAGGGCTGGCGTCACGGCGCGATCCCTGGTCAAGATCCAGGGCATGAAGACCATCTTCGAGCCCTTTCGCATCAAGACCGTCGAGCCGCTGCGCATGACCACCCGCGAGGAGCGGATCAACCTCCTCGAACGGGCGGACTGGAACCTCTTCCGGGTGGCCGCGGACGACATCCTGATCGATCTGTTGACCGACTCCGGCACCGGTGCCATGTCGGCCGAGCAATGGGCGGCGCTCAACCGGGGGGATGAGTCCTACGCCGGCAGCCGCTCCTGGTTCCGCTTCGAGCAGCGGGTGCACGAGCTGACCGGATTCAAGCACATCATCCCCACCCACCAGGGCCGGGCCGCCGAGCGCATCCTCTTCTCCTGCCTCGGGGTGGCCGGGAAGATGGTGATCAACAACACTCATTTCGACACCACCCGGGCGAACGTCGAAGCCCTGGGCGGCCGCGCGGTGGACATCCCGGTCCCGGAGGCGCGCATCCCGTCCGACGAGAGCCCGTTCAAGGGCAACATCGACCTGGGCGAGCTGGAGCGCCTGCTCACCACCGCGCCGGAGCAGATCGCCTGCGTGATGATCACCGTCACCAACAACTCGGGCGGCGGGCAGCCGGCCTCGCTCGAAAACCTGCGCGCCGCGAGCGAGCTGTGCCACCGCGCCGGCATCCCGTTCTACCTGGACGCCTGCCGCTTCGCCGAGAACGCCTGGTTCATCAAGATGCGCGAGCCCGGGTGCGGCGACCGCACGGTCGAGTCGATCGCCCGCGAGATGTTCTCGCTGGCGGACGGTGCCACCTTCAGCGCCAAGAAGGACGGCCTTGCCAACATCGGCGGCTTCCTGGCCGCCCACAATGACCAGCTGGCCCGGCAGGAGGAGGAGCTGCTCATCCTGACCGAGGGATTCCCCACCTACGGCGGCCTCGCCGGGCGCGACCTGGAGGCCATCGCCGTCGGGCTCACCGAGGTGGTGCAGGAGGACTACCTGCGTTACCGCATCGCCGCCACCCGCTACCTCGGCGAAGGCCTGATGAAGGCCGGCATGCCGATCGTCCGGCCGCCGGGAGGGCACGCCGTGTACGTCGATGCCGGAACCTTCCTGCCGCACATCCCGCCGCGCGAGCTTCCGGCCCAGGCCTTGGCCTGCGCCTTCTACGTGGAAGGAGGAGTGCGCGGCGTCGAGATTGGCACCCTGATGTTCGGCGGCAAAGACCCGGCGACCGGCAAAGAGCGGGTGGCACCGCTGGAGCTGCTGCGCCTCGCCATCCCGCGCCGCGTCTACACGCAGAGCCACGTCGACTATCTTCTCGAAGTGGCCGCGGAGGTCGCCGCCAGGCGCCAGGAGCTGCGCGGCTTGCGCATCGTCGAGGAGTCGGTGCACCTGCGCCACTTCACCGCGCGCCTGGCACCGTTGGTTGGGTAGGCCCGTCAGCGCCGCGGCGGCGCCATGCTCAAGATCTTCTCGATCTTCCGCGGATCGTCCGGCAGCAGGCCGGCCGCCGGCAGGCGGGGGACGAGGCGGGCCCAGCGGTCGTCGCGGGCGAAGACGTCCACGAAGAGCTTGAGCGCCTCCTCCTCCTTGCCGGCGGAGAAGAGGGTCACGGCTTGCCAGAACGGCAGCTCGGCGATGTCCGGGGCGAGCGCGGCGGCGCGCGTGTAGTGCTCCACGGCTTGGGGGATCTGCTGGAGCGCCACGGCTTCATCGCCCCGGTTCATCTCGGCGTAGGCACGGTGGAGGTTGAGGAGCCGGCGCAGCTCGACGAGAGGGGCCGGGTGGTCGTCCACCCGCAGGTCCACGAGGCGGTCGTTCCACGGTGCGCCGGTCGACCGGGCGCGGACGACGAGGAGCGCCGCGCTCTGCCGGCCTCGGATGTCTCCGCCCTCCGCCTCGGCCGCTTCGAGCGCCGCGAGCATCCGGTCGGCGAGGTCGCCCTTCGCCTCCTCGAAGGCGCGGGCCATGGCGGGCCAGACGGTCGGCCGGTCCATGAGGTTCGCCTGGACGGAGAACCCGGCGCCCGCCTGGTTTCCGGCGGCGGCGATGCAGGAAGGACCGGTCCACGCGGCCACCCGTCCCTGGGCGTCGACCATGGCCACCTGGCGCACGTCTTTTTGCGGGTCCTGGGCGAGGAGGGCGTCGAGCGCCTCGCGCGCCGACTTGCCCTCTTTCATGAGCTGCAGGCCCTGCGGCCCGTATTCGATCCTGGTGAACGACTGGGTGGCGACGGCGCCCACGCCGGCCTCGGCCCAGGGGACCGACGGCCCGACCTGGAACCAGTGGCTCTGCACGGCGACCCCGAAATCGCCGGTGACCGGATCGCGCGCCACGATGGAGTAGGTGGCTGCGGCGGGAAGGGAGAGGGCGGTGCTGAGCAGGAACAGAAGGGTGGCTCGCTTCATGACGATCTACGCTATCATCGACCGCTGTGAAGATCCGGCATCTGTGGCTCGCTCCGACCGCCCTCATCCTCGCCACCGCCACCCTCTCCGCTTGGGCCGTCCCGCCGGCTCCGCAGGGCTTCCAGCTCGGGGGCGACGCGACGCGCGGCAAGGCGGTCTATGCCCGCAGCTGTGCCCTCTGTCACGGTCCCGCCGGCAAAGGCGACGGTGCGATGGCGGCGGGGCTCGACCCGAAGCCGCAGGATTTCACGAGCCGGGCGGAGATGGGGAAGCGCTCGGACTGGGAGATCTATCTGGTGATCCGCGACGGCGGCAAGGCCGTGGGCCGGTCGCCGCAGATGCTCTCCTACAAGAGCATGCTCGCCGATCCCCAGATCCGCGACGTGGCGGCGTACGTGCGCAGCCTGGCGAAATAGACTTGGCGAAACAGGCGCCGGGGGCGTGCTACGATCCCGGCCCGGCCGAGCGGCTCCCCAACTCCCGCCGCCCCAGGAGCTTCCATGTACCGTGAACCCGATTTCACCCAGCCGCACCTCGCGGCGGCGCCCGAGTGCCGCTTCGCGCCCGCCCCGGCGGATACCGTCCTGCCGGACGGCTTCATGTCCACCACCAACCATCCGACCTACGTGAAGGTCGGCGGGCGCTGGCGCATGCCGGAACGCCCGCGCATGGATTCCCACCTGGTGTGGGACCCGGCCGCCGAGCGGCTGCTCATCAAGGAGTTCCGCCTGGTCCGCAAGGGCGACCTGGTGGCCACCGCCGTCAAGGAGGATGGCTCCGAAGGCGTGCTGGTCTGGGACCGCGGGTTCCAGGACGAGGTGGACGAGACCCACATCCCCGAGGCATTCAGCTTCATGGCCTCCGAGGTCAGCCGCGAGAAGCCGGTCAACTACGATGCCATCTTCCGCGAGTTCGTGCACAACCGCGGCGGGGCCGGCAACATCCTCTGGGTCATCGGACCCGCGCTCGTCCACGCCCGCGGCCGGGTGGCGATGGAGTGGATGATCCACCACGGCTATTGCCACGGCGTGATCACCGGCAACGCGGTCGCGGTGCACGACATCGAGGCGGCGCTCTACGGAACGACCCTCGGCATGCGCGCCGACGGCCTGGGGAGCGCCGGCGGGCACAGCACCCACATGCGGGCGATCAACGAGGTGAAGAAGGCCGGCTCGATCCGCAAGCTCGTCGACGGCGGCCAGCTCACCACCGGCATCATGCATGCATTGACGGTGACCAGCACCCCGTACGTGCTGGGGGGCTCGATCCGCGACGACGGGCCGCTGCCGGAGACGATCGCCTCGGTGCTCGACGCTCAGGAAGCGATGCGCGAGCTGACCAGCCGCGCGACCATGGTGGTGATGGTGGCGACCGCCCTCCACGCCATCGCCGCGGGCAACATGCTCCCCACCTTCTGCCACCGCCCGGACGGCTCGATCTCCGAGATCACCACGATCTGCGTCGACCAGACCGAGTTCGTGGTCAACAAGCTGAAAGACCGCGGCACCCACCAGGCCTTTGGCGTAGTCACGAATGCCCAGGACTTCATGCGGCTGGTGCAGCTGGAGCTGGAGGCGCGGGGGTAGGGGAGGGAGAAAATGGACGCCAAGGACGGCAAAGGCAACAGGGACCAGCCATGCCGGGCGGGTGGGGTCCTTGGAGGCCTTGAAGTCTTTGGTGTCCTTGGCGCAAAGGCCCCGCCTCTCGTAAGATCCCCGCGAGACCGTCCCCAAGGAGCCGCCATGACCAGAGCTTTCGTTCTCGGAACCCTCCTCTTCATCGGTGGGGCCGCCGTCGCCGTGGCGCAGGAGGCTGCAAAGCCCGGCGACCTGGCCGCTGCGCAGCGGAGCCTGATCGACACCGAGCGTGCGTTTGCCAAGAAGTCCATGGAGATCAACGCGCGCGAGGCGTTTCTTCTCTTCACCGCCGACAACGGCATGATGCTCGATCCGGAGCCGTTGCCCGCCAAGGAGTACTGGGGCAAGCGGGCGGTGCCCGAGTACACGCTCGACTGGTGGCCGACCCATGCGGACGTCTCCCGGTCGGCCGACCTCGGCTGGGACCTGGGACCGTGGGTTTTCACCACCAAGGACGGCCAGCGGTATTTCGGCTACTTCTCGACCGTGTGGGGCCGGCAGGCCGACGGGTCCTGGCGCTTCCTCGCGGATCTGGGGGCCTCCATGCCGGAGGAGGAGAAGCGGGGGCGGGAGCCCGGGCCTCTCGATGCGGCGAAGCTCGCGCAGACCGCGGTGCCGGCCGAGGTTCCCGGTGCGGGGGACTCGGTCCTCGCCGCCGACCGCGCGCTCGGGGTGGCCGCCGGGAAGGGGCTGGAAGCGGCCTATGGCGGCGTGCTGGCGGAGGACGTCTACTTCCTGCGCGAGGGCCATGCCCCGTTCGTCGGCAAGACGGCGGCGGCGCTCCGGCTGACCGAGGAGAAGGGGACCTTCTCCTCGCAGCCCGCACACGGCGACGCCTCGCGCGCCGGGGACCTCGGCTATGCCTACGGCTCGTACGAGCGCAAGGGCGAGAAGCCGGAAGCCGGCACCTACCTGCGCGTCTGGCGGCGCGAGCCGGGGCAGGACTGGCGACTGGTGCTGGAAGTGCTCAAGCCGCGCGGCTGATTCTCTCCCTCCCGCCCCCTTTCTCCCCTTTCGGCGCACTCTCTTTGCAGGGGAGGCGCCGGAGCGCTGCTGAGGGGGCGTGCTAGTCTTCCGCGTTCCAGACCAGGGGCGGTGAAGGTCTTGCCCGGCACCTGAGACACCCAGAGAGGATTCATGGACACGCTCGATCAGATCGCCATCATCGGGATGGCGGGACGTTTCCCCGGCGCTTCCGACGTGGACGGGCTGTGGCGCGTCCTGCGCGACGGCGTCGAAGCGATCACCCGGTTCTCGGACGAGGAGCTCGCGGCGGCCGGGGTGCCGGCGGAGCTGCTCGCCAACCCGCGCTACGTCAAGGCCTGCGGCATCCTCCCGGACGTCGAACGCTTCGACGCCGAGTTCTTCGCCATCACGCCGCGCGATGCAGAGGTCATGGACCCCCAGATGCGGCTGTTCCTGGAGACCGCCTGGCAGGCCTGCGAGAGCGCCGGCTACGATCCGCACGCCTTTGCGGGCCGGGTCGGCGTGTTCGCCGGGGCCGCCTCGACGAGCTACTTCGCCTTCCATCTGCTGCCCCGCCCGGAGCTGCTCGCCGAGGTCGGCGGGTTGCAGATGAAGATGCTGAACGACAAGGACTTCCTCACCACCCAGGCGTCCTACAAGCTGAATCTGCGCGGGCCGAGCCTGGCCGTGCAGACCGCTTGCTCGACCTCGCTGGTGGCGATCCATCTCGCCTGCCAGTCGCTGCTGAGCGGCGAGTGCGAGATGGCGCTCGCCGGCGGGGTGGGGGTGAGCTTCCCGCAGGTCGCGGGCTATCTCTACGAGGCCGGTGGCGTCGCTTCCCCGGACGGTCATTGCCGCGCGTTCGACGCCAAGGCGCAGGGGCTGGTCTCGGGCAACGGCGTCGGTCTCGTGGTGCTCAAGCGGCTGGAGGACGCGCTCGCCGACGGCGACACGATCCATGCCGTCATCCGCGGCTCGGCGATCAACAACGACGGCGCGAGCAAGGCCGGCTACTCGGCGCCCAGCATCGACGCCCAGGCCGAGGTGATCTCGGAGGCTCTGGTGGTCGCCGGGGTGGAGCCGGAGACCCTCGGGCTCGTCGAGGCCCATGGCAGCGGCACGCCGATCGGCGATCCGATCGAGGTGGCGGCGTTGACGCGGGCGTGGCGGTCGTCGACCGACCGGCGCGGTTTCTGTGCGTTGGGCTCGATCAAGACGAACGTCGGCCACACCGACGCCGCCGCGGGCGTCGCCGGGCTGCTCAAGGCGGTCCTCGCCCTGGAGCACCGGCAGATCCCGCCGAGCCTCCATTTCGAGACGCCGAATCCCGCCCTGGTGCTCGACCAGAGCCCGTTCTACGTCCCCACCACGTTGCGCGACTGGCCGGCCGGGGAAACGCCGCGGCGCGCCGCGGTCTCCTCGCTGGGGATCGGCGGCACCAACGCCCATGTGGTGCTGGAAGAGGCGCCGGACGCTCCCGCCCCGGCGCCGTCGCGTCCCTGGCAGCTCCTGGTGCTGTCGGCGCGCAGCGGCGCGGCGCTCGATGCGGCGACCGTCAACCTGGCGGCGTGGCTGGCCGATCCGGAGCACGCGGGGACGGATCTCGCCGATGCGGCGCACACGCTGCGGGTGGGGAGGAAGCCGTTCCGCCACCGCCGCGCCCTGGTCTGCCGCGACCGCGAGGAGGCGATCCGGCTGCTGGCGGAGCGCGATGCGCGGGCGGTGACCGGCGATGCCGGCGATCCCGGCGCCGAGCCGCCGGGGGTGGCGTTCCTGTTCCCCGGCCTGGGAGACCACTACGCCGGCATGGCCGCGGAGCTGTACCGCACCGAGCCGGTGTTCCGGCAGGCCCTCGACCGCTGCGCCGAGATCCTGCGGCCCCGCCTGGGGCTCGATCTGCGCGAGGTGCTCTGGCCGGCGGGATCGCCCGAGCCGCCCGCGGGTGCACCGGGTGGGGCCGGGCGGCCGGATCTGCGCCGTCTGGTGGCGGGGAGTGAGGCGGAGGCGGAGACCGGCCCGCTGGCGCGGACGCGGATCGCGCATCCGGCGCTGTTTGCGGTGGAGCACTCCCTGGCGACGCTGCTGCTGCAGTGGGGGGTGAAGCCGGCGGCGATGATCGGCTACAGCCTGGGCGAGATCGTGGCCGCCTGCCTGGCCGGGGTCTTCTCTCTGGAGGACGCCTTGACGCTGGTCGCCGAGCGGGCGCGCCTGGTGGATGCGCTGCCGGAGGGGGCGATGCTCGCCGTGCCGCTGCCGGTGGACGAGGTGGCGCCGGTCCTCGGCCCCGAGCTCTCCGTGGCGGCGGCGGACGGCCCGGCCCTGACCGTGGTGGGCGGGCCGGCGGCGGCCGTGGACCTGTTCGCCTGGCATCTCTCCTCGCGCGGGGTGGCGACGCGGCGGCTGCGCACGGTGCATGCCTTCCACACCCGGATGATGGAGCCGGCGGTCGCCGAGCTGGCGCGGCTCGTCCGCGGGCTCGCGCTCGCGGCGCCGGCGATCCCGTTCGTCTCGAACGTCACCGGCACCTGGATCACCGCCGCCGAGGCGACCGATCCCGAGTACTGGGCGCGCCACCTGGCCTCGACGGTGCGCTTCGCGGACGGTCTCGCGGCGCTGATGCGGGAGGACGGCCCGCGGCTGTTCGTCGAGGTCGGCCCCGGCCGCGGGCTCGCCACACTCGCCCGCCAGCATCCGCAGCGCCCGGCCGGCCTGGTGGAGATCGCCACGCTGCGCGACCGGCGCGACGAGGTGTCGGACCAGGCGTTCCTGCTCGACGCCCTCGGCCGGCTCTGGCTGGCCGGTGCCGCGCCGGACTGGTCGGCCTTCGCCGCCGCCGAGACCCGGCGGCGGGTGCCGCTGCCGACCTATCCGTTCGAGCGGCGCCGCTATTTCATCGACGCACCGGGCACGGCGACGGCGCCCGCCGCTCCGGCGGCGGCCGACGCCTCGGTACGGCTGGCGGCGGAGGAGTGGTTCTCCGCACCGGTCTGGGAGCGCGCGCCGCTCCGGCCCGCGGTGGCGGGTGAGGAGCCGGCCGGCCCGTGGCTGGTGCTGCGCGACGGGCTGGGGGTTGGCGAGCAGCTCGCCGCCGCGCTGTCTGCGCGCGGGGAGACCGTCGTCACCGCCGCGCCGGAGGAGGCCCGGTCCCTGCTGCGCGATCTGAAGGCGCGCGGCGAGCTGCCGGCCCAGGTGGTCCACCTCGGAAGCCTGACGCCGGCCGGTGCCGAGCCCACGCCCGACGCGGCGGAAGAGGCGGGCTTCCAGAGCCTGCTGACCCTCGCCCAGGCGCTCGGCGAGCTGGGCCTCGCGGCGCCGCTGCGGCTCACCGTGGTCTCCAACGGCCTCTTCGACGTCACCGGAAACGAGGTGGTCCTGCCGGCCAAGGCGACGCTTCCGGGGCTCTGCCGGGTGCTGCCGCAGGAGGTGGCGCACGTCACCTGCCGGGTGGTCGATGCGGGCGCGGTTCCGTCGGCGGCCCGGCTGGCGGTCAAGCTGGCGGCCCGGCTGGCGGCGGAGCTGCGGGAGAGCGATCCGGTGGTGGCGCTGCGCGGCCGGGGTCGCCAGGTGCGCCGCTTCCGGCGTCTCGCGCTGCCGGAGGTGCCGCCCGGGGCCGGTCTGCGGCCGGGCGGCGTCTGGCTGATCGCGGGCGGGCTCGGGGAGGCCGGCGTGGTCCTCGCCGAGCACCTGTTCCGCACCGCGGGCGCCAAGCTCGCCTTGGTCGCTCCGGAGGACACTCCGCCGCGCGAGCGCTGGGGCGAGTGGATCGGTGCGCGGCCGGACGGGGACGCGGAAGGCGCGCGCCTGCGCCGCGTCCTGGCCCTGGAGGCGGCGGGCGCCGAGGTTCTCCTGGTGCCCGGCGACCTGGCGCGGCCGGGGCGGGCGGAGTGGGCGGTCGGGAAGGCCCGCGAGCGCTTCGGCGCGCTCCACGGCGTCGTCCAGGCCGAGCCCGATCCGGCCGGCGGGCTCCTGCTGTGGACGACCCACGACACCGCCGCCTTCGCCCTGGCCCCCAAG
Organism: Holophagales bacterium UBA5704; assembly: GCA_002420005.1. Classification (GTDB taxonomy): domain Bacteria; phylum Acidobacteriota; class Thermoanaerobaculia; order Multivoradales; family UBA5704; genus UBA5704. The sequence goes on along the minus strand of DIHE01000095.1, from coordinate 24,894 downwards.
GTGCGCGGCTCCCTCGCCCTGGCGGCGGCGGTGCGCGGCCTCGCGCTCGATGCCTTCCTGCTGTTCGGCTCCAACGCCGCGGTGACCGGCGGCTTCGGGCAGGCGCTGATCGCCGCGGTGGGCTCGTTCCTGGATGCCCTGGCCTGGCGGCTGTCCGCGGACGGCGTGCCGGCGCAGGCGATCGATTGGGGCTACTTCCGCTGGCAGGAGGTGACGGCGCCCGATCCCGCGGTGGCGGAGGCCTTGCACGCCGCGCTGGCGCTCTATGGCCTGAGCGGGACGGAGATGCTGGCGAGCCTCGACCGCATCGCCGCGGGCGGTCTGCCGCAGGTGGTGGTCTCGACGCAGGATCTGGCCGCCCTCGCGGCCCAGCTCGACGCGCTGGAGACCGGCTCCCTCGGTGAGAGCGCCGCGCCGGGCACGGCGCATCCGCGGCCGGAGCTGGCGGTGCCCTACGTCGAGCCGCGCAGCCCGACCGAGGCGGTGCTGGCGCGCATCTGGGGCGAGTGCTTCGGCCTCGACCGCGTCGGAGTGGAGGACGACTTCTTCGAGCTGGCCGGCAACTCGCTCCTGGCGATCCAGATCGTCACCCGGGCCAACGCCGCGCTCGGTGCGGATCTGCCGATGGCGGCGCTCTTGGAGACGCCCACCGTCGCCGGGCTCGCCGCGCGCGTCGAGGCCGCCCGTCCGCTCTCCGAGGAGGAGGAGATGGAACGCCTGCTCGCTGAGATCGAAGGCCTGTCGCCCGAGGAGGCCGAGGCGCGCCTGGCGGCGGAGCTGCAGGCGCAGGAGGAGGTGGCGTGAGCGGCCTCGGCGATCGCCTCGCGACGCTCACCCCGGCGCAGCGCGCCCTCTTCGAGCTGGCGCGCAAGAAGAAGGAAGCGGCCACCCCGGCTCCCGCCGCGCCTCCGGCGGCGGTCGCCGAAGGTGCGCCGCTCATCCCGCCGCGCACCGGGCCGGGACCCTGGCCGCTGTCGTTCGACCAGGAGCGCCTGTGGTGGAGCCAGCGGCGCCATCCGGAGAGCCCGCTGTACAACATCGTGTCCGGCGAGCGCTTCCGCGGCCGGCTGGACGTCGGCGCCTTCGAGCGCGCCTGGAACCGGGTGGCCCGCCGCCACGAGAGCCTGCGCACCTTCCACCGCCTGGTGGACGGCCGGCCGATGCAGGACGTGGCGCCCGAGGTCCGCATGACCGCGCCGCTCATCGACCTCTGCGGCCTGCCGCACGAGCGCCGCGAGGCGGAGGCCGAGCGCGTGGTGACCCAGGGGCTGCGCGGAGCGTTCGATCTGGAGAAGCCGCCGCTCGGCCGCATGTTTCTGGTGCAGGTGGAGGAGGACGACTTCATCCGCCCGTTCGCCTTCCACCACACGATCAACGACCATCTGTCGATGTTCAACATGGAGGCGGACCTGATCGAGTGCTATGCCGCCGAGCTGCAAGGCCGGGAGCCGGAGCTGCCGCCGCCGCCCTTCCAGCAGGCGGATTTCGCGGTGTGGCAGCGCGAGCACCTGCGTGACGGGAAGCGGATCGCCGAGTGCCAGGCCTGGTGGCGCGAGCGTCTCGCCGACGTGCCGGACCCGCTGCCGATCCCGCTCGACCGCCCGCGCCCGGCGGCGCAGCTCTACGAAGGGGAACGCCGGCCGTTCGACCTCGCGCGTTCCCACGTGGCCGCCCTGCGCGAGCTGGCGCGGCGCGAAGGGGTGACGATGTTCGCCGCGGCGCTCGCGGTGTTCGACGTGCTGATGGTCCGCCTGTCGGGCGAGGAGCGGGTGAGCGTGGGCACGCCGATGAGCTACCGCGAGGCGCTGGTCGACGGTCTCCTCGGGTTCTATCTGAACCAGGTGCCGATGCCGGTCGATCTCTCCGGCAATCCCACGTTCCGCGAGGCGGTGCACCGCGTGCGCGACGCGGTGATCGCCGCCCAGGCGCACAACGACCTGCCGTACGGTCTGACCGTCGAGGCGGTGCACGGCCCGGCCGACCGGGAGGTGACGCCGCCGTTCCTGCCGTTCACCCAGATGGTGTTCCTGTTCCTCTATCCGCCGAAGATCGCCGGCATGAAGGTGCCGGGGCTCGACGGGCGGATCGAGCTGTACCGGGTGGACGCGCGGCGCACCCAGTTCGACACCCAGGTGGCTCTGTTCTGGGATGGCGACGTGGGCGTCTCCTGCCTCTGGGAGTACAACCGGAGCCTGTGGAACCCCACCACGATCGACCGGTTCAAGGAGTCGTTCCGCATCCTCCTCGGCGGCGCGCTGGCGGACCCCGACGCGCGTCTCTGGGACCTTCCGATCCTCTCCGCCGGCGAGCGCCAGGCGATCCGCGAATGGTCCGCGGCCTCCGGCGTCGAGCTGCTCGACCGCGCCGGCCGGCCGGTGCCGATCGGGGTGGTGGGCACGACCGCGGACGGCGAACGGGGCCGCTGGCTCCCGGACGGCCGGATCGAGATCCTCGGGCGGAGCTGAGCCGTGCCGCCGATCACCTCGCCGACGTTCGTCCATCGCCTGCGGGAACGGGCTCGCTCCGAGCCCGGGAGCCCGGCGTACGTCTTTTTGCAGAACGGGGAGGAGGAGAGCGCGCGGTGGACGGTGGGGGAGCTGGACGAGCGGGCGCGGGCGGTTGCGGTGGCGTTGGACGAGGGGGAGAGCTTGCGGGCTCTCCTGTTGTACCCGCCCGGCCTCGACTTCGTGGCCGCGTTCTTCGGGTGCCTGTATGCGGGGGTGATCGCGGTTCCTTCGTATCCTCCGGCTCCTTCCCGGCCGGGGCGGGGGCAGCCGCGGTTGCAGGCGATCCTGGCGGATTGCGCGCCGTCGGTGGTGTTGACCACGGCGGCTCTGGCGCCGCGGATCGCGGCGCTTCAGGGGGAGATGCCGGCGCTGGCGCGGTGCCGGGTGATCGTCACGGATGAGCTGCCGGACGGGCTCGGCGCGGAGTGGCGGGAACGGGAGGCGCGGCCGGAGGAGAATGCGTTTCTTCAGTACACCTCGGGCTCGACCTCGGACCCCAAGGGCGTGATGGTCTCGCAGGGCAACCTGGCGCACAACCAGGAGGTCATCCGCGAGGCCTGCGGGCACGACGCGCGCTCGACGTTCGTGAGCTGGTTGCCGATCTATCACGACATGGGCCTGATCGGCGGCCTGCTGCAGCCGCTGTGGGTGGGCGCTGCGTGCGTGCTGATGGCGCCGGTCGCGTTCCTGCAACGGCCGGTGCGCTGGTTGCAGGCGATCGCCCGGTACCGGGCGCACACCAGCGGCGCGCCGGATTTCGCCTATGCGTTGTGCGCGCGCAAGGTGACCCCGGAGCAGTTGGCCGGGGTGGACCTTTCGAGCTGGCGGGTGGCGTTCAACGGCGCCGAGCCGGTGCGCGCGGCGACCCTGGAAGCGTTCACCGCGGCGTTCGGCGCGGCCGGTTTCCGCCCGGAAGCGTTCTTCCCCTGCTATGGCATGGCCGAGACGACGCTCATCGTCTCCGGCCGGTCGCGCGGCGTGGCGCCCACCGTGCGGAGCTTCCGCGGCCTGGAGGAGCACCGGGTGGAGGAGGGGGAGGGGAGCCGCCTGGTGGGCTGCGGCCCGGCGGGGCTCGGTCTGGAGATCGCCATCGCGGACCCGGAGACCGGCGCGGAGAGCGGCCCGGACGCGGTGGGCGAGATCCTGGTCTCCGGCGGCAGCGTGGCCCTGGGATACTGGGGACGCCCGGAGGCGACGGAGGCGGCGTTCCACGCGCGGCTCGCCCACTTCCCCAGCCGGACCTTCCTGCGCACCGGAGACCTCGGATTCCTGCGCGACGGCGAGCTGTTCGTCACCGGCCGGCTCAAGGACCTGATCATCGTCCGCGGCCGGAACCACTATCCGCAGGACCTGGAGGCGACCGCCGCGGCGTCGCATCCGGCGCTCGTGACCGGAGCCGGCGCGGCGTTCTCCGTCGAGGGACCGGCCGGCGAGAGCGTCGCCCTGGTGCAGGAGATCGATCCGCGGCGGACGGCGGAGGCCGCGGAGGCTCTGGACGCCCTGCGTGAGAGCGTCGTCGAGGCCCACGAGATCCCGCTCGCCGGGGTGGTCCTGGTGAAGACCGGAGCCCTGCCCAAGACGACCAGCGGCAAGGTGCAGCGCCGGCTCTGCCGCCGCCTGTTCGAGGAAGGCGCCCTCCCCGCCGTCGCCACCTGGAGCGCCGGAACGGCCGACGATCTCACCGAGCCCGGCGAGGAGCCCGAGGACCCGCTCGCCCGGCTGCAAGCCCTCGTCGCCGCCAAGCTGGGCCTGCGCGCCGTCGACGTCGATCCCCACCGGTCGCTGGCCGCCCTGGGTCTCGACTCCCTCGCCACCATCGAGCTGTCCCACGAGACCGGCCTGGCCCTGACCGATCTCCTGGAAGCTCCCGATCTCGCGGCCCTGGCCGCCGCGCTCCCGACCCCCACCCAGGCTCCTGCGCTCCCGGCCGGGAGCGGGGATGGCCTGTCGGAGGGAGAGCGGTCCTTGTGGTTCCTGTACCAGGTGGACCCCACCAGCCCGGCCTACCACATCGCCGGGGCGGCGCGGCTGCCGGACGACGCCGACCTGGAGGCCCTCCACCGCGCCTTCCAGGGTCTGGTGGACCGCCACCCTGCGCTGCGCACCACGTTCCATGCGGTCGACGGCGAGCCGGTGCGGCGGGTGCACGTTGGGGCCACCGTGGATTTCCAGGTGGGGGAGACGGAGATCGACGCGGAGATCTTCCGGCCGTTCGACCTGGAGCAGGGGCCGCTGCTGCGCGTCCGCGTCGTCCGCGAGGCGGATGGCGGGCGGACGCTGCTGCTGGTGATCCATCACCTGATCGCGGATTTCTGGTCGCTGGCGGTGATGGTGCGGGAGCTGGGTACGGAGGCGGTTGCCGGTTCGCCCGGGCATAAATGCCCGGGCTACGAAGCGGCGCCCGCTGAAGCCGGCTTGAAGCCCCGTTCACGGGGCGCTGCTGCCAGCCCGGGCATTTATGCCCGGGACGCTGATGCGGTGGACGAGGCCCTGGGGGCTTGGCAAGACCGCCTCGCTTCATATCCCTTCGTCCTGGAGGTTCCCACGGACCTCCCGCGCCCGGTTCGGCCTCGGCATCGGGCGGGTTCGGTTTCCTTGCGGCTGGCCCCCGAGGTGGCGGAGCGGTTGCGGGGGGTGGCTCGGGAGCAGGGGACGACTCTCTTTGCCGCGCTCCTCGCCGTCTACCAGGCGGTGCTGCATCGCGCCTCGGGGCAGGAGCGGCTGCTGGTCGGTGCTCCCACCGCGGGGCGGCATCGGATGGAAGACTCCGGAGTGGTCGGCTACTTCGTGAACACCGCGGTCTTGCCGTCGCGGGTGGACGACGAGCCGTCGTTCGCGGGGCTCCTGGAGCGGGCGCGGCGGTCGGTGCTGGATGCGTTGGCGCAGGAGGTGCCGTTCCCGCTGCTGGTGGAGCGGCTGCAGCCGGAGCGCGATCCGGGGCGGACGCCTTTGTTCCAGGCGGCGTTCGCGTTCCAGAAGGCGCCGCGGCGGGAGGAGGAGGCGCTCGCCGGTTTTGCGCTGAACGAGCCGGGGGTGGCTCTCGATCTGGGGGGCCTGGTGCTCACCTCGCGGGCGTTGCCGGAGGTGCCGGCGCCGTTCGATCTCACCCTGGTGGCGGCGGAGGTGGCGGGGACGGTGCGCGCCGCTTTGTTCTTCGATCTCGACCTGTTCGAGGCCGCGACCGCGGCGCGCTGGCTGGGGTGGCTGGGGAACCTGGCCGCCGCCCTGGCCGCGGCGCCGGAGATGCCGGTGGGCGAGGCGGCGGCGTGGAGCGAGGCGGAGCGCGGGCAGGTGCTGGGCGCGTGGGCCGGGGCGGAGGTGCCGTCGCTGCGTCCCCTGATCCCGGTGCGCGTGGCGGCGCACGCCGCGGCGGCTCCGGAGGCCCTGGCGCTGCGCCAGGGTGAGCGCTCGGTCACCTATGGCGAGCTGGCACGGCGCGCCCATGGGCTGGCCTGGCACCTGCGGCGCCTCGGCGTGGGGCCGGAGGTGAAGGTGGCCGTGCTGGCGGAGCGCCGGCCGGAGACGATCGTCGGGTTGCTCGCGGTGCTCGCGGCGGGCGGCGCCTACGTCCCCCTGGAGCCGGTCTACCCGCCCGAGCGCATCGCCCGCCTCCTCGCGGATGCAGAGCCCCGCGTGCTGCTGACCGAACGGGCGCTGGCCGACCGGCTGCCGGCGACGCCTCCGGTCCTCGTGTTCCTGGAGGACGTGCAGGAGGAGCGGGCGGCGGCGCCTCCCCTGGAGGTGGCGCCGGAGAATCTCGCCTACGTCATCTACACCTCGGGATCGACCGGCGTGCCCAAGGGGGTGGAGATCCCGCACGGGGCGCTGCGCGCTTTCGTGGAACGGCACGAGGAGCGCTTCGGCCTCGGCCCGGCGGACGCGGTGCCGCACGTGGCGGGCCAGGCGTTCGACGCCACGATCATCGACCTCTGGGTGCCGCTGGCGACCGGCGCGAGCGTGCATCTGCCGGTCGAGGACGAGGTGCGCAGCGCGCCCGCCCTGCTGTGGGACTGGCTGGTCGACTCCGGGTGCACCCACCTCTTCCTCACCGCCGCCCTCTACGAGGGACTGCTGGGGCTCGGCCCGGCGCTCTTCCGGCCGTCGCGCCTGCGCCACCTGCTGGCTGGGGGCGAAGCGGTGCGCCGCCGGCCGCCGGCCGGTCTGCCGTTCGAGGTGTGGAACGCCTACGGTCCCACCGAGACCACGGTGCTCGCGGTGTCGGGGCGGATCGCCCCCGAGGGGGGAGCGCCGGAGATCGGCGCGCCGATCCGGGGGACGCGGGCCTATCTCCTGGACGCCCTGTTCCGGCCGGTGCCGGCGGGTGCGCCGGGCGAGCTGTGCCTCGGCGGTCCCGGCCTGGCGCGCGGCTATCTCGGGGCGCCGGAGCGGACGGCGGAACAGTTCATCCCTGATCCCTTCGGCCCACCGGGAAGCCGGCTCTATCGCTCCGGCGACCTCGCCCGCCTGCGGCCGGAGGGTACGCTGGACGTTCTGCGGCGGATCGACCGGCAGGTCAAGATCCGCGGCTTCCGCATCGAGCCCGGCGAGATCGAGCGCACCCTGGTGCGCCACCCGCAGGTGCGGGAGGCGGCGGTGATTCCGGTGGAGGATGCCGCGCGGGGCCGGCGCCTGGTCGCCTTCGTGGTCCCGGCGCAGGAGGCTCCGGCGATCTCCGAGCTGCGCGCGCACCTGGGGGCGGCGCTGCCGCCCTACATGATCCCCTCCGCCTTCATGCTGCGGGAGGCCCTGCCGCTCACCTGGAACGGCAAGGTGGACCGGCGGGCTCTGGTGGCCGAGGGCGTGGAGTCCGCAGGGGAGACGGCGGGGGAGTGGGCGGCGCCGCGCGATCCGCTGGAGGAGCAGATGGTGGCGCTGTGGGCGGCCGAGCTGGGCGCGGAGCGGGTGGGGATTCACGACGACTTCTTCGCGCTCGGCGGGCATTCGCTGCTCGGCGCCCGGCTGGTGGCGCGCATCCGCGAGACGTTCGGCGCCGAGGTGGCCCTGCGCCGGCTGTTCGAGACCCCCACGGTGGCGGGCCTGGCCGCGGCGCTGCGCACGGCCGGCGGCCTCGCGGCGCTCCGCCCGGTGCCGCGCGATCCGGCGCCGGCCGCTTCGATCTCCCAGGAAAGCCTGTGGTTCCTCGACCGTCTCCAACCCGGCACCGCGGTCTACAACGTGCCCCTGGAGCTCACCTGGAGCGGCCCCCTCGCGCTGCCGGCCCTCGCCGCCGCGCTCGCCGCGATCGCGGCGCGCCAGGAGGCGCTACGCACGTCGTTCCCCGAGGTGGAGGGGCGGCCGGTGCAGGGCTTTTCGGCACACGGGAGCCGCCTCCCCCTCCTCGACCTGTCCGCCCTCCCGGCCGGGAGGCGTGTCGCCGAGGCCGACCGCCTCGCCGCCGCGGAGGCGCACCGGCCGTTCGATCTGCAAACCGGGCCGCTCTCCCGCACCCTGCTCCTCCGTCTGGCGGCGGCCGAGCACCGGCTGCTCTGGGTGGTGCATCACATCGTGGCGGACGGCGCCTCGCTCGGCGTCTGGTTCGCCGAGCTGACCGAGCTGTACCGCGCGGCGCTCGCCGGCCGACCGGCGGTGCTGCCTGCGCTCCCGGTGCAGCCGGCGGACCTGGCGGTCCATGAACGCGCGGCCCTCGCCGCGGGCGCTCTGGAGGAGCAGCTCGCGTTCTGGCAGCGGACCCTGGCCGGGGCGCCGCTCCTGGAGCTGCCGGCGGATCACCCGCGGCCGGCGGCGCCGACGCCGCGCGGAGTCCTGCGCAGCCGGACGCTGCCTGGGGCCGCCGCGGCGGTCGCGGCGCTGGCGCGGGAGGAGCGGGCGACGCCGTTCATGGCCCTTCTCGCCACCTGGGTGGCGCTGCTGGCCCGCCTCGCCGACCAGGACGACGTGGTCGTCGGCACGCCGGTCAGCCGCCGGACGCGCGCCGAGCTGCACCCCCTGATCGGTTTCCTGGTGGACACCGTCGCGGTGCGCCTCCCGGTGGACGGCGAGCCCTCGTTCCGCGACCTCGTGGGGCGGGCGCGGCGCGTGGCGCTCGACGCCTTCCGGCACGCCGATCCCCCGTTCGAGGCGGTGGTCGAGCGGCTGCATCCGGATCGCGGCCTGGGGCGCAACCCGATCTTCCCGGTCCTCTTCTCTCTGACGCCGCCGCTGCCGGCGCGCCTCGATCTGCCCGGCGCGGTGGTGATCCCCCGCGGTCTCGCGACCGACACCGCGAAGTTCGACCTCAGCCTCTACCTGCGCGACGAGGAGGGAGCGCTCGCCGCCGAGCTGGAGGCGGCGCTCGACCTCTTCGAGCCGGCCACCGCCGACAGGTTCCTCGCCGCCTGGGCCGTGCTGCTCGCCGGCGCCCTCGCCGATCCCGCGCAGCCGGTGGGCCATCTCCCCCTGCTGGGAGCGGCCGAGCGCGCCGAGCTGGCCGCCTGGAACGGCCCCATCCCCGCCGTCGCCGGTCGCCTGGAGGACCTCGTCCACGCCCAGGCGGTGCGCACCCCCGACGCGGTGGCGCTCGTCGACGGCACGGCACGCATCACCTACGGTGCCCTGGTGGAGCGCTCGGCCCGCCTCGCCGTCCGCTTGCGCGAGATGGGCGCCGGCCCGGAGAGCGTGGTGGCGGTCACCCTGCCGCGCACCGCGGACCTGGTCGTCGCCCTGCTGGGCGTCCTCACCTCCGGCGCCGCCTACCTGCCGATCGATCTCGCCTATCCGGAGGAGCGGCGGCGGTTCATGCTGGAGGACGGCGGCGCCGAGCTGGTGATCGACGCGAGCGGCCTGCACGGCGGGCGGGTGCAACGGGCGGCGCCGCCGGCTCCCTTGCCCCGGCACCTCGCGTACATCATCTACACCTCCGGCTCCACCGGCCGTCCCAAAGGGGTCGCGGTGGAGCACGAGACCGCGGTGCGCATGGTGCTGTGGACCGTCGAGACCTACCGCGACGTCCTCGACGGCGTGCTGTTCGGTACCTCGGTCAACTTCGATCCCTCGGTGATGGAGATCTTCGCGCCGCTGTCGATCGGCGGCACCGTCCTCGTCGCCGAGGACGCCCTGGCGCTCACCACCCTGCCGGAGCGCGACCGCGTCACCTTCGTGGACACCGTGCCCTCGGCCCTCACGGCGCTGCTGGAAGCCGGCCCGCTGCCGCCGTCGGTGCGGGTGGTGGGGCTCGCCGGAGAGCCCCTGCGGCGCGCGCTCGCCGACCGGTTCTATGGGGGATCCACGCCCCCCCGCGAGCTATGGAACCTCTACGGCCCCACCGAGGACACCATCTACTCGACCGCCGCCCTGGTGCCGGCGGGGGAGGCGCGCGAGCCGCTGATCGGCCGGCCGGTCGCGGGCTCGCAGGCCCACGTCGCCGACCGGCGGCGGATGGAGCGGGTGCCGGTGGGGGTCCCCGGGGAGCTGTTCCTCGGCGGGGGCGGCCTCGTGCGCGGCTACTGGCGGCGGCCGGAGCTGACCGCCGAGCGCTTCGTGCCCGATCCGTTCGGCGCCGCGCCGGGGGGGCGCCTGTATCGCACCGGCGACAAGGTGCGCTTCCGGCCGGACGGCCAGATCGAGTTCCTCGGCCGCTTCGACCACCAGGTGAAGATCCGCGGCTACCGCATCGAGCTGGGCGAGATCGAGGCGCACCTGCTGGCCCATCCGGGGGTGAAGACCGCGGCGGCGCTGGCCCTGCCGGGTCCGGGTGGCGCGTTGCAGCTCCTCGCCTTCGCGGCGCCGCGGCCGGGGGAGGTTGTGACCGCGGCGGCGCTGCGCGAGCACCTCGCGGGCCACCTGCCGGCCTGGTACCTGCCGGCGGTGCTCCTGGTGCTCGACGCCTTGCCGCTCACCCCGAGCGGCAAGACGGATCGGCGCGCTCTGCTGCGGCAGATCGAGGCGGGCGAGATCGCCGTCGGCGGGGCGGCGGAGCCCGCGGCCCCGGAGGCCGCCGCGCCGCGCGATCCGGTGGAGGAGCTGCTGGTCGGGCTGTGGTGCGAGCTCCTGGGCGTCGCGTCCGCGGGCATCCACGACGACTTCTTTGCCCTCGGCGGGCATTCGCTCCTCGCCACCCGCGTCGTGGCGCGCGTCCGCTCGCTCCTGGGCGTCGAGCTGCCCCTGCGTGCGCTGTTCGAGGCGCCGACCGTGGCCGGGCTCGCGGCGCGGATCGAGGCTGCCCGCCACGATGCGGCGGTCGCCGCGGCGCCCCCGCTCGTGGCGCTGGCGCGCGGCGGCGACTTCCCGCTCTCCTTCGCCCAGGAGCGCCTGTGGTTCCTGCACCAGATCGATCGCGAGGGGGCGACCTACAACATGGCCGGGGCGCTGCGGCTCACCGGCCGGCTCGACCCCGCCGCCCTGGCCGCGACGTTCCGCGCCGTCGCCGGGCGCCACGAGGTCCTGCGCACGACCTTTCCATTCGTCGACGGCGCGCCGGTGCAGCGCATCGGCGCCGCGCGGCCGGTGCCGCTGCCGCAGGTGGACCTCGCCGCGCTGCCGGCTGCGCAGCGGGCGGCGGAGGCCGCGCGGGTGGCGGTGGACGTGGGGCGGCAACCGTTCGATCTCGAACGCGGCCCGGTGCTGCGCACCGTCCTGGTGCGCGCGGCGGCGGACGAGCACCTGCTCGCCGTCAGCCTGCACCACAGTGTGTCGGACGGCTGGTCGCTCGGCGTGCTGCTGCGCGAGGTCGGCGCCCTGTATCCGGCCTTCGTGGCGGGGGAGACCCCGCAGCTGCCGGTGCCGGCGGTGCAGGTGGCGGACTACGCGGTCTGGCAGCGCGACTGGCTCCAGGGGGCGACGCTCGCGGCCCTCCTCGGCTGGTGGAGCGCGCGGCTGGCCGGTGCGCCTGTGCTCGCCCTGCCCGCCGACCGCCCGCGCCCGCCGGGACCGGTGCGCCGCAGCGGCGTGGTCCGCTTCCGTCTGCCGGACGCCCTGGTGGCCGATCTCGAAGCGCTCGGGCGCCACCGCGGGGCGACGCTGTTCATGATCCTCCTCGCGGCCTGGAAGGTGGTCCTCGGCCGCTGGTCCGGTCTGAGCGATTTCGTGGTCGGCGCGCCGATCGCCAACCGCCACCGGGTGGAGATCGAGGCGGTCATCGGCTGCTTCGTGAACACCCTGGCGCTGCGCACCGCGTTCGAGCCCGCGCGCGGCTTCGACGACCTGCTGGGGCGCGTGCGCACCGGCCTGCTCGGCGCCTACGAGCACCAGGACCTGCCGCTCGAAAAGCTGGTGGCCGAGCTGCGCCCCGACCGCGCGCTCACCCAGACGCCGCTCTTCCAGGTGATGTTCGCCCTCCAGAACACGCCGCGCCCGCACCTGGAGCTGCCGGGGCTCGACCTGGAGCTGCTGCCGGTCGATCTCGGGGCGCCCAAGGTGGACCTCGCGCTCACCCTGGAGCGGGAGGGCGGCGGTCTCGCCTGCCTCACGGCGGCGCTCGAATACGCCGCGGAGCTGTTCGACGCCGCGACCCTGGAGCGGATGGCGCGGCACTGGGAGATCCTGCTGACCGCCGCCGCCACGGCGCCCGAGGAGCCGGTGGACCACCTGCCTCTCCTCACCGCGGCGGAGCGTACGGAGCTGCTCGACGCCTGGGTGCCTCCGGCGGGGCCGCTCGCCGGCAGCCCGCTCCTCCACGAGCGCTTCGCCGCCCAGGCCGAGAGCACTCCGCACGAGGTCGCCCTGCGCTTCGAGGACGAAACCTGGATCTACCGGGATCTCGACCTGCACACCAACCGGCTGGCCCGGCACCTGCTCGCCCTGGGCGTGCGGCCCGGGGAGCCGGTGGGCGTCGGCCTGGAGCGCTCGGCGGATGCGGTGGTGGCGATCCTCGGCATTCTCAAGGCGGGCGCGGCCTGGCTGCCGCTCGATCCCGCCCAGCCCGCGGAGCGTCTGGCGGCGATGGCGGCGGACGCCGGGGTGTCCGTGGTGATCGACCGCGCGTTCCTCCAGACGGAGGCGGCGGCGATCGCGGCCCGCCCCGGCCACGCGCCGCAGATCGCCCTGCCCGGCAACGCGCTCGCCTACGTCATCTACACCTCGGGCTCCACCGGCCGGCCCAAGGGCGTCTGTTGCACTCACGCCGGCGTGGTCAACGTGATCGAGGAGCAGCAGCGGCTGGCGCCGGTGCCGCCGGGGATCGTCTGCTCGCAGTGGGCCAGCCTGGCGTTCGACGCCTCGGTGCTGGAGCTGTTCACCGCCTATCTGAACGGCGGCAGCCTCGACGTCGTGCCCGAGCGGGTGCGAGCCGACGGCCGGGCCCTGGCCGCCTGGATGGCGGAGCGCGGCGTCGGCCGTGCCTACGTGCCGCCGGCCCTGCTCGCCGACTTCGCCGCCGGCTGCGGCCTGGCCTCGGTGCCGATGATCCGTCTGGAGACCGGCGCCGAGCCGGTGCCGCTCGCGCCGCTGGTGGAGATCGCCGCCCGCTGCCCCGGCGTGCAGATCCTGGACTGCTATGGCCCCACCGAGGCGGCGGTCTCGATCACCTTCTGGAAGCTGCCGGCCGCGCCGCCGGACGAGGCGTTCGCGCCGATCGGCCGGCCGGTGCGCAACACCCGCGTCTACGTGCTCTCCGCCGCCGGCGAGCCGGCGCCCCGGGGCGTGCCCGGCGAGCTGTACCTGGCCGGCATCGCCCTCGCCCACGGCTATCTCGGCCGCCCGGACCTGACCGCCGAGCGCTTCGTGCCCGATCCGTTCAGCCGCGCGGGCGGCGAGCGGATGTACCGCACCGGCGATCTCACCCGCTGGACCCCGGAGGGCGACCTGCTGTTCCTCGGCCGGGTGGACGACCAGGTGAAGATCCGCGGCATCCGCATCGAGCCCGGCGAGGTCGCGGCGGCCTTGCGCCAGGCGCCCGGCGTGCAGGAGGCGATGGTTGCCCTGCGCACCGATCCGGCCGGCGAGCCGCGCCTGGTCGCCTGGATCGTCCCGGCGCCGGACGCGGTGCCCGATCTCCCGGCGGCCTGCCGCGAGGCGCTGCGCGCCCGCCTGCCCGAGGCGATGGTGCCGTCCGCTTTCGTGCTCCTCGACGTCCTGCCGCTCACCCCGAACGGCAAGGTGGACCGCGCCGCCCTGCCGGCGCCCGCCTGGGAGCGCAGGGCCGGTGACGGCCACGTGGCGCCGCGCACGCCGGTCGAGGAGATGCTGGCGGAGCTGTGGAGCGACCTGCTGGGGGTCTCGGGGATCGGCGTGCGGGACAGCTTCTTCGACCTGGGCGGCCACTCGCTCAAGGCCGGCCAGCTCGTGCTGCGCGTGCGCGACCTCTTCGGCGTCGATCTCCCGGTGAGCACCCTCTTCGAAGGACCCACCATCGAGGCCATGGCCGTCGCCGTGGGCCGCAAGCTGGTCGAGGAGGCGGACCCCGAGGAGCTGGCCAGGATTCTGGAGGACATGTGAGCCACCCCAAGGACCCGAAGGACGCCAAGGACCTCAAGGACCTCTTGTCACCCTTATTGTCGTTGCCGTCCTTGCCGTCCTGGGTGGCCGGGGGACCCCTATGACCGACAACACCAAGTGGGTCGGCGACATCGCGCCCGACAAGCTCGACCTGCTGATTCGCCGTTTGCAACAGAAGAAAACGCCCGCCGCTCCGGCGGGGCGCATCGAACGCCGGCCGCGCACGGGGGAGTCCGTTCCGCTCGCCTTCGGGCAGCAGCAGCTCTGGTTCCTGGAGCAGATGGACCCCGGCACCCCGGTCTACAACCTGCCGGCGGCGATCCGCGGCGCGGGCGTCCTGCACCCCGCGGTGCTGGAGCGCTGCCTGGCCGAGATCGAGCGCCGGCACGAGATCCTGCGTACCGGCTTCGGCCTCGTGGACGGCGCGCCGGTGCAGATCCCGCGGCCGTTCGTGAGCGAGCCGGCGGTGCCCCGCCTGCCGCTCGTGGACCTCTCCGGCCTGGCCGCGGCGGTACGCGAGGCCGAGTCCGCCCGGCTCGCCCGCGCCGAGGCGCGCCGGCCGTTCGACCTCGCCGCCGGCCGGCCGGTGCGCGCGACGCTCCTGCGCCTCGCCCCGGCCGAGCACCTCCTGCTGCTCACCCAGCACCACATCGCCTCGGACGTGTGGTCCGTCGGCCTGCTGGTCCGCGAGCTGGGCACGCTGTACCCGGCGTTTGCGGCGGGGCAGCCGTCACCCCTGCCGGAGCCGGAGGTGCAGTTCGCCGATTTCGCGGACTGGCAGCGCGAGCACTACCGCGGCGCCACGCTCGACGCGCTGGTGGGCTGGTGGAAGGAGCGTCTGGGGGACCGTCCGACTGGTTATGAGCTGCCGGCGGATCGTCCGCGGCCGGCGGTGCAGACGTTCCGTGGCGCGGCGGAGCGCATCGAGCTGGACGCCGGAGCGGCGGAGGCCTTGCGCCGGCTCGCCGCGGCCGAGGGGACGACCCTGTTCAACGCGCTCCTCGCGGTGGGCTCGGCGGTGCTCGCGCGCTGGACCGGGCGGGACGACGTGATCGTCGGCACCGCCGCGGCGAGCCGGCCGGATCGGGCGGTGGAGAACCTGATCGGCCTGTTTCTGGACACCATCGTCCTGCGCACCGATCTCGGCGGCGCGGCCAGCTTCCGCGAGGCGCTCGCCCGCACCCGCGAGACCACGCTCGGCGCCTTCGCGCATCCGATTCCGTTCCGCCTGCTCGTCGAGGCGTTGCAACCGGAGCGCGATCTGTCGCGCAGCCCACTGTTCCAGATCTTCTTCTCGCTCCAGACCGTGGGCCTGCCCGCCCTGGAGCTGCCGGGGCTGACCCTCACCCCGCAGGAGATCCACCCGGGCACCACGCAGTTCGATCTCGGTTTCTACCTGACCGACGCGGCGGCCGGGGTCACCGGATGGATCGAGTACAACGCGGACCTCTACGCGCCGGAGACCATCCGCCGCCTCGCCCGCTCCTTCGCCACCCTTGCCGCCGCAGCCGCCGCCGCGCCCGACCGGCCGCTGGCGGATCTGCCGGTGGCGACCTCTGAAGACCTCGCGGCGCTCGACGCCTGGAGCCGCCGCCGTCCCGAGGTGCTCGCCGCCCCGGCGCTCCTCCACGAGCTGTTCCGCGCCCAGGTGGCCCGCACGCCCAACGCCGTGGCCGCCGTCCACCGCCACCAGAGCTGGACGTTTCAGGACCTCGACGCCGCCTCCGACGCCGTGGCCGCCGAGCTGCTCGCGCTGGGCCTGCAACCCGGAGACCGCGCCGGCCTCTGCGCCGAACGGTCGCTCCCGATGCTCGCCGGCCTGCTCGGCATCCTCAAGGTCGGAGCCGCCTACGTGCCGCTCGATCCCGCCTACCCGGAAGCCCGGCTGCAGCGGATGCTCGACGATGCGGCGGTGCAGGCGTTGGTGGTTTTCGGGGACAGGGCTCGGCAGGTGGCGGTGGGGCGGGCGGGGGTGGTGGGGCTCGAAGGAAAGGACCAAAAGGTCACCAAGGACAACAACGACCCCACCCTGTCCCTGTTGTCCTTGAAGTCCTTTGGGTCCTTGGCCTTTTCCCCTGAGCTCCCCGCCTACGTCATCTACACCTCCGGCTCCACCGGCACCCCCAAGGGCGTGGTTCTCAGCCACCGCAACGTCACCGGCTTCTTCGCCGCCATGGACGAAATCCTGGACACCGAGCGGCCGGGAGTGTGGCTGGCGGTGACCAGCATCTCGTTCGACATCTCGGTGCTGGAGCTGCTGTGGACGCTCACCCGCGGTTACAAGGTCGTCCTGCAGGATGAGGCCGCGACCTCGGTGGTGGCCTCGCGCCCGGTGGCGGCCCGGCCGCTCGACTTCAGCCTCTTCTATTTCGCCGACGCGGGCGACGATCCGCAGGACAAATACCGGCTCCTCCTCGAAGGCGCGAAGCTCGCGGACGCGCGGGGCTTCCATGCCCTGTGGACCCCGGAGCGGCACTTCCACACCTTCGGCGGCCTGTATCCCAACCCCGCGGTCGCCGGGGCCGCGGTGGCCGCGGTCACCCGCCGGCTCGGCATCCGCGCCGGCAGCGTCGTCCTGCCGCTCCACGATCCCGTGCGGGTGGCGGAGGACTGGGCGGTGGTGGACAACCTCTCCGGCGGCCGGGCCGGCATCTCGTTCGCCTCCGGCTGGCACTCCGGCGACTTCGTCTTCGCGCCGGACGCCTTCGACGACCGCCACGAGATCATGTACCGCGGCATCGAGACCGTCCGCTCCCTCTGGCGCGGCGAGGCCCTCACCCGCCGCGCCGCGCACGGCGAAGAGATGGCGGTGCGCATCCAGCCGCGCCCGCTCCAGGAGGAGCTGCCGGTGTGGGTCACCGCCTTCGCGAGCCCGGTCACCTTCCGCCGCGCCGGGGAGATCGGCGCCGGCATCCTCACCCATCTGCTCGACCAGACCCTGGAGGACGTGGCGGAGAAGATCCGCCTCTACCGCGAAGCCTGGCGCGCCGCCGGCCATCCGGGCACGGGGACCGTCACCCTGATGATCCACACCTTCGTCGCCGAGGACGACGCCACCGCCCGCGCCGTGGTGCGCGCGCCGTTCACCGAATACCTGCGCAGCGCGGTCGGCCTGGTGACCCGGATGGCGAAGAGCTTCGGCCTCGGCGAGGGAGGCGACCTCACCCCGGAGGACCTGGAGGCCGTCCTCGCCCACGCCTTCGACCGCTACTTCGAGACCGCCGGCCTGTTCGGCTCGCCGGCCACCTGCCGCAAGACCCTCGACCGTCTGCGCGACGCCGGCATCGACGAGATCGGCTGCCTGATCGACTTCGGCGTCCCCTGCGACACCGCCCTGGAGGGCCTGCGCCGGCTCGCCGATCTGCGCGAGGCGCTGGCGGCCGAGGCGGCGGTGGGGGAGGCCGATTTTTCGATCCCCGCCCAGATCGCCCGCCACGGCGTCACGCACCTGCAATGCACCCCCTCGCTCGCCGGCTTGCTCGCGGCGGACCCTGCGACGCTCGGCGCGCTGGGCTCCCTGCGCGCCCTCCTCCTGGGCGGCGAGGCCCTCCCCGTGCCGCTCGCCCGCACCCTCCGGGGCTCAGTCCGCGGCGAGGTCCTCGATGTCTACGGTCCCACCGAGGCGACGATCTGGTCCACGGCCGAGAGCCTCGGTGCGGTGGAGGAGCGGGTGCCGGTGGGCCGGCCGCTGGCGAACAACACCGTGCGCCTGCTCGACGCCCATCTGCGCCAGGTGCCGCCGGGCATGCCCGGGGAGGTCTGGCTCGGCGGCGACGGCGTGGCCGCCGGCTATTGGCGCCGTCCGGACCTGACCGCCGAGCGCTTCCTGCCCGATCCGTTCGCCTCCGCTCCAGGTGCCCGCATGTACCGCACCGGCGACCTCGGGCGGTGGAAGATCCAGGGCGCGGAGGCGGTGCTCGACGTCCTCGGCCGCACGGATCACCAGGTCAAGGTGCGCGGGCATCGCATCGAGCTGGGCGAGGTGGAGGCGGCGCTGCGGGCGCATCCCGGGGTCCGCGAGGCCGCGGTCACCGTGCGCGAGGACCAGCCGGGCGACCACCGGCTGGTCGGCTACGTGGTCCCGGCCGGCGGGGCTGTGGTGCCGCTGGTGCCCGTGGGCGTGCTGCCGGAAGGCCGGCCGCAGGTCATCCTCCCGAACGGCATGCCGGTCGCCTGCGTCACCGAGTTCCAGGTGCTCGCCGGCTACCAGGAGATCTTCGACGACGAGATCTACCTGCGCCACGGCGTCACCCTGCCGGAGAACGCGGTGGTCTTCGACGTCGGGGCGAACCTCGGCTTCTTCTCCCTCTTCGTCCACCAGCGCGCCAAGAACCCGCGCATCTGGGCCTTCGAGCCCTTCCCGCCCACCTTCGACGCCCTCACCGCCAACCTGCGGCTCTACGGGCTCGACGTCCACCTGCTCAACCGCGGCGTCGCCGACCGGCCGGGGCAGACGGAGTTCACCTTCTACCCGAACGCACCGGGCCTCTCCGGCCGCTTCGCCGGCACGCCGGAGGACCTGGCGGAGAACCGCTCGCTCGTCCTCGACTGGCTGGAGCGCGTCGGCGCCGGCATCGCCGCCGGGGAGATCGACGAGGTGATCCAGGACCACCTGCGCACCGAGACGTTCCCCATCGAGCTGGTCACCCTGTCCGACGTGATCCGCGAGCACGGCATCGACAGGATCGACCTCCTCAAGGTGGACGCCGAGAAGAGCGAGGCGCTGATCCTCGCCGGTCTCCGCGACGAGGACTGGCCGAAGGTCCGCCAGGTCGTCCTGGAGGTCCACGACGACGTCCTCCTCGCCGAGGTCTCCGCCGTCCTCCACCGCCACGGCTTCACCGTCGCGGTCGACGACTTCGCCGTGTCCGAGGCCCGCGAGGCGCGCGAGGGGCAAGCCGGGCGCGAGGCGGTGCGCGTCACCATGGTCTACGCGACGCGGCCGGACGCGGTAGAGGCGCCGCCTCCTCCGCTCTCCGCGAGCACCTTGCGGCGCTGGCTGGCGGAGCGCCTGCCGGAGCCCTGGCTCCCCGCCGCCTTCGTGCTGCTGGAGGCCTTGCCGCTCACCGGCTCCGGCAAGGTGGACCGCCGCGCCCTGCCGGCGCCGGGCCTGGGCCGGCCGGTGCTCGAAGCCGCCTACGTGGCGCCGCGCTCCTCGACCGAGCAGGCGATCGCGGACGTCTGGCGCGAGGTGCTGGGCCGGGAGAAGGTGGGCATCCACGACAACTTCTTCGAGGTCGGTGGCAGCTCGCTCCTCCTGGTGCGCATCCACGCCCGTCTGCGCGAGGTGCTGGGCCGCGAGGTCACCATGGTGCAGCTCTTCCGCCATCCCACCGTCCAGGCGCTCGCCCGTTTCCTGGAGACCGCGGAGCGCGAAAGCCGCGCCCTGGCCGACGCCGAGGTCCGCGCCGAGCGCCGCGCCGGAGCGGTGCAGCAATCCGCCGCCGTCGACCGCCAGCGCCAGTTTCTCGAAGAGCAGCGGCGCCGCAAGGACGCCGCCCGGAGGAGACCATGACCACCGCGACCGGACCCGCCCGCCGCGCCACTCTGCCCAACGGCCTGGAGATCGCCTACCAGGGCAAGGCCGAGATGGAGCAGATGTACGACGACATCTTCGAAAAGCGGGTCTACGCCCGGCAGGGGATCACGCTCCGCGACGGCGACACCGTCTTCGACGTGGGCGGCAACATCGGCCTCTTCACCCTCTTCGTGGCCCTCCACCACCCGGGCGTCCGCGTCTACACCTTCGAGCCGGCCCCGCCGCTGTTCGAGATCCTCACCGCCAACGCCGCCCCCTACGGCGAGCGCATCCACCGCTTCAACTGTGGCCTGTCGAGCCAGGCCGGCGAGGCGGAGCTCACCTTCTATCCCCACACCTCGGGAATGTCCTCTTTCTATCCCGACGAGACCGAGGAGCGCGAAGCGCTGCGCACGCTGCTCCACAACGAGATGGCGCGCGGCAAGGAAGGCGTCGAGGACCTCCTGCAATACGAGGAGGAGCTGCTCGCCGTGCGTTTCCACCGCGAGACGCTGACCTGCCGTCTGCGCACCTTGAGCGAGGTGATCCGGGAGGAACGGGTGGAGCGCATCGATCTCCTGAAGGTGGACGTCGAGAAGAGCGAGTTGGACGTCCTCGCCGGCCTGGACGAAGCCGACTGGCCGAAGCTCCAGCAGGCCGTCCTGGAGGTGCACGACCTGGGAGACCGCCTGGAGCGCGTGACCGACCTCTTCCGCACCCACGGCTTCCGCGTCACCCGCGACCAGGACGACCTCTACCACGGCTCCGACCGCTGGAACCTCTACGCCCTGCGAGAGACCCTCGACGCCCCCCCCGACCCCACCCGCCGCCGCCCCGACCGCGCCGCGGCGCTGGACCGCATCGAAGACCGGGCGCGCAAGCTGCGGGAGGCGATGCGCGGGCGGCGGTAGGGCATCGCGCGGAGTCCTCACCTCCATCCCCTCTCCCATCTCCCGCCCTCCCCCCGCCGGGAGAGGGGCGCCACCGCCCGAAGGCACTACCACCCGCCCCGGACAGCCCCCAAGGACCGCCGTGCGCCCCCTGGGACCGCCGGCGTCTCGCCGGCATTCAAATAGAAAGGGCCGCAGGCCCGGCCCTTGGCGTTCCTACCGCCGCCCCGGCTTCACCCCGGTAATACCCCACACCAGCCGGTCGAGCGCGTCCTCCGGAATGTCCGGGCGCAGATCGACCCACGTCCGGTTGGCGAGAAACAGCGGCAGCTTCACACCGTCGGGGGCTCCGGGCAGCAGCACGGGAATCACCGGCCGCTTGTCCTGGACCGCCAGCCCCAAGGCCGCGGCCATCTCTTCATTCTCCCAAGGCCCGATCCCTGATTCCCCAACGAACACGGCGCAGCTCCGCGACACCTGAATTGCCACCTCCAGGCCCTGCTGCCAGGGGATGCCCGGCTGCAGCTCGTCCGCGTCGAGCCACGCCTTGACCCCCACCGCGGCCAGCCGCCGCTTGATCTCGCGCACCGCCGGCTTGTCCTTGCCGTTGTGGCTCAAGAACACATCGAAAGAATCCATCTCCGTCTCCTCCTTCTCGGGCGGTGGCGCCCCCTCTCCCGGTGGAAGGGGGGGCGATGGGAGAGATTGGATGAGAAGGCCAGCCTCCCCGCGCAGTCCTATGATGGCTGCAAAGGGTAACGGGCTCGAAGCCCAGAAGGGAGACTGGCCATGAAATATGTTAGCAGCGTGACGACAAAGATGGTCTGCGGTCTGGATCTGGGAGACAAGAAGAGCTACTTCTGCCTCTGCACGGCAGAGGGTGAGGTCGTGGAGGAGAGGGGACTGTGAGCACCACTGAGTCCGCTTTGGCCCGATGCTTTGCGAACCGTGCCGCCCTGCGTATCGCGCTGGAGACGGGTACTCACTCGCCTTGGGTCTCTCGCCAACTCAGCCAGTGGGGCCACGAGGTGATCGTCGCCAATCCACGTAAGGTGCGGCTGATCGGCAACAGCCGGCGCAAGAACGACCGGTTTGACGCCCGGAGCCTGGCCGATCTGGTCAGCGTGCGCCCGCGCCTGCTGTACCCGATCGAGCACGTCTCGGCGCAGGCCCAGGCCGATCGTGCCGTGCTGAAGGCACGCGACGCTCTGGTCAAAGCGAGATCCGGTCTGATCAACCATGCGCGCGGGTTGGTCAAGGCGGTGGGTGGCCGGCTGCCCAGTTGCTCGGCCGAGGTCTTCGCCCGCAAAGCCCTGGCCGGCGTCCCGGAAAGCCTCGCCCCGGCGCTGTTGCCACTGCTTGGGCACATCGGCGAGCTGAGCACTTTGATCCGCTCCTATGACCAACAGGTGGCCGAGTTGCTCCACACGCGCTATCCGCAATCCGCTGTGCTGCTGCGGATTCGCGGCGTGGGCCCGATCACCTCCCTGGCCTTTGTGCTCGCCCTGGGTGACCCTCTTCGCTTCACCAAGAGCCGGCAGGTGGGGCCTTACTTCGGCCTCGTGCCAGCCCTGCGCGACTCCGGTAGCGCCTCCCCCGAGCTGCGCATCAGCAAGGAGGGCAACCCCTTCGTACGACGCCTGCTCGTGCAGTGCGCCCAGTACATCCTCGGGCGATTTGGACAAGACTCGGACTTGCGCCGTTTCGGGCAGCGCATTGCCGCCAGCGGTGGCAAGAGCGCCAAAAAGCGCGCCATCATCGCGGTGGCTCGCAAGCTCAGCATCCTCATGCACCGCCTGTTGGTCACCCAACAGGAGTACCAACCCCTGATGCCCGGCAATTCCTGCGGCGAGACCGCCGAGACCCTGGGCGTCGCGGCCTGAAAACGGACATGGCGGTGCGGGAGGTGGCTTGAGATGAGCTGTTCGCCGGGTCCTGGTGACTGCGCCGACCCCCTTGGGTCGCCTGCCTTCGTGGCAGAGCAGATCGCGGTGAGAGATTGCAGCACCAGAACCCTCCGGACACCAAGCATGCACCGAGCCCCAGGCTCTGAGTGCGGATGGAAGCGCGGCAGTCAACAGCTCTTCTCACGCACCCTCCCGCACCGACCCACACCGAGCGAGAGCCCCCCGCCCTGGGGACCATCGCTCGGCACTTGACTTGGGGTGGCCTTCTCATGGAAGGGGGTCGGGGGGTGAGGTCCCAAGCCCCCGCCGCCCCTTCCGCATCCGCCAGCTCCTCATCCCGCCGGTGATACCCATGCTTCTCGATTAACCGCCGAGCCTCCGCCAGAGCCCCCCGCTCCCGAAACAGCCGCGCCCGGGTCAGCAGAACATCCGCCTGAAACAGCGGCATCGGCCCCCGCTCGGCAATCTCCCAAGCCTCCTCCAGGTCCGCCTGCGCGCCCGGTTCGTCGCCGGAAGTACAGCGCAGCCACGCGCGGGTCAGATAGCCACGGGGGAGGTAGTCTGCCTGCCCGGCCGCGCGAAGGCCATCAACGGCAGCGGTGATGTGCTGATGGGCGGAGTCAGGAATCGGTCCTGCGAAGCCGGCCTTGTACAGCGTGGCGCGGGCCAGGGTGAGGTGGTCCAGGGCGATGGAGAGGAGTGAATCGGCGGCTGGGTTCCAGCGGGGAAGTGTGCGCCAGCCAAAGATAGTGGTGCCCCGCTCCACAACCGCCTCGCAGTCCGCAACAACCGCCGCGACCGTTTCGCCAAGCCCACCCTCGCCGCGCAGCCAACGTTGCCACGCCGCGCGTTCCGCCTCGGCCAGCAGGAGATCGCAATACTGGAAGCCTCGCAGCGAGTAGAGCCGGGGATACTCCGGCTGATCAGCGGCCTGCCGGGCCTCCGCGTCCTCGAACAGACCCCGCGCCTCGCCGCGCCGGCCCGCCTGGTGCACGGCGTCGGCGTGCGCCGCTCGGCGGGCCACCTGCTGAAATGCATCCCCGCTGCGATCGGCATACGTCACCGCCTGCTCGCCAGCGGCCACCGCCGCAGCCACCTCACCCCGCGTGAGCTCGAGCTCGCTCAGGTTGCTGGCACCGATCGCGGCGTGCTTCCAGCTCCCCTCCTTGACCACCATCTCGATCCCCGCCCGCATCGGCTCCACCGCCTCGGTCAGCCGGCCCAGGGCTCGCAGGCGGGAGGCCGCCTCGTTGAGCAGCCACGCCTGGGCGACGGGCGCGAGGCTCGGCGCGAGGGTGGTCCACGGCGTGGTGAAGAAACACGCCACCGCCCCCAGGTCCGCACCGATCGCGCCGAGCTTGAACGTGCTGTAGTTGCCGCCGGCTCCCGTGCCCCGCAGGATGCGATCGACATAGACATCGGCCCGCGCCTGCTGGTACAGGCCGGCCCGGCAGCCATGGGCCACGGCCTGGTAGAGCGGCTGTAAGCCGGGGAGGGTGGCCGGCCGGGGCTCGGTCGTGGCGCAGAGGACCTCGAACAGCCGCCGGTGCCCGGCCTGCCACGCGGCGGGGAAGTCCGTTCGCACCTGCTCGGCGAAGGTCTCGCGCAGAAGCGGGTGGGCGTCGAGGACGGGCGACGAACCGGCGGGGACGTCGATCAGGCGCAGCTCGCTCAGCCGGCGCAGGACGCGGCGCCAGGCGGGATCGGGGAGGTTGCGCAGCGGCGCGAGGAGGGGGGCAAGCTCGGGATCGTCCGCCTCGCGGAGCGCAGTCATCAACCTCTCCTCGGCCGGGCGGTCGAAGAAGCCGAGCAGGCGCAGCACGGCGACTTCCGGGCTGGCCTCTCCGAGATGGCGCACATAGGCCGCGAAGAGGTGGCGCGCGTGGTGGTTGTGCTCGGCGTCTTCCTGGAGCAGCGGAATCTCGGCGCGGCGCCGGATCTCGTGATCGGGTGTGGCGTCGCGCAGGTAGGAACCCAGGAGCATCAGAGTGTAGGCGTGGCCGCGCAGCTCCACCGACGCCTGCCGCAGCTCCTCCTCCGGACCCGCGACCTCCAGTTGCCGGAGTAGCTCCGCCCCGGCCTCCGGGTCCAGCCGGTCCAGCGGCTGTTGGACGACCACGCGGCTGGCCTTCCTCTCCAGCTCCACGACCGGCTGGCGCGAGGTGACGAGGCACAAGCCGTGCGGCTCGGCCTCGCCCACCCACCCGGCGGCCAGGGCACTCAGCAGGGCGTGGAGGGCGGGATCTTTCAGTCGGCCCTGATCGAACGCGGGTGGATGCTGGAGCGGTTCGAGCCCGTCGAGCACCAGGAGGCCGCGCTTCCCGGCCACCAGCCGGGCGAGCGTCCGGCCTTTTTCATGGGGATCGGTGAGCGCGGGGCCGGCGTGGCCGAAGTACGCCAAGGCGGCCTCGAAGAAGGTCTCCGACGAGGCGTTGCGCCGTTCGTCGCTCCCCTGGCTGTAGAAGGAATGGACGAACACCCCGCCCGCGCCGCGCCAGGCGTCGGCGGCCATTTGGTTCAGCCATTGGACAACCACCCGCGTCTTGCCCGCTCCCCCCTGGGCATGCAGCACGAAGATGCGGACTCCCTCCGCCCAGGCCTGGTCGAGGGCCGCCAGCTCGGCCTTGCGGCCGGCGAAGCCTTCGCCGTAGGTGCGCAGGGTGTCGAGGCCGTGCGGGGCGGTGGGGGCGGGGGGGGAGGTG
>DIHE01000093.1:4211-5317 GCA_002420005.1 Holophagales bacterium UBA5704 | reverse complement strand
GGCCTCGGTGGCCGGTTTTGCGCCGGGAAAGTGGGCCTCGGTGGCCGGTTTTGCGCGGTCAAACGGGTCTGCGGTGGCCGGTATTGGGCCTGGAAAGTGGCCGGCCGTGGCCGGTTTTTCGGGGTCAAACCGGCCTTCGGTGTCCGGTTTCCGGGCCGCGAAAGCGGAACCGGATGGCCGGATTTCCGGCTCGATGAGGCGGTAGGTGGAAAGCTTGCCGCGGCCGTGATGGGAGACGACGGCGAGCTCGCCGGCGGCGACCAGCTCGGTGAGGAGGCGGCGGACCTGCCGGTTGCTGAGCCGGGTGCGGCGTTCGAGGGTCGCCTGGTCGATCGTCCACTCTCCCCGGTGGTCGGAGTAGCTGGCGACGGCGAGGAGGACGTTGAGGTGGGAACCACTCTGGCGGGAGTGCTCCCAGACGACGGCGAGGTGCTCAAGGGACATGGGGCACCTCCTGGCACGACCTCACCCCCTGACCCCCTCTCCCATCGCTCTCCCTTCCACCGGGAGAGGGGGCACCGCCGCCCGCCGCCTCGCGGCCAGGTGGAGCTGCCCTTTCGGGGGACCAGGGATTTGGGGGTTTGGGTGGTTGATGGAGGTCCGGGGGGAAGCAGACGGCGACGAAGAGACCGACGAGGGTGAGGATCTCGAAGACGGCGAGGGCGACGAGGGCTTGGAGGAGGGTCATGTCAGCTCCTGGAGCCGGACGAGCAGCTCGTCGGCGGTGAGGTCGAGGGCCTGGGCGATTCGGGGGAGCCGCGGCGGGCGCAAGGGGACGAGGCCTCTCTCGATGCGGGACAGCACGCCGCGGTCGAGATGGGCCGCCGCGGCGAGCTGTTCCTGCGTCAATCCCTTCAGAATCCTCAGGCGCGCCAGAGGGGGGATTCGGGAGAATAGTTGCGGGGGTTTCGCATCCATAGGCTGAAGATTAAGAGTGCGAAATGAGAAAGTCAACATGTCGAGGTGAGGCTGTCTCAGTTGACGACATCCACATGTGGAGGTACTCTAGGAGTATGCGAAGTCCGGCGAGGATTCAGCGCGAGGGGAAGGAGATGTCCGAGGCGCTCTTGGCTGCCTTGCAGTTGGCGGTGGAGCGCAGCGGTGTG
>DIHE01000093.1:0-3927 GCA_002420005.1 Holophagales bacterium UBA5704 | reverse complement strand
CGCGTGCTCCGCGCGATGGAGCGCTACGGGATCAAGCCGAAGCTGCGCGACGAGCGCGACGACGGTGAGAGCGGCGGCTCGGCCGCTCTCTAGGAGCTAAGCCACGCGGCGGCGGGTGTCCGGGCGCGACGCGACGACGCCGTAAAGCTCGGAGATCAGGAATTCGAGATCCGAGAAGGCCTTGCCCGCCTCGGCGATCTTGCCGAGGATCTCCGCCTCCCGGGCGTCGCGCTCGATCCCCAAGGTCTGAAGGAGCGGGGCCACCGAGAGGGCCGTGTCGGCGGCGCGCGGGTCTTTCACCAACACGTAAAACCGGGCCAGATCGAGCGTCGCCAAGGCGGCTTCCTGGATGAGACCGCCGGCGGCCAGCTTGTCCCGGACGGCCGAGAGCTTCGCCTCGGCGGACTCCTCTCGCAGGCTGGCCGAGATCCTCCCGTAGAGCCATTCCACGCGAAGATCGAAATACTGGCCTCCCCCTTCGAGCAACGGTGCGGCGGCCCGGAGAGCCCGCAATGCCTCCAGGGGCTCGCCCGCGTTGCAAAGGAACGCCGCGTAGTTCTGGATCGAAGTCCGTAAGAGGTGACGCGAGGGATCGACCTCGGCATTGAGAATGTCGAGCGCCTTGAGGGCGCACTTGGAGGCCTCCCGCGAGAGGCCGGCCTCGTCCATCACATGGGCAGTCCCGAGGATCGTCCGGGCGTAGGCGGCGATGTCACCCGAGACCCTGCGGCGCATTGCGGCCGATTGCAGGCATTCGGCCGCCTCGTCGAGCTGGCGGATATCACGCAGGAGCGAGCCCTTGACTTCCAGGAGAAAGGGATCGCCGGGCGAGACGGCGAGCGCGCGCTCGATCACCTCTTTGGCCTCATCGTAGTGGCCGACGACGCGCAGACCGTTCGAAAAATATGCGAGGACCTGGGAGCTCTCGTGAGGAGCAAGGTCGGGAGGCAACGCCTCGGCTGCGACGCGGCACCACTCAAGCCCCTGGATGGGCTCGGTCAATCGCAGGCTGAAGCCGTATTCAGCGACGGCGAGAAGCCGGCTCGGAACCGGCTTGTTTCTCAAGCTGAGGCGCGCGGCCGCCAAGCTGGCAAAGGGTTGAATGGCTGAGCCATGGTCTGTGCCTGCCATGGGCCCTGCATGATAACTCAACGCAGCAATGCTGGCATAGGGGCTACGCGCCGAAGGCGTAGGCTGGCTACCCGCCACAACCTCCAAGCGGATCAACCGCGCACCCGTTATCCACCGTGCCCTGCGAGGGAGGCACCCCCGGGGGTGGCGTGGCGACGGCGGCTTCGGTGAGCCAGGTGGTGAGGCCCGCCCAAAGATCGGTGAGCCAGCCGAAGGCGGCGGCCTGGGGGGCGGCCTCGCCCTTCTCCTCCTTGGCGGCGAGTGGCGCGCCAGAAAGGAGCAGCAGGGACAGGGCACTGGAAGCGAGCACTTTGCGGAACGACGAGCGACGAACGCAACACATAGAACAATCCTCCCGTGAGAGCGAACACCAACTTTTCGCGTGCCAAGACTACATAGTAACGCAAATCAAAACCCGGTGCGCCGAAGCGCCGGTCGGAGATGGTACGCCGGCCCGTGCCTGGCCGCTACAAGGAAAGTGCCGGAAACGGGCAAATGCGCGCCGGAGGGGTGGGGACGAACACGGACGGGCACGGACGGGCACAAGGACAAAAAGGTCGCCAAGGTCGGCAAGGACGAAGGCCGGGGGCGGTGGCTCATCTCAGAGTGACGGGGTGCGTGCTTGGTGGAGGGTGGTGGCGACTTCGCGGGCGAGCGTGGTGGTGGCGGTTTGGCGGTGGGTGGCTTCCTGGAAGAGACGGAGGGAGGCGAGGGCTTCCCGGGTGACGTCGTGGGACTGGAAGACGATCACCATCTCGTCGGTGAGAGCTTGGACGGAGGGGAGGTTTCCTTCTTCGAGGTCCGGGATCACCAGGTCGAGGGTGGCGAGGGCGGCTTCGTAGGGGTTGGCCTCGTCAAGGAAGGTCTGGCGGACGACGGTGAGGAGCCGGCGGGCCTCGGCGTAGGCGCCTCGGCCGGCGGCGATGCGGCCTTCGACCCACTGGAGACGAAGGCGGTCCCTGGCGGTGCCGTGGGTGGTGGCGAGAGCCTGAAGGGATGGGAGGTGTTCGGCGGCCTCGTGGTGGTGGCCGACCGTGGTGAGGTTGTACACCAGGTTGTGATGGAGGCACAGGAGGAGGCGGGGCTCGCGGGCGGGGTCGATCATCGCGCCGGCCTTCCTCAAGTCCTCAATAGCGGCGCCGGACTCCCCCATCTCGGTCAGCAGGAGGGCCTTGGAGATCAGGCTGCGGCCGGCCAGATGGGCATCTGGACGCTCGCCGGTCAGAAAGAGATCCACAGCGGCGGCGAGCAGCTTGAGGGCTTCCGGGAAGCGCCGTTGCGCCATGCGGAGCGGCGCCTTGAGGTCCAGGAGGTGCGGCTCGTAGCCCAGAGCGTCCTCGGAGCCCACGGCGCCACCGGCCCACCAGGAGTCCGCCATGTCGAAGCACCTCTCGGCCCCGGAGAGATCGCCTTGCACCTTGCGGGCGTTGCCCAGGCTGGCCCAGGCGAGGCTGCGGAGCTGATAGACCCAGCGCTCCTCAAAGAGATCGCCGTCCGAGATTCTGTCGGCTACGTGGACCGCGAGATCGGCAAGATGAACGGCTTCGACCGCTTGGTCCGGTGCGGCCTGACAGCTCCTGTGAACGAGGAGCTCGCAGAGGCCCCAGCTCACGAAGCGCGGGTCGACGTGAAGGAGCGCGAGGCGTTGCTCCGGATCGAGGGGGAGAAGCTCCTCCAGGAGCGCGGGCGCCTCGGCGCGCGACCGGGCAAGGGCGGCGTCGATCAGGCCGAAGACCGGCGGGAGGGCGCTGGCCTGGTGAAGCTCCAGAAGCCAACCGCCGGCCTCGCGACAGCGGGGGCACACGGCCAGCAGGTGGAAAAGCTGGCCGTTCTGCCGGGCCGTTCTATCCAGGGCAAGGAGGTGCTCCAAAGCAGCGGCATCGAGATGTTCGTGCTCCATGGGGAACCCTTTCCGAAACGTCTTGCAACGAGCCGATGGTAGCGCACTCGCGGAGCTATTGCGCACTCATGAAAGGCAGAAGTGGGCCGGCGGTTGCGCCGGCCCACAGAGGGGATCAGCCGTTGGGTTCGAGGCCGGCTCCAGTGTCTCCGGTGGTGGATTCGGGATCGGC
The DNA here is from genome assembly GCA_002420005.1 of Holophagales bacterium UBA5704. GTDB lineage: Bacteria > Acidobacteriota > Thermoanaerobaculia > Multivoradales > UBA5704 > UBA5704. The sequence goes on along the minus strand of DIHE01000093.1, from coordinate 724 downwards.
GTCGGGCCAGACGGCGGTGAGGAGGAGGGCGAAGAGGTGGAGGGTGGAGAGGACGGAACGGATGGACATGGAGGGCCTCCGGTACCCCCGCCGCCGCGGCCGGCCGGGATGGCTGGACGGGGCGGGGGTGGCGGGGGTTAGTTTGGGGCGGAACCTCACCCCCCGGCCCCCTCTCCCATCGCCCCCCCTTCCACCGGGAGAGGGGGAGAAAAGCAGGGAAGGACACGGACGGGCACGGACCAGAAGACAAGGACGCCCAGGACGGCAAGGACAACAGGGACGGAAGAACGCAGGGGCGGGTGGTAGTGGCCGCCCCCGGGGGGTTTCAGGGTTGGGCTCGTTCGAGGGCGATCTTGCCGGCGTGATCGAGGGCGAGGCCTCCGGCGGCGTCAAGGAGCCAGGCGAGATCGTGCGGGGAGGCGATGAGGGCGTCGACGACGTTCAGGGCGGCGAGGAGATCCTCGTTGAAGTACAGGAAGTGGCCGACGACCTGGTTGTCGGCGATCACCGGGTAGCCGACGGAATCGGGATCTTTTCCGAGGCGATAGCGCGGCGGTCGGCCGGTGCTGGGGAGGACGGCGGCGATGAGGCGGGCGGTGTCCTTCTTGCCGAAGGTGGCCGAGGGGGTGCTGCCCTTCTCCACCGATTCGCCTTGCCGGAGGACGGCCCAGCCGGGGGCGGGGTCGGACTCGAGATGCCAGGGGCCGGCGGCGTCCGCTTCGGC
>DIHE01000010.1:26059-55351 GCA_002420005.1 Holophagales bacterium UBA5704 | reverse complement strand
GGCGCCCGCCTTGCCTTCCGCCCCCGCCCTGCGGCCGCCGTCCCAGCCGCACCCGATCGAGGCGGCCCCCCCACCTCCCGCCCTGCGCGCTCCTGCGCAGACCGCGCCCACGCCGTTGCCTCCGCCGGCCCGCCCGGCCGCCGCGGCTCCACCGCCACCGCCGGCCTCGGCCCGGCCGAAGGCGAAGAGCTCGATGGATGCGCTCGGCGAGCTCGAGAAGCTGCGCAGCCAGGCGATGCACCGGGGAACCACCCCGGGCCCGGCGGCGGCCGCCGCCGCCAACGGGAGAGGCGAGCTGTCGCGCAACGTGGAGATGAACCTGAAGCGCGCCGACTTCCAGCGCGCCCGGCGCCTGCGCCTGAGCTTTCAGGTCGAGGACGAGCAGCAGCAGGTGGTCGAAGCAGTCCACGACCTGCAGGTCGACATCACCGACACCGCCCAGCTGGAGAAGCTGCTGCTGCGGCTCAACATCTCCCTCCATGCCAAGGAGTGAGGGCGGGCACCGCCGAAAGGCCGTGGGGACCGGAAGAGGCGGACGATGAGGTGCCCTTTCTGCTCCGAGAACCGGGACCGGGTGGTCGACTCGCGCGAGAGCCGCGACGGCGCGACCATCCGGCGCCGCCGCGAGTGCGTGAGCTGCGGCCGCCGCTTCACCTCCTATGAGCAGATCGAAGACATCCCCTACATGGTCGTCAAGCACGACGGCTCGCGCGAGGAGTTCAGCCGCAAGAAGCTCCTGGGCGGACTGATCAAGGCGTGCGAGAAGCGGCCGGTCCCGCTCAAACGGCTCGAAGCGATCGTCGAACAGGCCGAGGGCATGCTTCAAGACCGCGAAGACCGCGAGATCTCCACCCGTGAGATCGGCGCCTTCGTCATGGAGCACCTGCGCAGCCTCGACCCGGTGGCCTACGTCCGCTTCGCCTNNACCGAGATCGAGGCCGAGCAGGTCGCGCACCTGATCGCCGACGTGCTGGACAAGCCGCACGACGAAGCCAACATCGCTGCCGTGCGCGCCAAGGTGGCCGCGCTGACGCGCGACTTCCCGGTCTACCGCTGACCAAGGGCCGTGCGCTGCCCCTTCTGCGCCCACGAGGACACGCAGGTCGTCGAGACCCGCGAGTCCGACGAGGGCGACCAGATCCGCCGGCGGCGGCGCTGCACCCACTGCGACAAGCGCTTCACCACCTACGAGCGCGCCGAGATCGCCCTGCCCTCGGTGGTCAAGAAAGACGGCACGCGCGAGGAGTTCGACCTCGCCAAGCTGCGCGCCAGCATGAGCCTGGCGCTGCGCAAGCGGCCGGTGAGCGTGGAGCAGATCGACGCGGCGGTCGACCGCATCCAGGAGAAGCTGCTCAACAGCGGCGCCAAGGAAGTCACCTCCACCCGGCTGGGGGAACTGGTGATGCGCGAGCTCAAGCGCATCGACAAGGTGGCCTACGTCCGCTTCGCCTCCGTCTACCGCAGGTTCGAAGACGTCGGCGCGTTCATGGACGTGCTCACCCCCTTGTTGCCCGTCGACAAAGAGGCCTGAGCCATGGCTGCAAAGTTCGCCTCGCTGCAACTCATCTCCCGCTTCCAGGCGGAGCTGGACCGCCTCTTCCAGGAGGCGGTGGCGATCGGCGACAGCCAGCTGCCGGTCGGCGAATGGCAGCCGGCCCTCGACGTCGTCGAGACCCCGGCGTCCGTCCTGATCCTCGCCGAGGTCCCGGGTTTTCGCGCCGCCGATCTCGCCATCGAGGTGCGCGGCACCCGTGTCCTGCTCTCCGGCGTCAAGAGCACCGCCCTGCCGACCTCGCAACGCATCAAGTTTCATTGCATGGAGCGGGGCCACGGCCGGTTCCTGCGCGAGATCCAGATCTTCTCGCCGGTCAACACCCATCGCGGGACCGCCCGGATCGAAAACGGGCTGCTGACGATCGAGTTCCCGAAAATCCAGGACAAACGCCAGGAGGCCCGCGTTTTGCGCATCGAGGAGCCCGAGGAGGAGGGGGGCGAGGCATGACCAGACCGAACGGCGAGCCGTCCGACGAAGCGATCAAGATCCCCGACGTCCTGCCCGTCCTGCCGCTCAAAGACACGGTCGTCTTCCCCTACATCATCCTGCCGCTCTCCGTCGGGCGCGACAAGAGCGTCTTCGCCGTCGACCGCGCGCTCGCCGAAAGCCGGGTCATCCTGCTCGTCGCCCAGCGCGATCCGGCGCTCGACAATCCCGGCACCGAGGAGCTCTATCCGATCGGCACCGCGGCGGTCATCATGCGCATGCTCAAGCTGCCGGACGGCCGCATCCGCATCCTCGTCCAGGGCCTGTCCCGCGCCCGCATCCACCATCTCTCGCAGACCGAGCCGTACCTGCAGGCGAAAATCGAGCCGATCGAGGAGCCGCGGCTGCCCGCCGACGGCACCCTGGAGGTCGAAGCGCTGCTGCGCAGCGTCAAGGAAAGCCTCGACCGCGCGGTCGGCCTGGGCAAGGGGATCTCTCCCGAGGTGATGGTGATCGCCGCCAATCTGGACGATCCCGGCCGCCTCGCCGACCTCGCCGCGAGCAATCTCGACCTCAAGCCGACCGAGGCCCAGAGCGTCCTCGAGACCATCGATCCGATCGACCGCCTGCACCGGGTGAGCGAGATGGTGGCGCGCGAGATCCAGGTGCTCACCATGCAGCAGGAGATCTCCTCCCAGGCGCGCGGCGAGATGGACCGCAGCCAGCGGGAGTACTACCTGCGCCAGCAGCTCAAGGCCATCCAGCAGGAGCTGGGCGAAGGCGAGGAGCTCTCCGAGGAAGTCGCCGGCTATCGCAAGCTCGCCGCCGACCGCAAGATGCCCGACGAGGCGAAAGAGGAGCTGGAACGCCAGATCCGCCGCCTCGAACGGAGCCACCCGGAGAGCGCGGAGACGCAGATCATCCGCACCTATCTCGATTGGTTGAGCGCGCTGCCCTGGGAGACGGTGTCCACCGACAATCTCGATCTGGACCACGCCCAGAAGGTGCTCGACGAGGACCACTTCGACCTCGAGAAGATCAAGGAACGCATCCTCGAATACCTCGCGGTGCGCAAGCTCAAATCCGACACGCGCGGACCGATCCTCTGCTTCGTCGGCCCGCCGGGCGTCGGCAAGACGTCGCTCGGCCGCTCGATCGCCCGCGCCATGGGGCGCAAGTTCGTCCGCATCTCCCTGGGCGGCGTGCGCGACGAAGCCGAGGTCCGCGGCCACCGCCGCACCTACGTGGGAGCGCTGCCCGGCCGCATCGTGCAGGCGATCCGCCAGTCCGGCACCAGCAATCCGGTGTTCGTGCTCGACGAGATCGACAAGATCGGTGCCGACTATCGGGGAGACCCGTCGTCCGCCCTCCTCGAAGTGCTCGATCCGGAGCAGAATTTCAGCTTCGTCGATCACTACCTGGGCGTGAGCTATGACCTGTCACGGGTGATGTTCATCGCCACCGCCAACCTGCTGGAGCCGATTCAGCCCGCCTTCCTCGACCGCATGGAGGTCATCCGCCTCTCCGGCTACACGGAAGAGGAGAAACTGCGCATCGCACGCCTCCATCTCATCCCGAAACAGATGCGGGAAAACGGCATCACCGACGAGCACATCGACCTGACCGACGAAGGGGTCAAAGCCGTCATCACCGGCTACACCCGCGAAGCCGGCCTGCGCAATCTCGAACGCGAGCTCGCCGCGGTCTGCCGCAAGGTCGCGGTCCAGGTCGCGCGCGGCGCCACCGAGCGTATCGTGATCGATGCAGCGAAGGTGGAGGAGCTCCTGGGGGCGCGCAAACATTTCAGCGAGGAGCTGCTCGGCCGCGACCGCATCGGCGTCGCCACCGGGCTGGCCTGGACCGCGGTCGGCGGTGATCTGTTGTTCATCGAGGTCGTCGCCGTCCCGGGCAAGGGACAGATGCTGATGACCGGCCACCTCGGCGACGTGATGAAGGAATCGGCCCAGGCGGCGCTCTCCTATGCCCGCGTCTATGCCGGCACGCACGGGGTCGCCGCGGATTTCTTTTCCACCCACGACATTCACGTCCACGTCCCCGCCGGATCGATCCCCAAGGACGGGCCGTCCGCCGGTATCACGATCGGCACCGCGGTCCTCTCCGTACTGACGCAGCGCCCGGTCAACCGGCGCGTGGCGATGACCGGAGAGATCACCTTGCGGGGCGACGTGCTGCCGATCGGCGGCCTCAAGGAAAAGGCGCTCGCCGCCAAGCTCGCCGGAGTGCACACGATCCTCGTCCCCAAGCTCAACCGGCGCGATCTGACCGAGATCCCGGACACGATCAAGAAGGACCTGACGTTCCACTTCGTCGAGCACATGGAAGAGGTCCTGCCGCTCGCCCTCCTCGACGCCGCCCCGGACCCGCCGTCCGCCGAACCGACTGACGCCGGTGGGTGAGGACGGGCTTCTCCGCTGGCTCCGCTCCCGGCTCGATCCCTGCCTGATCGGCGATGACGCCGCGGTGCTCCCCGCCGGCGGCCCGTTCGCCGTCACCGTGGACAGCCAGATCGCCGGAGTGCACTTCCTGCCGGATCTCGATCCGGCCGTCCTGGCGCGCCGCCTCCTGGCGGTCAACCTCTCGGACCTCGCCGCCACCGGTGCCGAGCCGGCCTATGCCTTTCTCGCCCTCTCCACGGCCCCGGGGTTCGATCACCGCCGGTTCTTTCGCGCCTTCCTCACCGCCTGCCGGCCGAGCGGGCTCGTGCTCGCCGGGGGGGACCTGGCGCGGAACCCCGGTGGCACGGTGGCCACGTTGACGCTGGCCGGCCGGTGCCCGGAGGGCGGCCGCTTCCTCGACCGCCGGGGAGCCCGGGCCGGCCAGGCCCTCTGGCTGGGGGGGACGGTGGGTGAAGCCGCCGCGGGGTTGCGGTGGGGCGCCCGCCGTGAGGACCCCGTCAGCCGGGCGGTGGCCGCCGCAGCGCGCCGCGCCGTGCGCCGCCATCTCCAGCCGGAGCCCCAGCTCGCCCTCGGCCGCTGGCTGGGCCTCCGGGCGCCGCAGGACCAGGGGGCCGCCATGGACGTCTCCGACGGCCTCGCGATCGATCTGCGCCGCCTCTGCCGGGCGAGCGGCGTGGGTGCGGAGGTCTGGGAGGACGCGCTGCCACTGCCCAGGAGGTTCGCCGAGATCTGCCGCGCGCTCGCGGTCGAGCCTCTCGACCTCGCTCTCGGGGGCGGTGAAGATTACGTGCTCCTGTTCACCCTCCCCGACGGAATCGAGCCGCCCTTCCCGGAAGCCCGCCGCATCGGCCGGATCACCCGCTCCCGGCGCCTGCGCCTGCGCCGGGGAAACACCTGGCACGACCTGCCGACCCTGGGCTGGGACCACCTCGCAACGCAAAACGCCCCGGCGGGACCGCCGGGGCGTTGAGAACGAGAACGGCGCCGGGGCCGGATCAGCGGAAGAGCTTCTGCAAGCCCTTGGCGAAGTCGCGGAACCGCTTCTCCAGATCCAGGTGGGCCTTTTCGATCTCGCGCAGACGCCGCACCAAGCCGGCATCCTGCGCCGGAGCCGGAGCCGCCGCGGCCTTCTTGCCGGAGCCCGGGGGGCGTCCGCGCCGCTTGGCGGCCGGCTGGGCGGCGGCAGCCGCCGGCTTGCGGCCGCCTTTGCCTCCCTCGTTGCGCAGCTGGCGGAAGACGTTCACCGCCTCCTGGTAGAAACGCCGCGCCCGGCCCTTGCCTTCGTGGGGCAGGCGGTCGGCATACGCCTTGACGTACCGCACCAGGGTCGGATAGGAGATCCCGGCGAGCTTGCTGATCTCGGTCAGGGTCAGCAACTTCGCCTTGGCGGCCGGCTTCGCCGCGGCGGCCGGCTGGGCCTTGGCGCCGGTCTTGGAGCCCGGCGGACGGCCCCGGCGCTTCGGCGTAGGCGCCGGAGCGGGTGCGGCCTTGGCTCCGGTCTTGGAGCCCGGTGGACGGCCCCGGCGCGCCGGAGCGGCGGGAGCCGCCTTGGCCGCAGCCCTGGCCGGCTTGGCGGCCGGTGCGGAAGCCGGCTTGCGGCCGCCCGACGCCTGCGCCGGACGGGGTGCGTTCGGATCCTTGCGGGGCCGGCCGCGCCGCCCCAGATTTTCCTTGCGGATTTCTTCAAAAACGGCGAATGCGCTCTCCGGATAGCGCTGTTTGCGGCCCTTCCCCTCGGCGGGGATGCGGCCCTGGTACATCTTCTTGTAGCGCTGAAGAGTGGGCATCGAAATCTTGGACTTCTCGGAAATCTCGGAAAGCGTATAGAGCTTGCCCTGGTTACCGACGGGTTCTGCCATTGGGGACCTCGCCTCCTGCGACGGAATGAAAGGTAGAGAACTTCACCTGATCAACGTACCACTGCGCGGTGATTATCAAGAACAAACCCTGTCCTGTCAACAGCTCTGCGCAAGAAATCCGCTCCGGTGAAACCTGATGCCGGCGGGAGGCTCCCCTTTGGAAACCGCATGGCGTATCATCCAACGCATGGATAAACACGGCAAACAGGAGCTTTATCGTGACATCGCAGCGGAGATCGGCGCCGTTCTGGCAGGGCTGGAAGACCCGATTGCCGCCATGGCGACCTGCGCTTGCATCTTGAAGGAACGTCTACCGATCGCATCCTGGGTGGGTTTCTATCGTGTCGTCGCGCCCGGCCGGCTGCGGGTCGGGCCCTACCAGGGCCCGCTCGGCTGCCTGGAGATCACATTCGATCGCGGTGTCTGCGGCGCCGCGGCACGGCTGCGTTGCACCCAGCTCGTGCCCGACGTGCATGCGTTTCCCGGCCACATCGCCTGCGACGCCGGAGCGCGTTCGGAGATCGTCGTTCCGGTCTTTTCCGCGGAGGGGGAGCTGGTCGCGGTGCTCGACCTCGATTCGCACGAGCCCGCCGCCTTCGATACGGATGATCAGGTGGGCCTGGAAAGGGTGGCGGAGATTCTGCGCCCGGCCTTGCGCGAGAATTTCGCGGCGGCGCCTGCCGCCACGCACTGAACGGAGCCCCTCGGGAACCGCCGCTCAACGCCGGGGCGGCGGGCCGAGCTCTTGCAACAGATGGTGAAAACCCTGACGCGAAAGCCCCAGGCGCCGTGCCGCCGCCGCCTGATTGCCACCGCACGCGGCGAGAGCTTCGAAGATCGCCCGCCGCCGCGCGGCATCGACTTGTTCTTGATACGAGCTGCCGGCCGGCGGGCCGCCGTCCGGCAGCTCCAGATGCTCCGGCTGCACGACGCGGCTGCCGGACAGGGCGACGGCCGCGGCCAGCACATTTTGCAGCTCGCGGACATTGCCGGGCCAGGCATGACCGATCATCCGGCTCTGCGCCTCGCGCGAGAGCCGGACACCGGAGGTTTCGAGAAGGCGCTCCGCGAGAAGAAGCACGTCGTCGCCACGGCTGCGCAGCGGCGGCAGCACGATGCATCCACCATGGAGACGGTGATACAAATCGAGCCGGAACTCTTTCGTCTCGACCATCTGCGCGAGATCGCGATGGGTGGCCACGACGACCCGCACATTCACCTTGCGCGGCGTGCTTTCGCCGAGGCGAACGATCTCGCGTTCCTGGATCGCGCGTAGCAGCATGCCTTGCGCGAGCAGCGGCAGATCGCCGATTTCGTCGAGAAAGACCGTCCCTCCTTCGGCGGTTTGAAAGACGCCGAGCCGGTCCTTCTCCGCGCCGGTGAAGGCCCCGCGGACATGACCGAACAAGTCGGACAACAGCAGGTTTTCAGAGAGCGCCGCGCAGTTGACCGCGACGAACGGAGCGGCGGCGCGGCGGCTGACCCGGTGGGCACGGCGCGCGGCGAGCTCTTTGCCGGTGCCACTTTCACCGAGAATCACCAGCGGAAGATCCGAGCCGGCGGCCAGCCGGTCCAGGCGCTCCAGCGCTGCCAGAAAAAGGGGGCTCTCTCCGATCATTTCGATCCCGCGGCCCGCCGACCGGCCGGCCGGCGGGGAGGCCGGGCGGACGGTTGCCGGCCGCTCCTCCACCGGTTGCGCCACCTCCTCGCCGCCCGGCTCCTGCCGCCGGGCGAAGAGCGCGAGGAGCAGCGCGGCCAGACGCCAGGGGCCGGCATCGCGTGTTTCCAGGGCCTCGGCCAAGGGAAGGCTCCCGGCATCGCGCAGCACGGCGCCCGCCGGGCGGACGACGTCGGCCGGAACCACCCCCGGGCGGCACCGTTCGGCGTCCACCACCAGCCGGGCGGCGCGGAACGGCTCCAGGAGGGAGAGCGCGGACCACGCCGCGGCGGGCACCACGCCGGCAAGGAGGGCGCGCCACAGCTCGCGGAGACCCGGCACGGCGAGGGCCTCCGCTTCCCGGGCGGCCCCCTCGGCGTCGCCGGCCAGGACGCGCACCGCCGGGCGTTCCTCCGGTTCCAGCTCGCGCAGGGTCGCCGGCGGCACCCCGGCGAGGGCGGTGGCCGCTTCGCCCGGGCGGCCGAGCCAGCCGAGGGCCCGGGCGGCGAGCAGGTGCAGCTCGCTGCGGTGCCAGGCGTCCTGGCGCCCCTGCGCGTCGAGCGCCTCCCGGCAGATCTCCAGCGCCGCGTCGGGGCGGCCGAGGACCAGCTCCAGGCGCGCCCACAGCTCGGCGTCGTGCGCCAGACCCCGCCGGTTCCCGGTGCGGCGGTTCTCGGCCGTCGACCGTTCCAGGATCTCCCGCACCCCGGCCAGGCGTCCGCGGCGCAGGCGGATCTCCGCCAGATTGAACAGGGCGAGCGTGGCCTTGCGCGGGCCGTCGCACCCTTCCAGAAGCCGCACCTGGTGGAGAAAGGCCCGCTCGGCACCCGCCAGGTCGCCTGCGGCGGCCCGCGCCCGGCCGGCCTCATTCCACAGGTCGGCGGCCTGATGGCGGGGCAGCAGCCGGCGGTGGCGCAGCGCAGCCTCCGTGTGGGCCACCGCCCGCGCCGCGCCCTCATCGTCCTCCAGGGCGCGATGTGCGCTCACCTGGTGCCAGCGCCAGGCGAGCTCCGGATCCTCCAGCGCCGCCCGGCTTTCCTCCAGCAGAGCGTCCATGACCGACAGCTCGCCCCGGTCCCAGGCCGCCGCCGCGGCGGCGATGCGCCCCCGCCGGCCCGGCCGGCCGGCGGCCGGACCCGCGGTGTCGAGAGCCCGCCGCAACCAGGGGAGCGCCGCTTCCGGCTCGTTGCGGTGGGCGAACGCGCGCGCCGCGAGATCCGCCAGATCCGCGGCCTCCTCCGGCTGCAGGCGGGCCCGGCGGAGGTCGCGCAGCACCGCCAGGACGGCGGCGGGCTCGCCGCGCCGCATCTGCACCTCGGCCCGCACCAGCAGGGCGGCGGGAGAGCTGAGCCCCTCCAGGGCTCCCAGCGCCGCTTCGAACCGGCCGAGAGCAAAGAGTGCACGGGCGCGCTCCACCCGCTCGGCCTCCTGTGTCGGAGGCAGGGTCTCCCAGGCGGCGAGAGCGGCCCGCCAGCGGCCGGCGGCGGCCAGGGCGCGCGGCTCCTCCCCCTCCACCTCCGGCTCCCAGAGACGGCGGGCCTCCGCACCGGCCAGGAGCGCCCGCGCCTCGCCCAGATCCGCCGCCGCGGCGAGCACCCGGCGGCGGAATCTGAGCGGGCCGGCCACCCAGACGACCGCCGTCTCCTCCGCCTCGCCCCGCCCGATCTCTCCGGCGAGCGCCGTGCGATCCCACCCGAAGGAAGGCTCCCACAGGAACGGTGCGGCTTCCAGAATCTGGGCCACGGCCTCCTCGGGGGCCAGCGGCACCAGGGACGGGCCCCAATGGCCGGCGAGGGTGCGCACGGCGTGCTTGGCGACGCCGGGACCGCGGAGATCGGCCTCCTTCCCGAACAGCCGCCCGAGAAGATCGCGCAGCAGCTCCTGGCAGGGCCGCGCCCCCCGCGGCGGCCCCGGCCGGCCCCCGGCCGCCAGACGGACGCGCCCGCCGGCCCGGTCGAGCCGCGCCGCCTCCCAATCCGGGAGCCCCCAACCCACCCGTTCGATCAGCGAAAGCAGACCCGCGGCCTGGAGAAGCACGCCCAGGCGTTGCCGCTGGGTCAACAACCCTGCCGCAACCGGCTCCCCCCCATCCACCGGGGGCTCGAGACAGGAATGGACCAGACGGATCGCCGTCCCGCCAGAAGAGAACGAAGAATGCATCACCGGAACCTCTGCCACCGAAAGCGGCGGAAGTCTACAGGAAAAGATGGAGGGAGGGCGAACCTCCGCGTGCGCCCGGTGCCCCGGCTCAGGTGCCCGCCGGGCCGGCCGCCAGCGCCTCCTTCTGCGCCCGCGACAGCGCCTTGATTCGGACCTCTTCCCGCAAGGCGTCGCCCCAGGAGCCGATCTCGCGCGACCAGGCGAGCGCGACCGGCAGGCGGGAACGGGTATAGCGCGAGGCCCGGCCCGCCCGGTGCTGGGCCAGCCGCCGTTCCAGGTCCTTGGTGATGCCCGTATACAGAGTGCCGTCACCGCAACGGAGGAGGTAGACGAAGGGCATGGGATCGGAAGTCTAGCGCCCTTGCGCGGTAGATTGCGCCGTAGCGACACGTCCCCGACACGTCGGCGGCATGTCGTCCGGAACGCCGGCCGGCGCTCTCCCCGGGAGACGCTCCTGGCACAGTGATTGCTCTTTTGAGAGCCATCGTGGCGTGAAAGGAGATTGGCGAAAATGATCGGAGACGGCGAAGACTACAAGGACCAGACCCTCCAGACCGCAGTGTGCATCGTGGGCAGCGGTCCCGCGGGCGTGACGCTTGCCTGGTATCTGCAAAAGCAAGGCTTCAGAGTCATCCTGCTCGAAGGAAGCCGCTTGTTCGGCCGCCCGCCTGCAACCCCCTTCGGGAACGGTGGCCCCTACCAGAACACGTACGACTGGAACGAGAACGCCACCTTGTACGCCGGAGAGACGGCGGGGTTGATGCAGGCCAACGAGGACAACTTCCCGATCCTGCCGGCCCAGAACGTGAGCTCGAATGCGTGGGAGCGCGAGCGGTTGTACGGCGGGACGTCGACCCACTGGGGCGCACAGTCCCGTCCCCTCGACCCGATCACGTTCGAAAAGCGCGAGGGCTTCCCGGGCTGGCCCATCACCCGTGCCGATCTCGATCCCTACTATGCCGAGGCTTCCACCTTCTGCGGCCTGTATGGACCGTACTACGGTCCGCACGGAGAGCCGGCCTACAATTTCACGGCCGAGTTCTGGGCTCAGCAGCTGGGGCTGGGGATCCCCGTCTTGCCGGACTTCGACTTCGGCATGTATCAGTTCTGGAACGACCGGCAGTTTCAGGCGCGGAAACTGGACGGGCAGCACACCATCGACCAGATGCCGAACGTCCAGGTGATCGTCAACGCTTCGCTGCTGAACATCGAGCGGCAAGGGTCGAAGGTTGCGACGTTGACCGTGGGGGTTCTCGGCGGAACCCGCGAGAATCCCGTCTGGAGCGGCACCTTCCGGGTCCAGGCCGACGCCGTGGTCCTGGCCTGCGGTGCGGTGGAAAACGCACGCCGGCTCCTGCTCTCCGGCTTCGGCGAGGACAACGACAACGTGGGCGCCTATTTCATGGGCCACCCCATCGCCATCAAGTACTCCGTCAACGCGGTCTCCACGGCCCCGCTCTTTCCGAGCCCCAACCTGATCGGCTACCAGAACCGGTCGATCGGCAACCTCTTCGCCATTCAGGGCTCGTTCACACCGACGCGCGAGGCGGCCACCGAGCGCGCCATCGGCAGCGCCTGGTTCTTCAACACGGGAACGGGCAACTACTATCACGAGCTCCTGCCCTGGAAAGAGAGCCGGGTCAAGCTCGCACCGGACGCCGTCGATGTCTTTGAGCAGAAGCAGTGCCTGGTGGACTGGCAGCTCAGCCCACGCTCGGAGGAGAACTACAAGCTCCTCACCCGACTCTTCGCGGACAGCGTGCAGCAGATCCATCCCGGGCAAAGAGTGACCATCGACGACTTCGCGAACGTGAAGAGAGCGATGATGATCAACGGCCACCACATCGGCACCGCGCGGATGGCCGATGCGGCCGAGAACGGAGTCGTGGACAAGGACCTCAAGGTGTTCGGCACCGACAACCTGTTCGTCGCCGGAGCGGCGGTCTGGGCGTCGGCGGGCATCGAGAACCCGACCTTTTCGATCATCGCCTTCTCGATCCGCCTGGCCCAGCACCTCGGCAGAGCTCTGTAAGCGGGAGGCACTCCTTGAGCACACAAAGCACACAGGTCGCGGCATACCCGGTCCAGGGGATCGACGTGAGCGACCATCAGGGGTCGGTGGACTGGAAGGCCGTGAAGCAGGCCGGGAAGGTCTTCGCCTTCCTCAAGGCGACGGATGGAATCACCTGGACCGACCCGGACTTCGCCGCCAACTGGAGCGGCGCCCGGGCGGCCGGGCTCCTCTGTGGTGCCTATCATTTTTACGAAACCGATGACGACCCGACGGCGCAGGCGCAGAATTTCCTGAAGGCCGTCCAACTTGCGCCGGGAGACCTGCCGCCGGTCGTCGACATCGAGAAGCTCGCTGCCGGAGGAAGCGCCGGCCAGGCCGTCAAGGATCTCCAGACCTGGCTCGACGCCGTCGAGACCGCCACCGGGCGGACCCCTCTCATCTACACGAGCCATGGCTTCTGGACTTCTCTCGGAACTTCCGCCTTCGGCCGCTATCCTCTCTGGATCGCGGCGTATGGAACCCAGAGCCCCACCCTCCCGGCCGGCTGGTCGGCCTGGACGTTCTGGCAGTTTTCGGAAAGCGGGCAGGTCACCGGGGTGACAGGGCCGGTGGACCTGGACGTGTTCTCCGGCAGCCTCGCGGACCTCAGGGCGCTGGCTGGCTTGAGCGGCAACGGAGAATAAGTCGCCCCTCGCCATCGACGGCCTGTGGCTCGAGCCTCAAGGGCCGGTTCGGCTTCGACTCCGCCCTGCTCGTCCAGTGCGGCTTCACACCGCGTTGTCCTCGAGCTGGCACGGCAGGCCCGTCGCGGGCACACCTCGGGGGGCCGGAAGGCCCTGCGGGGCGGCGGCCCGGGAGAGCGCGGTGCGGAAGCCCACCAGCTCCCGGCGCTCTTCGTCCCAGAGCTTGAGGCCGGCACAGCGGAGGCTCTGCCCGAGGGTCAGGCGGGTGACGCGCTGCAGCTCCGGGGTGTTGCGGAAACACTCCTGCAATCGATAGTTCGGGATCTGGCTCATCAGATGGTGGATGTGGTGGTAGCCGATGTTCCCGGTGAACCAGTGGAGGAGGGGCGGCAGGTCGTAGAACGAGCTGCCGTGCGCGCCGGCGTGGAAGAAATCCCAATCGGGATCTTCCCGCCAGTAGGTGTCGTCGAACTGGTGCTGGACGTAGAACAGCCACACCCCCAGGGAGCCGCCGATCAGCACGATCGGCAGGTGCACCCACAGGAAGGTCTGCCAGCCCACCAGGAGGCAGAGGCCGGTGGCGACCGCCGCGATCGACAGGTTGGTCCACAGCACGCTCGCCCACTCCTTCTTCCAGGAGAGCGGAGCGTCCAGAGGGAGGCGGTGCTTGAGGACGAACTGGTAGAACGGCCCGACCCCGAAGAGGACGAACGGGCTGCGGTAGAGGCGGTAGAGAAACCGCCGCCAGGGGGACATCGCGAGGTACTCGCGGACGGTCTTGGTCTGGACGTCCCCGACGCCGCGGTGGTTCAGGTTCCCGGAGTGGGCATGATGGTAGGCATGCGTGCGGCGCCAGTAGGCGTAGGGCACCAGGGTGATCACGCCGAGCACCGCACCGGCCAGGTTGTTCGCCCGCCGCGACGGGAAGAAGGCACCATGGCCGCAGTCATGCTGAAAGATGAACAGCCGGGTCAAGAGCCCGGCCGCCGGCACCGCGAGGAGCAGGGTCAGCCAGAGCTGACCGGCTCCGGCGCTCGCCGCCATGAGCGCCCAGAGAAGAGCGAAAGGGAGGGCGGTATTGAGGAGCTGCAGGCTCGCCTGCCGCCGGCTCGCCCGGCGGTACGGGGCCAGCAGGGGTCGCCAGGCGACGGCATCGGAGGTGTGCGTAGTCATATCCCGGGCAGTATGCGGCCCCGGCGCGTCAAGCGCGGTCAGGACTCCGTCACGACTCTGTCAGGGACGGCACGGCCGCCGACCGGTGGTACGATGAAATCAACCTTTCGCCCCCGAGCCGAGCCCGCCATGCCCATCCGTCCCTCGCCGCACCTCGTCACCGTCTACGTCCTGTCGCTCGCCGCGACGTTCGGCCTGCTGGTGGTCTGGGTGATCTACGTGGTGCGCTCGGCGGCCCGCTTTCAAGCCCTGGGCCGGCGGGTGGGGACGGCGCCGGGAGAGCTCGGCTGGATCCTCCTGTCGGTCGGCTGCGTGCTCCTCTTCTTCCTCCTGGTGGGCCTCACCTACCAGCTCGCCCAGGCGCTGGCGGCCCGCCGCTACGCGCAGAAGCAGGAAGAGTTCATCTCCAACATCACCCACGAGATGAAGTCGCCGCTCGCGGCGATCAAGCTGCATGCCCAGACGCTGCAGCAGGAGGCCATCGCGCCGGAGGCACGGCAGCGCTTTCTCGGCCATATCGTGCAGCAGGCGGACCGCATGGGGCGCCTGGTCGATGACGTGCTGGAGAGCAGCCGCCTCCTCGCCGGCAAACGCCTGCTCGCTCTCGTGCCGGTGGACCTCGCCCGTTTCTTCACCCGCTATTTCGCCGAAACCCGGCCGCACGCGGAGGGGCGCGGCGTGGCCCTGGAGGCGCGGCTCGCCACCTCCTCCTGCGCCTTGGCGACGGAGGAAGCGCTGCGGCAGGTGATGGACAATCTGATCGACAACGCGATCCGCTTCTCCCCGAAGGACGGCACCGTGCAATGCCGCGTGTCCGACGACGGCGCGCTGGTCCGCATCGAGGTGGAGGACGACGGCACCGGCATCCCGAAAAAGGAGCTCGATTCGATCTTCGAACGCTTCTACCAGGCCGGCCGCGAGAGCGATCCCCACCGCCGCGGGACCGGCCTCGGGTTGTCCATCGTCGCCGGTCTGGTGCGCGAGATGCGCGGCACGGTGCGCGCCTTCTCCAAGGACGAACCGCGGACGGGGAGTCTCTTCGTCATCGAGCTCCCCGTCGCCTCCGGGGGCACACCATGAAACCGCCGGAGCCGACGCGCATCCTGGTCGTGGAAGACGAGGAGGCGATCGCGCAGGGCCTGCTGTTCAACCTCGAACGCAAGGGACACACGGTCGAGCTGGCCTCCGACGGCCGCACCGCCCTGGAGAGGATCCGCGGCGGGCGCTACGACTTGATCCTGCTCGACGTGCGCCTGCCGGAGATGGACGGCTTCGAGGTCTGCCAGCGCCTGCGCAGCGAAGGCAACGTGACGCCGGTCCTCATCCTCACCGCGCGCAGCCAGCCCGACGACGTGATCTACGGTCTCAAGCTGGGCGCCGACGACTACGTGGTCAAGCCGTTCGACCTCGCCGAGCTGCTCGCCCGGGTGGAAGGGCTGCTGCGGCGCCATGCCTGGTCCCGCCAGGAAGGAGAGGACACGGCCGCCGCCGGCCCGGCGCTCCACGCTGGCGCGCCGCCCTCCCCCACCGCGGACGGCACATCGCGCCACAGCTTCGGCGCCTACTGGGTGGACCTCGAGACCTATGAGGCGCAGACCCGCCGCGGCATCGTCCAGCTCTCGCACAAGGAGCTGGCGGTGATGCGCCTGTTCCTCCACCGGCCGCACCAGGTCGTCACCCGCCGCGAGCTGCTGGCCGAGGTCTGGGGGCTGCCGCGGCACCCGAACACCCGCGTGGTCGACAACGTCATCGTCGCCCTGCGCCAGGCCTTTGAGGAAGACTCCGCCCATCCGCGCCATATCCTGAGCGTCCGCGGGGTGGGCTACCGGTTCGTGCCGTAGCTGCGGAGGCGGCTTCCCGCGAAGGCAGTGGCGCTCCGAAAGACTGAACAGGTCGCTCAACAAAGAGCGAGCCCGCGGTGTCAGACTCGCTGGAGAGCACCCAGAGCAGCATAGTCGGCCCGGGCTACCTCGTCCTGACCAAATACGGAAGCGGCAGTGGCACGCCGGTCGGTCTGCTGCTCCTGCGGCATGGGTGAAGGGGAGTAGCCGCCGGCGCGCAGACCGGCCGCGAGCGCCTCCAGATAGGTCGTCTTCGGCGCGGAGTAGGTCCGCGAGGGGCGCAGGCCGGGGCCGAAGCGCACAAGGAGAAGGAGCTTGGGCAGGGTGAGCGCCCGTGCGACAGGCCGGTTGGACTTGATGAGGTGCCGGACGTTGTCGGCAGGCGACCAGGCGTCGCCGAGAGGCACGAAGAACTCGCCGGCAGAGAAGGAGCTCCAGAACGTCCTGCTCCACTCGCGGACGGCCTGGAGCTCACGCTGGATCTCGCCTCTGGTAGACGGCTCGGCGATCGAGAGAGGTTGGATGGCCATCAGCCGAGGGTAACTCGGCAAGGTGGTCGGGGAAACAGGTGTTATCGGCCGGATTGGCGGGGCGCGTCGAGGTCACCGAGGCAGGCCGCCAACCCCGAGAGCTACGTCAACGGGCACGCGAGTTGGCCCGGCGGCATCGTCGGCGAACGACCGACCCTTGCCGGAGGAGGTTGTAGAATCGCGATGATGAGTGCGCAAGTCACTGGAGGCAATCATGAAGAAACCCCTGGTCCGGCGTGACCCGGAAGTGATGAGCGGAGCGCTTTGCTTCGCGGGCACCCGGGTGCCGGTGCAAGGCCTCTTCGACTACCTCGAAGGAAGCTCTTCGCTCGAGGACTTCCTCGAAGACTTCCCCTCCGTCCAGAGGGAGAAGGCCGTCGCTGTTCTTGAGGCAGCCAAAGAGCGCTTGTTCGCCGATGCGTTTGCTGCTTGACGAATCCGTGCCGAGCCGGCTGCGAAGATCGCTACCGGACCCATGCAGTGCCCACCATCGGCGAGATGGGCTGGTCGGGCTCCGAGAGAGATTGAAATCGCGCGGAAGCGGCTGAAAGAGGTCAAGAATGCTAACCCATGATCAGCTTGTATCCCAGCTCAAGGACCGCCCCGGTGTCCGTCAGGAAGTCGAGCGCATTGAGAACGAAGAGGGCGCGCTCCTGGATCTGCTCTTGAAAGCGCGGCACGAAGCCGGACTCACCCAGGCCCAGGTTGCCGAACGTATGGGGACTCAGCCGCCGGCGGTCGCCCGTCTCGAAGGGGCCACTGCGCCGCAGATCCCTTGGGCGGCCATCGTGTCGATGCGCAACCGGCTGATCCACGGCTACTTCGACATCAACACGACGGTTGTGTGGAGGACGGCCACCGTGGAAGTTCCTGCGCTGGTCCCACTTCTGAAGGAGCTGGCAGGTCCGGCCGAGCAGGCGGCAGGGTAAAACGCGGCTGAGCGCGCTTCCTTCTCCATTGGGTGGCACCTGTTGGGGCGGGCGGAGGAGAACCCGGCGGCGATCGCCGCGTGGTCGGCCACGCGGCGGAAGTTGGCCAGCCGCGAAGAAAGTTTGGGGAGAAGTGCAAGAATCGCCCCTCGGTTTCCGACTTTCTATGGGGCATGAGTCGCCATCTTCGTTTCATCCCCGAAGGCGGAGCCCTCGTCGAGGTCACCTGCCGTGCCATCCAGGGACGTCTGTTGCTCCGCCCCTCCCCGCAGCTCAACGAGATCATCCTCGGCGTCCTCGGACGCGCCCAACGCCTCTATCCCCTCGAGATCGTCGCTTACGTCCTTGCTTCAAATCATTATCACCTCGTTCTGCGCACCGAAACCGCGAAGCAGCTCTCGGACTTCATGTGGTACTTCAACGGGAACCTGGCCAAGGAGCTGGCCCGGGAGACCGGCTGGGAGGACAAGGTCTGGTCGCGGCGCTATCAGGCGATCCTGATCAGCGAGGAGGAAGAGGCGCAGGTGGCGCGGCTGAAGTACGTCCTCGGGAACGGGGTGAAGGAAAACCTGGTGGCCCGGGCCGAAGAGTGGCCGGGCGTCCACTGCGTGACGCCGCTCCTGACCGGTGGTCCGGTGGCGGGAACCTGGTTCGACCGGACCCTCGAGTACACCGCCTGGCTGCGGGGCAAGGAGCTCGCGCCGGGGGAGTCCGCGAGCCCGGAGACCGTCCACTTGAGCCAGCTCCCCTGCTGGGCGGGTCTCGCGCCGGAGGTTTATCGCTCCCGGATCGCCGATCTCGTCCAGGAGATCGAGGAGGCCGCCGCGGCGGCGCGGGAGGAGTCCCGGATTCCGCCGCTGGGGGCGAAAGCCATCCTGGCGCAGCAGCCGGAGACCCGTCCCAAGAAGATCAAGAAGTCGCCGGCGCCGTTCTGCCATGCCCTGCGCAAGCAGGTCCGCAAGGCTCTCTGGGAAGCCTACGGGATGTTCTTCGCGGCGTACCGGGTGGCGGCCGAGAAGCTCAAGGAGGGTGACTGGACCGCGGTGTTTCCGCCCGGGAGCTTCCCGCCGCGCTTGCCGTTCGTGGCGGTCTGAGGCGGCGACCGGCGCTGGCAACTGATAGTGGATCTTCGAGATCTGAAGGTGTGCGTGATCGGCTGTTTGGTCGACAGGGGGGAGGTGTGTCTCGTCCGTTCGGGCGAGCTCGCCTGCGGGGCTCGAGAGTCGCGCGAAATCGCGCGTAACCGGGCCTGAGCCTGCTTCTCGCGGCGGTTCCGAAGGCGGAGGGAGCTGAGAACTCTTAGTTCTGGGGGGCGGGGGAGACTGTTTAAGCGACCCTAAGACTACACCCATGGCACCTATCTTGGGGGGGCCGTGGTCCAATCGAGGCCCCGATCTCGCGTCTTGAGGAGAGGGGAAAGAGAGAGTCTTGTCCCTGCAAAGCACAGTAGCAGCTCCTTCTCCATTGGCTGGCACTTTTCTGTCGCACTTTTCTGTCGAGCAGGCGGGTCTGGCCCTTAGCCGCGAACCCAACGGACACAGGTAGAAAGGCAGGTCGATAAATGAAACCGCAAAGAAGTCTTCCCGGCATTGCACTCATTCTAGGAATCCTTCTGGCCGCTCTGGCAGGCGCGTCTCCAGGGCTGAGCCAGGAACCGAAAGTGGAGTTCGAGATCACAGAGGGGACCGCTCTCGTCCATATCCCCGGAGTTGCCCTCGGCGAGATCGATGACATCGTCTGGGGAGGGAGAAGCATTGTGGACCGCCTGCACGCCGAGCAGCTGATCGAAGACACTTCGGGCGGGGCGGTCTTCGGGCTTCCGGCCGATTTCCGCTTCGAGGGGCCGGGCGTCGTCGAGATTCATTTGCGCAACGGCGATACCCTGGTCCGCGGAATCCCGGACGACACCGTGCTGAGGCTGCGCACTGCACAAGGCGATGTCACCAAGGCCACCTGTAACACAAATCTCTTCTACAATCGCCTTAGCTGCGGCGGGACAACGACCACCTATACCTCTCCCTATGGCTGCTGCGACAATGACGGCAACGGAAATGCCTCAGGAGCCAACGACGGAAACTGTGTATGGCTGGCATGGGTGAAGGCCCGCGAGTACGGTTGGCTGGTGCCTTCGACGTGGGGGAACGCCACGAATTGGTGCGACCGAGCAAGCGCAACGCCGGGGTGGAGCGTATCCTCGACGGCCCAGAAAAACACGATCGCCTGCAACAAGACCCTCGGTCATGTCGCCTGGGTGACCGGCCTGTCTTCCACCTCGTTCACCGTCACCGAACAGAATTGCGCGGTCGAGCCAAGCTGTTTCGCTTCAGGAACGCGATCCAAGACTCGGACGTTCAGCTCCGACTGGAAATTTATCAAGTGCACCGACACGACGAAGTGCGGAGCTTCTGTGTCGACCGCGCAGCCGGCGATCTCCAGCGTCTCTCCGAACCCGGTGACAGGCTCGGCTAGCCCGCAGGCGTTCACGATCAACGGCTCGGGCTTCGAGACCGGAGCGAACGTGACCTTGCGGGATACCACCGCAAACCAGACGTATGCGAACCGACCGGCCAGCTCGTTCAGCTCCACCAAAATCGTGTTGAACTCGAACTTTTCGACGGCCGCACACAACTGGTCGGTCGAGGTCATCAATCCGAACGGCAAGACATCGGGCCAGTATTTGTTCACGGTTCGCTCCCCCGTCTCCCCTTCGCCTTCCATAAGCAGTGTCTCTCCCAACCCGGTGACGGGCTCGAACAGCCCCCAGTCATTCACGATCAACGGCTCGAACTTCAAGACGGGAGCGAATGTGACCTTGCGGGACATCACCACGGGCCAGACCTTCGCGAACCGGGTGGCCAGCTCCTTCAGCACCACCCGGATTGTGCTGAACCCGAACTTCACGACAGCCGCCCATGCGTGGTCGGTCGAGGTGATCAACCCGGATGGCAAATCGTCGGGCCAGTATCAGTTTCGGGTTCGCTAGCGCGGAAAGGCTGAGGACATAACTTCGAATCGCTGCGGGGGCTCACGGTTGGGCCGGCCGCGCCGGCGCGGCCGGAGCGGGGGCAATGCGCCGAGCGGCTCTACGTCTTCTGGACGGGCCTCTTCGGCTCTCGGAGTTTCGGGCAGCGTGGGGCGACCCGAGAGAACGGGGCCGGGGCTGGGAGGCCAGGGCGCCGGCGCCGTTCTGCCATGCTCTGCGCAAGCAGGTCCGCAAGGCTCTCTGGGAGGCCTACGGAATGTTCTTCGCGGCCTACCGGGTGGCGGCCGAGAAGCTCAAGGAGGGGGACTGGACCGCGGTCTTCCCGCCCGGGAGCTTCCCGCCGCGCTTGCCGGTCGTGACGGCTTGAGTCGGCGACCGACGTTGGCGTAGGCGTTCGGCGGTCAGGGGTTGGGGGGTTGGGGGAACCCGTGTTGGTGGGAACTTCGGCGGCGAGTCCGTCCAGAGAAGGGAGCCGCTCGGGGGCCAGGCGCTGTAGCGGACATCCCCGGCCCCGGAACTCACCCAAAGGAGGAGAGCCATGAGTCTCGCATCCCTCGCCCGCGACGAGATCGTGAAAAGAGAGCAGCCCGCCCTGCGTAACCTCCAGCGCCCGGATGCAATGGAGTTCGCCACGAAGATCGCTCCATCGCTTGGTATTATCAAGCCGACCGACATCTAGTCCCTCGCCAAGACTACCCGCATGGCACCTATCTTGCCTATCTTGCTGCTGCTGGCACCTATCTTGCCTATCTTGCTGCTGCTGGCGCCTATCTTGCGCCTATCTTGGCGGAGGTTGATCGACCTCTCAGTCGCCTGATCTCCGACGCCAAGGCATCACCTGCGCTCTTAACCTCCTCGAGAGAAAGGTCCTCGGAGAGACCGATCCTCAGAGTACAAGCCGCCTGCCGCTCGCTGAGACCAATTGCACGCAGAACGTGACTGGGCTCGCGCCGCCGCGAGCTACAGGCGCTTCCGGCCGATATTGCCACCGAGCCAATCTCCCTCAACCTGCTGGCAGGGACTCCTTCAACTGTAATACTAAGATTTCCCGGCAACCTCTCATCTGGGTGGCCATTGATGGAAATCTCGGGCCCGGAGTTCTGTACACAAGCCCAGAAAACCTCCCGGAGAGCCAAAACTTTCTGGTACCTCAGCTCCCGCCGCTCACGCGTGAGGCGCGCTGCAACACCAAACCCCGCAACCAAAGCTTGGTTTAGAGTACCCGGCCAAAGCCCCTTCTCCTGCCCGCCTCCACAAATCACAGGATCCAGGCAAACACCACGGCGAACAAAGAGTGCTGCAACACCTTTGGGGCCATGCATCTTGTGAGAGGATACTACTAGAAGGTCGGCCGCCACCTTCGCGGTGTCGATCGGGAGATAACCGCCGCTCTGCGAGGCGTCAACCATCAATACAGCCTGCGAGTGGGCCTTGATCACCTCACCGATCTGCTGAATGGGATTCACCGTTCCGATCTCGCCGTTCGCGTGGGACACACACATCAAAACTGTTCGATCGTCGAGAACAGCGGCCGCGGCCTCTGGCTCAACCCTGCCGTAAGGGCCACAATCTATAAGTCGGGGCTCGATGCCGAAGTCTATCCGCGAACGCTCTACCGCCTCCAGCACAGACTGGTGCTCTACCCTCGTTGTAACCACGCCGGACCCAGCGGGCAGATCATTGCGTCGGTAATGTAGGAACCCCTGAATGGCCAAATTCACAGCTTCCGTCGCTCCGGGGGTAAATACAATTTCGTCAGCGCCAGCATTCAATAACGCAGCGATCTCACCCCGAGCAGCATCCACCAAGTCCCGAGCTGCCGTGCCCAGGCTGTGATCGCTGGCACTGTTCGCGTGGCTCTCAGCCAAAACTCTGCAGACAACGTCTAGGACCTCCGGGTCCATACGCGTCCCGGCGTGAGCGTCTAGGTTGGTCACCTTGACTGGTAAGTGCTTATGCGATGGCATAGTGAGTCACTGCGCCCAAGACTGCATCACCTGCCGCGTCCACGCCGGTCTGCCAGACTGCAAGGATCTCCCTTACCCCCATCTGCAGGGACATAAATGCCTCAACCGCCAAGTCAACATCATCCCTGCAGCCGCCCGGAATAAACATGATAATAGCCTCAGCGCCGCGCGCGGAAAGATCAAAAAGAAACTCTACCATTGCACCTGAGCAATAGGCGCGTCCGTCTTTGCCTATCAAGCAGAGCCTCTCTGCCGTGCCCAGCGGTCTGAAATACAAAAGGCCTTCCTCGAAGAATGCCGTCGGGCCAGAAAATCCGGGCCGTTGCAGAAGCCACGACCTTCTTTTGTCCGTAAAGCGGTTTTTATGAACGGCCTCTGAGAAAAAATATGTTTTACCCGGAAGGACACTCTCGCTGCTGCGATGCCGACTTGAGTTGAGAGCGATGACATCGTCGACCTTGAGACCTTCAGAAATAATCGCCTCTTCTAACTCGCAAGGCAGATCCATCTGCCGGCTATAGTACGCCTTCCGAAGCTCTCCAGCCGCAATGCCGGAAGGAGCATCGCACTGCACTCTCTGGAACTGGTGGTCATCGACTGCCACTGCAATGCGCCAGCCTCGGCCCGGAAAGGCTTTGAGCAAGTGGAGCCCCGCCTTCAGTGACCGAACAGGGAAATCTCCGACCTTAGCTAATAGATCCTTCTCCGCTTGGCTCAAAGAGGTGTCGGCTCCCGCCGACGAAAGCACAGCGACCAGGCGTGAGTTTTCCGAGTCGCAGAGGAGAAAGTAGTGACCAGCTACGATAAGCGCCGGAACATTCCAGTTTTGGACCAATAAGCACAGAATATTCAAGAGATCGCCTTCATCCCCGAAATGATATTCTCTCCGCACTACTAGGCCCTGTGACTGGTTGCTCTTCGCCATTGAAGTCCCCAGGTCTATTTCTCTTCGATTGCTCGGATAATCCTCTCGGCAAGCTGCTCTGAGACTTCATGCTCGTCTGCGTCATCAAGCTCAAAGAGGCGGACGGAAACTACCGCAACATCAACGGAAAGAGCAGTAGCTGCTCTCCGAGAGTGATCGCCCGGAAGGGCTCTCAGATCTATGGTCAGAGTCGCAAAACCATCATCTTCTCGCTGAACACGAAAAAAAGAGCCCTGCGGCGGCGGAACACCCTGCGGATCGCGGACGTAGAAATGCTTCCCCTCTCGCTCGCTGGTCTCAACCTGCAGCACCGCCCTTCCTTCGCGGAAGAACCAAAATGCATGCCCCCACCACAGCACGCACAGCGCGCGATAAAGTGCCTTCTCATCAGCGCCTCCGCCGCGAAGCTCCGCCATAAGAGTAGTCGTGAATCCCTCCAGATGTGTTTGCGCACATCGGGCATTCATGCTCTCCTGAGTATCGGCCGATGGACCGGGTCTCCTTCTTCTGATGCCATCGTTGCCTGATGCTCCCTCGCCAGTTGATAGCCAACAGGCCGCGGTACGCCATTGTCCATTTGATTTCAGCGGGAGGAAAAAGTGATTTAATCCAGAGGGGGCGACATCCCTGCCAGCTTCGCGATTATCGGCAAGGACACACTGTGTTCTAAAAAGTAGATACTCCGCAAGAAGAATGAGAAAACGGTCACGTAGCAATCCACTGCGCCGTACGTAGTTACGAACTCGAAGGCCAAGAATTCGATCTGGATCGGAAGGATGGGTAATAAAGTCGCAAAATCCTTCTTCGTCGCGCTGTTTCCGGCGCGCATCAAAGGCGGCCTCGGAAAAGCGGGATGTACCAGCAAGGTCGAGCGCATCCTGAAACCAACCAGGAGTCCTGGATATCCTATGATCGGAAAGAAACGCAGAGGGCTGCGTCGATGTTTGATTTTCATAGCCCATGCGTAGTCCCGTATCAGATAAGAGAATGGCAATTGCTCCGTCCATTATTTCGCGCGCAGAAGCTTTAATATCGGGAAGAAATTCCCTCGCGACCTTGTCGAGGATTTCCCAGGGTTCCGAGGAGCGACTATTGCAAAAAGTCTCGAGCAGGATTCGGCTTTTGTGCCGAATCCGACCGGCGGCTTTCTCGCTTGGTGAAGTGGGAAGGCCACAGTACATTGGCTCCAACCGCGAGGGATGTAGCGTCAAGAAGAAGACAGGCTCGCCTATCTTTTCACGAAGGTACCTTCCGTGTGAAAGCATCGCGTTTCTGAGGAAACGCAATGCACCATCCTCGTTGTCTCTTCCGATTCCCAGTACTTCTGACCGCGTGCCCTGCACTGCGGAGACAGGAGCCGGCAGTTCCTTCCTTGCAAGGATGCCGGGTGATTGGCGATTGAGTTGATCAGAGCAAGCGCGCCTGAGACCTTCAACGACTGATGACCAGGCTTCATCTTGAGACTCCCAAGACGTGACTGGGTGGCCATCTTTCGGCAGCGCCATAAGTTGCCCCAGGGAAGTCTGCTTCCAGGCGCAGGGTCGAACTATAATGGGAATAACTATAGCCGAGCCAATTCTGTGGCGCTCCATGGCTCGCTCGAATTCGACGCCCCAACAATACTCGGACCCAATGTAGTCTGAGCTGATCAGCAAGAGGAATACATCAGACAATTCGAGCTGCTTCTGTATTTCGCGATCCAGCTCGTTACCCGCACGAATTTTACAATCCGACCACGTAGAGAGTAGCCCTTGGCGCTCTAGCGCTCGCAGATGAACTTCAAGCGAGGACTTGAAATTGGCATCCTGGTGCGAGTAGCTAAAGAAAAGAGTCAGGGGTGCCATAATATAGGCTCTCCGTGAAAGCATCGCGACTTATCTGATGAAAGATCGGGTCATAGAACATAGCGGTACAAGCCTAATAATTCTGGCAACGCGGTCGAGTGACGGGAGCGGCGCCTGCGCGTAAACCGACACAAAGGGTAGGGGAAGTTGGCCAATCTTTGCCCTCTGCTACGGAATCGACAACGATACTCTGGTGCATCGTTGCAATGCTACACCCCGCAAAGCCCGAGCGCAACACCTGGCCGTAGATCGTAGATGAAGCGCGCGCTTACCCGGTAGGCTCACCCCACCCCTTGACTACCTACCCACTTCAATGAGACGCTATGCGCATTGCGGCCGGCCCCCATCCCCCGGCCCGAGGAGAGAGACCCGTCCATGCCCGCTGAGTCCGAAACCCGGTTGCACCGCCAGGAGCTGATCTTGCAGCTCCTGCGGGAGGGTGTGCAGGTCGCCAGCCAGGGCGAGCTGGTCGAGCTGCTGCAGGCGCGGGGTCTGGCTGCGACGCAGTCGAGTGTCAGCCGGGATCTGCGCGATCTGGGGGTGTATCGGCAGGGGCGGTACTATGCGCTTCCTTCCGATTCCCCGGCGGACGTGCAGACGGTGCAGCAGGATCTGGCGCACCGGGCGTCTCTGTTCCTTCAGGAGGTCCGCAGCGCGGGTCCGCATCTGCTGGTGCTCCTCACGCAGCCGGGTGGGGCGCAGAGCCTTGCCGTGGCCGTCGAGGCGGTGCAGTGGGGCGAGGTGGTGGGGACCATCGCGGGCGACGACACGATCTTTCTTGCCACGTCCGGCGCCGCCGAGCAGCGACGGGTCGCCGAACGCCTCAAACAGCTTCTCCCCGAGAGGTAAAGGCCCATGAACAACGCGATTGTGCTCGCCTTTTCCGGCGGGCTCGACACCTCTTTCTGTATTCCCTGGCTCGCCGAGTCGCTCGGCCGGCCGGTGGTCACGGTGACGGTGGACACCGGCGGGATCGATGCCGCCGCCGCCCGCGATCTGGAGGAACGCGCCCGGGCTCTCGGGGCGGTGGAGCATGTGCTGGTGGATGGCCGCGACGCCTTCTTCGAGAAGGTGCTGCGGTTTCTGATCCTCGGCAATGTCCGCCGCGGCCAGGTGTATCCGCTGTGCGTCGGCGCCGAGCGGGTGATCCAGGCGCAGGAGGTGGCCCGCGCCGCGGCACGCCTCGGGACGCGGACGGTGGCGCATGGCTGCACCGCGGCGGGCAATGACCAGGTGCGGTTCGAGGTGGCTCTCCGCACCCTCGATCCCGGCCTGGAGATCGTGGCGCCGGTGCGCGATCAGCCGCGGCCTCGCCCGGAGCAGGTGGCGTTCCTGACCGAGCGGGGGCTGCCGATTCCCCCCTTCGGCGCCGCCTATTCGGTGAACCGCGGGCTGTGGGGCGCGACGATCGGCGGCAAGGAGACGCTGGGCTCGGTCGAGTCGCTGCCGGAGGAGGCCTGGGTGCTCAGCCGCGGTGCGTTCGACGACCCGCTGCCGCCGGCCCGGCATACGGTCGGCTTCGCGCAGGGGATTCCGGTGTCGATCGACGGCGAGGCGCTCGGGCCGGTCGCGCTCATCGAGCGGCTGGAGGCGATCGCGGCGCCGTATGGGATCGGCCGCGGCATTCATCTGGGCGAGACGATCCTTGGCATCAAGGGACGGGTGGCCTTCGAGGCGCCGGCCGCCGAGGTGCTGATCGTCGCCCACCGCGAGCTGGAAAAGCTGACGCTCACCGGCCGCCAGATCCGGGTGAAGGAGGGAGTGGCGGCGACGTATGGCGATCTGGTCCACGAGGGCCAGCATCTCGATCCGGTGTGCCGCGACATCGAGGCGCTGCTGCTGCGTTCGCAGGAGCGGGCGACGGGCGAGGTGCGGCTGCTGTTGCGCCCCGGGCAGGTGTTC
The DNA here is from genome assembly GCA_002420005.1 of Holophagales bacterium UBA5704. Classification (GTDB taxonomy): domain Bacteria; phylum Acidobacteriota; class Thermoanaerobaculia; order Multivoradales; family UBA5704; genus UBA5704. The sequence goes on along the minus strand of DIHE01000010.1, from coordinate 28,486 downwards.
GTGGAAGGCGTGTCGTCGCCGTACTCGCTGATGGCGGCCTCGCGCGGGGTGTATGGCGAAGCGGCCGGGGAGTGGACGGCGGCCGATGCGCGGGGGTTCTCGCGGATGGTGGCGTTGCCCGGGATGCTGCATGCACGGGCCGGAGAGGCCCCCTCCCCGACCCTCCCCCGCGGAGCGGGAGAGGGCGCCACCGCCCACCCGGGGTTACCACAAATGCTGGGTACGGATTCCCCCTCTCCCGCTTTGCGGGGGAGGGGCCAGGGGAGGGGGCTATGAAAACCATCGTTCTCGACAAGATCGCTTCGGTGACGCGGGCTTGCGGGTTGAAGAGCGAGGTGCGGGTGAGCTCCGAGATCCCCTGTGAGGAGGGGGTCGTGGTGGCGGTGCGGGTGCGCAATGACAAGTCGACGTACAACCAGCTCGAGCTGCCGGCGGGGCGGATGGCGCAGGTCAAGCGGGGCGATGTGATCGCGGGGGCGCTCGGGCACCGCCAGGCGCTGTTCGGGTATGCCGGGCATCTGCCGGAGAAGCTGGCGCCGGGGGACACGATCCACCTGCTCAACATGGGCGGGGTGCTCGGGATCTTCGACGGCGGCAGCCCGGATCTGGGGTTGCCGTTCGAGTGCGAGGTGCTGGGCGCGGTGCTCCATTTCCCGTATCTCGGGGAGCGCATCGGCGTGGCGGCGCGCATCGGGGCGGAGACGCTCGATCTCGCGGCGCCTCTCGACGCCCAGGGGGTGCCGGTGGCGGCGCTCGTGGGCTCGTGCATGAACTGCGGCAAGACCGCGGCGGCGGTGTCGCTGGTGCGCGAGTTCAGCCACTCCGGCTGGACGGTGGACGGCTTCAAGGCCACCGGGGTGTCCCTGCGGCGCGACGTGCTCGCGCTGGAGGATGCGGGCGCGCGGAAGACCGCGATCTTCACCGACCTCGGGATCGTCACCACGACGGAGGTCAATGCGGCGGCGGTGACGCGGACGCTGCTCTCCCGGCTCGCCGCGGACAAGCCGGATGCCATCGTGGCCGAGCTGGGCGACGGGCTGCTCGGGGCCTATGGGGTCGCTTCGATCCTGGAGGACCCGGGCATCCGCGCCGCGTTCTCCGCGGTGGTTCTGGCGGCCAACGATCCGGTGGCGGCCTGGGGCGGCGTGCGCATGCTCCGCGAGCGGTTCGGCATCGAGCCGGTGGCGGTGACCGGCCCGGCGACGGACAACCTGGCGGGAACGCGGATCATCGAAGAGCAGCTCGGCGTGCCGGCGATCAATGCGCGGACGGACGGCGCGCGGCTCGCGGCGGCGGTCAAGGCGAAGCTGGTGGAGGGACGGCGGTGACCGCTCCGGTGAGCGCTCCGGTGCCGGGGGTGATCCTCGGCGGCTCGGGCTACGTGGCCGGGGAGGTGCTCCGCCTGCTCGCCGGCCATGGCGCGATCCGGCCGGCGGCGGTGATCTCGGAGAGCCAGGCGGGAGAGCCGGTGGAGGCCGTGTTTCCGCATCTCTCCGGCTGCTTTCCGGATCTCCGGATGACCGGCCGGGAGGATCTGCGGGCGCTCTTCGCGGGCTGGTCCGGCGAGAAGGCGGCGATCTTCTGCGCGGCGCCCCACGGAGCGGCGGCGGGTCTGCTGGATGCGGTGCTCGCCGAGGCGGAGGGTGCCGGGGTGGTGCCGTCTGCGGTGGACCTGTCGGCCGATTTCCGGTTCGCGTCGGCGGAGGCGTATCAAAAGGTCTATGGGCATGCGCACGGCGCGCCGGAGCGGCTGGCCGCGTTCACTTGTGCGGTGCCGGAGCACCGGGCGGAGACGCCGCGGGGGCATGTGGCCCATCCGGGATGCTTCACCACGTCCGTGCTGCTGGCGGTGGTGCCGCTGCTCCGGAGCGGTCTCATCGAGCCCCGGGTCTCGGTGGTGGCGACCACCGGGAGCACCGGCGCGGGCCGGTCGCTCTCCGCGGGGACCCATCATCCGGCGCGGCGGAGCAACCTCTACGCTTACAATCCGCTCCAACACCGCCACGCGCCGGAGATGAAGGCGCTGGCCGCGGCGGCGTCCGGGGTGGAGGCGGAGATCCATTTCATCCCCCAGTCGGGGCCGCATGCGCGCGGGATCTACGCCACGATCCAGGCGCGCCTCGTCCAACCGGTGACGGCCGCCGACGTGCGCGCCGCGTTGCAGGACGCCTACGCGGGCTCGCCGTTCGTCCGCGTCTTCGCCGAGCCGCCGCGGCTCCAGGACATCGTGGGCACCAACCGCTGCCACCTCGGTGCCGCGGTGGAGGGCGACCATCTCGCCGTGTTCTCGACCCTGGACAACCTGGTCAAGGGCGCGGCCGGGGGCGGTGTGCAATGGATGAACCGCCTGCTCGGTTTCGACGAGACGACGGGATTGATGCAGGGCGGGATCGGCTGGGTGTGAACCCCCTCCCCGACCCTCCCCCG
>DIHE01000010.1:20508-25806 GCA_002420005.1 Holophagales bacterium UBA5704 | reverse complement strand
GCGGGAGAGGGCGCCCCCGCCCGAGGACACTTAAGACTTGAGAACCGTTTCCGCCCGGTTCCCCTCTCCCGCTTGCGGGGGAGGGGCCAGGGGAGGGGGCGTGGAGGAACCGATATGACGACTCCGACGGCTCTCGCCGAGCCTTTGATGACCACCGAGGAGCGCCGCTGGCTGCTTCCGGTCTATCCCCATGCGCCGATCGAGCCGATCCGCGGTGAGGGCGTGATGCTGACCACGCGCGACGGGCGCGAGCTGATCGATTTCTATGGCGGGCATGCCGTGGCGCTCCTCGGCTATAGCCATCCGCGCCTCCTCGCGACGCTGCGCGAGCAGGCGGCGACGCTGTTCTTCCAGAGCAACGTGGTGCCTCTGGAGGTGCGTGCGCGGGCCGGCAAGCGGCTGGTGGAATTCGGCCCGGAAGGGCTCACCCGCGCGTTCCTGGTCAACAGCGGCGCCGAGGCGGTGGAGAACGCGCTGCGCCTCGCCTTCCGCAAGACCGGACGCACCCGCATCCTGGCGCTCGAAGGGGCGTTCCATGGCCGCACGGCGGCGGCGGGTGCGCTCACCTGGGGCTCGGCGAAGTGGTACGGCTTCCCGCGGACGCCGTTCGATCTCACGTTCATCCCGCGCGGCGATCTCGACGCCCTGGAGCGCGAGCTGGCCGTGGGCGACGTGGCGGCGTTGATCGCCGAGCCGGTGCAGGGGCAGGCCGGCGCCTATGCGCTCGGCGCGGAGTGGCTGCAGGCGGCACGCGAGCTGACCCGCCGCGCCAGCTCGCTCCTCGTGCTCGACGAGATCCAGTGCGGCCTCGGCCGATCCGGCGCACCGTTCGCGGCCCAGCTCTACGGCGTCACCCCGGACCTTTTGACCATGGCCAAGGGGCTCGCCGGAGGCTTTCCGGCCGGCGCCGTCCTGGTCTCGGACGAGATCGCGCGGATACTCTCCGGCGGCGAGCTGGGCACGACGTTCGGCGGTGGTCCCATGGCCTGCGCGCTGATCGAGACGGTGATCGACGTGATCGAGCAGGAGGACCTGACGGCGAACGTGCGGCGGGTCTCGCAATACCTGCGGGAGACCTGCGTCACCGGGCCGGTGGTGGACGTCCAGGGGGAGGGCTTCCTGCTCGGCCTGCGCACCCGGCGTCCGGCGAAGGAGGTCTACCTGGAGCTGATCGATCACGGAATCTTCAGCGGCACCAGCGGCGATCCGCACATCGTCCGCCTGCTGCCGCCGCTCACCTTGCGGGAGGAGCACGTGGACGTCCTGGCGAAGGCTCTCGCGGAGCTCCGGCCGTGAAGCGCTTCGTCCATCTCCACGAGCTGACCCGCACCGAGGTGCTCGATCTGCTGGCTCTGGCGGATCGGCTGGAGAAGACACCCGAGGGGGAGCGGCTCAAGGGCAAGATCCTGGCGCTGCTGTTTTTCAATCCGTCGCTGCGCACCCTCGCCTCGTTCCAGGCCGGGATGGCGCGGCTCGGCGGCGCCTCGTTCGTCATCTCGCCGGGCCAGGGGAGCTGGCAGCTCGAAACCCGCCTCGGCGCGGTGATGGACGGCGCCGCGGCCGAGCACGTGCGCGAGGCGATTCCGGTCCTCGCGGGCTATGGCGATGCGCTCGGCATCCGCTCGTTCGCCGGCGGGACGGACCTCGCGGCGGACGTGGCCGACGCGGCGTTCGAGGAGATGGCGGCGGTCTGTCCGGTGCCGGTGATCAATCTGGAGTCGGCGATCGATCACCCGTGCCAGGCGCTGGCGGACTGGCGGACGATCGACGAGATCGGCGTCCCGCACGGCGGCAAATTCGTCCTGTCCTGGGCCTGGCATCCGAAGGCGCTGCCGCTCGCCGTGCCGGCCGCGGCGGTGCATATGGCGGCGCTGCGCGGCATGGAGGTGGTGGTGCACCGGCCCGAAGGCTTCGGCCTGCCGGAGGCGGTGATGGACCGGGCACGGCTGGCGGCGACCCTCTCCGGGGGCTCGGTGCGCGAAACGGCCGACCGCGCCGAGGCGATGGAAGGGGCGCACGTCCTCTATGCCAAGTCCTGGACCGCACCGGTCGCCTATGGCCGGCCGGAAAAGGAGGCGGCGCTGCGCGCCGGGCTGCGCGGCTGGTGTGTCGACGAATCATGGTTCGCACCGGCCCGGCCGGAGTGCCGGTTCATGCATTGCCTGCCGGTGCGCAGGAACGTGGTGGTGCGCGACGAGGTGCTGGACGGGCCGCGCAGTGTGGTGGTCCGCGAGGCGCACAACCGGATGTGGACGCAGATGGCGGTGCTTCACCGCCTGTTGGGAGGTGCCGCATGAAAGACGTGGGTCAGAGGGCTGCCGAGCTGGCGGGCTTGAAGCGCGCCGCGCCGTACATCCGCCTGTTCAAGGGCAAGACGTTCGTGGTCAAGGCCGGCGGCGAGGCGCTGGAGACCGACGCCGCGATCCGCGGTCTGCTGGAGCAGATCGAGATCCTCTGCCACGTGGGCATCCGCGTCGTCCTGCTCCACGGCGGCGGCTCCGAGTCGAGCGCCCTGCTGCGCGCTCTCGGCGGGGAGCCGCGCTTCGTCGAAGGGCGCCGGGTGACCGACGAGAAGGCGCTCGAGGTGGCGTCGATGATCCTGAACGGCACGGTGAACACCCGCATCCTCGCCGCCGCCCGCGCGCTGGGGCTGCCGGCGGTCGGGCTGTCGGGCGTCGATGCCGGCATCGTCCAGGCGCGCCGCCGTCCGCCGGTCAAGGTGGGGGACGGGATGGTCGACTACGGCTTCGTCGGCGACGTCGTGGCGGTGGCGCCGGCGGCGCTGGTGAGCTTGCTCGATGCCGGCGTGGTGCCGGTGGTGAGCCCGCTCTCCGCCGCCGATGACGGAACGCTCCTGAACATCAACGCGGACACCGTCGCCGCCGCGCTCGCCGCCGGCTTGCGGGCGGAGAAGCTGATCCTGTTGACCGGTGCGGCCGGCGTCCTGGAGCGGTCGGACGATCCCGGCTCGCTCGTCTCCTACACCGATCTCGACGGCCTGCGCAGCCTGCGCGACCAGGGGGGCTTGACGCGCGGCATGCTGCCCAAGGCGAGCGCCATCGAATCCGCCCTGCGCGGCGGGGTGCGGCGGGTGCACATCCTCTCCTGGCAGACGCCGGACGGTCTGCTCGCCGAGGTGTTCACCAACGAAGGCGTGGGGACGCTGGTGGTCGAGGACATCGACGCCCTCACCCCGGCCGAGCAGGCGGCGGGTCTGCCCGAGGGGGTGCCCGTCCCATGAGGCTGCCGGAGCGGGAGGTCCTCGCCCTCCACCGCGAGATCGTGGAGATCCCCTCCGTCTCGGGGACCGAAGGAGCGCTCGCCGACTTCCTGGAAGCGAAGCTGCGGCGCCACCAGGCCACGCCGCAACGGGTGGGCAACAGCGTGCTCGCCCTCGCCGGCCAGGGTCCGGTGCTGCTGCTGGACACCCATCTGGACACCGTGCCGCCGGCCCCGGGCTGGACGCGCGATCCGTGGACGGTGACGCCGGAGGCCGGCAAGATCCACGGTCTCGGCTCGAACGACGCCAAGGCCGCGGTCGCCGGGATGGTGGCCGCGTTCTTGGCGTTCCAGGACGTGGCCTTGCCGTTCACCCTGGCTCTCGCCCTGGTGGAAGGTGAGGAGACGAAGGGCACCGGCACCCAGGCCGTGCTGGAGGAGCTGGCGCGCCGCGGTCTCGCGGTGGAGGGAGCGGTGATCGGCGAGCCCACCGGGCTTGATCTCGCCGTGGCACAGAAGGGCCTGATGGTCCTGGAGCTGGTGGCGCGCGGCACCGCCTGCCACGCGGCGCACGCCGCCACGCTCGGTGCGGTCAACGCGGCGCGGCGTCTGGCGCACGATCTGGTGGCGCTCGAACGGGTGGACTTCGGGCCGCCGCACGAGCATCTCGGCCCGATCACCCTGGAGCCGACCCAGGTGAAGGCGGGCACGGCGCGGAACGTCGTGCCCGCCGAGGCCACCGCGATCCTCGACGTGCGCACCACGCCGGCCCTGGAGCGCGAGGAGATCGTGCGGCGCATCCGGGCCGCGGTCGCAGGGGAGGTGCGGGTGCTCTCGGATCGCCTGCTCCCGCAATCCACGCCGGTCGGGCTGCCGCTCATCGAAGCCGCCCGCCGCGCGCGCCCCGGCGCCCGCGTCTACGGCTCCGCCACGCTCTCCGACATGGCGCTCCTGGGCGGCCCGCCCGCGGTGAAATGCGGCCCCGGGCAGAGCGAGCGCTCGCACACCCCGGACGAGTTCGTGCTGGAGAGCGAGGTGCTGGACGGGGCGCAGTTTTATACCCGGCTGGTGGGGACGTATGCGGAGCTGAGAGGATGAAGGCCGTGAAAACCAAGGACCAAAAGGTCGCCAAGGACAACAGGGACGGCATGACCTGGGGTCGGGCGGGGTCTTTGGTGTCCTTGCAGACCTTGCCGTCCTTTCCCGGGACCTCCCCCCGATGACCCGCCTCTGGGACAAAGGCGAGCCGCTCGACGGCCGCGTCCTGCGCTACACGGCCGGGGAGGACCACCTGCTGGATGCCCGGCTCGTGCCCTATGACGTGCGGGGCTCGATCGCCCATGCCACGATGCTGCAGGGGGCGGGGCTGCTGTCGGCGGAGGATCTCACTGCGATTTGTGAGGGCCTGGAAGCTCTCGCCGCCGAGCATGCCGCCGGGGCCTGGTCGATCGAGCTGGCGGACGAGGACGTCCACACCGCCCTCGAAGGGCGCCTGACCGCGCGCATCGGAGAGGCCGGGGCGCGTCTTCACCTCGGCCGTTCGCGCAACGACCAGGTGCTGACCGCCTTGCGGCTCTATTTGAAGGACGAGGTCGAGGCGCTCTGCGCCGGAACGCTGGAGGTGGCCGGTGCCCTGGACGCCCTGGCGGCGCGCGAGGCGGCGACGCCGCTCCCTGGCTATACCCACATGCAGCCGGCGATGCCGAGCACGGTTCCGCTGTGGGCCGGTGGCTTCGCCGCCGAGCTGCGCGACGATGCGGAGGGCCTCGCCGCCACCCGCCGCCGGCTGGACAAGAACCCCCTGGGCTCGGCCGCCGGCTACGGCGTGCCGCTCCTGCCCCTCGACCGCGAGGCCACCCGCGAGCGCCTGGGCTTCGCCGAGGTCCACGCGCCGGTCACCGCCGTCCAGCTCTCCCGCGGCAAGGGGGAGGCGCACCTCCTGTTCGAGGTCGTCCTCCTTCTCCAGGACCTCGGCCGCCTGGCCACGGATCTCGTTCTCTTCTCGATGCGCGAGCTGGGCTTCGTGACGTTGCCGCCGGAGATGACCACCGGCTCATCGATCATGCCGCAGAAGCGCAA
>DIHE01000010.1:1786-20286 GCA_002420005.1 Holophagales bacterium UBA5704 | reverse complement strand
ATCATGCCGCAGAAGCGCAACCCCGACGTCTTCGAGCTGGTGCGGGGCCGCACGGCCACCGCCGTCGCCTGCCTCACGGAAGTCCTGGGGATCACCGCCAAGCTGCCCTCCGGCTACCACCGGGATCTCCAGCTCCTGAAAGCCCCCCTCTTCCGTGGCCTCGACCTCGCCCGCGAGACCCTTGCCGTGATGGCTCCGGCCCTGGCTGGCGTGCGGTTCAACGCCGAAAACATTCACCTGGCACCCGAGCTGTTCGCGGCGGAGGCGGCGTACCGGCTGGTGCTGGAAGAGGGCATTCCCTTCCGCGAGGCGTATCGGCGGGTGGGGGGAAAAAGACCAAGGACATAAAGGACTGCAAAGACGGCAAGGACGCCCCCTCCCGAGAGGGCGGGCGGGGTCCTTGGGGACCTGGTTGTCCTTTGGGTCCTTTCCTCTGGTGTACCCTTCCCCCTATGGCCGCCCCCCGACCCCTCCTCCTGAGCTGCGAATCCGTCTCCAAACAGTTCGGCGCCCGGCCGCTGTTTGAAAATCTCACGTTCGGTCTCGCCGAGGGGGACCGGGTGGGCCTCGTCGGTCCCAACGGGTCGGGCAAGTCGACTCTGATGAAGATCCTCGCCGGGCTCGAAGAGCCGGATGCCGGCTCGCGCTCGGTGCGCAAGGGGATTCGCGCCGGGTATGTGCCGCAGGACCCGGTCTTTCCCGCCGACCTTGGGGTTGAGACGATCCTCGTCGACGCTCTGGCGGGGGAGCCGCTGGAGGAGTTCGAGAAGAGCGGCCGGGCGGCCCTCGTGCTCGCCCGCATGGGGTTCCGCGATCCGGCGCAGACCGCGGGCACCCTCTCGGGGGGATGGAACAAGCGCCTCGCCATCGCCTGCGAGCTGGTGCGCGAGCCGGACATCCTGCTGCTCGACGAGCCGACGAACCACCTGGACCTCGAAGGCATCCTGGAGCTGGAGGAGATCCTCGCCACCGAGGCGAAGGCCTACGTGGTGGTCAGCCACGACCGGTACTTCCTGGAGAACGTCGCCCACCGCATGCTGGAGCTGGACCGGGTGTACCCGGAAGGGCTCCTGCAGGTGGACGGCACCTACAGCGACCTCCTGGAGCGGCGCGACGAGGTCCGTAAGAACCAGGCCGAATACCAGGAGTCCCTCGCCAACCGCGCGCGGCGCGAGGTGGAATGGCTGCGCCGCGGCCCGAAAGCCCGGGGGACGAAGGCCAAGGCGCGCATCCAGGAGGCGCACCGGCTGCTCGACGAGCTGCAGGACGTGAAGGAGCGCGAGCGGGCGGGCGATGCCACGGCGGCCGGGATCGACTTCGCCACCTCCGGCCGCAAGACGAAGAAGCTGCTGAGCGCCCAGGGCGTCGCCAAGTCGTTCGACGGCCGCACGATCGTCTCCGGCGTCGACCTGCTGATCCGGCCGGGGAGCCGGCTTGGCGTGCTCGGTCCCAACGGCAGCGGCAAGACGACGCTCCTCTCCATGCTCGCCGGTGAGCTGGACCCCGATGCGGGAGAAATCGAGCGCGCCCAGTTCCTGAAGACCGTCGTCTTCGAGCAGAGCCGCGAGACGCTCGACCGCACGGTGTCGCTGCGCCGCGCCCTGGCGCCCGAAGGCGACACGGTGATCTTCGCCGACCGGCCGATCCACGTCGCCGCCTGGGCGAAGCGGTTCCTGTTCCGCCCGGAGCAGCTCGACACTCCGGTCTCCCGCCTCTCCGGCGGCGAGCAGGCGCGCATCCTGATCGCCCGCCTGATGCTGCGGCCCGCCGATCTGCTGATCCTCGACGAGCCGACGAACGACCTCGACATCTCGACGCTGGAGGTGCTCGAAGAGAGCCTCCTGGAGTTCCCGGGAGGCCTCGTCCTGGTCACCCACGACCGCTATCTGCTCGACCGCGTCTGCTCCTCCATCCTCGCCCTCGACGGCCGCGGTGGCGTGCGCCATTTCGCCGACACGGCGCAGTGGGAGGAGCACCGCCGCGAGGCCGAAGCCGCCGCCGCCCGTCCGGCTCCGGCGAAGCCCGCCAAGGCGGCCGAGCCGGCGCCGGCCAAGGCCGCGCCGAAGCGCCTGGGCTATCTGGAGCAGCGCGAGTGGGACCAGATGGAAGACAAGGTCCTCGCCGCCGAGGACGCCCTCGCCCGTGCCCAGGAGGCGATGGACGACCCCGGCGTCGCCAGCAACCCCAAGGCCCTGCAGGAGCGCCTGGCTGCGCTCACCGTCGCGCAGGCCGAGGTGGAACGGCTCTACGCGCGGTGGGCGGAGCTGGAAGAGAAAGTGCGATAGGGCCTACGCCACCTGCGGCGCCAGGGCCACCAGCTCCTGGCGCAGCGCCTCGACCCGGGCCGCATTGCCGTCTTCCTCGCCGTAGCGGGCGAGCTGGTTCTTCTTGTGGGCGAGCTCGCCGCAGAGGTCGTAGAAGCGGCGGGTCGCCTTCAGCTTGCCCGCCAGGGCGGCGCGGACGCGGGCGCCGGCCCGCGCGCCGCCGGAGGTGGCGATGCGCAGCTGGTCTTCCGTCAGCCAGCCGCGCTGCACCTCTTCGGCCAGGTGGCTGCGCAGGAGGCGCTTCTCGCGCCAGATGCACCAGACGACCAGCACCGCGAAGAACACCCAGCCGGTCCAGTCGGTGAGGAACATGAGGATCGCCGATTCCGGCGTCTTTGCCGAAGCCGCCGCCAGGGCGTTGTGCAGCGAGTGGGTCCCCAGGGCGAGCGCCCAGCCGAGGGGCAGCAGCACCCAGCGCAGGCCGGAACGCGAAAGGCGGATCAGCGCCACGGCGACACCGATGAACGAGGTATAGACCGCGTGGTCCCAGGCGCCCAGGCCGACGCGCAGGAAGAACAGTCCGAACATCGCGCCCAGGCCCTCTTCCGAGTACTGGCCGTACAGGTACAGGACGTTCTCCGTGGCCGCAAAGCCGAGCGCCGCGGTGGCCGCGTAGACGATGCCGTCGAGCACCGAGTCGAGCTCCTTGCGCAGAACCCAGAAGACGATCAGAACGGCGAGCCCTTTGAGGCTCTCTTCGGTGACCGGCGCGAAGATGGTGCCTCCGGCGTAATCGATCGCCTCCTGGGTGGCGGAGGCCGCCTCCATCACGCCACCGAGGACCGCCTGGGCGATGATCGCGCCCACCGCCGCCACCACGGCTCCCCAGCCGAACACGGCCCCCAGCAGGATCTTCGGCTCTTTCTCATAGCGGTCCAGCCAGTAGACCGTGGCGGCGCAGGCGAAGGCCGGGCCGAAGCTCAAGAGGACGGTGAGCAGGAAGACCATGGATCTCCTCCAGAAGGAAAAGTCCCGCTGACGCGGTGGTACGCCGGGGAGGATACCGCAGCCGGGAGGTGGACGGGGGGCCAGAGGGTATACTTTCGCCGTCATGTCCACCGTCACACCTCTCGCGGCCCCCGGTGGCCGCACCAAGAACCGGTACTGGTACAAGAACATGGGCGACCTCAAAGGCCGCCTCGCCGAAGCCTTGCCGCGCGAGGAGCTGCGCGAGCTCCATCGCGTCCGGCCGGCGCGCCACTTCCTCACCGTGGCCCGCCTCGTCTCCATGACCCTGCTCTGCGGCTGGGCGCTCTGGCAGACCTCCTGGAAGTGGCTCTGGATTCCCGCCGCGCTGATCCAGGGGTTCAACCTCCTCGGCTATCTCATCCTGCTCCACGAGCAGGTCCACAAGGTCATCTTCACCAAGAGCCATCCCCGCCTGGAGCGCCTGCTCGGGCTGCTCTACGGCATGCCCTGTTTCGTCGCGGCGACCCAGTTCAACATCTGGCACCTGGACCATCACAATGAGCTGGGGCACGGCGCGGACGATCCCAAGCGGGCGCATCTGAGCCCGAAGAAGAACGCCCGCTGGCTGAAGCTCCTCTACCTCACGCCGGTTCTCTTCCCCATCTACATGCGGGGCGCCGGCCGCGAGGTCGCCACCTATCCGCCCGACAAACAGCGGGCGATCCGGCGCGAGCGGATGCTCAATCTCGCGTTCCACCTGGCGCTCGCCGGCTCCCTGGCGTTCTTCGGCGGGTTCTGGGCGATGTTCCGGGTGTGGATGCTCCCGCTGTTCTTCTGCTTCCCGCCGGTCTTCGTGCTCAACCGTCTCGGCCAGCACTACGACATCGATCCCACCGATCCCGCGAAGTGGACGACGCTGGTCAACGGCAACCCGGTCTGGCGGTTCCTCTTCCTGTGGTCCAACTTCCACGTCGAGCACCACTACTACCAGCGGGTCCCGTTCTACAACCTGACGCAGCTCAACCGCCGGTTGCAGCCGTTCTACCGGCAGATCGGCCTGCGCAATCACACCTATCTGCGGATGCTCTGGGGCTGGTTCGTGGAGAACAAGGAAGCCCACACCGACTGGGAGATGATTCCCGAACCGTCCGCACCCGCCGCCGGCCGGCCGACCCGGGTGGCTTGAGGAGACCGCGCATGCGACGTCGCACCCTTCTGACCCTGGTTCTGCCGACCCTGCTGGCGGCCTCCGTGGCCGTGGCCGGCGCCGCACCGCAGGCACCGTTTCGCCGGCAGACGCCGGCCAGCGTCGAGGAGACCGCCCTCCCCGACGGCGTCTTCCACCGCAAGATCGTCCAGCCGCGGTACGAGTTCTTCACCCTCTGGCCCGACCCGGGCGCGCCCGGTGAGCCGGAGCCGATTCTCCTGGAGCAGATCTTCCGCATCACGGAGAACACCGATGCAGAGGGCTCGCCGTCCACCCTGGAGGCGATCGCCTGGAGGACCGGCAAGGGGAGCAAGAGCCGGTATGACACGAAGCTCTGGTCGATCTCCGGCGAGGCCAACGAGGCGGACATGCTGCGCTACGGCGAGTTTTACCGCACCACCCAGTATGGCTGCTGTGCCTCCGAGAACGTGCAGCGGGTCTACGACCTGCGAACCGGCCGGCTCGCCGCGGTCTCGACCGTCCAGCCGGCGGTCGTCGAGGTGCCGAACACGCCGGTGCGGCGGCTGGTGGGGTACCACAGCCTGTCCGGCGTCGTTCCTCCACCGGAGGCCGAGGGCGAGAAGAGGCTGCCCCGGCTTCTCGGCATCCTCACCCTCTCCGCCCGCGGCGACGAGCTGCACCGGGTGGCCGTGCTCGAAGCCGGTCCTCCGACGCAGGACGGCTATCCGGAGCGCGAGCCGTTCTCTCCGGACCTGATCGTGCGTACCGACGGCAAGGACAGCGAGGTGGGAACCGAGGTCAACCTCTGGGCGGCCGAAAAGAATCCGGTGCCGTCCAACCTCGGGGGCTACCGCGTGGAGATGACCTTCGTCGGAGAGACCACCGAGGTGGTGTACGTCCCGGTGGTGGCGGATGACTTCGACCTGGCCCACGCCACGGTACCGCCGGGGCTCAAGCTGGCGCGGGTGAAGTAGGGGGCGCCGGCCCAAGGACCGTAAGGACGGCAAAGACGCCAAGGACATTTCGCCCGACCGGTTGTCGTCCTTGGTGTCGCTGCCGTCCTTGGCGGCCTATCTATGCGGCCCTGCCCTCACCCGATCTCTTTCACCACCGGGTGCTCCGCCCCCAGCAACCGCACGAGCTCGCTGCGCGCCTGCTCGCGGAGCCGTTGCGCCTCGGCCCGGCGCCCCATCGTCTCCAACGTGGTGGCATGGGCGGCCAGGGCGAGCCAGGTGTCGGGGTGGTTCTTGCCGAGGGTCCGCAGGCGCGTCTGCCAGACCTCGGCGAAGAGGGCCTCGGCGCCGGCGGCGTCGCCCCGGCCGCGCAGCACCTGGGCGAGACCGTACAGGGAATCGAGCGCCCGCGGATGCTCCGGGCCGAGCACCCGGCGGCGGATCTCGAGCGTCTCCCGGTGGAGCGCCTCGGCTTCCGCGCCGCGGCCGGTCGACTCAAGCAGCTGCGCCAGGTTGTTCATCGCATCCAGCGTCTCTGGATGCTCCTTGCCCAGCGTCCTCTCGCGGATCGCCACCCCCCGCCGGGCGAGCTCCTCCAGCTCGGTCAGCTTGTCCTGATAGAACAGCGCACCGGCCAGGGTGTTCATCGCCGAGAGGGCCTCCGGATGCGCCTCCCCGAGGAGCCCTCTCAGTCCTTCGTAGGCACGGCGGGCGGAGGTTTCCGCTTCCGCAAAGCGCCCCTGCCCCACCAGGAGACGGGCGAGCACGTTGTCCGCCTGCAGCGTTTCGCGATCGGCGGCTCCGAGGAGCCGCGTCTGGATTGCGATCAGCTCCCGGACGAGCCCCACCGCCTCGTCCCAGCGGCCCGCTTCGCCGAGGATGGTGGCGAGCCGGCCGAGGGCCTGCCGGGTGAGCGGGTGCTCGGCGCCGAGCGCGGCACGGGCGTCGGCGAGCAGGCTGCGGGCCTCCTGCTCGGCTTCAGGGCCACGGCCGGTCTCGAACAGCCAGCGGGCGCGCGCCAGCCGTACCGCCAGGGTGTCGGCGTGCGTCTCCCCAAGCTCCTTCCGGTTCAAGGCGAGAGCGCGGTCGAGCTGCGGGCCGGCTTTGTCCAGATGGCCGAGGGCGACATAGGTCCTCCCCAAGGTGGCGCGCAGACCGGCTTCGACCTCGGGATCGGCCGGCGGCTCCTTGTCCAACCGATCCGCGGCCAGATCGAGCACCTCCGCCACCTTCACATCCCGGCCGCGGGCTCCCGGTGCGGCGGAGGCGAGCATCTCGTCGAGCATGCGGTTCATCGCGGTCGCCTTGTCCGCCGCGCGGCGGGCGTTCACCAGGCCGATCGCCACACCGGCCGTGGCCACGCCGAGGCTCAACGCCATCAGCAGCACGGCCGCGGTGGCGAGCCGGTTGCGCCGCATCAGCTTGCCGAGCCGGTAGCCGAGCGACGGCGGGCCGGCGAGAACCGGCTCATCGCGCAGGTGGCGGCGCACGTCCTCCGCCAGCTCGGACACCGTGCCATAGCGCCGCTCGCGGTCCTTTTCAAGCGCTTTGAGGACAATCCAGTCAAGGTCGCCGGTGAGCTGGCGGCTCAGCTCGGGGACGCCGCTGCGGCGCCGGGCCGCGATCCCCGGGCCTGATTCGCCGAGCGACGACACCCGCCGGCTCGGCGGCGGCGGCTCCTCCGTGGCGAGCTGGGAGACGAAGCTCGGATCCTTCCCCAGATCGAGCGGCAGGCAGCCGGTGAGCAGCTCATAGAGCAGGACGCCGAGGGAATACACGTCGGCGCGGCTGTCGACGTCCGGGGTGAGGCGGCGATCCGCCTGCTCCGGGCTCATGTAGGAGGGCGTGCCCACGGCGAAGCCGAGCTGGGTCAGCTCCGGGCCGTCGAGGAGAGGGCTGTCGAATGCCTTGGCGAGGCCGAAATCGATCACCCGCGGGCGCGCCTGACCGTCTTCCCGGGTGACGAGCACGTTGGCCGGTTTGATGTCGCGGTGCAGCACGCCGCGCTGGTGCGCATGCTGGATCGCCTCGCAGACCTGGAGGAACAGCTCCAGCCGCTCGCGCGTGGTCAGCCGGTCCTGGTCGCAGAAGGCGTTGAGCGGCAGGCCGGGGACATGCTCCATGGCGAACCAGGCGTCGCCGTCGTCCGTTGTACCCGCGTCGTAGACCCGGGCGATCCCCGGATGGCTCATCAGGGCGAGGATCTGCCGTTCGTGCTCGAAACGCAGGGCATAGCTGAGCGACGACCGGCCGGCGCGGATCACCTTGACCGCGACGCGGCGGTAGAACGGCTCGCGCTGCTCTCCCAGATAGACGGTGCCCATCCCTCCTTCGCCGAGCAGGCCGAGGATGGCATAGCTCCCGATCCGCTCCGGGAACCGCGCCGGAGTGAGGGCAAACGGCGGCGGGGCCAGGGTCGAAGGGAGCGGGTCTCCAGGAGGCCGGCCCTGGCCCCGGTAGAGAACTGTGGTTTCTTGGTCCATGGGTTGGTTGGCAGAGGGATCGGTCCATCTGCAAGTGACCGGGTTGGGCGGAACGTTTCAACTCGGGGGGTCTGTGAGCGTCTCGCCGGGTTACGACCCCATCAGGAGCCGCGGATTCTGCAGCGCCCCTGGAACCAGCAGCAGGGTCTCCATCGGCTGGTAGAAGCTGCACGTCTTGCAGAACTCCGGGACGCCGTGGACCGGCCAGCTCCACAGCCGGCGGACCTTCTCGGAGCTGTACATCTCCGCCAGCGAGCTGTCCATCACGTTGCCCAGGTGGAGGTCCGGGCTGTTGTCGAAATCGTCGCACGGGCAGAAGGAGACGTTGCCGTTCCAGTACACCTGAAAAGAGACCAGCGGCGTCAGGCACTGCTTCTTGGCCGTGGGATTGGGCCTCCAGGTGGCGTCGAACGGCAGGGCTTTTCCGGTGTCCAGGATGCCCCAGTTGGAAAAGTCGTTGTACGGCTCCTGGATCGTCACCTGCGCCGCCGTGCCCGGCAAGCTCCTGAAGCTCGCCGCCGCCCACTTCTTCACGTCGTCGAGGGTCCGCTTTTTCAACAGCTGGGAGACGAGGACGAGCCGGCCGCGAAACAGGCGAAGGACGCGGTCGATCGCCGCCAGCATCTGGGAGTACGTGTGCTTCTTGGTCATTGCGACGTACTCTTCCTCATCGACCCCGTAGATCGAGATCTGGATCTGCCGGAAACGGTTGAGGACGTAGCCCAGCTCGTCGTCGTCATACCGTTTGGAGGCGACGGCGTTGGTGGTCACGGACAGATCGTCGACCCGCGGGTAGTTCTCGGCCAGGCGCAGACGTTCGACGAGCAGGTGATCGAGGAAGACGTCGCCCACCACGGGCGTCAGGGACAGCACGCCGCCGCCCAGGTCCGAATAATCGCTCAGAACCTTCTCGAACACCTCGAGCGACATCACCCCCTTGGGGCGCGACTGCGAGCCGTAAGCACAGATGATGCAGTCGTTGTTGCAGAGGTTGGTGGTCTCGCAGGTCAAGCCGAGAGGGCGGCTCCGGCCGGACGGAGCGAGATACGGACGATAGCCGGCGCGGTTGACCCACGGTGTTCCGGCGAAGGGGACCGTCCCGGCGGTCTGGTCGTCCCACCAGGGGGCGATCTCGTGCTCCACCTCGGAGAAAACTTCGACCGGAGGGTGATCGAACCAATAATGCAGGTGCTGCACGAGGGTTGCGCGCAGCACGTACCTGCCGGGCGTCTCGGGGGGCGTGACGCGGAGCACGAAGGTGCCTTCGCCCCCGGGTTGGAGCGGCGCAGGCAGCGCAGTGACCGGGCTTTCTGCAACCACCAGGCGGCCGGTGGCCGCTTCGATCCAGCGGTACACCAGGTACAGAGGGTGCTCCCCCTCGCTGTCGAGCACGGCCGTCGAGAGGTTGCGGAGGCGCACCGTCACCAGCAGGTGGCCGATGTCGTCGCACGGCGCGTGGGAGGTGATGTGCAGCTCGACCTTGGCGGCTTCGGCGAGAGGAATCTTTTCCATGCGTCAACTCTCTCTGCGGCCTACCGTCCCAGTCCCGGGATCTCCTCCAGATGCGGCAGCGGCGCATCCAGCACGTCCGAGAAGAGCGTCAGGACGCGGAAGGTGAGACCCCAGATGGCGTGGCCCTGAAAGCGGATGGAGGGGTAGAGGAGGCGGGTGCCGTGGCTCTCCCATTCGAGACTGCCGGCGTTTCCGGCCTCCCAGAGGTGGGCGAGCGGAATCCAGAACACCTCCGCGACCTCGTGATTCGGGGTGAACGAAGCCAGCTCCTCGCCCAGGTGATAGACGAACGGGGAGAGGATCATCTTGCGGCCCGAGCCGCCCATCCGCACCTGCACCTCGGAGAGCGCGCCGAGCCAGTGCGGCTCCCCCACCGCGACGCCCACCTCTTCCCAGGTCTCCCGCTCCGCCGCCGCCCGCGGATGGGGATCGTCCGGATCGCAGCGTCCGCCCGGCAATGCCATGTGCCCGGACCATGGATCGAGCGGATGCTCGGCCCGCCGGATCGCGCAGAGCGACAACTCGTCCCCCCCACCGGCCAGCACCAGGGCCACCGAGGCCCGCGTGTCGTCCGGCCGCTGCTCAAGGAGCCGCGGCTGGTGGCGGCCCAGGGCTGCACGGATTTGCTCGACGGAGAAGGGCATGAGGAGGAGTCTAGGAGAAGTGGGGCGGGCGGGCAAACTTGCTCCGGCGCGATATAGTTGTCCCAATGCGCTGCGCCAGCTCGAAAAGCAAGGCCTGCCGCTGACGGTCGAGACTCGCGAAGTTGAGGTCTTTGCCTGAAGCCCCGGGCTCCCGCCGCTCAGGGCCGAGCCGCCGTGAAGTCGGCCCACCCGGGTGTATCATCAACGCATCATGCGCACCACGGTCGACATCCCGGAGCATCTACTCATCGAAGCCAAGCAACTGGCGGCGGAGCGGCATCTCCCGCTCACGCGGCTGTTCGAGGACAGTCTCCGCCTCTACCTCGGCGAACAGCGCCTGCGGCGATCCCAAGCCAAGCCGGTGCCTCTGCCCCTCCTGCGCGACCCGGTGCCGGTCGCGGGGATCGATCTCGACGACACGAGCCGCCTTTGGGAGATCGAGTGATTCTCTGCGACGTCAACGTACTGCTCGCGGCAATGGTCGAGCGGTCGCCGCACCATGCCATCTGCCGCGGTGAGTTGGAGCAGCTCCGTTCCAGGCCCCGGGAGATGGCGGTCAGTGAGCTGATTCTCTCCGCCGTCGTGCGGATCGGCAGCAATCCTCGGATCTTCCAGCCCACGCCGGCACCGGCAGAGGTGTTCCGTTTCGTCGAGGCTCTGGCCTCGCAAGCCGAGGTGCGTCGGATCGAGCCCGGTCCTCGCCACTGGATGATCTTCCGTGGCCTTGTCCTGGAGACCGGCATTCGCGGTTCGGATACCACGGACGCCTACCTGGCAGCCCTCGCCATGGAGCACGGTTGCGAGTGGTGGACGACGGACGGGGGATTCTCGCGCTTTCCCGGGCTCCGCTGGCGCAACCTCATCGCGTGACTCCTTTGGGCGCCCCTCACCGTCCGCTTCCGAACACCCCCGTCCGCCCCCGCACGCCCCGGCCCCCCTCCCTGACTCTCTCAACCTGCTGATTCTTCAACGTTTCCCCTCTGGCACGCGGCTTGCCCCTGGCGGCCGGTGTCTGGGGAGAAACGAACATGGATCGCGAGATTGAACCAAGCTTTCGGAGACGGCGGATCTGGCGCGGGGCGGCGTGGGCGGTGGGCGGCGCCGCACTGGTCGCGGCCGTCCTGCTTCTTTTGCCGGGATGGCTGCGGCCCTCGGTCGAACGCGACCGGCTGCGCACCGGCCGGGTGGACCGCGGGGCGGTCGAAGGGGTCCTCGAGGCCTCCGGCACGGTCCTCCCGGCGTTTGAAGGGGTGTTGTCGAGCCCGGTCGAGGCGCGCATCGAGAAGATCCTCAAGCGGCCGGGCGAGGTGGTGAAGGCGGGGGACGAGATCCTCCGGCTCGACACCTCGGTCTCCCGGCTCAATTTTGAACGGTTGCAGGACCAGCTCGCCAAGAAGGCCAACGAGCAGCTCCAGCTCCGCCTGACGCTCGACAAGGCGCTCGGCGACCTGCGGGGGCGGATCGAGAGCGGCCGGCTCGACGTCGAGGCGGCCGAGTACCGCGCGGAGCAGAACCGCAAGCTCCGCGCCGACGGCCTCGTCTCCGAGCAGACCCTGCGCGCCTCGGAAGTGGAGGCGAAGAAGGCGCGGATCGAGCTCGCGCAGCTCGAACAGTCCGTGCGCGATGCGAAACGCTCAACCGAGGCGCAGCTCGCCGGGCTCGATCTCGACCTCGCCATCCTGCGCAAGGACCTGGAGGAGGCGCGCCGCCAGCTCGACCTCGCCGCCACGCAGTCGGATCGCCCGGGCGTCCTCACCTGGGTGGTGCCCCGGGAAGGCGCCACCATCCAGCGCGGCGAGATCCTCGCCCGCATCGCCGATCTCGACTCCTACCGCGTCGAGGCCACGGTCTCGGACGTCCATGCCTCCCGCCTGCGCCCCGGGCTGCCCGTCCGCCTCCTGCTGGACGGCAAGCCGTTCGTCAACGGCCGGCTGGCGCAGATCGATCCGACGATCGAGAACAATGCCGTGAAGTTCACCGCCGAGCTGGACGATCCGCGCCATGCGGCGCTGCGCAACAACCTCGGCGTCGACGTCCTGGTGGTGACCGAGGCGCGGCCCCATGTGCTGCGCGTCCCCAAGGGGCCTTTTCTGCAAGGAGGCCTGACGCAGAGGGTCTTCGCCGTCCAGGGAGACCGGGCGGTGCGCAAGGACGTCCACATCGGTGCCGTGGGCTACGACTTCATCGAGATTCTCGACGGCCTCGCCGAAGGGGAGGAGGTCATCCTCTCCGACATGAAGGAATTCCTCCACCTCCAACACGTGAAGCTCCGCTAGAGAGGAGATTGCACCATGATCCAACTGGAACGGGTGACCAAGAAATACCGCACCGAGCGCGTCGAAACCACGGCGCTCGACAATGTGAACCTGACGATCGACCAAGGAGAATTCGTGTCGATCATGGGGCCCTCCGGGTGCGGCAAAAGCACGCTGCTCCACCTGATCGGCCTGCTCGACGCACCGAGCGGCGGGTCGATCGCGCTCGACGGCAAGCCCGTCGAGCGCTACGGCGACCGCGCCCTCGCCCGGGTGCGCAACGAGCGGCTCGGCTTCGTCTTTCAGCAGTTCCACCTGGTGGCCGACTTGTCGGTGGTGGACAACGTCGAGATTCCGCTGCTCTACCGCAAGACGACCGGCAAGGAACGGCGGCGGGCGGCGCTCGCCGCGCTCGACCGGGTGGGCCTCGCCTCGCGCACCCATCACTTTCCCGGCCAGCTGTCCGGAGGCCAGCAGCAGCGCGTGGCGATCGCCCGCGCCATCGTCGGCAAGCCGGCGGTCCTCCTCGCCGACGAGCCGACGGGCAACCTGGACAGCCAGATGGGCGACGAGATCATGGGCATCCTGCAGGAGCTCAACCAGGAGGGGACCACAATCGTGATGGTCACCCATGACCCGCGCCTGGCCGAACGGACGCACCGCGTGGTGCGCCTGTTCGACGGCCGGCAGGTGCAGTGAGGAGACGCCGATGCTCGGCAATTATCTGAAAATGGCGCTCAAGGTCCTGGCGCGCCGGAAATTCTTCACCTTCATCAGCCTGTTCGGCATCAGCCTCACCTTGCTCGTCCTTCTCGTGGCGACCGCGATGCTCGATCAGATCTTCGCGCCACAGGCGCCGGAGTCGCGGGGCGATCGCACTTTGGGGATTTATACGGCCTCCTTGCGCGGGGAAGACTCGGTCTACAACGGGTTCGCCGGCTATGGCCTGCTCGACCGGGCCGTCCGTGGCCTGCCGCAAGAGCTACCCGGAGTCGAGAACATCTCCCTTTTCACCACGGCGCGCGCCGCCATCTCGTACGTCGGCGGCCAGAAGATCGAATCGAGCCTGAAGCGCACCGACGGGGCGTATTGGCAGATCCTCGATTTTTCGTTCCTTGAAGGGGGACCCTTCACCGCCGAGGACGACGCCGCGGCGCGGTTCGTCGCGGTGATCAATGAGACCACGCGCGGCCGTTTCTTCGGTGACGAGCCCGCGGTCGGCCGCACGATCGAGGTGGACGGCCAGCGGTTCCGCGTCGTCGGCGTGGTGCGCGACGTGCCGATCCTGCGGGTGGTGGCCTATTCCGAAATCTGGGTCCCGGTCTCGACGGCCAAGTCGCGGGCCTATCTGAAGGAGTATCAAGGGAATTTCATGGCCCTCCTGCTGGCGCACAGCCGGGCCGACTTTCCGCAGATCAAGGCGGCGGTGGACCGGCGTCTCGACCTGGCGGAGGCGCACATCCCCGACCGCCGGATGTTCCAGACGATCGACGCCGGCGCGGACACCCTGTTCGAGGCGGTCTCCCGGACGCTCTTCGAAGCCCGGGAAAGCCGGCCGGAGCTGCTCTGGGCGCTGCTGCTCGGTCTCGCGGTGCTGTTCATGATCCTGCCGTCGATCAATCTGGTGAACCTCAACCTGAGCCGCATTCTCGACCGTGCCTCGGAGATCGGCGTGCGCAAGGCCTTCGGCGCCTCGTCGCACACCCTGGTGGGGCAGTTCGTGGTCGAGAACGTAGTGCTCACGCTCCTCGGTGGAGCCCTCGGCCTCGGCCTCGCCGCCGCGGTCCTCGCGGGGCTCAACGAGAGCGGCGTCATTCCATACGCCGACCTGCGGCTCA
The DNA here is from genome assembly GCA_002420005.1 of Holophagales bacterium UBA5704. Classification (GTDB taxonomy): domain Bacteria; phylum Acidobacteriota; class Thermoanaerobaculia; order Multivoradales; family UBA5704; genus UBA5704. Next base: position 6,200 of record DIHE01000010.1, on the reverse strand, counting down.
ACTTCCGGGTTTTCTTCGAAGGCCTGGCGCTCGCTCTGTTCTTCGGTCTCTTTTCGGGCGTCTATCCGGCGTGGAAGATGTCCCGGCTCCATCCGGTACAAGCACTGCGCGGGAGGACCGTATGATCCGCCATCTTCTGAAGCTGGTGTGGAACCGCAAGCGCGCCAACGCGCTGATCCTGGTGGAGATCTTTTTCACCTTCCTGGTCGTCTTCGCGGTCGGCACGCTCGGCCTGTTCCTCTGGGACAACGCGCGCCGTCCCTTGGGCTTCGACTGGCAGGACGTCTGGGCGGTTCGGGTGAACATGCAGGCCGGGTCGGACGACACGTTCACTGCGGAGCAGGTGGAGACCGCCGCCCGCCTGGTGCGGGAGGTGGAGACGCTCGCCCCGGTCGAAGCGGTCACCGGCGCCATGATGGAGCCCTTCGCGTTCGGCCAATACACCTCGGGTCGCACGGTCAACGGACGCCGGGTCAGCATGAGCGTCAACGAGGTGACGGCGAGCTTCGCCGAGGTGATGCGGTTCGACGTCGTCCGCGGCCGTTGGTTCCAGCCGGCGGATGCGGCGCTCGCCTGGCGCCCGGTGGTGATCGACGAGGACCTCGCCCGCGAGGCCTGGGGCGAGGAGGATCCGATCGGCCGGCGGCTCGGGGATCCGGACCCCAAATCTCCGGAGCCGGAGAGGCGGGTGATCGGCGTGGTCCGCGACTTCCGCCACCACGGTGAGCTCTCCGGGCCCGACAACTTCGTCTTCTACCACAAGCGCCTGGGACATCCGCAGGACCGTCCGCCGCGGGTGCTGCTGGTGCGCGTCCGCCCGGGGACTCCGGTCGCATTCGAGGAGGAGCTGACCCGCCGGCTGCAAGCCGTGGCCCACGAATGGTCGTTCGAGATCGCGCCGCTCGCCCAGACCCGGGAATCGGCGTTCCGCCTGCGGCTGACCCCGCTTCTCGTCGGCGGCATCGTCGCCTTCTTCCTGCTCCTGATGGTCGCCCTCGGACTTCTCGGGGTGCTGTGGCAGAATCTCCTCCAGCGCACCCGCGAGATCGGTCTGCGCCGGGCGATCGGGGCCTCGCGGGCCGAGGTCCACCGCCAGATCATCCTGGAGCAGCTCCTGCTCACGACCCTGGGGGTCTTGTTGGGAACGATCGTGGTGATCCAGCTTCCGGTGCTCGACGTGTTCGGCTCCGTGCTGCGTCCGCAGGTGTTCGGAAGCGGCCTCCTGTCGGCATCTGTCGCGATGTATCTCCTGGCCACGGTCTGCGCGCTCTATCCGAGCACCCTGGCCGGGCGGGTACAGCCGGCGGAGGCACTGCGCTACGAATGAAGCCCACCATCCTCCTCGTCGACGACGATGCGTCGGTGACCGCTTCGCTCGGTCTCCTTTTGAAGCGGCACGGGTACCTTCCGATCCCCGCCGCCTCCCAGGAGGAGGCCCTGGAGGTGGTGCGCGGGCGCGAGCTGGATCTGGTCCTCCAGGACATGAACTTTTCGCGCGGCACCACGGGTGAGGAGGGGATGGAGCTGCTCGCCGCCATCCGCCGGTTGCGCCCGGGCCTGCCGGTCGTCCTGATCACCGCCTGGGGCTCGATCCAGCTCGCCGTCGACGGCATCAAAGCCGGCGCGGCGGACTTCATCACCAAGCCGTGGAACAACGCGCAGCTCCTCCAGTCCGTGGAGACCGCGCTCAGCCTCGCCGCCGCGCGGGCGGGCGAGACGGGGGAGGACCGGCCGGCGCCCGCCAGCCGCGAGGAGCTCGACCGCCACGGCGATTTCCGCGGCTTGATCGGCACCGATCCGCGGCTCTTGAAGCTCCTCGAGCTGGTCGCCCGCGTGGCGCCCACGGATGCCTCGGTCCTGATCACCGGCGAGAGCGGCACCGGCAAGGAGCTGATCGCCGAGGCGCTCCACGGCAACAGCCGGCGGCGCGACCGGCCGTTCGTCAAGGTGAATCTCGGCGGGATCTCCTCGACGCTGTTCGAAAGCGAGATGTTCGGCCACGTGCGCGGCGCCTTCACCGACGCCCGGGCCGATCGCAAAGGACGCTTCGAGATGGCGGACGGCGGCACCATTTTTCTCGACGAGATCGGCGAGATCGATCTGAACGCCCAGGTGAAGCTCCTGCGGGTGCTCCAGGATCGCTCGTACGAGGTGCTCGGATCGAGCACCACGCGCACCGTGGACGTGCGGGTGGTCTCCGCCACCAACCGCGATCTCGGCGAAGAGGTGGCCCGCGGCCGGTTCCGCGAGGACCTGCTCTACCGGTTGAACCTGATCGCTCTGCGCCTGCCGCCGCTGCGCGAACGGCGCGGCGACATTGCGCCGCTCGCCCGCCATTTTCTGGAGGTCTGCGCCCGCACCTACCGCCGCGCCCGCCTGGACCTGACCTCCCGGGCGGAGGATTGGCTGCAGGCGCAGAGCTGGCCCGGCAACATCCGCCAGCTCCGCCAGACGATCGAGCGGGCGGTGCTGGTTCTGGACGGTGAGCGCCTCGACGTCGCCGACCTGCGCGCCCTGGCCGAGCTGGAGAGCCGCGACACGCGCGGCGGCGCGGGAGGGCTGCCGACGCCGGGCAGCATGACGCTCGACGAGATGGAAAAGGCGATGATCGTCGCCTGCCTGGGGCACTACGAAGGCAACGTCACCCGCGTCGCCGAAGCCCTCGGGCTCTCGCGGGCCGCGCTGTATCGGCGGTTTGAGAAATATGGGCTGGCGTAGCCTGCGCACCCGGATTCTCGCCTACCTGGTGGCGATCCACCTGGTGCTGGCGGGGATCTCCTGGTTCGTGATCCGCGAGCGGCCGATCCTGCTGCTCGCGGTCGAGGCTCTGTTCGTGGTGTCGATCGCTCTCGGGGTGATGCTGGTGCGCTCGTTCTTCGTCCCGCTGGAGCTGATCCGCACCGGCGCGGAGCTGATCGGCGAGCGCGATTTTACCTCGCAATTCCGGCCGGTCGGCCAGCCGGAGATGGATGCCCTGCTCGAAATCTACAACGACATGATCCGGCGGCTCCGCGAGGAGCGGCTGACCGTGCAGGAGCAGCACTATTTTCTCGACCGCGTCCTCGCCGCCTCGCCGGCCGGCATCGTGACGCTCGACTTCGATGCGCGGATCGAGCAGCTCAACCCGAGCGCCGGGCGGCTGCTGGGCCTGGGAGCGGAGGCGGCCGGGCGCCGCCTCGGCGAGCTGGCGCCGCCGCTGGGGGCCGAGCTGGCGGCGGTGCCGGTGGGTGCGTCGCGGGTGCTGGCGCTCGGTCCCCGGCGTCTCAAGGTGGCGCGCGCCGAGCTGTTCGACCGCGGCTTTCCGCGCAGCTTCCTGCTCGTCGAGGAGCTGACCGAAGAGCTCCGCGCCTCCGAGAAGGCCGCCTACGGCAAGCTGATCCGGCTGATGTCCCACGAGGTGAACAACTCGGTGGGGCCGGTGCGCTCGCTCCTCGACTCCTTCCGCGACTACGGCGCCCAGCTCGCCGCGGACGACCGGGAGGACTTCACGCAGGCCGTGGGCATCGCCATCGCCCGCCTGGAGCGCCTCGGCGCCTTCGTCAACGGCTTCGCCGAAGTCGTCCGCCTCCCGCCCCCCGAGCGCCGGCCGTGCAACGTCGGCCGTCTCCTCGACGAGATCCTGCTCCTCCTGCGTCCCGAGCTGGAACGCCGGCACATCGCCTGCGCCTGGCGGGAGAGGGAGGAGGTCCCGCCGATCGATCTCGACCGCAACCAGATCGAGCAGGTGCTGGTCAACGTCCTCCAGAACGCGATGGAGGCGATCGGAGAGGACGGCCGGATCGAGCTACGCCTCGCAACAGAAGGAGGAAGGCCCGTCCTGCGCCTCGCCGACACCGGCCCCGGCGTCCCCGAGGAGGTCCGTCCGCTCCTCTTCACCCCCTTCTTCAGCACCAAGAGAGACGGCCGCGGCCTCGGCCTCACCCTCATCCGCGAGATCCTGGCGCAACACGGCTTCGACGTCGGCCTGGAGAACCGGCGGGAGGGTGGGGCGGAGCTGTGGATCGGGTTCTGAGTCCCTCGCGTTGACCGACCGGCCCTGGGCGTCACCATCCGGTCCTGGGGGGTGACCATCCGGCCTTGGAGCGTGACCATCCGGCCTTGGAGCGTGACCATCCGGCCTTGGGGGGCCACCATCCGGTCTTGGGGCGTCACCGTCCGGTCCTGGGGGCCGACCATCCGGTCTTGGGGCGTCACCGTCCGGGCTTGGGGGGTGACCATCCGGTCCTGGGGGGTGACCGTCCGGTCTTGGGGGCTGACCGTCCGGCCTTGGGGCGTCACCGTCCGGTCTTGGGGGCTGACCGTCCGGTCCTGGGGGATGACCATCCGGACTTGGGGCGTGACCATCCGGACCTGGGGGGTGACCGTCCGGGCTTGGGGGGTGACCATCCGGGCTTGGGGGGTGACCGTCCGGGCT
>DIHE01000010.1:478-1423 GCA_002420005.1 Holophagales bacterium UBA5704 | reverse complement strand
GGGCTTGGGGCGTGACCATCCGGTCCTGGGGGGTGACCGCCGAAGCTTGGGCGGTGAAGCCCCAGACTTGGGGGCTCCACCCAGGCGGTGACCAGCATATCCGCCTCTGCTGAGCAGGAGGAGAGCGTCTGGGATCTGCAGATGTCGCGACCAGGGCAGGACGGATCGACGGTGAAAAGACCGGGCGCCGGTCACGAGCGGTTGCGTGCCTCCGCCATCATCGGAGCTCAAGGTGATCTCGCGGTCCATGGCGACGTGGGTGTAGAGGGCGGCCAAGCCGCCTGAACCTAAAGGTCGCACATGTTGGTCTCGTAATCCCATCGCCCGCCGCCGTCGAGACAGTTATCAATCTTTACTCGGCGAGAGAGCCAAATGCTTGCAATTAAGGTCAGAGCCACAAGAACAAGGATGGGGAAAATTTTTCGCCTCACGAATTCCTCCCTGTTAGTACCGTGAAGGAAGGCCACTGGGGCGATACTGAGCACAAAGAATCTGGCAAGAAACTTCGGGCTTTCTCGCAGCTTGGTCTCGGCCGAATCGGTTTGCTGCCTGATCTTCCTCGGAGGCACTCCGCGGGTCACCTTTGAAAAGCTGGTCGAGGGACTCTCGCAAATCACTCATAGCACATGCTTCCTCGCGACCATAGCGCCCGCAGCGCGCTGCCTCGCAGTTCGCTTTGCAGTGAAAGTACTTGTCTGATTTTTTCCAGTTGGCCTCGATCATGCTGTCATAATTGCGGTAAAACGCTTGCCGCGCACAGCCACGTTGGGTCAGTTCGATAATCTCCTCTCGAGTAAGGATATGGCCGTCTCTCGCCTGCGTTCCTGAGGGGTCCACCTTTACTGCAGGATTATTTTCTGCGTAGCCGAATAGATTGAGGCCGCCCCCCAATCCAATTGGGTCCACCTGCCCATACCTCCCAACCCCCACCTCATACCACCGGTG
>DIHE01000010.1:0-159 GCA_002420005.1 Holophagales bacterium UBA5704 | reverse complement strand
GTACCGCAGAAACACCTTCTCCGCAGCCAGCCGGTCCAGGGCCGCTCCCTCGGGGTCCGGGTTGTCCGCGCCCGCGGTCCAGGTCTTGCCGAAGGGCTCCACGCCCCCCGCCCACACCACCACGCCCGCGGCATCTGTGGCCAGCACGGGCGTCCCGAG